>NZ_JAVHYL010000034.1:0-393 GCF_031118795.1 Chryseobacterium sp. CFS15 | reverse complement strand
TCAAAATAATTGAGAATCTCATTGTAATGATTCATTATGGTTTTTCTGAGCACCGAGAAAGCTTTAAATCTTGATTCTTCCACCTCTTTAAACCAATGTGCCAGTTTCAACATTGCAACGGATTTTTGAATGTTTTGGTTGTAAATTTTCCTCAAGCCATCAGATAAATTGTACGCTTTTTCTAAATCAGGATATTGCGAGAATAAGATTTCCGCTCGCTGATTTTGCGATGCAGTCCATTTTTCTCTGGTTTTGTAGAGTAAATACCTGCTTCTTGCCAAAAGTTGCTTTCGGGTATCGCCATTTTCAAAAGTTTCAATCTCGGGGTTGTTTTTCTTTTCTTTTGCTTCCATGAGCAGATTGTTTTCTTGTTCAATAGCTTCCCAACGGTGG
>NZ_JAVHYL010000033.1:0-482 GCF_031118795.1 Chryseobacterium sp. CFS15 | reverse complement strand
GCTCGCTGATTTTGCGATGTAGTCCATTTTTCTCTGGTTTTGTAGAGTAAATACCTGCTTCTTGCCAAAAGTTGCTTTCGGGTATCGCCATTTTCAAAAGTTTCAATCCCGGGGTTGTTTTTCTTTTCTTTTGCTTCCATGAGAAGATTGTTTTCTTGCTCAATAGCTTCCCAACGGTGGTTTATCCTTAATTCCTGCAACGCTTCTATGGCTAATTTCTGGACATGGAATCGGTCGATAATTTGTGTGGCATTGGGAAAACATCTTTTGGCGATGAGCTTCATAGAACCCGCCATATCCAAAGTAATTCCTTTTACATTTAACCTTAGTTTTTTGTTGATTTTTAAGAGATATTCTATTACGGTATCACTCTTGGTTCCTTTGATAATGGCGACAATACTGCCTTTTCTGCCCATTGCTTTTTTGGAGGTCAGAACAGTGTACAATTCGCCATCAGAAAGAGCAACTTCATCGAGAGATAG
>NZ_JAVHYL010000032.1:0-601 GCF_031118795.1 Chryseobacterium sp. CFS15 | reverse complement strand
AATCTGATTATTAAAACTGCATACAAATTAATCGCACGAATTATTTTGAAGAAAAAAATTCTAAGAATATTTCCAATCACCAAGATTTGTTGAAATATTGCAATAGATTTTCTGAAGATGCTTTGAAAATTGATCTTATGTCTGTCTTGCAGCGTGCTGATACTATTTTAATATTAAGGTTAATTTAAAATAATCAGATTGATAATCTGTGATTTATCTCCAATTGTAAGAAAATTAATAATTATAGTTTGCAGATAATCAAAAAAGCTATATATTTGCAACCACAATAAAGGAAGGTAATTCTTCAGGCATTGTGAAAAGATCCGGTAGTTCAGCTGGTTAGAATGCCGCCCTGTCACGGCGGAGGTCGCGGGTTCGAGTCCCGTCCGGATCGCATAAGTTTTACAATTTTAACTTTAATAAAATTGATCCGGTAGTTCAGCTGGTTAGAATGCCGCCCTGTCACGGCGGAGGTCGCGGGTTCGAGTCCCGTCCGGATCGCAAAAAATCTTTAAGATTTATTCAAATCCCTTAAAACAACGTTTTAAGGGATTTTTTTTGTTTCAGATTAAGTAATTTTTGGATTCATTCTGATGATTTT
>NZ_JAVHYL010000031.1:0-622 GCF_031118795.1 Chryseobacterium sp. CFS15 | reverse complement strand
CAATACTGCCTTTTCTGCCCATTGCTTTTTTGGAGGTCAGAACAGTGTACAATTCGCCATCAGAAAGAGCAACTTCATCGAGAGATAGGTGGTGTGAGAGGTTTTCGGGATAGAGAATCCAATCCTCGGCGTGTGATTTTTGTTTCCAGTTTTTAAAATTGCTGATGCTTTGCTTGTATTGCCTTTGAAATTTCCTGCCATCCACGCCATACATCTCGCCAATGGTTTTACAAGGAAGGGCTTTAGTATCGGCTGATTTTTTTTAAGAACTCGGCAAAATCCTGTGTCATGCGGGTTCCTTTGGCAATGAGATTCCAATCTCTTTGGATGATGTTGCCGGTTATTGTATCGGTCCATCTTCTGCGTTTGATGTGGAGTTTTACTGTTTTTCCGCGAAGAGGAAAATCGTCAACGGTAATTTCCGGAACAAAACCTTTTGACTGCAATAACAGAGACGAAAATTCTTTCGGAGCTGTATTTTTCTCGTCAAAGTAGAGGTGGAGGATTTTGTTTTCTTCTTCAACTTTTACAATCTCAAAATGCTCAATCAAGAGTTCAGGTAAAAATAATTTGAGGAGTTCGGCATCGTTTAACATTCCACAAAATTATCAATATTTTTTTT
>NZ_JAVHYL010000030.1:0-833 GCF_031118795.1 Chryseobacterium sp. CFS15 | reverse complement strand
CATACATTCATTTGTATGAGACTTTTTTTTTGCTCTAAACCTAAATGATGAGAAATAAGTAATGAGTAATGAGCAATAGACAATGTGTAATTTTGATAAGTGATAAGTGATAGAAGGGTGATTTAGGTGAATGAAATTAGTTGTTCCAATCGATCAAATGATGACTATCAATATTTATTTAACACCAAAGAAAAACTGTTAAGGTAAAGGTAAAGGTAAAGGTAAAGGTAAAGGTAAAAGCTGAGCTCCGTAGGAGCGAAAACTTTGTAGCGAGTTAAAAAGTAGATATGTTAAATGAGCTCTATAGGAGCGACAGTTCGGTTTTGGTTTGTTTAGCTGTAAAAGTGAGCAATAATAATTTTAACGTATGATAGATTTACAAGTAAAGTTAAGTTAAAATATTAATTTCTGTAACAGTAAAGAATAATCGATCAAAGCAGCAAGTATATTGAGACAGACTCAAACCCTAGCCCGGATGTTCTATGTTACTATGCAAATTATTCAGGTTAAAATTTTAAAGTTTTTTTGAAAATTTTGTTGATATGCAGTTTTGTTTTTCACAACACCAAAACAAATCCTCAGTAACTTGTTACAAACTGCAATTAATGCAAGTTTTTTAGGCTTTCCTTTTTCCAATAGTCGCAGATAAAGTTCTTTGCACTGCGTATTATGTTTTATTGCCGTCCAGGAACAAACATATAGCAAACTTCTAATGTGCGTTTTGGATGTACGGCACTTACCGGGAGAATATGATTTCTTTCCTGATTGATAAATACGTGGAGCCAACCCAAAATATTTTACGAGTGATTTCGATGAATCAAAATTTTTAAAAC
>NZ_JAVHYL010000029.1:0-941 GCF_031118795.1 Chryseobacterium sp. CFS15 | reverse complement strand
AATTAATTTTTATTTTGTTTAAACTTCTTTTAAATATAAAGAAATTAAGATATTGTATCATTGTAAAAGAAGTGATTTTAGAGGTAATTCTGGTTGCCAACCCTTCAAAAGTTTTTGCTAAATTGATGTGTAGTAAAAATTGTCCGCTCAGTTGTGATATAGCTGTTTCAATCCGTTTTCTAATTTTAGATTTTACTTTCGAAAACGATACAAATTCATGTTGATTTTTTCTCATTGGAACAGAAAGTTTAATGTTTGAGTAATTGAACAGATCAACCCTTAATTTTTCGCTAATATATCCTCTGTCGCCTATCAGTAAACAGTTTTTGAAGTTTTCTTTTATATCCTTCAGATAATTTATGTCATGAACGTTTGCCGGAGAAAAATCGAAGGAATGAAAAACACCGTTTTTGTCGCAGACAGCATGTAATTTATAGCCGAAATATCGTGTTTTTTGTGCAGCACAATATCCAAATTCCGGACGAATATTTTCTGTGGAACAAATTCCACTGCGATTTGCCCTACTTATTTTACATATCTCCAATGGTGTTGAATCAACAATAAAAACGTTTGTAAAATCAGAAAACTTTGCACTCAAAACTCTGCGTATTTCTTCTAAGTAGAAAAACAATTTTCGCTTTCTTCTGTTATAAACGCTTCTTTCTATTTTTTGTTCTAATTCTGTTTTTGAAATGTATCTAAACAGTTGTAATTCAGAGTTTATCGACATATATTCTGCTGTAATATTTAAAGCTACAAGTTCTAAATCAGAAAGTTTTGGAACTCTGATCTGAGGTTTAGTCTTAATATGACTGCAAGTATTTATCAATTCTTCTAAAATAATTTTGTAGTTTTGAATAAGATTGTTCATATATTTAAATGATTGGTAGTCAAATAAATATACGGTTTCTGAACCAAATGAACAATCTTTTATTGTTTAA
>NZ_JAVHYL010000027.1:0-1374 GCF_031118795.1 Chryseobacterium sp. CFS15 | reverse complement strand
TCAGGGGGATAGCCTTTCGAAAGGAAGATTAATACCCCATAATATAATGAGTGGCATCACTTATTATTGAAAACTCCGGTGGATAGAGATGGGCACGCGCAAGATTAGATAGTTGGTAGGGTAACGGCCTACCAAGTCAGTGATCTTTAGGGGGCCTGAGAGGGTGATCCCCCACACTGGTACTGAGACACGGACCAGACTCCTACGGGAGGCAGCAGTGAGGAATATTGGACAATGGGTGAGAGCCTGATCCAGCCATCCCGCGTGAAGGACGACGGCCCTATGGGTTGTAAACTTCTTTTGTATAGGGATAAACCTTTCCACGTGTGGAAAGCTGAAGGTACTATACGAATAAGCACCGGCTAACTCCGTGCCAGCAGCCGCGGTAATACGGAGGGTGCAAGCGTTATCCGGATTTATTGGGTTTAAAGGGTCCGTAGGCGGATCTGTAAGTCAGTGGTGAAATCTCATAGCTTAACTATGAAACTGCCATTGATACTGCAGGTCTTGAGTAAAGTAGAAGTGGCTGGAATAAGTAGTGTAGCGGTGAAATGCATAGATATTACTTAGAACACCAATTGCGAAGGCAGGTCACTATGTTTTAACTGACGCTGATGGACGAAAGCGTGGGGAGCGAACAGGATTAGATACCCTGGTAGTCCACGCCGTAAACGATGCTAACTCGTTTTTGGGTTTTCGGATTCAGAGACTAAGCGAAAGTGATAAGTTAGCCACCTGGGGAGTACGTTCGCAAGAATGAAACTCAAAGGAATTGACGGGGGCCCGCACAAGCGGTGGATTATGTGGTTTAATTCGATGATACGCGAGGAACCTTACCAAGGCTTAAATGGGAATTGACAGGTTTAGAAATAGACTTTTCTTCGGACAATTTTCAAGGTGCTGCATGGTTGTCGTCAGCTCGTGCCGTGAGGTGTTAGGTTAAGTCCTGCAACGAGCGCAACCCCTGTCACTAGTTGCCATCATTCAGTTGGGGACTCTAGTGAGACTGCCTACGCAAGTAGAGAGGAAGGTGGGGATGACGTCAAATCATCACGGCCCTTACGCCTTGGGCCACACACGTAATACAATGGCCGGTACAGAGGGCAGCTACCTAGCGATAGGATGCGAATCTCGAAAGCCGGTCTCAGTTCGGATTGGAGTCTGCAACTCGACTCTATGAAGCTGGAATCGCTAGTAATCGCGCATCAGCCATGGCGCGGTGAATACGTTCCCGGGCCTTGTACACACCGCCCGTCAAGCCATGGAAGTTTGGGGTACCTGAAGTCGGTGACCGTAACAGGAGCTGCCTAGGGTAAAACAAGTAACTAGGGCTAAGTCGTAACAAGGTAGCCGTACCGGAAGGTGCGGCTGGAA
>NZ_JAVHYL010000026.1:0-1573 GCF_031118795.1 Chryseobacterium sp. CFS15 | reverse complement strand
CCGTTTTACCGGATTGCAAAGATACTAATCTTTTTAACTTTACCAAATTTTATTTATAAAAATTTGAAAGTCTTTATTGATCTTTATCCATCTGTAGATAACATTAGTCTTATCGTTTTCGCCTCCTTAAAAGCTCTTCTGCGCTACCAATCAACTCTCGTTTTTCAGTGGGGCAAAAGTAGAACTTTTATATAACACAAACCTAATTTATGTAACATTATGTTTACTTTTAATTCATATTTAATCCTAAGGTATTGGTTACGTGAGAGAATAATTTTATGGGTTTGGGCTGTTAGAGGGTTGGAGAGTCGGAGCGTTGGAACGATTTAGTGTTAGAGAGTTCGAGAGTTCTTGGGCTGGAGAGTTGTATGGGAGGTTTCGGCTTGGGTAAGGGGCAAGGTGTATAAAAAAGAAGGCTTCTGAGAAATATAACAGTCTGGTTTTTATCGTAACAGTAAACAAAAGCTTTTTATTTGCAACTGTATTATATTATAAGGTAAACTAAGGCGTTTCACTTAGTAAAGATAGACAAGCTGTAAAGAGTGAAATTAAATGGGTGTTGTTTCAAAGCACTGTGCGCTCCTACGGAGCGCTACCTTTTATATATACCGTTTTACTCACAATGTTTTTAGAGATGGTTTGTTTTTCTAATAAGAGATTCTGATAATAATTTTTAAATCATTAAACGCAAAGATTTTATATTAAACCTTCTATATTAGAAAGCAAAGGCAAATAAATTTGCTTCGCAAAGCTTGAACTCTATAAATCAACTTGTTGATTCATATTTGCTTACTTTATTATAAAAGAATAAAATTCATCTTGCGTTGAATGTATAATAATCTCACAGTTCATATTTTACGAGTATTGCTTAACCCGAACTCAGGTTTATTTAATAATGAAGAGTTTTGTGAGAAAATTATTTTAATGGTTATAGCTGAACATTTGATCGGTACCTTTTATAATGATATATTCTTAATTCTTACAGGTCGCTCCTACGGAGCTTAATCTCGTCTTTTTGTAATGTCTATTAACTGGTCGCCACTCTGTGGCTTTTCAATCTTTACTTCTGACTGCATCGGGGGTGGTCACTGAATGTATATATCCAATTAAATTATTAAAAAGAATAATTTAAATCCTGATTTTTGAAATTGAAACTTTGAAATAGAAATTCTACAGATAACTAAAGGCTCTACCAAGAACTCAATCATAGCCCTGATGTTCTATGTTACTATGCAAATTATTCAGGTTAAAATTTTAAAGTTTTTTTGAAAATTTTGTTGATATGCAGTTTTGTTTTTCACAACACCAAAACAAATCCTCAGTAACTTGTTACAAACTGCAATTAATGCAAGTTTTTTAGGCTTTCCTTTTTCCAATAGTCGCAGATAAAGTTCTTTGCACTGCGTATTATGTTTTATTGCCGTCCAGGAACAAACATATAGCAAACTTCTAATGTGCGTTTTGGATGTACGGCACTTACCGGGAGAATATGATTTCTTTCCTGATTGATAAATACGTGGAGCCAACCCAAAATATTTTACGAGTGATTTCGATGAATCAAAATTTTTAAAAC
>NZ_JAVHYL010000025.1:0-1580 GCF_031118795.1 Chryseobacterium sp. CFS15 | reverse complement strand
TTTTAAACCTAAATGATGAGTAATAGGTAATAGGTAATAGGCAATGTGTAATTTTGATAAGTGATAAGTGATAAGTGATAAGTGATAAGTGATAAGTGATAAGTGATAAGTGATAAGTGGTAAAAGGGGATTTAGGTGAATGAAATTAGTTGTTCCAATCAATAAAATGATGATGGCTTTAATATTTTATTTAATACTAAGCAGTTAAGCCTAAAGCTAAGGTTAAGCTCTGTAGATTCTGTGTTAAGTTCCAAAGCAAAAGTTTAATTTTTTTTTAAATTTGTAATTCACAACAGTTTTATGCTTGTTTCTAAGACAGTAAGTAATTATTACGGCTTCCTTTTCTTGTTAATAATTTGCATTATATTGCGTATTCTTCTTCAAAAGAATGTATGAAATTTCCAGTATTTTTCTCTGAATATCTACCAATACTTTCATTTTAATGCCGTGTTTTCCTAATAATCCGGAGTACAATTCTTTGTATATAGGATTGCATTTTACAGCAAATAACGAAGGTAAATGCATGGATTTTCTTATATGACGGTTTCCTTTTTGGAAAATTTAGGTTTTCCTTTTACGGATGTTCCCGATTGCTTTTCTTTGATGTCCATTCCGGCATAACTTGTGAGTTGTTTTTTACTTGCGTATCAACTAGAAATAGAATGATAACAGCTGTCAGTTCGTCCATTCCAGGTATTGTAGAGATTGTGTTACTTCTACTTTTATCGTTGGATTATGATCCAAAATTATTGAAATTTCTTTTTTACTTCCTGTTCCTGTTTATTGAAGAATTTTATCAATTCAGTGATTCTTTTTACACTTCCTGAATTAGGAAATGCTTCACTTTTTTCTGCTTGTAAATGATTTTTAGCGATTGTTCTTTGCTGCACAATTTGATATCTTTCACGAATCAATTGTTGCAAAATTCGATAGGTTTGGTTAGGTTTTTTCCAATTTTCTTTCCAACCCAAATCTTGCAATCGTTTCGCTCTAGGTTTTATCGGTAATGGTTTTTATATCTATAGTCCGCAAATAATTGCTGATTTTGTTAGGTAGAATAATATTTGTATCAAAAGCATTATCTATCAGAAAATGAGCAAACTTTTGATGATAAACGCCTGTTGCTTCCATCATCACACGAAGAGAAACGTCTTTAGCCGTATTTTTCAAAATCCATTATTCAACTCCACAAAACAGGTTTCTTTGTTACTGAAAACCGGTGCGAATAAATTTTAATGCTTAAATCTTCATTGAGCTTGCCTAAACTTACTTCTAATTCTTTTTGAAAAACATCAACTCCCAATACTTACTTAAGCTTTTCATTTCAATACATGTTTTAAATGATAAATGAAAATTAGTAGATGAAAAATTTCCCTTCGTCTTCTCTCCTGGTTGGATATTCTGGATATAGTCCTAAAAAACGGTGGTCTATTCCTTACATTCTGTTCAGACACTAAGAAATTATAAAAGAATGAGGCTAAATCTACGGATGAATATACTTTTCAAAAGTTATTAAGGAGCAGTTCTGCCCTCATTCTTTATCATCTTTATTTTTCAAATTCATATATTAGCAAACATAA
>NZ_JAVHYL010000024.1:0-1665 GCF_031118795.1 Chryseobacterium sp. CFS15 | reverse complement strand
CATTGCTGTTGGCGTCTCTTCTTCCGAAGTTACGAGACTATTTTGCCTAGTTCCTTAACCATGATTCACTCTAGCACCTTAGGATTCTCTCCTCGACTACCTGTGTCGGTTTATGGTACGGGTTGCTTCACTTCGGCTTTTCTTGGAAGCACTTTCCCTGCAGCAGCTTCGCCCGAAGGCTAGGCCTTGACTATTCCGTCAGTCTCCAGCAGGTACGGCACTCCGTCCCCTTTTTAGTGTGAGCAAGTATGGGAATATTAACCCATTGTCCATCCACTACCCCTTTCGGGTTCGCGTTAGGTCCCGACTAACCCTCAGCTGATTAGCATGGCTGAGGAAACCTTAGTCTTTCGGTGAGCGGGTTTCTCGCCCGCTTTATCGTTACTTATGCCTACATTTTCTTTTCTGTACGCTCCACAATATCTCACGATACTGCTTCTGTGCAAACAGAATGCTCCCCTACCAGATACAACCCAACGGTTGTAAATCCATAGCTTCGGTACTCTATTTATGCCCGATTATTATCCATGCCGGACCGCTCGACTAGTGAGCTGTTACGCACTCTTTAAATGAATGGCTGCTTCCAAGCCAACATCCTAGCTGTCAATGCAGTCCAACCGCGTTGCTTCAACTTAATAGAGATTTGGGGACCTTAGCTGTTGGTCTGGGTTCTTTCCCTCTCGGACACGGACCTTAGCACCCGCGCCCTCACTGCCGTGGAACATTTATTAGCATTCGGAGTTTGTCAGGAATTGGTAGGATTTGACTCCCCCGCATCCAATCAGTAGCTCTACCTCTAATAAACTTATACACGACGCTGCACCTAAATGCATTTCGGGGAGTACGAGCTATCTCCCAGTTTGATTGGCCTTTCACCCCTACCCACAGGTCATCCGAAGACTTTTCAACGTCAACCGGTTCGGTCCTCCACTTTGTGTTACCAAAGCTTCAACCTGCCCATGGGTAGATCACAAGGTTTCGCGTCTAATACTACTAACTAAGCGCCCTATTCAGACTCGCTTTCGCTCCGGCTCCGGACCTGAAGTCCTTAACCTCGCTAGTAACATTAACTCGTAGGCTCATTATGCAAAAGGCACGCCGTCACCCAACTTGTGGGCTCCGACCGCTTGTAGGCGTACGGTTTCAGGTTCTATTTCACCCTTCTATTCGAAGTGCTTTTCACCTTTCCTTCACAGTACTTGTTCACTATCGGTCTTTCAGGAGTATTTAGCCTTGGAGGATGGTCCCCCCATATTCAGACAGGATTTCACGTGTCCCGCCCTACTCATTTATCATCTAAATATACCTTTCAAATACGGGGCTATCACCCTCTACGGCTGTTCTTTCCAGAACATTCTTTTAAATATATAAAGACTTTTGGGCTAATCCGCGTTCGCTCGCCACTACTTACGGAATCTCTTCGATTTCTTTTCCTCCGGGTACTTAGATGTTTCAGTTCTCCGGGTTTGCTCTCCTTGCGGAGTGACTGGTCTTCAACCAGACGGGTTGCCCCATTCGGACATCTCGGGATCAATTCGTGTGTGCCAATCCCCCGAGCTTTTCGCAGCTTACCACGTCCTTCTTCGCCTCTGAAAGCCTAGGCATCCGCCATACGCCCTTAACGATTTCTTTCCTAATTATTAATTAGTTCAGTATTTTTGCTTA
>NZ_JAVHYL010000023.1:0-12283 GCF_031118795.1 Chryseobacterium sp. CFS15 | reverse complement strand
AAGAAGAAGCACGAATGCTTCTGCAGAGTCTTTCAATGCGAAAATAAAAAACTTCAGATTGCAATTAAGAGGTGTGCGGGATAAAGCATTTTTTCTGTTCAGGTTGTCTAAACTTTTTGCATAGTCCCCAAGTTTTGTGATTGATCCGATAAAACATTTTTTATGTTCAGGTTGTCTAAACTTTTTGCATAGTCCCCAAGTTTTGAGATTGATCCTAAATCGTGACCTATTTTGATTTTTTTTGATACTAGCGCAAAAACAAAAAACGCTGTAAACATTGATGTTTACAGCGTTTTAGCTTATTTTGGTTTCTCAACCAGCGGAGAGAGAGGGATTCGAACCTAAATTCTATAATCAGCACTCTACCTAATATTTCTATTTTTCAAAATAACTACTGCCATGATTCTGCCACAGTTTAAGTTATTATCAAACTTAACTTTTTAGTAATTTAATCTTTTACAAAAATAAAGCTTTTTCACAATAATTACAAAATCCTTTAAAGGGACCTCAGCGGTGCATTTTTCGAAAAATTTTGTGGAGGATTTGAATAAACTTGCAGAACTCTCATCATTTATTATCTCATAAAACATTATAAGATATATAATTCCATTTCGGGTTACTTTATTAATGATTACTTTGTTAAAAGATGCCAATTACATATTTGAATGGGCAGCATCAAAAAAAATAAAATATTACTTGCTTGGTCATCCAGTTTATTGGTAGATAAGTAGTAATACTCTGATATATTAGAGTATATTGTCATCATTTAAAATATGTTAATGGTTTGTAACTTTGGAATAGCACCACTTCTTAACCAATCATCCATAATAATGTATTTGCGAGATTCTTCAATAACGAATAGTTTTTCACCGAGACCTGTAGTGGGCACCTTTTTAATAAATGGATACAGCTGTAAATATTCAAATCCATTGAAAGATTCTGGAACATTGTACGAACTCTTTGAAACAGGAATTATAGCACATTTTCCGGTATTTCCATCAACATATCCTAATTCCCAAGGCATCCATTTTGAAAGGGAGGCATTTGTCGAAACCGCCAAAAGTAATGAATGTTTTGGACATTTTCAATCTGGTCCGAATCAGCTTAGCAGACTCTTTGGTTACATTGGTTCTGTTTAATTGAGGGTCAATAATCCAATCAACATAGACCGTATATCCCTGACTTCTTAATTCCATATATAAACCTTCTACCTCTTCCTTGTCAAGATAGCTATGTGAAAGAAATATATCAAAGTTGGTATGACTTTTTTTACTTTCATTAATTATTTCTTGACTAAAAAGTACAGTTTTTCTTCTAGATAAATTTTTTAAGTAGTCACTTGTGTATAAAGGCATGATCTATACTATTGTTTTAATATCGTTAACCCAACTGGCTATTAATTCTTTAAGATCATTTGAAAGTTGGGTTTGTAGTTTTTTTAAATTAAATTCGAAAACAAAAGAATCACTAATCTGAAGATCTAGAATTCCTTCGCTATGAAGTTTATCTTCTTTTAGAACCAGCAGTGGCAAACCTGCCTGATAAGCCATACCGGCTTCTATCTGAATCCAAGGCGAAGAAGTATATTTATGAATTAACTCAATAGAAGTTTTAGATAATTCTTTTTCATATCCTATCAAACTATGATGTCTTTCCAAACCTCTTACGATAGCAGCAGAGCATGTACTCATGAGCTCTTTTATTGGCTTCAATGGAAATTTATAACTCCAATTATTTTTCCCAAGATTTATTGGATTAAGATTGTATTTTCTTAATTCGAGTTCAATAAGCTGTATGAATTTTTCTTGATACTTATTGTAAGCAGTAGGGTGAGAAATGAATACATTAATATCTTTTTGCATATTATACCATTAAACCAGTTACTTCATATTCAGAAACATTTCCTTCTAAAGACTTATCAAAATCACGAATCTGCACCTGTTCCAACTTTAGAATGGTCGGTTGAACATTTTCATGTCTATCCAAAGCAGGTGTAAACTGTAAGTTTGTTAGTTTTTCTATCATTGACACAGGAACTTGGTAGTTCTCATCTTCTTTAAAGTCCAAAAATGGCTTTAAAGATGTTGGCCTATCCACCAATCCAAATTCTCTGAATGCTATTTCATTAATTAAATTATCTCGTCTAAGCAAATTGATCTGACTCATAAGAAATCCAGCTCTATAAAGTAGGTTATCCTCTTTAGTATAATAGATTATCTTCCAGAATAAAATTGGAATTTTAAAAATACTGCCGTCTTTAAGTGTACTTTTATATTCGGGATCTTCAGCATCAAGAACAGGACCTGTAAACACAGATACTTTTGCTGGCTCAGGTACCCTACCCTTAATGATAACAGAATTTTCTAAATTTTTCCAAGGTCCTTTATTCATTTGACCATGTTGAGGAGCAGCATTAGGATAAAAAAAAGTACTTATAGCTGCATTAACAGCTGCTTCTACATCTCCATTCAAATCCCATTGCACATCCTCTCTTTTTGTCATATGACCTTTATCAATAGACTTAGCTTTTATAGAATTGAAATTAGAATAATCTTTTGAAGCTAATTGTTCATTTTCCTTTACCCTATCATCTTCCTTAAAATCACCCTCCCTAAGAGCTTTTTCAAATTTTATCCTAAAAATATTGCTGGCACTTAATATAGGGACACGTCTACTTTTACTTTGAATCACACTGTAGTAAGTGTAATCAAGTTCCTCTTTACCTGTTACATTGTTAAGTGCAATATCATTTTTATAATAATCATACTCTGGCAGATCTAATTGAAAATTCTCTCCCAAGAAAAAATTGTTATAACCTTTCATTTTTTCCAGAATTAGATTTTACCCTCTCGCACCAGTCTCCAATAGTGATGACCTAATGCCGTTAATTGACACGCCTTAGAATTCATGGCCGCAAAATACATATGTTCTTCACCAACCGGGACTAATAATCCTACGCTTTCCAATTTCTGAAGGTCTTTAAAAATCGATACATTTTTTTCATCCGCATGAGGTTCAACAACATCGTGAGGTACATCATGAGAATTGGTATATTCAAATGAAGGATTTAGTTGTAGCAAATCGGAAGGACTTTTAAAGTATTTGGTTAATCTTCTTAATATCTTAAGCTGAACCTGAGGATTTATACTTCGCAACTCGACAAATTCAGTAACATTCGTTTTGAAAACAGGTCTCTGTTCGTGGGCACCGAGAGCCTGATCTATGTACGCATAAAGTCCACCTGGAGAAATGTGACCTCTAACGTCCGCTGCACCGCCCTTCAGTCCTTCAATCAATAAATTAGTAAAAACACCATGACCATTAATCTCCTTTGCCGGCTCATCTTCACGGCAGGCTGTCAAAATGGAAATACCTTTATTAATTGGAGTAATATTTCCGCCTAATGTGGGAATCCCAAAAACACCTGATTTACAACAGTCAAAGACAAGGATTTTATTAGATATTGGAGAAAGATTGGCAAGCGCCAATATATCATTCATCGCTATTCCCTCATCATACTTTTTATAATCTGGAGTTACGATAAAACCTCCTAACTCATTTACATAGCCGTGACCAGCAAAATATAGAAGTCCCATATCGGCACCAATCTTAAAGAAATCAGTAATTTCTGTTAGGAGCTCACTTCTTGTTTTTATATTATACAGAGATTTGATTTGAAAATTAGTTGTGTCGTTACCATTAACCTTCAATATTTCCGAAACACACTCCGCGTCATTTACAGCACCTCTAAGTGGAGCTGCTGGATAATCATTTATTCCAATTACCAATGCTTTCTTCATAAATCTGCTAGAGGCTATCTATAAAATCACTGATATTACTATCTGACCAAACTTTTGTGTTTACGCCAGAAATAAATGTTCTGTCATCAGAATATGCATATATGCCAAGAATTTTCTTACCTTCTTCTTTTGCACAATTTATTTCCCACTTTTGTCCGGTCGATGACAATGAATTTTTACTTACAAGTACGATAACACCGTCGGAACGCTTTATTCTAGTTCTAACTTTAGATTGCCAACCTGAATCATACGCCTGTTTCACAGACATATCAACAAATTCAAAAGGCGCTCTTGGGTGTAGAGATTGTCCCTTTAGAAAATCTCTTTGTCTTTCATCTTCTATTGCAAAAGCAATAAAAATAACTTTTTTGTCTGCCATAGTTTAGTTTTTTTTATAATATTCCAATATACACAAATATAAAGATTCATATACTAAAAAAATAAAAAAACCACTCCCGAGAGAAGAAAATCAATTCTTAATACTCTGTAAATTTATTTAAATTTTTTTAGTAAAAAAGTTAAACTCTATCTAAACTATTACTCATTCGTTTTGTTTAAGTAGCATTATCAAAATCATCAGCTAAATTAACAAGTATATGATTAATTTTCTTATATACTATCAATATTCCATTTTCAAATAAATAAGCTCCAAAATACTTAAATTTATGGTTTTATTAATATAAATGATATCTACTTCAGGATCTGTCAATAGAATAAAATAATTTAAATGAGAAATGCGTACAGCGGTTACACCTATCAAAAACATATAACACAAATTTTACTATCTATAATGGATGTAGAGCGGAATATTTCAAAAATTGAAATAGAAGCGAAAGTTGATGACAATTTTGATGATTTATTAGTACATATAAATAATGAGCAATATAGTTTTCAGATTAAGGATTTTGAAGATGTAACATTAGAACAACTTATTATTGATGGCGAAAATTTGATAATTAGAGGTAAAGCTCATAAACTTTCAAAGAACAAAAACATTGTTTTTTTCAAAAATATCGATATCGTTCCTAATGCAAAAGTCTTAGATTTTGATTGTTTTAAAAAGGACAATTTGCATATAATATCAATGAGTCGGGCTGATGTAGATTTCTTTATTGATGATTTATACAATGGAAACTTAAATAGGAAATTTGAAATTGAAAATTATCTAAGTAAGACATTAGATAACAGAATATGGATTATTGACAAATCTGACCTTCCTAGCTTAAAAACCTATAGCACGGATTTGCAACAAGAATCGATAAAAATTAATCATACACTTGTTGAATTTGATAAACTATTATTAATTGAAGGGAAACCTGGAGTTGGGAAAAGTCATTTTGTAAATTCACTTGTTGAGATATATCCTCTAAATATATTATACCGATTTTGGGTAGGAAATCAGGAATCAGATTATCAAGAGAGATTAAAATTTCAAAATTTTCTACAAGATTTAAATGTAAAACTGTTTCACGACCTAAAAAACAGAGAAATTTATGATTTGTTTAAAGAGATTCAAAGGAGAAAACTAACATTAATAATCGACGGTTTAGACCACATCGAAAATTACAATAATAATGAGCTAAATAGATTTGTAAATTTTATCGAACAGCTCAAAGAGCACTGCAAAATTGTCGTACTATCAAGACCATTGGTAGCTAAGTTAGATTGGCAAAAACAAATTTTGGAAAACTGGAATAAAAAACAAACTGAGTTTGTCTTGGAAGAATTATTTCATATTACAGATTTCACTACTCAGAAAGAAATTTTCTATTTGACCCAAGGATACCCTATTCTCGTAAAATATGTTACAGAATTTTATAAACTTAATAAAAAACTTCCAGAAACAGGGCAACTTCAAGATATTGACTGTTTTTATGAAAGCATAATCAAAAATGAGAAAGGAAAATATTCTCTTTCTATTTTTTTATGCACAAATTCTTATATAATGTATTCAGAATTAGATCTCTTTTTAGGGGAAGCTAAATATTATGTTGAGGAGTTCATAGGTGAACATCCATATCTATTTGAGACCAAACTAAACAGAGTATCTTTGTTTCACGATAGTTTCAATACATATTTGCGTAATAAGTCAACCAATTACAAAGCACTAAATGACAAAGCTACCGACTTAGTATATGATTCAATAATTAGCTTAAATAAAAAATTCCTTTCAAGGTTTTCTTTATTTAAATTAACCAATCAACAGAGAAAAGAAATAGCCAAAAAATTTAGTAACATAACCATTTTTGAACAAATAATAAAAGACAGTATAGATATTGAAGCAATACGGACTTTCTATTTTGATTTAAGAGATTGTATGTCTGACTATAAGTTTGACGATTTTGAAATCTCACATTATTACGATTTATCGCTTATCATAAATCTTATTTACAGAGATCATACTTCAACGCCGGATGGCTTTCTTTATACCTACACACAATCACTACTATTTAACGGTTATACTGAAGAGCATATAACTAGTTCAGGGTATTTATTTTCAATGCTATTTTATGTAAAAACAAATGATCCAATTTTGCTTTACAACAAGGTATCAAATGACAATTACTCCACCGACCATTTTCATCTCCGATTAGAAGGAGATGTTGATAAAGAAGAATATTTCTTTATCCGAAATGCCAAGGTTATTACTAAAACTAAAATGCTTAAATTTCTAAAATATCGTCTATACTTTGGTGATTATTTGAAATGGTTTATGGAAAATCTATTTCTTCATCAAAAGAGATACAAAGGACTGGAAGAATTAAGTGATTCATTAGATCTTTTTCTAGAAGGCTTTGAGTCAAAAGGATCAATTAAACTAGCTAAATTTTTAGATAAATATCCTAACTCTTATTATTCCGCTGACAGGTATTTAAATGATGTAAAAAAGAATTTAATTGCTGCAGGTTGCGAGGTTAGCAATATCGAAAAGAATGAATATAATCATCTAACTTTAGAAGAACTCATATTAAAAAATAAGGAGGAAGGAAGTTTCAAATTAGGAAATAAAATTCACGAATACATGAGACTGGCTTTACATCAAAAGAAGAAAATTGACCTGGCAAGTATTTCGTTGTTCTGGACTAAATATTATAACAGAAAAGATTATACATTGTATAGTTTGCCTAAAGCATTAAAAGCACTTCATAAAAATAATTTTCTGACACTGAATGAATGCATCATTATTATTACAAAGATCCAAGATGTTTCAGAGAAGGGGTATCGATATTTACTTGGGGAATTTATAGAATTATATCAGCCCTCCGAAATAATGCCTTGTATCGAGAAATTGAATTTAAATAATCTATCCTTACAATGGTTCCTACTTCCTACTAAATACATTAATTCCTTTTCACATAAGGTATATAGCTTCGCTATCAATCAGTTATTGAAAGCCAATAGAACCGAATCGATTGAAATTGAAGAAATAAGAAATGGCTTACTTTCTACTCGATTAAAAGATATTGAACCGAAATTTAGTATTACTAAAACAAAAATAAGAGTAGATAAATCAGACAACATTATTAAAGAACTAAAAAATTCTAAAATCTTGTTTCAGGTATATGTAGATAGAGAAAAAGACAGGTTCAAGGAGACAAGTGAGGAAAGACTTAATAAAGGTTACATTTACCCTAGTGATTTTGATTTAATTAAAGAAAATAAATTAAGCCCTATAGATATTTCCAAGCTTGCAGATAGTGACTCATCATCTTTGGTCTTTACTGAACTATTCGAGATTTATGAAAAAAATGAGGTAACTAATAATTTTAGTCAAATATTATATAATGCAATAATTGGGAAGACTTGGAGAGGCGAATATAATTATATGCTTGCCTACACCTCTGGGCATATTTTATATATGATTGAAAAGTATCGAAGTAAAAATGAATTTGAAGAAGCTGTGAAAAGTTTTAAAAAATTCATTCAACTATCTTTAATTGAAATTAATTGGTCTAAGTAAGTCCGAAGAGTAGAAGGCAATGAAAATATCGCTTTACAAAAAGTTCGAGAAAAATACGAAGGTGAGCTTTTATCTATAAATGATATTGGAGTTAAATATTTCAATCAGCACTAGAAAGCAAAAGAAAACCTCTTTACCGATAAGCTCAAGTCTGAACCGTTGGTTCCTTTTCTAATTCATTTCAAGGAAAGAAATTCTCAATGGTTGCCGGAGTTACCTCTTCGTTTCCCAAATAAAAGAGATACGTTGCGGAATCGTAAAGTTTACAATCAAGGATTATTAATTAAATATAACTCAATAATCTAATCCTTTTTTTATTCGCTTAAAGATTTAGACATTGTGGAGAACACTAATAAAAAGGGGCCCTTTTTTTAATTATAATTAGAGGCAGGGTCCGTTTCCCTAGTTGCACTCTGCTGATTTACATAAAACTGAATGATGGTAAGTTATTTCTATGCTTTTTATAATTTACTCTTCAATCTTAAAAATTAAAATTGATGTGATCCTAAAATCTTCACTTTACCAGCGACATCATACTTATTTTTGAAGATGCGTCAAAAATATCACAATTTGTATTTTCAACTCATGATTAGAATCATCATGGTGGCACATTAGATAATATATTAAACAAGGAAAGCTACTTCTCCAAATTTCTATCATGACAGCAATAAATTGTTTCTTTTTACATGTTACTATCAGGTTCGATTATTTTTTGTCATTGTGATTTTAAACATAAAAAGATGTTGATTGACTCTTTATATTTGATAAGGTTTTCACTTACATTGGACAATAGGTAGTAGTTCGGCTGCTGCCTATTTTTAATCTTGTATGTTGATAAATAGACATCGAAATTATTTGGTTTTTTCTTTGTTAACAATAGCAACTTCTGTAGGACAGCATCATTATCCAATCGCGGATGTCCACTTTCTTAGCATTCATCACCTTAAGTTGTGCATTTAGAAGTTAATTATAACACATTGGAGATTAGCTTATTATCAACTGCCCGTTCTTATTATGAAGCAAAATAATTATGTTAATGACTTTCTAATTTGGCTCTTTTATTGCTTAGCATACGCATGAAAAAAATTTATATTGCAGAAGATACTCTCATATCAGAGAAATCTTGGACGAATTTCTTTTCGCAGAGGGGTTTACAGTTTGAACTTCGAGACCGTAAAAGATTTTAATGCAAGAAACCGTGGAGTTATTCCTGATCTGTTCTATTAGATATAATGCTTCCTGATGGCTCAGGAAAGGATCTCTGCAATGAGATCAAAAATAGTTCTCATTCGTCAGTTCCTGTAATATTGATGAGTGCTAGAATTGACAAGATGAAAAATTTTTGTAATCCTGGCGATTTTTTGACTAAGCCAGTTAACCTATATAATTTAGTAGACTACATTAATAATTTAATTCAAAATAACCATGCCGATGAGTTAGGATCAGTGCATCATGTTAATTAAATCCTGAATATTACATTTTTTAAAAACGGATTGGTGGTGTAGTTCCAGTTTAGTAAGAATTTTGATCAATTCTAGCCTATCCCGATGACTTAAGTCGCCAGCGACCATCGAAGTTGCCTGCCGAATGCGTTTCATTTGTTTTTCTAAGGCAGTCTTACCTTTGTCGGAAATTGTTATTTCATCTGACAAGTCATATTTAACTTCTCCTACACGATTTATCCAGCCATGCTTCTCAATACGGGAAACTACTGATAATCCCTCAACAGCATTATGAACATTTATTTCAATGATTTTTGTTACTTGCATTTGTCCAAATGCTTTTAGATTGATGAGATAAACAAAATCATCCTGCGCCGAGAAATCAGAACCAGCTATTGCAGCTTCGGAATAACGAGCAGCATATCTATTAAGATGTACAATTAAAGTACTGATAACACTCTCAACAGTCCGGCCCGTGTTTTGACCCTCCCAAATGTGTTCTTCATCATCTTTATGGCTTTCTTTGCTGTTGTTATCAGAAATCCACTTTTGAAATCCTGACATATCGTGCGCATACCGCTCCTGTACGTTTTCAGTATAAAATTTTGTCGCGAGACGGTTAAGATCTTTTAAAAATACATCGTCCATTAGTACCTGATTATATTATTGTAAAAAGAATAAAAAAGGAAAGTAATTAGCAAAAAATCCTTCTTTCTCTGATTCGGACTTTGTTGCTTCTTTCCATTTTCTTAACAGTACGGATTACAGTCTCCACTCTCAACCCTGTGAGATTTGCAAGCTGTCTTCGGGTAAGAGGAACCTCGTAAGAAAATGGCTTATCATAATTTGAATTTTTTTTAAGATATTGAAGTATGCTCTTAACTTTTGATTCAGGATCTTGAGAAATCAATGTAAACATCATATAATATTGATCAGAAAGTCTATGAGCAATTTGCTTAAATAATTTTAAAGAAACTTCTGGATTTTCATCGAGAATCTTTAAAAATGCACATTTAGCTATTTTTATTAATTCACATTGGCTTTTTGCAACTGCATTAACATTATAAGGCTGATCACCTATAATAAAGGACTCCCCTACGCTATTACCATCAAGCAATATTTGCTGCGTGAACTCTTTTCCGTTCTCGTCATAGTTGTTGATCTCTACAACACCGCTACGGATCTGATAGTAGTATTTTGATATACAGCCTTCCTTAAATATTTCATCATTGAGTTTATACTCTTCACAAATTCCTCCGTACCTAAGTAAAAGTTCTTCACAGATAAGCATAATTCAATTATTTATTTATGTTACAATTTGTTTAATAATAATAATAATAATAATGGAAAAAGAGTAACAAATAACGAACCATTAGAGTGAAATATTTTAATGATATTAGGAAATAAGGTAATATGTGGTATATATTACAATTTTTACATCAAGTCATGAGGATGTGAAAAAAAAGTTATATAGAGTGATTATCACAAGCATTGCCATACAACAGAGCTTACATGAATAATTAAAATACAGAAATTTATAGTTAGTATTATTATTCCTTTGCGGATGGGTATTTTTTCTGGTGCTTTACTTGTATAAATTATGCTTGAAAGGAAAAGTTAATAATTTCATCGTTATGCGTAAAAATTGGCAGAGCAAGAGATTATTACGACAAGATGATAGATTTCCTCGTTAAAGAAATAATGATTGTAGAGATTACCAAAT
The DNA here is from genome assembly GCF_031118795.1 of Chryseobacterium sp. CFS15. Classification (NCBI taxonomy): domain Bacteria; kingdom Pseudomonadati; phylum Bacteroidota; class Flavobacteriia; order Flavobacteriales; family Weeksellaceae; genus Chryseobacterium; species Chryseobacterium sp. CFS15. Next base: position 1,357 of record NZ_JAVHYL010000023.1, on the reverse strand, counting down.
ATAAAATGTGAAAATTCTTCAATTGAAATTATCACGATTTGACTTTAGAAATAAATGTAGCTACTTTATAAGATAAATTTAATGGAATGGTTCTTAATTATTGAAAATACTTTAAACCTAATTTAATAAAAATTTTTCACGTCTTTTTTAAGAATTTTTATACTTTTAGCAAAAACTATATGAAAAAAGCAATACTTTTTTCCACAATATTTTTCTGTGTGATGGTAACGTCTCAAACAGCGACAGTGGACATATCGCACAAAATGTGTGCAACCGAGGTTCGGATGAATGAATACTATAAGATGCATCCAGAATCTAAAAAGCTTACAGAGGATTTCAATATTCAATTGTCCGAGCTTATAAAAAGTGGGAAGATCAATTCAGATAAAAATACAGTTTATGATATTCCTGTTGTGGTCCATGTCATCACTGAGGGAAGTGCCTTGGGAACACCATACAACAGAACCGATCAGCAAATCTTAGACTGGATTGAATTTACCAATCAGGTTTTCGCTGGTACAGCACCCAATATTCTTAATGATACAAACGGCGGTGCAGTGATTCCTGTGAAACTTGTTCCGGCAAAAGTTGCTCCGGATTGCAGCACAACCAACGGAATAAACAGGGTTGATTTTTCCGTAAATACTCAATTTATCCAATATGGTGTCAATAGTGCAGCAGGTTACAACGGGGTACATGAGGATGTCATCAAGCAACTTGCCCGATGGGATCCTTCGAAATACTACAACATCTACATTGTCAATAAGCTTGCAGCAGGAACATTCATCGCAGCGGGTTATGCCAGCTTTGCAGGAACTATTCCATTTTTTGATGATTGTTTTGTAATAGGGAATGTGGTTAATAATTTCAGTACAACCATGGCTCATGAAATAGGACATTCTTTAGGTCTGTGGCATACACAGCAAGGATCATCAGGAAATACCTGCGCACCAAATTCCAACTGTCTTTTGGACGGAGATATGGTATGCGATACTGAACCGATGATTGACCTTCTTACCGGAACTTGTGTGACAGGTACAATCAATAACTGTACAGGTGTTTTGTATAATGGTGTTGAGCAGAATATTATGGCTTATTCCAGTTGTACTGATAACAGATTCACACAGGGGCAGAAAACCAGAGCGATTGCACAGTTGCTGCAGTTCAGAAGCGGTTTGCTTAATTCTCCTGTGCTTCTCACGACTCCAATTAATAATTCAGTTGTCGTTACTCCCGCATGCGTTCCTACAGCACTTGCCGGAAGCAATGGAGATCATCATACCGGCATCTCAATGGTCAAATTTGCAGATATTAACAATTACACGGAAACGTTCAATACGAAAAATTCACAGTTTTA
>NZ_JAVHYL010000022.1:0-12961 GCF_031118795.1 Chryseobacterium sp. CFS15 | reverse complement strand
GTTGCTGCTGTTCCACCACTTGGAGACCATGCGTATGTATAAGGTGCTGTTCCGCCTGTTACAACAATTCCTGCCGTTCCGTTTGAGCCACTGTTACATGAAACATTTGTCTGTGAAACTGTTGCACTCATTGCCGTTGGCTGAGTTACCGTTGCCGTTACTGTTCCCGAACATCCGTTAGCATCAGTAATGGTTACCGTATAAGTTCCTGCTGCTAATCCTGTACGGTCTTCTGTGGTGATTCCTCCTCCCCAGTTGAACGTGTAAGGTGCTGATCCACCTGTTGGTGTTAAATTGATAGCTCCTGTTGATCCTCCGTTACATGCAATATTTGTAACTACTGTCGTTCCTGAAATTGCAGTTGGCTGAGTAATCGTTACCGTTCTTGTTATCGTACATGCATTAGCATCTGTTACCGTTACGGTATACGTTCCTGCCAATAATCCTGTTGCTGTTGCTGCGGTTCCACCACTTGGAGACCATGAATAGGTATAAGGTGCTGTTCCGCCTGTTACAACAATTCCTGCGGTTCCGTTTGAACCACTGTTACATGAAACATTCGTTTGTGAAACTGTTGCACTCATCGCCGTTGGCTGAGTCACTGTTGCAGTTACTGTTCCTGTACATCCGTTGGCATCAGTAATCGTTACGGTGTAAGTTCCAGCTGCCAATCCCGTGCGGTCTTCTGTGGTGATTCCTCCTCCCCAGTTGAACGTATAAGGCGCTGATCCACCTGTTGGTGTTAAGTTGATAGCTCCCGTTGATCCGCCGTTACATGCAATATTCGTAACCACTGTTGTGCCTGAAATTGCTGATGCAGGTTGAGTTACTGTTGCAGTTACTGTTCCTGTACATCCGTTAGCATCAGTAATGGTTACCGTATACGTTCCTGCTGATAATCCCGTGCGGTCTTCTGTGGTGATTCCTCCTCCCCAGTTGAAAGTATAAGGTGCTGATCCACCTGTTGGTGTTAAATTGATAGCTCCTGTCGAACCGCCGTTACATGCAATATTTGTAACTACTGTAGTGCCTGAAATTGCTGTTGGCTGAGTAATCGTTACCGTTCTTGTTATCGTACATGCATTAGCATCGGTTACTGTTACCGTATACGTTCCTGCTAATAATCCTGTAGCTGTTGCTGCAGTTCCTCCGCTCGGAGACCATGAATACGTATATGGTGCTGTTCCGCCCGTTACAACAATTCCTGCCGTTCCATTCGAGCCACTGTTACATGAAACATTTGTTTGTGAAACCGTTGCACTCATCGCTGTTGGCTGAGTTACCGTTGCTGTTACTGTTCCTGTACATCCGTTAGCATCAGTAATCGTTACGGTGTAAGTTCCAGCTGCCAATCCCGTGCGGTCTTCTGTGGTGATTCCTCCTCCCCAGTTGAACGTGTAAGGTGCTGATCCACCTGTTGGTGTTAAGTTGATAGCTCCTGTTGATCCTCCGTTACATGCAATATTCGTAACCACTGTAGTGCCTGAAATTGCTGTCGGTTGAGTGATTGTTGCAGTTGCTGTAGTTGTACATCCAATAATGTCTGTTATTGTTACAGTATAATTTCCTACTGCTAATCCTGTAGCCGTTGCTGCAGTTCCGCCGCTTGGTGACCATGAATAGGTATATGGACCAATTCCTCCTGACGCAATAACTGTGGCAGCTCCGTTGGTACCTCCATTACATGAAACATTTGTTTTACTAATATTTCCAGAAATCGACGAGACCGTTAAGGTAGCCGAATTTGAAGTTGCCGAACCTGAAGAATTAGTTGCAACACAACGATATTGGTATCCACTCATTGTTCCTGTTACTCCCGTTATTGTTAACGTAGTTGTGGTAACTCCTGAAAATGGTGCCCCATTAGGTATAGCAACAAAACCACTCCCTGTATTTTGTTGCCATTGATAAGAAGTTGCTCCCGTTGCGGTAATAGAAAAAGTTGTGTTTTCGCCAGAGCAGAGCGTTCTGTTTGGTGGGTTTCCTGTAATTACTGGGTTACTACCGATAAACTGACATCCTGAATATGCCGTTGTACCTGCAGAAGCTAAAAGCGACCAGTTCCCCATAGTCATTACCGCCGAGCGTACTGAAGCCGCTGTAGTAGTTGGTGTACCTGTACAGTTAAACTTTCCTGATTGAGCAACAATATTTCCTGATTGTGCCCCTGTATAAAATGCACTTGTCCCTCCAATAAGTCCGGGAGGCATTAATGAAGAATTGGGACCTGCTGGAACTCCAACATTCCATCCTGCCGTTGTAGTTCCTCCTCCTGGATAATACAAGTAGTTGATTCCTGCAATACAGTAAGCTCCGCTTCCTGTAATAGCTCCGTTACCTCCCTGAAATGCAATAATCTGATCCCCCGTATTGGCTAATGAAAGACCATTGGTGGACGAACCATCAGTAAGTGTAACAGTACCATTTGTAGTTGATGTGCTGGTTACCGGATTATAAGTGGAAGCTACAAGTCCTACTATATGTACTTCTGTTCCCATGGGAATTGCCGTACTACTTACCCAAGTAATGGCAGATTCTGTTCCTCCGGCAGCTTGCCATCCAGAGCCATTATAGCCCCTGTCGGTAAAACTAATAGTTGTTCCTGCCGAAATATTTGTAAGCAGAACAAAAGAAAACTTGTCTCCCACTCCTGCTAAAGGAGTAGAATCGTAGCTTGTAAACGCAATATCCCCTGCTAAGAGGGTTGTTTGCGCATTAGCTGTAAAGCCCAACAATGACGATCCTGCTATGAGGACCGCCTTTGTCAGCGTTTTGATTTTTGAATAAAAATTTTTCATATTTAATTCATTTTTAGGTTAAAGATTCACAAACCGGCTGCCTTTTTTCATCCCAAAAGCAAACAATTTGTGACCGCTCATAAATCCTTCATCTGTGTAGATGATATCTAATCGAAGTTGAGTTTCATTATTACATTTTACAATGAGCCCATTATCTTCGTCCAACGACAGAATAGTTCCGGGAATATCAGATTGATGTGAAGTTTCGTTAATTACTGTGGCTTCCACCACTCTTATATTCCAGCCATTCCATTGTGTGTATGCTCCTTTATTCCACGGGTTGCATGCCCTGGATAAAGCCTCGATGGTTTTAGCATCATACTTTTGCCAAGAAATGCAAACATCTGCTGCTGCAGGTTTTGCGAAATATTTAGCATTGTCTTCGTCTTGTTTTATTCCTTTAGAATTGTTTTTTAATAAGGTTAAAAGTTCACTGAGTAAATTTGCGCCCAACCATGACAAATTGGTACAAAGTATACCGTGTGTCATATTTATTGAAAGAGGTAAAATCTTTTTCAAAATAATTGCTCCTTTATCAATTTTATTTTCAATGGCATGAACGGTAATCCCCGTTTCTTTTGCACCACTTCTTATAGATTCAAAAACAGGATCTGCGCCTCTCATTTCAGGCAATAATCCGTAGTGAAAATTGTAGAATTTACCTTGATGTTTATTTAAAACTTCTGCAGGTATCTTCCAGGGAAACGTCATGGTGAAAATAAATTGAGCATTTGTTTTAGTGATCAATTCTTCTAGCTGAGCAGAAAGATTTTCTTTTTTAATTATTAATAATGGAATTCCGGACTGTTTTGAAAGCATTGAACAAAAATCAATGACATCTGTATTTGCTTCCGGCACTCCTAAAGCACAAAGTCGACCTTGCGAAGCTAAAGCCTGCAAAGCCGGAACCGCCATACGATTATTGCATAAAACTACTATTTTGGATGCTGTCATCATGATTCTAGACACGCATAAGCATTAAGCCAAGAGTTAGCTTCAATACTCTGAATGTATTTAATATTATTATTTAAACTTTCACGTTCAGATTCTGTTACCGAGGCAACCTCAACATCTTTCAGAAGGCAGTTTCCTGTATTTTCATCTTTTGAAACTGTTGCATAATAAACCGAAGCTTCCGTGAATCTATTTTCAGGATTCATATATACTTTTCCGCGCGGCGAATTGATTGTAATTCCATCGAAACGTTCGTTTTCAAATGCAATAAAAAGAGCAGCTTCCCATCCCAATAAAGAGAAAAGATTGGCTTTGCCTTCTTTAATATTATTCATTATACTTACAAAAGTTTCATTTTCAGGCGTTTTTAAAGTTTTAGACCAAGCTACGGAAGAACTCCATTCGCTTCCAGGATAAGGCATTTTAGAAAGCCAAGCTTCATCGGCTGTGAAACCCGTTCCGTACACCGAGTGATTATTTACAAGATTATTCCCGGCTCTGAAAAAATCATCTGCCATATCGCCACAAAATGTTGCAAGAACTGCAGTTTCTTTTTGCTGCTCAAGATATTCGGTAAGTGGAGCCAGAGTAAAATCTTCACGGCGTAAAGACGTAACATGATTGAAGCCTATGGTACCTCCTTTCTCTTCAACAGCAGCTGGATAGATATAAGATGGACGATAGCCCGCATCGTAAAAAGAGCACGTAAATGCAAAATTTCTATGCCCATCTTCAATTGCTTTATGAGTAATAACCCTTGTACACAAACCTCCCTGAAGAGATATAAAATATGCATTAGAAAGTTTCCCCTGAAAAGCAGGAAAATGATATCCGCTGTCTAAAACAAGCAAAGTTTTCCCTGAAGATTCGAAAAGCGGGTGAATAAACTCTGCTGAAATAGGATTAATATATCCAATGATAATATCCGCACCTTCCAAAAGAAATTGCTCGCAACGTTCATAGATCTCTTCATGTTTTGCGGCAACACCTATTCCCGCTGAAATGATTTCGTGATGACCTTCCAAGCCAATATTTTTTAACGCTTGCTTAAAGCCATCCATCATATCAAAAGACATTGAAGGATAAATAACAGATCGTGGTAAAAGTAAAGCTATTTTCATATTTTTTCGATAAAGCCTCTAATCGAATAAACTATCAGAGGCTTTTGTATTATTAATTATGATCTTGAAGGGAAAATTCCGTATAAACAAATGATGTAGTTCATTCCTAAAAACGGCTGCTGAATACTAATAGGCTGGCTTCCTCCTGCAACGCTTAAGCTGAATGCCGTTGTAATTGGTCTTAATGCTGTATCTGCAGGTTGGCTTGAATATAAACCTGGTAATGATGCAAGTGTGGCATTTGAGGGAGAACCTGTATCACCTCCTTCAGAAAACGTTTGAATAGAAGCTGTTTCTGTTCCGGAAGCATGATTGTGCATAGGCAGATTGGGAGTAAGTAACGTCACCGTCGGTGTACCATTGATCTCTCCAAGAGTCCAGTTATCAATTCCTGCTCCACTTCCTGTTCCCATAGCAGTTCTACCCGCAAAATTGGGTAACATAAATGTTGTAACTCCATTTCCTCCGTACATGGTTCCTAAAAGCGCAAAAAGAGCCTGATTTGTATTGATTGCTAATGTTTGCCCTTGACAGAAAGCCCAGGCTTTTGGAGCAAAATTTCCTGCAAACATTCTTATTTCTGACATTGTTCCATCCATGATGATTAGTTTTTTAGAATTAAAAATTTACTTAATTATGGTCTGCTTGGATAAATTCCTTCGCAGCAAATAATATAATTGGCAGCCAAAACAGGTTGTAAAATTTCAAAAGGATTACCGCTACCTACAGCAGATAAAGCCCCTGAAGCTGTTGCCGGAGCAATATTTGTATCTGCAGGTTGAGTAGCATAAGCACCTTGAAGTCCTCCTAAAATTGTTCCCGAAGGGGAACCCGTTTCTCCTCCTTCTGAAAAAGCAGGAAATGCAATTGTAGCCATTGCATTATGGGTATGCATCGGCATTTGTGAAGTGTTCATTGTTACATTTTCTGTACCTCCTACCTGACCCAATGTAATATTTTGTAAACCAGCTCCCTGTCCTGTTCCTACAGCAACACGACCACGTAAATCTGGTACACCAAATGTAGTTTGCCCATCACCACCATAAGTAGTTCCTAAGATTGAAAAAAGTGTAGAGTAATTTGCTATGCTGTATTCTGTTCCGTCGCAGAAAAACCATCCTCTTGGAGCGAAATTCCCCGCAAACAATCGAATTTCTCCTATATAACCTTCCATAGTATTTTAGTTTTAATTATTATTAGTTTAAAAAAATTCAGAATGACCTAAGATTAACTTCTAGATGGGAAAACTCCATACATGCAAATAATATAATTCATTCCTAATGAAGGCTGAGTAATATTAATAGGTATGCTTCCGCCAGTAACTCCCACTTGAATATTCAAAGGAGTTGCTTTGGTACTAGAATCACTTGCCTGAGATGTATACATAGATCCCTTTGAAGCCAAAACATTATTTGTAGGAGTTGCAGAATCTCCCTCTTCCGAATATGCCGGAATCACAATATTTCCTCCCGCAGTATGAGTATGCGGCGGAAGATTAGAAATTGTAAGTGTTGTAGTATTTGTCCCCGTCATCTCACCTAAAGCATAGTAAGATAGCCCAGGTCCCTGTCCTGCTCCCACCGCAGATCTTCCTGAAAGATTAGGTAAGCCGAAAGTGGCTTTTCCATCTCCTCCATAAGTGGTTCCCAAAATAGAGAATAAAGCGGTGTTTGCGCTGATTGCAATTAATGCACCATTACAATACGACCAATCTCTAGGTGCAAAGTTTGCGGCAAAAAGGCGGATTTCTCCTATTGTTCCTTCCATAGTTATTTGTTTTTTTGATTGAAAATGATAAATTTTATCTTTAGTAAATAGATTAAAACTCTTGAGATCATCAAGTAGAGTTGACAGAGCTATAACTCCCGGTTTGAATTATTTCATCGGGATATAGAGAGAGTACAAAACAACAATATGCAATATGCTACATTTTCTATGTATAGAAGAGCATGCGACTGTACTGTTTTTAAATTTCACACATAAGTGATAATTAAATTAAGAGGGGAATTTTTCGCAGAATTTTTTTCATGTTAACTTAGTTTTCGGTCGGTTTAGTTTTTTTTGTAATTATTAACAAATACAAATTATTAATTAACAATCATTAACAAATATACATTTATTTTGATTATAATAATATAATAAATCATAAATGTTTAATACTAATCTTTTAATCTATTTCAAATAAAATATTGATGAATTTATCTCTGTATTATTATGTTAAATGATTATTGTCAAAATTAGAAATTGCAACACACATACAAGTACGTATTTATACTGATTTTACTTATCGATTTATCTTCACACAAAAAAGAACAATAAAAATGTATAGCAAAGTCTTTTATTTTGACCAAACTGAATAGTTAATCAGTTGTGAATTTTGACACCGGCTTTAAAAAAATAGTTTAATTTCGAGTAATTTGGTATTTATTCGGAATGATTACGCGAGAATTTGCTTAGATTTTTCAGTTAAAATTTCAAGATCTTCTTTATCGCTTATACACTGCTGACCAACATTGAGCACCTTTCTTGCATGTTTCTTTGCAGCGTCTTTATATTTTTGGTTTTTTACCATTTTATGTATAAGCACCAAAGCATCCATTAATTTTAGAACGACAGCAGTATTCCCGGAAGAATATAATCTTATCTGATTGAAAGCAACATCAGTAACCAGCTCAAAATCATATGCATTGGTAATTACGCGAAGATTTTCTTCGTCATCAAAACGATAGCTTGGCGGAAATTTTTTAGTTGACAGATAACACAGTGTGGAAGTCAGGTTATCTATACAGGAAATCGCAGTATAGGGATCATTTACTCCAGGAGACAAAGCACGAACGGCAATTTCTACCATTTGGTGAATAGACAATTCAATATCCTGCTGTGACGTTCTTGCGCTGCCCAAAATAAACTGCTTCTGTATTTTTTCTAAAATATCTTCTTCAATCTCATGATAATATAAAGTACCCAAATCAATTCCTTTTACAATGTAACTTCCAGGTCTGTAATTGAGTTTTATAAGGCTTTTACTCTCTGTTGCCAATTGCAATAAAGCATCAATATCGACATATTGCACATATCCATATTGAGTGGCAGGAATAGATATTTCCTTCCGATAAATTGCTGTTTCTTCTTCTAAATCAACAATAATTGGTTCTTCCTGCTCATCATCTTCGGTTTCGGGAAATAATTTTTTCACTTCTTTACCTATAGAAACAGAAATTTCCGAAATAACATGATCGGCCTGAATACTTATCGCAATACGATGGATAAATATGATAAGCAACACAATATTCATCACCGCAAAAAGAATGGAGAATAAGATAGATAATGAAGGAATAAACTTGTAATCTTCGGTATCTTTTATTGTATTTAGTACGATGAGGCAATAAATATATGTTGAAATATAGGTTCCTAAAACAACCTGATTTAAACGTACATACATAAAATTCCTGATCAATCGTGGCCCGAATTGTGAAGAAGCAAGCGTTAAAGCAACCAAAGTCACAGAAAAAACAGTACCCGCAACCCCAATCATCGCTCCTGATATGGTAGAAAGTACGCTCCTAGCTGAAGCCGAACTTCCGATAAAAAAGAATCTTTTGATGCCTTCGTTTTTTAATGCTAAATTTCCGTCAATACTTAAAATAAGAATTGCAAAAAATATGGCTCCAACGATAATAATCACAGGAACAAACCAAAAGGTTGATTTTAACTCGCTCCAAAAGAAAAGCAGTTTTTTCATAAACTGAATATACTAAAAAGATATGATTTCTAGTGGTTTAGATAATTATCTTTTTATGTTGATCACTTATTCGTAGGATAGTGATGTTTAGTTTATATTGAATTTTTTTTGACAGATTGTACTCTTTCACGTAACTTAGTGTTATAAAAATTCAATACAAATGCTTAAAAAATCAACAAAAGAAATTTTATTACAAGATTTGTTAGAAACGAAACAGCTTCTGGTGGATGCGTTTGATGATAAAGAAGTTCCATTTATCAAAGGAGGCGCAATCGACCAGTTTTTCACTGGAAAGGCTTTGGAATTTCAAAGAAATATGATCCTTTACGACAGCCTGGTGAATTCAGGAAAAATAAAGGACAATGAAGGGAATACAATAGCTTCACTGGAAAAGATAGCTCTTGACCTAGCCGAGATAAAATCAAAACTTGATAATCAATAATGGGTCTGGCTGGATTCTTAAAATAAAAAGAGAGCAAATAAATTATTTGCTCTCTTTATAACTATATAGTTATTAATTGAAGTTACGCTATTTTAACGTTAACTGCATTAACACCTTTGTTTCCATTTTGTAAATCGAATGTTACGACATCATTTTCACGAATATTATCAATTAGACCTGAAGTGTGTACGAAAATGTCTTGACCACCAGCTGATGGAGTAATAAAACCAAATCCTTTTGTTTCGTTAAAGAATTTTACTGTTCCTTGTTGCATTGTATTATGTATTAAAAATTGTATTCTGTTTTATAGGATAATCCCAGTATTTTGATTATAAATCAAAACAATAATAAATTTTGAGAGAAAAAAATGGATGAATAGAATTTAAGAGTGAAAATCGAACTTCTTAAAAGGCAGTACACCTAAAATATTAATGACAAAATTAATCGGCTATTTAAAAATCTGATTAGTATTTAATCTCACACAGATTATTCAGTTGCCTTATTATTTTACAAATGTATGCTAAATAAATGACACTCACAATATTAATTTCAATTATTTATTTATTTTAATGAAAGAGCAGTAAATAAAAACGATGAAAAACGTTTTTATGGTAAAAAAGAGACCATTAAAATTATGAATCTATATTAATATTGATAGTAGAAATTGTAATGCAACTTAGATAATTTCTAAACTTACAAGATAAAATACATTACAAATTTTAAGATAAGATTAGAAAGTAGAGCGATATTAAAACGACAATTGGCTTTGCATCGCAGACTGCAATGTTCTGATTTGCTTTCTATCAAAGAAAACCAGATCCACATGAATGCTCTTTCTTGAACTTTGGGACTGAATTTTTAGATTTAAATGATCTTTAACCAATCCTTCTTTAATCATAAACTGTTGAATTAAAGTAATTGGAAATTCAACTTTCGGACGTACATATCCTTTTGGTGAAAATGGATGAATTTGTCTTACAGTAAAGCAACCTCCAGAATTTTCAACTTCAGTACTCCTTATTCTTATTAGAAATGTGAGAATAAGGACTATAACTCCGCAAAAAAATAAATCAAGAAAAAAATGTTTATAAAGAATAATACCAAAAATTGGTAATACAGAAGCAAACAGCAGGACATAGGTCGCCGCCTTAACGAACTTACTATTTGAAATTTTCATATTGCTATTTGTTATATATTATAAGTAATAATACTTATTATATTTATCTTTATAAATGATTTGAATGCAAAAATAAATAAAATATGTTCACTATGCAATAAAAAAAATTAACACATTGATTTAGAAGCTATTATTTTTAATCTCTAATAAAGCAATTGTTTTCTTAAAATAAATGAGTCAAATCAAACTAACGAGCAAGTCGAATTCCTGTATATTGCCATTTAAGATCTGTTTGAAAAAAGTTTCGGTACGTATTTCTACTGTGTCCAACTGGAGTTGCTTCAGATGCACCACGAAGAACCATTTGATTAACCATGAATTTTCCATTGTATTCACCTACGGCGCCTGCTTCTTTGGTAAAACCCGGATAAGGCAAATATGCAGAATTTGTCCATTCCCAGCGATTTCCCCATTCAAATTTATTGGAGGCAACCTCCCATTCTGCTTCGGTAGGCAGACGCATACCTTTCCAAGAAGCAAAAGCTGAAGCTTCATAAAAGTTAATATGACAGACTGCATCATTTAAATCTAATTCTTTCAGACCATTCAAAGTATAATTCATCCATTTGCCATCAATCAAATGCCAATACAAAGGAGATTTCGCTTCTTTCTGCTTTACCCAATCCCAGCCTTCTGCATGCCAGTATCTAAAATCTTGGTAGCCGCCAGCTTCTATAAATTCTAAATAGTCTTTATTGGTGACCAATTCACTTGAAATTTCAAAATCATTCAAATAAACTTTATGTCTTCCCAACTCATTATCAAAACAGAAACCTGTACCATTAAAACCAATTTCGTAAACACCTTCTGAAAAACTAAGCATTTCTTTACTGCGGAAAACTTTCTTTTCTATATCAAGCTGTTTTCTGTAAGCCGGAAAAAGCGGATTGTGTCCCAAAATATATTTTATGTCAGTCAATAATAATTCCTGATGCTGCTGTTCATGATTGAGACCGAGTTCCAATAGCGGTTCTATCTCTTTTGTCAACAGACCGCTCTCAAGAAAGTTTTTCATTTTTTCGTCAACATATTCTCGATATTTATAGACATCAGCAACAGACGGACGGCTCAGATTCCCTCGATCTGTGCGTATTACTCTGGCTCCTACCGTCTCGTAATAGCTGTTGAAAACAAAATTATATTGAGAATCGAAGACCTTATAATCAGGAAAATTTGGTTGTAAAATAAAAGTTTCAAAAAACCATGTTGTATGGCCGAGATGCCATTTGGGTGGACTTACATCAACGATTGGTTGCACCACATAATCCTCAATTTCCAGAGGCTCGCAGATTTTAACTGAATGATTTCTAATATCAGAATAACGTTTCAAAAAATTGTTAACGCCAATTTCTTCTGTAAGTATAGTTGAATTTGGTTTCATATGAATTATTTAGATTAAACAACTTGCCATATAGAGTCTACAAACCAGTTTTTGGAATCGGTAATTTCTGCAAGAACATGAAATTCTGAGCTTTCTGCTAGTTTATTAATATCAGCTTTAGAAAATTTTTGGGAGATTTCCATATCGATCAACTCATTTTTTTCAAAGCTAAATATATGGTTATCTATGTGAACATCTTGTCTTTCAAGACTTACGAGATAACTTTTACATGCTCCTGAAGCAGGGTCGTACGTTTGATAATGCTGAAATTGAGTAACATCGAAATCTGCTTCCAATTCACGATTGATTCTGAGAAGAAGATTTAGATTAAATGATGCAGTAATGCCTTCGGTATCATTATAGGCATTGAGTATAGTATGTGGATTTTTCTTTAAATCGAAACCGATCAGCAAAAGATCACCTAAGTTTAGCTTTTGGTTGAGCTCACGGCAAAAATTATAAGATTCTTCTAAATCCATATTACCGATGTTTCCCCCTAAAAAAAGAACTACTTTTCGTCTTTTTGAAATAGAAGTTGCCTTATCGAGCATATTAAAATAATCGCCTTCTAAAGTAACGATATCCATTGTCGGCAGTTCTTTACTGAATTTTTCATTAAGCACTGAAAGAATATTTCCTGAAATATCAATTGGCATATAAGTAAAATCAATATTTTTCTCCACCAGAAACTTCAGCAGATAAGATGATTTAATTGCATCGCCAGCGCCCAACTCAATCAAATCGAAAGGTTCATCGTTACCTAAAATAATATCGGCTAATTCTTGGGTTTTATTTTTAAATATATCAAGTTCACAGTTGGTTAAATAATAGTCGGGCATCTTCATGATCTGTTGAAAAATCTGATCACCTGCTTTATCGTAAAAATATTTTGAAAACATTTTTTTGGGATTGCTGCTTAGTCCTTCAAATACATCAGATCGAAAAGTATCGATATTACTCTTTCCAATCTGCAGATCTGTATCAAACTGTGAATTCATATATACTATTTTTGATTTGCTTTTAAAACTACAACTATCTTGCCGACAATGTTGAAACATAATACTAAGTTAAAGAAACTTTTTAGTTACCTGTCACTCTTATTGGATGTTATCATTTTGAATTGCAATTATATTTACATCTAATATTGCATAAAAGTAAACAAATATGTCTTGTATGATATATTTCTTAGTCGTGAAAGATATTAGACAAATTGTACAGAGTGGAAATCTGTTAATAATAGGCTTTAAAAATAGCTTAGAACAATGCATTTATAGGTATAATCTTATGGAATGAAAGCCAGAGTGTGTTTTAATGTAAATAAAATTGAGATTTATATATTAATTGAA
>NZ_JAVHYL010000021.1:0-24351 GCF_031118795.1 Chryseobacterium sp. CFS15 | reverse complement strand
ATCCTGAGATTTAGCATTGTCTTTTTAGAGAAATCAGCTGATTAATGAAGTTATTATCTTAACTGCACAGATCAAAATTTGTAAGTATTCTGTCTTCGGGATATCTCTTTCTTTATTACAATCAATCCGTGTAAACTTTTTTATAGCAAAAAATATTGAATTTAAAATCAAACAGAGATTTTATCGATAGGTATTATTGAAAACCTTATTTTTATGACCTAAAAAAACAAAAATGTTTGATAGCTTATTCAACTTTATTAATCTTCATAACGGCGAAGATAAAAAAGAAAAGGTACTTGAAAATGTAATTTCTAATATTTCATTTAGAGGTGCCAACCTATGGATTCTTGCTTGTGCAATTATTATTGCATCGATAGGACTAAATGTGAATTCTACAGCAGTAATTATAGGAGCGATGCTTATTTCTCCTTTGATGGGGCCTATCGTGGGAGCTGGTTTTGCACTTGGGACTTACAATTTTCCTTTATTGAAAAAATCGATTAAGAATCTTCTTATTGCTACTGTAGTAAGTCTTACGGTTTCTACGTTTTATTTTTATGTCAGCCCGTTCAAAGATGTTCAGTCAGAATTACTATCACGAACTGCTCCCAATATTTATGATGTAATGATCGCTTTTTTTGGAGGTTTGGTAGGAATTATCGCCATAACAAGGGTTGAGAAAGGGAATCCGATTCCCGGTGTAGCTATTGCAACAGCTTTGATGCCGCCATTGTGTACAGCTGGTTTTGGGTTGGCTACTTCTAATTTTTCCTATTTTTTTGGAGCATTCTATCTATATATTATCAACTGCTTCTTTATCTGTATTGCCACTTTTTTTGTAGTTAAATATCTCAAATATCCTTCTGTTATCATCGATAGTAAATATGAAAAAAGGATCCGTTACGGAATTTCAACCCTTATCGTAGTAATGATTGTCCCGAGTTTTTATCTGGCATATAATCTTTACAATGAGAAAAAATTTACAAAATCTGTTGAAGAATTCATCAATTCTGAATTTAATTCTAAAGGATACATCTTGATTTATAAGAAGATCAGTTACAATACTTTTCCCAAAAAAATTGATCTTGCTTTTCTAAATCAGAAATTATCAAAGAGGGAAATTGTGAGTTACAACAAATTGCTTGAGGAAAAAGGTTTATCAGATACCGAACTCACAATTAGACAAAATGACAGCGATCTAAAATCTGAAATACTGAGAGAACTAGATAAACAGGAATCTTCTGTTTCTGAAAAGGATGTGATCATCAGCAAACTCAATAACGAACTTGGAAAGTACAGAGTAGAAGATCCGAAGCTCATTAAAGAAATGAAAATTCTTTTCCCGGAGGTGGAGAATATTTCTTTGGGTAAGGTGGAGCAATATCCAGATACAGACAGTACAACAATTCAACTGGTTTTATTGTTTAAAGACAATGAAAATAAGCCTGTAGAAACAGCTAAACTTCAAAATTGGCTTTCAACGCGACTTAATAGTAAAAATATTCAGGTTTTGAAACTTAAAGAAGACTCAAAAAAAGACAATTAGAAAAGTAAAATGCAAAGCAGTTTAATTTGTAAATTTTACAGCATGTCTTTTATTAAAATCACTTAATTATCTCACTTTTACTGATTTTTCTAAAATAAATTTTATTTGTTAAAATCATTATAAACAGGCTGTTTGCTTGGTTATAATTTAATGAATTTTCAATTTTACTATTCGTTACATAGTGTTATTTGATAAAAATATTGTAATTTTGCTGCAAATACAAATATGGAACTCTTGATTAAACCACAATACTGGACTGTTTTCGGTCTGTAATTGTACCCTATAATTCACTATTCTTTTTGATTTATGAAATGCAGACATACAGTCAGCAGTTTTTGACGGTGATTTAGATCTTTTTAAAATTTATATAAAACACAAATAAGTAATGAATATTTTATTACAATAATTTTTAGAAAATAAAAATTAATAACACAAAAACACACATTCGATGAAAAAAAATTATGCCTTATGTAGCTTTATGCTATATAGTAAATTTCTGGCTGTATTCCTGATTCTGTTTTTTGGCAATCTCTCAGCCCAGACAGCTCCTACAGATGATTACGACGGTGATGGCGTTGTCAATCAAACTGATTTAGATGATGATAACGATGGTATTCCAGATACACTCGAGCAGGGTACTGGTGTTTTCAATACCGTAGTAAATCCTACTTTTAATTCTAATACAAGTAATTGGTCATTGGTGGCAGGCTGGTCAAATTATGCTAATGCCTTAACGGGTCGTTATGATGGTGTATCGCCCGCAGCAAGTGCCTCCCAATCAAATGTAGTTCTTAAAAATTCATGTACATCAAGCCCGATATATGTGCTAAAAGTGAAAACAGAAAATTATGTTGCTAACATGGGAGCCATGACTACAAAATCTATGGAGATGGGTGCTTACTTAGGAGGGGTGAGGCTGTTTGGTATAAGTAATCCTGCCAACTCAAATAATCCTACAATTACCAGAGATCCGGCAGCTAACAGTATTATTACCGAGTTTAGGGTGAATGGAGGTCTTTTGGGTCCTTCTTCGCCAAGGTCAATTGGTTTATCTGCTTATTATGATTTACAAATAGTCTTTAATGCAGCAGCTCTTCCTGAAACTGGGAAGATAGAATTCAAATATAGCTCTACAGGTGACGATATTTTTATAGATGATGTTTATTATTATATTAATACGTGTTTAGATACTGATGGTGATGGTCTTGCTGATAAGTTTGATCTTGATAGTGACGGAGATGGCTGTCCTGATGCAATTGAGGGCGGTGCTGATTTTGCTACACCTCATCTTATGAATTCTTCCATTCCTGGAGGAAATAGCGGAACTTCTTATAATGGAACCAGCGCTGCGCCGATTACCCAGAATCTAGGAAATACAGTGGGTGCAACTTCCGGTACGATGGGAATACCTACTATTGCAGGAACAGGACAATCAGTAGATATAAGCACTAATATAAATTCTAATAAATGTACAGATTTTGATGGCGACGGTATCAGCAACTCTATTGATATTGATGACGATAACGATGGTATTTTAGACACTGTCGAACAAAGTTGTATAGATACAGGGCTGCCTTTATATGAAGATTATCGTCCCGGTACTTGGGGCGGTGTAAAGGATGCTAACAGCGGTGTCAATTATTTAGCATCAGCAGGAACGTATGTACAAGGATACCAGGATAACGGTACAGAATCATTTACTTTTACGCTTACCGATCTTAATCCGGGAGTTGTAAACACGTTAAAGTTTCATTCTTATTCATTAAATATACAGAATCCTGATGCTAATAGTGTGACATTGGCTGTGAATGGGGTTACATTACATAGTTTCTCAACTGTAGCTAATCAAACAAACCCTGCATCTTTGTCAGTTGATCATGGTTACAAAACTTTATCTTTTACCCCTGTTGGCAATACGGCGACTGTAAAAATAACATGGAGCACACCTATAAATGGCTTGGCAGGAAGTGATGCTCAATTTAGAGAGTTCCAGGTGAATGGACAAACAAAAATAGAATGTACCAATATAGATACAGATAATGATGGTATTACCAACGAATTAGATCTGGACAGTGATGGTGATGGTTGTCCGGATGCTGTAGAAGCCGGATCCGCAAGTCATGCAGGAGCAAATCATACCAGCACAGGAACATTGATAAATACAAGTGGCATACAGACAGGCGTTTCGAATGCAATTGTGGGAAACAATACTCCTGCAAATTATGGAGCCAACGGCTTTTATAATGCTGGAGAAAATAATGATACACCAACTGCTGCTTATACCGGAGTTTATACGTATGCCAGCGCAATTAATGCAGCAATAGCTTCGTGTACATTGTTCTGCTACAAACCGGCAATTACTTCCGGTACTGCATTGGAAACTCAAAGCGGAATGACTTCTTTGGCTAGAGCAGGAATTGAGAAGGCCAATTGGCCAATGGCAAGAAAAGGTGGCTGGGTTGCTCTTGAGGCTAAAACCAAAGGTTTTGTACCCAACAGATTAACTGCTCAGCAAATCACGGATATTCCTGCAACTGATCTAAAGGATGGTATGATGGTGTATAATACTGATCTACACTGTATTTACATTAATACCGACGGAACTCCGACAGGGTGGAAATGCTTTAATACAAGAGCATGTCCTTAATAGTACTTATCTGTAAATCGTAAAAAACACACATTATGAATAAAATAACATTAGTAAAAAGAATGCTTTACGCAATGGCTTTTCTCTCTTGTGGAACGCTAGTATATGCTCAGGTTGCCATAGGAAAGGGATCGGTACAGAATAGCTCTATCTCATTAGAATTCGGAAATGAAAACCGTGGAATGGTACTTCCATGGGTGACCAGTGCAGGTGATGTTGCAGGCGCCGTTGAAGGAACGGTAGTCTATGATCTTTCTGATCACAAAGTGAAAGTAAAAATTGCATCAGGGTGGAAAGATCTTTCGGTAGACCTTACGGGTACGACTATAGATCCTCACAATTCTACTGTAGATCTTGCAACGATACAGAATGATGTAACCACAGAAAATACCGATGCGGCAGTAAGAATCGGTACGCCGACAGCCACACCGGGAATATTGGTTCTGGAAGATGCCAATAAGGCAATGATCCTTCCCCGGGTTGCGAGTCCGCATCTTAATATTATAAATCCGGCACCGGGAATGATGGTTTATGATACTGTCGCCAAACAGCTAGCTGTCTTCAACGGTACAGTGTGGAGCTTCTGGAAGCCTTAGGATATATTCTGAAAAACTTAGAAAAAACCTCTCATGCAACGTTTGCATTGAGAGGTTTTATTTTTTTAGAACGCATCGATAATCACTGAAAATATACATGTTATTGTTTAATACGAAGTGCTGATGATGGGAGATCAGGAATTCTTTATCGAGATCGGTTAAAACAATCTTATCAGATATTGCTGTAGGTCAATTACGATTATAGACCGCTGATTCTACATTGGTGAAGGATCTTAATATTGTTTATCCTTATCTACTCTGGTAAAAACGAAAGATAGAGTGCAATTTAAAAAATGGCTGGAAATAAGACTTTCGGAAAATGTTTTTAAGCTTTTTGAGAATACATAAAAACAAAAATTATCGCAGCTATTTTTCGAAATTCATATTGTTGAATATAATAAAAGAGGTGCTCTAAAAATTTTGAATTTTTATCTCACAATTGTATCAACTGCTTAAAAAAAATTAATACAACTTTAGATTTTGGTTGTTTTCATTACTTGTAATGGTTGAAAATCGACTAATTTTTTAATTCGATGATTGGTTATTTAGAACAACAGTAATTGAAAGTTTTTTTCACTCATTTTAATACGATAATCATTGTTTATAACTAAAAATTGAGTAAAATCAATATATATCTGATTACAATAGATAATAATTATTGATTTTTAGAATATGCTTATTGTGCTGGCAATGAGTGTATATTATAGATATTGAAACCATAAAAAATAGCTTTGTGATACATATTCATAATTAACACTTTTTTTTAATTAGTTTATTGGTTTTCAAAGTTTTGTGTATTTGATAATTAACGTTTTTTTTTATATGTTTTTACTAATTACCAGGTTAATTAAGAGTATTTAATATATTTCTAAAATTAATTTAAATATCTTAGTTTCCCAAATTATGTTAAATTAAGATTGTTTAATTAATAATGATTATTTAAATCATTTTGCTAATATTTTAATTTTTAGATAAACATTTAAAAGTTTGTTTTGACTGAAGAATTTTCTGTATTTATAAAAACTGAAACATGATAAAAAAAACGATTCTCTTGAAATTTTTGCTTCGTCAAATATTTCTCCTTTCCCTCCTCTTATCAGGTATAATCTATGCTCAAACCGGACCGAATGACGATTTTGACGGAGACGGAATTATTAATTCCATTGATATTGATGATGATAATGATGGTGTACCGGATGCAACAGAAAGTCCGAACTGTTATTATACCGCCAGCGAAATAGCCATTCCTGCTTCTGTAACAACAACGGTTGCTCATTCAGGAACAATAGCTAATTTGTATGATAATAATCCTGCTACGCTATTTAATTTTACCCATCTTACTACTAAAGTAAATCTTACTGTCTTTGAAGTTACTCCAATCCGGCCTGTTGCAGCAGCGGGATTGCAGATTGAAATGAATAATTACGGACAAACGGAATTTTCTAATACTGCAGCTTCACTTACTCTGGAAGGCTGGAATGGTACTGCATGGGTAACGCTGATGCCAGCATTTAATCCAAGCACTGCTCCTAATACGGCACAAGGACTTTACCAGACTTTTAATTTTACCCAAAATCAAAATACGGCTTACAGCAAATTTCGATTGCAGGGGCTTGCAGGTACAATTGTAGGGAGCCAAATAAGAGAAGTAAAATTGCTCATGCCTGATAATTATATCTCATCACGCTATCCTAAAACAAGCTGTACAGACGCTAATATCGATGGGGATAATATTCTTCCTCATTTTGACTTGGACAGTGATGGAGATGGCTATTCTGATGCCCTGGAAGCAGGAGCTACAACCAATACCGCTTCTAATTACCAATTCCCGGATGTAGATGCGAACAACGATGGTCTTGTGGATGCAGTGGATGCTGACAATAACGGCTATGTAAATTATAATTCTACTTATTTTGAGTATGCTCTTAATAAAAATATTAGTGCCACGGCCGATTCAGATGGAGACGGCATCGCAGACGATGCAGATCTTGATGATGATAATGACGGCATACCCGATACGGTAGAATGTGGATCCGGCATACAGACGATAGCAGGTGGAGTTAAAAATCTAACAGAAACATTGCCTTCCGGTCTTAATGCTTCTAATGCTTTGTATAGTCAATACGGTTTAATTATCAGAGAAAGAAGTAAGGTAGCACCTTATAATATCGTTCGTGATAACTTTAATATTGTCAGTCATTCAGGAGATGCTGATAACGAATATATTTTTTTTGCAGATGCTGTATCTTATTCATTTGAATACTATAATCCTTTTACAAATCAGAAAAGGCTGGTAGACAGAATTCAGGTTTCCGCAGAGCCGGCAACAGATGGCAGTACGCTTACATTAGTATGTTTTGATGATGCAGGTACGGTTATTTATACAGGTACATTTCCTGATGGCTCTACAATGAGTGTAGATACTACCCAAACTCTAAATAACTCTAAAATTCATAGGTTTATAGTATCCGGATCAAATAATACAACAGGTTTTGATCAGGTTTTTGTACAAGGGATGTCAGTGTTTGCAGGAGGCTGTGATACCGATGGAGATGCTGTGCCTAACCATTTGGATTTAGACAGTGATGGCGATGGTTGTTCAGATTTAGCAGAATCAGGGGTAAGTCCTGTTACAGATGTAAGCACTCCGGCTTCTATAAACAATAATGTAGGAAGCAGCTATGGTATTGCCGCAAATAAATTGACAGGAAGCCAGCTAAATCTTTCTGCTGCCGATACAAATAATGATGGACTGAATGATAGCATAGATTCTGATGTAAATGGGGTTCCTAATTATACTTCTACTTATAATCTATATGCAACAAATTTAGCTATAAACGCCTGTACGGATACTGATGACGATGGAATAAATGACCTTACCGATATCGATGATGATAATGATGGTATCCTGGATATAACGGAAGCTCAATGTGCGACGCCGACATACACTAGCAAAGCAGGTGTAACGGTTAGCAGTACAGTAACTTGGAACGGCGCTTTATCTCTTTTAGTGGATGGGGCAGACACTGCGAATCAGACATACCCTAACGGGGCAACTATTGCTGCTCAAACTGTATTGCAGTTTGATTTTCCGTCTGCCAAAGCGCTGAAACAGATAGAATTAAGTACCTATTTAACCCAAACTGCAATTATAGCTGGTGCCGTGGTTCAGATGCAAGGATGGAACGGAGTTTCATGGGAGAATATTGGCTCTCAAATAACCGTTGCAACACCTACCACAGGCATAGCCAATCCAGCTCAATTGTCCTATAAGTTCAGTATGCCGGCTAATCTTTATTCATTTACCAAATACAGAATATATGGGATTTCAGGTAATGTTCAAGCAAACTGGTTACAGGAAGCCTATTTCTCTGAAATGTGTGCAAACAATGATACAGATGGCGATGGAATACCTAATATCCTGGATCTAGACAGTGATGGTGATGGTTGCCCGGATGCTTTAGAAGCAGGAGTTTCTACTAATGCTGGAGCATCTGCTTCAATGTCTGCAAGTGGTGGAACGATTTATACAGGTGGTATTCCATCAGGAACTGCCAATGCTTATGTAGGAAACGGTACGCCAGCTCAATATGGTGCCAACGGTTTCTTTAATGGTATTGAAACGACTGTGGATAGTGGTCTTTATAACGGGACTTATACCTATCCTTTTGCTATTAGCAATGCTATTAGTCTTTGTGCTGATACCGATGCAGATGGTATTAATGATTTTGTAGATATTGACGACGATAATGATGGGGTTGTCGATGCGCTAGAAAGCCCATCTTGTTTCTATACAGCAAGTGAATGGAATACTGGGGCGAAACCTTTCTATGGGGTTACAATTTCTTCGGGATTAACGACTACGACGGCTAACTTTAGCCAATTAATTGATGGCATAAGCGGTACAACGGCAGTTGCTTTCTCTGCATCGCCTGCACAATCGAATGCAAATGCAAATGTTTACCTGTTTAATTTTGCTCAACCTGTAAAACTAGATGCATTATATCTTCAATTTAATACAACAACCCAGTTTGGTGGAGTGACAAAGATTCAAGGGTCTAATACTAATAATGGAAGTGACTGGGTAGATCTTTCTGCCTCAATTGCAGCAGGGCCGGCTACTAATATTACAGCAAATGGTGCAGTGAGTGTAACCACTTCTATCAAATATCCGTTGACGCTTAATACAGCAACGGCTTATAAATATATCAGAATCACAGGAGGTGCTACCGCATCAAACATGATTGCAGCCAATGCTTCTGAAGTTTATTTTGATTTTAATAATGCATCATATATAGCGTCATCTTATCCTAAGACGACCTGTGCTAGCGATACCGATGGTGATGGTATTCTTAATCATTTAGATTTAGATAGCGATGGTGATGGTTGTAGCGATGCTATGGAAGGAGGAGCAACAAGTAATTTGACTGCTAATTATAAATTTACCGGACCTGTAGGGACTAACGGATTAGATAATTCCTTAGAAACGGCAGATAATGGTATCGTTACCTATGTTTCTACGTATAATATGTATGCTATAAAAGCCTCTATTAAAGCATGTACTGATACCGATGGTGATGGTATAGTAGATGTAATAGACATAGATGATGATAATGATGGAGTGCTGGATGTTGTTGAGTCACCTCCTTGTGCTATTGTAGATAGAGATGATGCGTCTAATGTGTTAGTATGGGATTTTGAACAGACTCTTCATACTTTACCAACCACAGAGTATAACGCTGCTCAAACCCAACCATATAGTGTGCGTACTTTTGGTCCTGGTGTTGTGGATGTGTCTGGTGCCAATGTCTTAAAGTTTACAGGGGCTACAGCAGCGAACTTCGATGATGCCGTGGCGAATGGAGATTATATGCAATATTATTTTACTACGACTTCAACCTATCTGTCAATCGATAAAATATCTAATTATACCATTCAAGCACCATTAAAAGAAGGTGTTATCATATCTACTGATCCAAGCTTTGCTACCTATACAGTTTTAACTACTGGGGCGACAACTGTAACCGGAGGTAATATTGTGTATAATACCATGGATACTTATAGTAATTATCCTTTAAATTTGAATACAAGATACTACGTAAGATTTATTTATTATGGATTAACTGGCACAACAGCAAGCTACGTAGATGCTGTAGGACTAAGCTTTAATGGCATTTCAAATGCAGAATCTTGTCTTAATGGCTTAGATATAGATAATGATGGTATTCCTAATCATTTAGACCTCGACAGTGACGGCGATGGTTGTCCGGACGCTGTAGAAGCAGGAACGGCAACTCAGGCGGGTGCAGGAAACACCTCAGCAGGAACTTTGGTAAACACAAGCGGTACACAAACAGGGGTAGCCAACGCTATTGTAGGTAATAATACTCCTGCAGCCTATGGCACAAACGGATTTTACTCTGGTATTGAAACAAATGATACCTCATCTGCTGCATATACCGGTATATATAGTTATAATCAATATGCAATTGTAAGCACTCTAAATTTATGTACAGATACTGATGGTGACGGAATAATCGATCTTAATGATATAGATGACGACAATGATGGTATTGCAGATGCCGTTGAAAGCCCGGCTTGTTTTTACACCGCGGCAGAAGCTAATGTCATCTCAAAAATTACTTCTCAATTTACCAGCCCGGATGATGATCAAACAGATGGCGACATTCAGCTGTTACATGATGGCGCAGCAGCATTGACATTTAATTTTAATGTAGTTGCTGCAACGGCAAATCCTACCGGGAGTAATCTATTTACCATTGAATATCCTACATCTTTGCAACTGGCAACGTTGAGTGTTTCAGACAATATTAGTGCAGCGGGTGCCAATGCAGTTGTTGTAGGTTCAAATGATGGCGTTACATGGTCGGCGGCTTTAAGTCCGGCTACGTTAATTACAGCTACACCAACAGTGTTTAATATTACAACCACGCAACCTTACAAATATTATAGAATACAAACAGGCTCTGTACCTGGAGCATTAGCTGCGACAAATACTATTGGTGAGATTACCTCAACGGTGGCGGCTTCTTACATACCTTCTGCGCATCAAAAAGCGATAATATGTTCGGTAGATACCGATGGTGATGGCATTCCTAATCATTTGGATCTGGATAGCGATGGCGACGGATGTTCAGATTTGGCAGAGTCAGGAGTGAGTCCTGCAACGGATATCATTACACCGTTGTTGACCAATAATGCTGGTGGAAGCTATGGGATTGCCAACCCGAACGGTAGCCAGCTAAATCCTACTGCTGCCGATACTAATAATGACGGTTTGAATGACAGTGTTGATGCTGATCTAAACAGCATCACCAATTATACTTCTACTTATTCTAACGCCATTAATGCAGCAATAGCATCTTGTACATTATTCTGTTACAGACCAGCCGTTTTATCAGGAACAGTTTTGAGCACTCCACAAGGGATCACTTCGTTACACCGAGCGGGGGTAGATGCTGATAACTGGCCAATGGTAAGAAAAGGGGCATGGACGGCTTTGGAAGCCAAAACAAAAGGTTTTGTACCTAATAGATTGACAATTGCTCAGATTAATCTTATTCCGGCAGGTGATCTGAGAGAAGGAATGATGGTATATAACATCAGTTCAGACTGTCTATACATTAATACAGATGGAACGCCAACTGGCTGGAAATGCTTTAACACACAGGCTTGCCCGGATTAATAGGAAATTATTAAATTTAAAACACACAACTAAATGATAATACTCAATAACATCATAACTTCAGCAGCAGTAATCCTTATGAGTACGCTGTTGATTCCTGCTCAGGTGGCAGTAGGGAAGGGATCGGTGCAAAACAGTTCTATTTCCTTAGAATTCGGAAACGAAAACCGGGGCATGATACTTCCCTGGGTAACCAATACAGGTGCTGTTTCTGGCGCCGTTGAAGGAACGGTAGTCTATGACCTTTCTGATCACAAAGTGAAAACAAAAAATATATCAGGCTGGAAAGATCTCTCGGTAGACCTCACCGGTACCACGATAGATCCTTTAAACTCTGCTGTAGATCTTGTAACGATACAAAATAATGTAACGACAGAAAACCTTGATGCGGTGGTAAGAATCGGTACACCGACAGCTACACCGGGAATATTGGTTTTAGAAGATACCAACAAGGCGATGATTCTTCCGAGAGTTGCGAGCCCGCATCTTAATATCATTAATCCTGCACCGGGAATGATGGTCTATGATACCACTGTCAAACAGCTTGCTGTTTTCAACGGTACAGTATGGAGCTTCTGGAAGCCGTAAGATATCTTTAGAAAACTTAAAAATACCTCTCGTGCAAAGTTTGCATGAGAGGTTTTATTTTTTTAGAACGCATGGAGAATCATTGAAAGTATACAGGTTCTGGTTTAGTACGAAGTTGTGATGATGTGAGATCGGAATTTTTTATTAAGATCGGTGGAGCAATCTTATCATTTCGGCAAAAGATATTGCTGTATGTCAATTACGAAGGAATAACAAGGTTAAATCTCGGAATCTACATTAATGCATGAAATTAATATTGTTTTATCCTTATCTATTCTGGTAAACAAAAGATTAAGCACAGTTCAAAAAATAGCTGAAAATAAGAGTTCAGGAAAAAGATGTTAAGGTCGTAGAGAATACGGAAAAATAAAAATTATCGCAGCTATTTTTCGAAATTCATATTGTTGAGTTTAAATAAAAGATGTTCTCTGAGAATTGTGAATTTTTATATCATAATTGTATCAACTTCTAAAAAAAAATTAATACAACTTTAGATTTTGGTTGTTTTCATTACTTGTAATGGTTGAAAATCAACTAATTTTTTAATTCGATGATTAGTTATTTAGAACAACAGTAATTGTAAATTTTTTACACTCATTTAATGCGATATTCATTGTTTATGACCGAAATTTGAATAAAATTACTATATGTTTGATTATAATAGGTGGTAATTGTTGATTTTTAAAATATATTTATTGTGCTGGCAATGAGTTTATATTATAGATGTAAAAAATATAAAAAAATTGCTTTGTGATAAATATTCATAATTAACGCTTTTTTATAATTAGTTTGTTGATTTTCACAGTTTTGTATGTTTGGTAATTAACGTTTTTTTTTATATGTTTTTACTAATGAGGAGGTTGATTAAGAGTATTTAATATATTTCTAAAATTAATTTGAATATCTTGGCCTCCCAAATTATGTTAAATTCAGATTGTTTAATTAATAATGATTATTTAAATCATTTTGCTAATATTTTAATGTTCAGACAAACATTGAAAAGTTTATTCTGACTGAAGAATTTACTGTATTTATAAAAACTTACATATGATAAAAAAAACTATTCTAAGACGTTTTATAGTCTGCCACATTTTACTTCTTTTTTTTAGTTCCCTCAACATGCTCTCTGCCCAAACAGGACCCACAGATGATTGGGATGGCGACGGGGTTCTGAATCAAAGTGATCTGGATGATGATAATGACGGAATTTTAGACATCAATGAAAACCTAGCCTTAAGTGTCAATGCTATTATCAATGGAAATTTTGGAACAAATGGAACAACAGGTGGAAATCTAACCGGCTGGACTACCAACGGAGCTGGAACTTCAAGCCTTACTAATTGGGCAGCAGAAAGCGGCGGTGCAGTAAGTTACATGGATGGTGCCGAAGGTTTAAACCTTTCACAATCCAATGTTCCTTTAAAAACTGCTTCTACCCCTGCTTTTGCTACATTTTCTGTAAAGGTATTATCCGTAAATGCTTTTGGAACTTCAATAAACCAAGGTTGGGGGAAAATGGATTTTTATTTGGAAACAACAACAGGTTTGGTAAGAATATTCAGAGTTTCAAACCCTCTTACCGCAACCTTAGCCAGCCCTACAACAAATATTGAGCTCATTGATTCTTCATTGGTACTCAGCCTTGCAATAAATGGAGACTATATATCAAGAAGCTTTGCAACGGGTTCATACTTTACAATTACCGTTAATATAAATACAGCAAACCTCGCAAGTTCCGGACTAGTGCTTGTACAGCGAAAAAACGGAGCTGTAAGTGGTCCTAACGGGCAAATAGGAGCCGATGATTTTATTATTGATGATGTATCTTATACTTATCAGACAGGAGTTGATACAGACCTCGACGGCATCCCAAATTATTTTGATCTGGATAGTGATGGAGACGGGTGTCCTGATGCGACTGAAGGAAGTGGTGGGTTTACAAATTCTGCTTTAGTAGTTTCATCTATTAATGGAGGTAACATTGGAACAACATATAATGGTTATGCAAGCCCAATCAATGTAAATTTAGGAAATACAATTGATGCCAGCGGAATTCCTACAATAGCTAACGGTGGTCAAAATGTTGGCAGTAGCCAAATCATCAGTCCTGATATTGATGGGGATGGTTTGGGTAATACCTGCGATCTGATAGATAACAGACCCGACACTGACGGGGACGGAATTAAAGATGCTGAAGATATAGATGATGATAATGATGGAATATTAGATAGAGTAGAATGTCCTGCTCTTACTACAAACTTAGCTTCAAACGGAGGGTTCTCTGCTGCGGCAGCAAGCTTACCAAATTGGTATATGGGACTTGCCAACTCTCCGCTTCCTATCGCTGAGCCTTTTACACCTACAGTCAATAATATTACTAAAACAGGAAATGTTTATAACTATGGTTTTGGTGCAGGACTTCCTAGCAACTCATCTCTTACCGGAGGACTTTTTGATCAGATTGATGGAGTAAATACTGCTACAGGGGTACAGTATGCTTTACAGGAACAGGATCCTCAAAGACCTTTGGTTTCCAATATTGCAGTCCCTTTAGTTGCAGGTGCAACCTATAAATACACATTTGATTTGAGTAATAGAGCGACAGTAGGATCTGCAAACAAGTATATCGTATTATTATATAATGCAGATACTAAAACACCTGAAAAAATCATAAGTTCCGGAACACTAAATACACTTCCAGGTACATCAAGCAACCCAACCTACAAAAATTTTACAGGCAACTTCATTCCTCAGTCATCCGGAAATTATTATCTTTTATTTTATCCTTCTATTTCAGGGGGGCTGGCAGATGATTTTGTAGTAGATCGTGTAGCGGTTGTAGGAAGTGGAACTGCTTTATGCGACACTGATGGCGACGGTATTCCTAATCATTTAGATACAGATAGTGATAACGATGGTTGTTCTGATGCCAGAGAAGCAGGGGTAATCGATTATATTATTGCTAATGGTGGGACTTACAGCTCTGGAACATTAAACAACCCTACCAGTTCTTCTTCTCCCGAAGTAACTGTCGGAAACAATACACCTGCAAATTACGGAACCAATGGTTTCTATACAGCAATAGAATCAAACGATACTTTGTCTGCAACATATAACGGAATGTATACTTATTCTAACGCCATTAATGCAGCAATAGCATCTTGTACGTTATTCTGTTACAGACCAGCCGTTTTATCAGGAACAGTTTTGAGCACTCCACAAGGGATCACTTCTTTACACCGAGCGGGGGTAGATGCTGATAACTGGCCAATGGTAAGAAAAGGGGCATGGACTGCTTTGGAAGCCAAAACAAAAGGTTTTGTACCTAATAGATTGACAATTGCTCAGATTAATCTTATTCCGGCAGGTGATCTGAGAGAAGGAATGATGGTGTATAACATCAGTTCAGACTGTCTATACATTAATACCGATGGAACGCCGACTGGCTGGAAATGCTTTAACACACAGGCTTGCCCGGATTAATAGTAATTTATTAAATTTAAAACACACAACTAAATGATAACACACAATAACATCATAACTTCAGCAGCAGTACTCCTTATGAGTACACTGCTGATTCCTGCTCAGGTGGCAGTAGGGAAAGGATCGGTACAAAACAGTTCCATTTCCTTAGAATTCGGAAACGAAAACCGGGGCATGATACTTCCTTGGGTAACCAATACAGGTGCTGTTTCTGGCGCCGTTGAAGGAACGGTAGTCTATGACCTTTCTGATCACAAAGTGAAAACAAAAAATATATCAGGCTGGAAAGATCTCTCAATAGACACTACAGGGACTACCATAGATCCTCAAAATGCTACTGTAGATCTTGCAACCATACAAAATAATGTAACGACAGAGAACACCGATGCGGTAGTAAGAATCGGTACACCGACCACAACACCAGGCATATTGGTTTTAGAAGATACCAACAAGGCAATGATTCTTCCGAGAGTTGCGAGCCCTCATCTTAATATTATTAATCCTGCACCGGGAATGATGGTCTATGATACCACTGCCAAACAGCTTGCTGTTTTCAACGGTACAGTATGGAGCTTCTGGAAGCCGTAAGATATATTTAGAAAACTTAAAAATACCTCTCGTGCAGATTGCATGAGAGGTATTCTTTTTTTAAGTGCATTGAGAAATCAACATTATATGCTGATCATAAAGTCTTTGTATTTCTTTGCTAACTGAAATCGAAGATTCGACGAAGTCAAAATGCCTTTGTTTAACTTAAAAAATACATTCATTATAAAAACATTGTCTTCCCTTGCGATAAAAAAGCAAAAGCTTCTGCCTGTTTTCGAAAACCAATGATTCAAAATGCGCAAGTGTAATGCATTATCAGTTGAGCTAAAAGCTTCAATATCCGACCTATGTACTTAAAAGCTTGACTAATACACTCCGTTACTTGAGTAAAATACCCAAACATCCGACCTAAATGCTCAAATGATTGAGTTAAAAGCTCAAGTGTTTAAGCTGACAGCTTAAACATTTGAGCTCAATACTGGAATGTCGGAGTAAAAAGGTCGGGTTACAGCAATTATATGCCGCCAGCCTTGTTTTCTAAAGAGGCTTTACCTCTTGGGAAACGTTTGCTTAGGTCTTCAGCAATGGTTTTGGCTTCTGCATCTCCTGCTCTGGCGGCCAATTTTACGCTGCCATAGTAATAAAGAGCTTGCACGTAGGCTTCGTGCCCGGTAAGCATGATCGTATCTTTCATCATTTCACCTACTTGTTGAGATACCGCATACAATGGCAATAAAGCCTGGTTGGCAATGTAATCTTTTTTGCACTCTTGCGCATCCATCATCGTAGGGACAAATTTGGGGTTGGCTATCGTGTACTCGATAACTTTGTTGACGAAAGCAACGCTTTTATCACTCATTTTAGGAAGCGTTTTTCGTTCTTCTACCGTCATGTTTCCCATGTAGGGAGCTAGCAGATCTTTAATCTCCTGAAACTTTGAGCTTACTTGTGTGATAATTTCCTGAGGAATTTCTACACTGATTTGATTTTTAGACATCATTTATTGTTTTTAAAGTGTTTTTATATTGAGAAGTTAATATACCACAATGTTGAAAAATAATCGACAAGAAATAGAGAACAGCAGAATATTAATTGAGGAATAGATTTGTGTTTTTGTGTTTATCAAATGTAATAAAAATTATAAATAGAAAAATAAATAGGGTCATTTTTTTTGAATAATAATTCAGGAACGTCTCTTCACATATTTAAAAGATGACTCAGTTAATTGTAAGAAAAAGTAGTAAAAAATACTAAGATAAAGTACAGTTCGGTCTTTGAATTTTTTTTTGAAATTATCGTGGTTTCTGAGTGAAATGCACAAGTTGGTATTAGGTGTATTTAATATGTTATGTGTAAAATAACTGATTAATTTTAGTATTTTTAAGTATTAATGTTTAAATTATTTAAAATTTATATACTTTTGTTAAATAATATTTGTTTATTGATATGGTACTTTGTATTACTGAATTATCAGTATTAAACAAGTATTTTAAGGAAATAACAATCTTAAAAAACACAAATGATGAAAAAAACTATCCTCTGGAGATGTTTGTTTTGCCAAATACTTCTCCTTTCCTTCCTCTCATCAGGGATAGTCTCTGCCCAGACGGGTCCGAATGACGATTTTGATGGAGACGGAATTATTAATTCCATTGATATTGATGATGATAATGACGGTGTGCCGGATGCAACAGAGAGTCCGAACTGTTATTATACCGCAAGCGAAATAGCCATTCCTGCTTCTGTAACAACAACGGTTGCTCATTCAGGAACAATAGCTAATTTGTATGATAATAATCCTGCTACGCTATTTAATTTTGCTACTGGAACTACTAAAGTAAATCTTACCGTCTTTGAAGTCACTCCAATCCGGCCTGTTGTAGCAGCGGGATTGCAGATTGAGATGAATTTTGACGCACAAACGGAATTCTCTAGTACGGCAGCTTCTCTTACTATGGAAGGTTGGAATGGCATAGCATGGATCACATTGATGCCAGCATTTAATCCGAGCACTGCTCCTAATACGGCACAAGGATTTTACCAGACTTTTAATTTTACTCAAAATCAAAATATTGCTTATAGTAAGTTTAGATTACAGGGGCTTGCAGGCACAATTGTCGGGAGTCAAATAAGAGAAGTAAAATTGCTGATGCCAAATAATTATATCGCATCACGCTATCCTAAAGCAAGTTGTACAGATGCTAACATCGATGGGGATAATATTCTCCCTCATTTTGACCTGGACAGTGATGGAGATGGCTATTCTGACGCCCTGGAGGCAGGAGCTACAACCAACACCGCTTCTAATTACCAATTCCCGGATGTAGATGCGAACAACGATGGTCTTGTGGATGCGGTGGATGCAGATAATAACGGCTATGTAAATTATAATTCTACTTATTTTGAGTATGCTCTTAATAAAAATATCAGTGCCACGGCCGATTCAGATGGAGACGGCATCGCAGACGGTGTAGATCTTGATGATGATAATGACGGCATACCCGATACGGTAGAGTGTGGATCCGGAATACAGACTATAGTTGGAGGTGTTAAAAACCTGACAGCAACATTGCCTACAGGGGTTAATCCATCAAATGCTTTATATAGTCAATACGGTTTAATTATCACTGAAAGGAGTAAGGTGGCACCTTATAATATCGTTCATAATAGCTTTAATATTATCAGTCATTCAGGAGATGCTGATAA
Source organism: Chryseobacterium sp. CFS15 (assembly GCF_031118795.1). NCBI lineage: Bacteria > Pseudomonadati > Bacteroidota > Flavobacteriia > Flavobacteriales > Weeksellaceae > Chryseobacterium > Chryseobacterium sp. CFS15. Next base: position 5,530 of record NZ_JAVHYL010000021.1, on the reverse strand, counting down.
TGAATATATTTATTTTGGAGATGCTGTATCGTATTCATTTGAATACTATAATCCTTTTACAAATCAGAAAAGGCTGGTCAATAGAATTCAGGTTTCCGCAGAGCCGGGAACAGATGGTAGTACGCTTACATTAATCTGTTTTGATGATGCAGGTACGGTTATTTATACAGGAACATTTCCTGATGGCTCTACAATGAGTGTAGATACTAGCCAAACGCTAAATAACTCTAGAATTCATAGGTTTATAGTATCCGGTTCTCTTAATACGACAGGTTTTGATCAGGTTTTTGTACAAGGGATGTCAGTATTTGCAGGAAGCTGCGATACCGATGGAGATGCTGTGCCTAACCATTTGGATTTAGACAGTGATGGCGACGGTTGTTCAGATTTGGCAGAATCAGGAGTAAGTCCTGTTACAGATGTAAGCACGCCGACATCTACTACCAATAATAACGGAACGAGCTATGGTATTGCCGCAAATAAATTGACAGGAAGCCAGTTAAACCCTAGTGGTATTGATTTAAACAACAATGGTTTAAACGATTCTGTAGAAAGTACAACAACACCAGGAACTGTTAATTATCCTTCAACTTATAACCCCTATGCGATAGGATCTAATTATGCAGCTTGTGCTGATACAGACGGGGACACCATATTAGATATTAATGACATTGATGATGATAACGATGGGGTATTAGATGCTGTAGAAAGTCCTTCTTGTTTCTCTAATGCTGCTGAGATTGCTGTTCCGCAGTCTGTTACAACACAGGTTGCGACCACAGGTACAATTGCTAACGTTTATGATAATAATATAGTTACAACATTTGCTTTTACTGCCTCAACTAAAGTTAATTTAACGGTCTTTGAAATAAGGCCTTTAACTCCTTTAAAGGCAAGTGCGCTATACATTCGTTATGATGCTGCCACTGCAAATGCATTGGGTACTACAGCCAGCTCAGTGAGCGTTGATGGATGGAATGGTACTATATGGATACCCTTGCAGACTTACACTCCGGCTAATTCGTCGGCTAATATTCAGAGTTTTGCAATTCCAAGCGGTTCGCAGGCAATATATACAAAATACAGATTACAAGGCATCCTTGGGACAGTATCTAATGTAGATATTACAGAAGTAGGTTTAACAGCAGCTTCCGATTATATTCCATCTGCACACCCGAAAGCAACATGCACTAACGACCCCGATGGTGATGGTGTACCTAACCATAGAGATTTAGATAGCGACGGTGACGGCTGTAGCGATTCTGTAGAAGCAGGAAACACCGTATTCACCGCTAACAATACAACGACCTACAATACGGGAGCCGATGGCAATAACAACGGATTGCTCAATCAGTTTGAAAGTTCTATCACTGCCGGAGCCATCAATTATATATCAACCTATACTGATTATGCAACCAATGCAGCAATAAGCGCTTGTTTGGATAGTGATGGAGATTTGATACCTGATGTTAAAGATATAGATGATGATAATGACGGGGTTTTGGATGTGATTGAAATGATACCTTGTGAAGCTCTTTCAGCTGATGGATCATTTGAGATATTGCAACCAGTTGCCAGTACGAGTGAATGGACCAACGCGAACAATGGCAATAACCAAAATAACATACATGGAAATGCTACTTTTTCATCAGGTTGGATAGAAACAAATAATTCTATTGATTCATGGAATCCTACAACTCTTTTGAATGGAGCTTATAGAATACCTGTTGTTGGCTCCGGAAATTGGGGCGGAATAGCAAACGGAATGAAAGCGTCTCCCAGCGGAGGTATATTTGTTGGCGGATTAACAAATGCCAATATTATCGAAGAAATGAAAACTACTGTTTCTGGTTTAACGATTGGTGTTCCTTATAAATTAACATTTTATCAGGCCAATGCAGGTATCGATGGAACAACCCCTGTTAATACTACAACGCCTCAAATTCGTTGGAAAGTTCAGTTAGGAAACGAAATACAATATTCTCCGAGTTTACCTTTTCTAGGGCCGCTTAATCAGGAGTGGTCTCAGGTAGAAATGACATTTATACCTACGGCAACATCACATGATTTAACCTTTACAACAAATAATGAAGTCTCTAGTGGAAATATCCAATACATTGTGCTTGATGGTGTAAGTTTAGTAAGTACTTTAGCTTGCGGAGCTTTCACCGATACCGATAATGATGGTATTCCTAACCGTCTAGACTTGGATAGCGATGGCGATGGCTGTCCGGATACTAAAGAAGCGATTCTTTATAACCAATCAACGGAAGCATCTGTACCCGGTACTGTTAAGAACGGTAGTGGAGGAGCAGTAACTTCTACCACTCCTAATGTTCCCAATGCAATGGTGCCGGGACCTTATGGCAGCAACGGTTTTGCTGATGCTTTACAATTTCCCTCCAATCCTGATGCGTATAAGCATGTCTATACTTACCAATTTATTGCTGACGTTGCAGATGTGAGTGCTTGTGACAATAAATTTTTGATGGATATCGATACTGATGATGACGGGATTCCGGATGCGGTAGAATCACCTTCTTGCTTTTATACAGAAGCGCAGGCTATGGATATTACTGAAGCAGTAACTTCAGACTTTACTTGGGCAACAGCTGATCCTCTTTCAAATACTTATGATAATAATACAGCAACAACCAATTATGGGGCAGTAACTCCAGCAGTGAGTATTCAAAATAAAGCATTGATTACTTTTGATCTGCCGGTCATTGATGCGGCACTCATCGACAATGTAAAATTGAATGTAGGTGGTGTAGCTTTCGGGGGTGGAAAATGGAAGTTGCAAGGCTTGGACATTGATACCAATATGTGGACAGATCTGTCTGATACTTTAGGTCAAAATATGTTGACTGCTAACTCTACATATACCTTTAGCAACACCCAACATATTACCACAAGATATCATTCTTACAGAATTATAGGGATTGATAATGTGAATATTACCAATAATGCCCGATTAATAGAATTCACGATTCAATATAAAAACTATAACCCTTCTCTGCACCGTACCAAAATGGGATGTAGTTCTGACAACGATGGCGATGGTGTTCCCAACTATGTAGACCGAGACAGTGATGGTGATGGTTGTCCGGACGCTGTAGAAGCAGGTATTGATAAAGCTTTGTTAGTTCCGGCTAATTTCTTTAATGCAGGAGGTAGTGTTCCGGGAACTCATGTTATTGTTGGTGGTAATTATGGAGATAACGGGATAGGTGATAATGTAGAGACCATGCCGGATAGCGGTATTACTAATTATGCATCTACTTATACTCAATATGCAATAAATTCAGCTTTGAATGTATGTACGGATACTGACGGCGACGGCATTATCGATCTTAATGATATAGATGACGACAATGATGGTATTGTAGATGCTACAGAAAGCCCGGCTTGTTTCTACACTGCAGCTGAAGCCAATACTATCACTAGTGTTACTTCTCCGCTTAATGCAGCTGCCGGAGATCCTACAGCAAATACAGAGATTGCTACTTTACATAATGGTAATACATCTGATGCTAATCCTTATAATTTTGAAAACCAATCGGTAGCATCGGGAGCGACGATCTTTACAGTTACTTATCCAACACCGGTTACTTTAAGTTCTCTTACTGTTACTCAAATTTCAAGCGGTATGTCTAATGGCAGTGCGTTTGGAAAGCTATATGGCTCTGTTGATGGGGTAAGTTATATTTTACTGACAAGCGGTAATGGGATTGCACTAAACACCACTTCGGTAACTTTTGCCAATGCTGTGACTACTCCGTACAGATATTACCAGATCAGATCTGTAGGTACAGTAGCGGCAGGTAATACTGCAGCTTTCAATACTGGAACTGCAGGTATTCAGGAAATATCATCTGTTATAGCCGTTACACCTGTCTACCTTGCTTCAGCTCATCCTAAACCTGGAATATGTTCGGTAGACACGGATGGAGATGGAGTTCCTAATCATTTGGATCTAAACAGTGACGGCGACGGATGTTCAGATTTAGCAGAGTCAGGAGTGAGTCCTGCAACAGACATAAGTACGCCTGCTTCAGTGACGAATAATAACGGCTTAAGCTATGGAATAGCGGCATTTAAATTATCAGGAAGCCAGCTTAATCCTATGGCAACAGATGCCAATAATGACGGATTGAACGATAGTGTAGATCCCGATCAAAATGGTATTACCAATTATACTTCTACTTACGCCAATGCAATTAATATGGCTATTGCAAACTGCTTCTGCTATGTGCCTGCTGCTACATCAGGAATGGTTTTAGACACACCACAAGGTATTACTTCTCTAGGAAGAGCAGGAGTAAATGCCGATAACTGGCCAATGGTAAGAAAAGGTGCATGGACCGCTTTGGAAGCTAAAACAAAAGGTTTTGTACCTAATAGATTGACTGCTCAGCAAATTACGGATATTCCTGCAGCTGATCTAAAGGATGGTATGATGGTTTATAATATTGATTCAGACTGTATTTACATCAATACCGACGGAACTTCTACAGGTTGGAAATGCTTTAATACGCAGGCTTGTCCGTAATTAATAAAGATGATTTTAATTTTAAAACGCACAATTGAAAATGATAAATAAGAATAATATTATAATTTCAGCAGCAGTACTCCTTGTGAGTACGCTGCTGATTCCTGCTCAGGTGGCAGTAGGGAAGGGATTGGTACAAAACAGTTCCATTTCCTTAGAATTCGGAAACGAAAGCCGGGGAATGGTTCTTCCCTGGGTAACCAATACAGGTGCTGTTTCTGGCGCCGTTGAAGGAACGGTAGTCTATGACCTTTCTGACCATAAAGTGAAAACAAAAAATGCATCAGGCTGGAAAGATCTCTCAATAGACACTACAGGAACTACCATAGATCCTCAAAATTCTACTGTAGATCTTGCAACGATACAGAATAATGTAACAACGGAGAACACCGATGCGGCGGTAAGAATTGGTACGCCCACAGCTACACCGGGAATATTGGTTTTAGAAGATACCAACAAGGCGATGATTCTTCCCAGAGTTGCGAGCCCTCATCTTAATATTATTAATCCCGCACCGGGAATGATGGTGTATGATACCACCGCCAAACAGCTTGCTGTATTCAACGGTACAGTATGGAGCTTCTGGAAGCCTTAAGAAGGTATATCGTTGATATCAAATAAAAATGATAATGAATTGAAGTCTATCAATAATACGACTTCAATTCATTTTTTTCTAAAAAATTAAATGACTGAGACGAACGTCTAATAGACAGATGATTATGTTGAAAGTTTGCTGATGAGGTAAAAGAAAAATCAAAAAAAATAGAAATTGATTTGCAGATAAAGAAAAAATCTGTAAATTTGCATCACTAAAAAATACAGACCCATGGTGTAACGGTAGCACTCTGGTTTTTGGTACCATCAGTTGGGGTTCGAATCCCTGTGGGTCTACAAAGAGCCTTGTTAATCACTCGATTTTCAAGGCTCTTTTGTTTTTAATAATAACCTCAGTTCGGGATAAGAAATCTGATAATAGTT
>NZ_JAVHYL010000020.1:0-33488 GCF_031118795.1 Chryseobacterium sp. CFS15 | reverse complement strand
GATATGGAGGATTAATAATTAGATAGATATATAAAAAAACAGGAGAAATGATTATCATTTCTCCTGTCAAAGTAGACCCACAGGGATTCGAACCCCAACTGATGGTACCAAAAACCAGAGTGCTACCGTTACACCATGGGTCTGTTTTATTTTGGTGATGCAAATTTAAAGCTTTTTTCCTTATTTGCAAATCATTTTTTAATTTTTCTTTAAATTTACAGATACAATATAACGCTCTGAATATGCTGCTCGACTTCAATAATCTCGAAATTAATAATTTACATCCCGAAACCGATTTCGAGAAAAAAGCGATTATTTTCCTAAAAGAATGGTTCTCCGAATCTAAAACTGTAAAAGTACAGACTTCAGGTTCTACAGGTACCCCAAAGATTATTGAGATTGAAAAAGAAAAAATGCTTAATTCGGCAAAAATGACATGCGACTTTCTAGATTTAAAAAAGGGAGACACTGCTTTGGTTTGTTTGCCTATAGAATATATTTCAGGGAAAATGATGGTTGTGCGAGCAATGACCCGAAAGCTGAAACTTATTATTTCGGACCCTTCTTTAAAACCATTAGAAAATTTAAATGAAAATATAGACTTCTGTGCAATGACTCCTTTGCAGGTTGGAAATTCGCTACATAAAATTCATTTCATAAAAAATCTGATTATTGGCGGAGCTGCTGTTTCAGAATCTTTAAAAAAGAAAATTTCTGAAACTCTCCTACTCTCAAACCCTCCAACAAAAATCTACGAGACGTATGGAATGTCTGAAACCCTTTCTCATATTGCTTTAAAGAAAACCCATCCTATTCAGGACCAATATTTCAATGTTTTTGATGATATTAAAATTTCGACGGACGAAAGAAATTGTCTGAAAATCTATGCGCCACAACTTAATTCGGAAATATTGCAGACTAATGATTTGGTAGAAATAAAAAACACAAATCAGTTTAAATTTTTAGGAAGAATTGATAATGTGATTAATTCCGGAGGTGCAAAAATATTCCCCGAACAGCTTGAAGCTTTAGTAAAGAAAGAAATTGCAAATGAAGTCGTATTTTTAGGAGTAAAAGATGAGAGTTTGGGACAGAAATTGATTTTAGTTATTGAAGGATTTGCAAGCGAAAATCTCAAATCTCAAATCTCAAATCTCAAATTTGAAAAATCTTTTCATAAGCCGAAAGATATTATTTTTGTGAAAGAAATCCCCAGAACACCGAACGGAAAAGTAAATCGTCTGGAATTAAAAAGTATTTTTGATATTTAGTAATTATATTGTATCCGTTTTAACCACCCGTCTTTCGAACTTTGTTCGAAATCCACACCTCCAAAAAGGGCAATTTGAGTCGTAAAAAATATTATTATGAAAGATTTTTCCAAAGAACTGACTTACAAAACTTCACGAAGCAGCGGTGCAGGCGGACAAAACGTGAATAAAGTAGAAACTGCTGTTACGGTTACCTGGAAAGTTTCAGATTCTGAATTTTTCAATGATAGGCAGAAAGACTTGATCTCCGAGAAACTGAAAAACAGAATAAATCTGGAAGGATTCTTATTTTTAACGGTTTCCGAAAGCCGAACGCAACTTCAAAATAAGAAAATTGCCACAGAGAAAATCTTAGAATTGGTGGATAAGGCTTTAATTGTTCCAAAATTCAGAGCAAAAACAAAACCTACAAGATCTTCGGTGGAGAGAAGGATTGAACAGAAAAAACAACATTCCAGCAAAAAGGAAAACCGACGTTTTAAATTTTAGACGAATTTTGATAAAAAAATCCTCTTTGCGTAAGGGATAGCAGAGGAAATCCTTTTTGTTTGGGCTGGGAAAGGAAGAGGCAACAAAAAGATTGTAACGAATAGCCCGACCCGAGCCGTGGGAAAAGCTTTGGCGAGGGATACGCCCAAATAATATTTTAAAAACTCTGTGAACTTTTCACTTCCAACTTCCCGCTTCCAACATCTTTCATTATCTTTGTGAAAATTTAAAAATAATGAGCAAACCGATTACTGAGTTCATAGAAAAATATTATCTGCACTTCAATGCAGCAGCTTTGGTAGACGCATCAAAAGGATATGTTGCCCACCTGAAAGAAGGCGGGAAAATGATGATTACTTTGGCCGGAGCAATGTCTACCGCTGAATTAGGAAAAATTTTGGCTGAAATGATCCGTCAGGATAAAGTTGATTTTATTTCTTGTACAGGGGCAAACCTTGAAGAAGATTTGATGAATCTTGTAGCGCATTCTCATTACGAAAGAGTTCCTCATTACAGAGATTTGACGGCTCAGGATGAGTGGGATTTGTTGGAAAGAGGCTTAAACAGAGTGACAGATACTTGTATTCCTGAAGAAGAAGCTTTCAGAAGATTGCAGAAACATATTGTTGAGATCTGGAAAGATGCTGAAGCGAAAGGTGAAAGATATTTTCCGCATGAATTTATGTACAAAATGATTCTTTCAGGAGTTTTGGAGCAGTATTACGAGATCCCAAGAGAAAATTCTTGGATGATTGCAGCGGCTGAGAAAAACCTTCCGATTGTAGTTCCGGGATGGGAAGATTCTACCATGGGTAACATTTTTGCTTCTTACTGCATTAAAGGTGAATTGACGGCTACAACAATGAAATCGGGTATCGAATATATGACGTATCTGGCAGATTGGTACACTAAAAACTCAGCAGGAAAAGGGGTTGGTTTCTTCCAGATTGGTGGAGGTATCGCAGGAGATTTCCCGATTTGTGTAGTGCCAATGCTGTATCAGGATATGGAGATGCATGATATTCCGTTTTGGTCATATTTCTGTCAGATTTCAGATTCTACTACTTCTTACGGTTCTTATTCAGGAGCTGTTCCAAACGAGAAGATCACTTGGGGGAAACTGGATATCACCACACCGAAATTTATCGTTGAAAGTGATGCTACGATCTGTGCGCCATTGATGTTCTCTTACATTTTGGAAAATTAATAAAGAGGGGAGACGAAAGTCTGAAGCCTGAAGTTATATAAAACGTTCCAAATTTTTGGGACGTTTTTTTTTGCCACGAATGCACGAAATCTTTTGTCAATAAAAGAAAACTCTTTGTGAAATTTATGTTTTGAATAATAGCGTGTCCCTCGCCAACGCAAATCCTAAGCTCGGGTCGGGCTTCTACAGGCTTCACTCCGTTTCGGTGCTTTGCACTGCTCACTGCGCTCGCGCCTTTCATATCCATCACGCAGATTTGTCAATCTAAAGAATTGGTCAACACGAAATAGCGATATGCCAAAATCCCTTTCTGCAACTTGGTAAGTTTCGTTGGATCTTTATCGCTCAGCTTAGGTAAAACAGCTTTATTGATTTTATTTAAAAATCTGAAAATGGACTTTTTCATAAGTTTAGATTAGATACAATGATCATTCAAAAATTATGCAACAGTTATTAGAGAATTTATAAATGAAATTTTCAAGGCATCTTTTTCCCCCGGCCCTAAAGGGATAAATGCGCTGAAAATTTCATCAAAATTACTCCCTTTAGGGTCGGGGAAATAATTTTGATGAAATTAACTCAGCACTTTAACTTAGATATTTAAAATAAAAATGTCCACATTTCTGCAGACATTTATTATTTATTACTATTGCTGATTACCTACATTACGAGTTTCCGTACATATTAGATTCTCCGCCATCGATAGCGATTACCTGTCCTGAAACATAACCATTTTCATCACTCAAAAGATAAGCAACCAGGCTTCCTACATCTTTAGGATCACCCAATCTTCTGGTCGGGTTTCTTGATGCATACTCTTTTTCAGCAGCTTTAGGATCTGCAGGATTGACCTGATTAAAAGCTTCAGCAACCATTGGCGTTAAAATCGCACCTGGTGCAATAGCGTTGGTTAAAATATTATCTTTTCCATATTCTAAGGCTGCATTTTTAGTCATTCCCGCAACAGCATGTTTTGTGGCAACATAAGCGGTCTGATTCAGAACACCTCTGATTCCGCCAACAGACGCTACGTTTACGATTCTTCCGCCACCATTTTTCTGTAATTCAGGAATTACATATTTCATTCCGTAATACACTCCTAAAAGATTGATATCAATTACTTTTTTGAAAACTTCAATATCATATTCCACCAATGGAGCCTGTTTACCTTCAATTCCTGCGTTGTTGTAAAGTCCATCGATTTTCCCGAATTCTTTTACAGTTGCATCAACGTAATTTTTCACATTCTCTTCTACAGAAACATCTGCTGTAACCGTTAGAAATTTACTTTCAGGGTACTTTTTTTCTAATTCTGTTTTTGCTTTATGCAGAGCTTCATCATTATAATCTACCAAAGAAACATCTGCGCCTTTTGAAGCTAAAACATCTGCCGCAGCTAAGCCTAAGCCCATTCCTGCGCCTGTTACAATTATTACTTTTCCTTTTAAATTTGTCATGATATTTGATATTTAATTCATTGCTTCAATTTACAACAATAATACCTTTGCGTTTATTGATCTATGATAATATTTTGTTAAACTTTGATTAGCAATATTTTATGATGAAATAATATCATAGTTAAAAAAAACGTTCACCTCTCAAATAACAATTTAATTCATATCCTTATCAGTACAAAACTATAATTTCTTACATTTGAATGTCTGTTAAATCTAAATATGAACGAAGTTTTCAAGCAGCAAGTGTGGGAAATTACCAAATTAGTTCCAAAAGGAAGAGTGACGAGCTATGGCGCAATAGCCAAAGCGGTCGGTTTTCCTAATCACTCCCGGCATGTTGGGAAAGCAATGGGTAGCTGCCCGAAAGATGTTCCTGCTCACCGAGTGATTTCAAGTTCGGGAACTTTATCCGTTCCGGAATTTCAGGTGAAATTGGAAGCAGAAGGAATTGAGGTGGAAAACTTCAGAATAAAAAACTTCAAAAAACTATTTTGGAATCCTTTAGATGAATTATAATTTAATTCAGAATGTATTTTTACGGTTCAGTACAAAAAAGTAACAGTTCGGTGATTTAAATTTTCAAAAAAACCTTTATACATACTATATTTGCTTCATAATTAAAACAATATTATGAAAGCTAAAACTCTTATTACACTTTTTTGCATTATCCTTATTCAATTTTTTCAGGCTCAGATTGATGACAAATTTTATCAGCCTAGCAAAGAATTGAAACCAATTGAAAACTTAAAATATGAGGAAATCAGTTACCCGGTTGATAAAGATACGATTACTGCTATCGTTTTAAAACCGAATTCTTCAAAACCAAAAGCTACTATTTTATTTTTCCACGGTGCAGCAGGAAATGTTTCTACCTATACTTTTATGACAAAACCTTTGGTAGAAAGCGGATTTCAAGTAATTATGGTTGATTTCAGAGGATACGGAAAATCTACAGGCACGCCAACCCATGTGAATATTGCCCAAGACGGACAAAAGTTTTTTGACTATATCACAAGGAGAAAAGATGTGAAAAACACGAAAATCATTATCTATGGCGCTTCTTTAGGATCACAAATTTCAGCACATCTAGCCAGAGTCAATAAAGATAAAATATCAGGATTGGTAATTGACGGAGGAATGTCTTCATTTGCAGATATTGCCACAGTTTTTGCGCCACAATTTAAAGATGCTCTTGCAAAAATGTTATCTTCTGTCTATGCTGCGAAAGAAGATATAAAATACACAGAAGGACTTCCAAAACTATTTATTTACAGCAAAAATGATAAGACCGTTCCTTTTTCTCAAGGTGAAGAAATCTACAAAAATGCTTCTGAACCAAAACAGTTTTTAGAGTTTACTGCTGATCATTTAAGCGCTATAACTGAAAAACCAGCGGAGGTTGTGAAAGCAATTGAAGGTTTGATTAAATAAGGCTGAAAAAAAACGGGCACAACTTTGGTGTGCCCGTTTTACAATATAAATTAGTTTAAATTACTTCTCCAGTTGCTTATAACTTCTCTGAATAAAGTCTGTCAACTCTTTTCCTTTCAACAGGTTTTGAGAAAGTTTAGCCAAGTCTAAAGCATGTTTAATTAAGCCTTCTTTGCTTTCTGCATCTTCAGTTTTCAAAATCTGATTGGCAAATTCACTATTAGAATTCACTATCAGATTATACATTTCAGGGAAACCTCCCATTCCGAACATTCCGCCACCTCCGGTTGCCTGCATATCTTTCATTCTACGCATAAATTCGGGCTGGGTAATGGTAAACGGAGCATCATTACTATCTAAATCCTCCAGCTGAACCGTGAATTTTTTATCATTAATAGATTCTTCAACATTTTTCTTTAATGATTCTTTTTCAGTTTCATTTAATTTAGAAATTGCAGGTTCGTCTTTTTTAATCAAGTTATTGATGTGATCAGCATCTACTCTTGCAAACGAAATCTTCTCTTTTGAAGTTTCCAATTTTTGGATTAAATGCGGAACGATTGGCGAATCCAACAATATAACTTCATATCCTTTATCTTTCGCAGACTGAATGTAAGAGTGCTGTTCATCAGCATTCGTAGCGTAGAGAATCACCAAATTACCATCTTTATCAGTTTGAGAAGGTTTGATTTTTTCTTCTAATTCATTCCAAAGGAAATATTTCCCGTCGGTTGTTGGATAAAGTGCAAATTTGTCAGATTTTTCGAAGAATTTGTCTTCAGAAATCATTCCGTATTCGATAACGATTTTGATGTCGTTCCATTTTTTGTCGTAATCTTCACGGTTTTCATTGATCAACGAAACCATTTTATCAGCCACTTTTTTCGTGATGTAAGAAGAAATTTTCTTCACCGCACCATCAGCTTGTAAATAAGAACGCGAAACGTTCAACGGAATATCCGGAGAATCGATCACCCCTCTCAACAACATCAAAAAGTCAGGAACAATTCCTTTCACCTCATCGGTTACGAAAACCTGATTTTGGTATAATTGAATTTTATCTTTTTCGATATTTAAATTATTCGCCAGTTTCGGGAAATATAAAACTCCTGTCAGGTTGAACGGATAATCAACATTCAAATGAATATTAAATAACGGCTCCTCAAACTGCATCGGATACAATTCGTGGTAGAACGCTTTGTAATCTTCATCTTTTAATTCGCTCGGAGATTTCGTCCAAGCCGGAGTTGGATTATTAACAATATTATCAACCTCAACAGTTTCTGCAACCGCATCTTCTGCCGCATCTTCAGGCAAAGGAAGAGTTTCAGTTCTTGTTCCGAATTTAATTGGAACAGGCATGAACTTGTTGTACTTCGTCAACAATTCACGAATTTTTCCTTCTTCCAAAAATTCTGTAGAATCTTCTGCGATATGAAGGATAATTTCAGTTCCTCTGTCAGTTTTAGCCGTTGTTTCTTCTAAAGTAAATTCAGGACTTCCGTCGCAAATCCAATGAACAGCTGGCTCATCTTTAAATGATTTAGAAATAATTTCTACTTTTTCTGCTACCATAAAAGCAGAGTAAAAACCTAAACCAAAGTGCCCGATAATTCCTGAATCTTTAGCCGAATCTTTATATTTCTCTAAGAATTCTTCAGCTCCGGAAAATGCAACCTGATTGATGTATTTTTCAACCTCTTCAGCCGTCATTCCCAAACCTTGGTCGATGATGTAAAGTTTTTTGTTTTCCTTATCGATTTTTACCTCAATTTTCGGATTTCCATAGTCTACTTTTGCTTCACCGATGTTGGTTAAGTGTTTTAATTTTAAAGTAGCGTCTGTGGCATTTGAAATTAATTCTCTTAAAAATATTTCGTGATCACTGTATAAAAACTTTTTAATCAACGGAAAAATATTTTCCACCGAAACATTGATATTTCCTTTTGTCATTGTTATTGATTTTTAAATTATGATTATGTATTCTCAAATAAAATACCATTGAAAAGAAAGTGACAGATTGGCATTTTTACAGTTCCGGAATGTTTGAATGTCTACAATAAGAAGTAAGCTTCTATTGGCTGCGCAGCGACGACCTCTTCGATGCGCAGTCATTACCTGATCACTGCGCAGTATTGATCTCAAAGCTGCGCATATTCTATGATCAGTGTAGATCAATAAAAAAAGACAGCCTTTCAGCTGTCTTTACTATTTCAATCGAAACAAATTATTTTTTGTTATTGATGATCTCTTCTTTCACTTTGTTTTCAAGCTCTTCAGCCAACTCAGGATTGTCTTTCAACAAATCTCTTACACCGTCACGACCCTGACCAAGCTTAGTTTCACCGTAGCTGAACCAAGAACCGCTTTTCTTCACAATTCCCATATCAACGGCTGTATCTAAGATCTCACCAGTTTTAGAAACTCCTTCCCCATACATAATGTCAAATTCTGCCATTTTGAAAGGTGGAGCCACTTTGTTTTTTACAATCTTCACTTTCACACGGCTACCAACTGCTTCGTCACCATTCTTGATTGGTGCACTTGCTTTTCTGATGTCTACTCTTACCGAAGCATAGAATTTCAATGCATTACCACCTGTCGTAGTTTCGGGGTTACCGAACATTACCCCAATTTTTTCTCTCAACTGGTTGATGAAAATCACGGTACATTTTGTTCTTGAAATGGTTGCTGTCAATTTTCTCAAAGCTTGAGACATCAATCTTGCGTGAAGACCCATTTTAGAATCTCCCATTTCACCTTCAATTTCGGCTTTTGGAGTCAACGCTGCTACAGAGTCAATCACTACAATGTCGATTGCACCTGAACGAATCAAGTTATCAGCAATTTCCAAAGCTTGTTCACCGTTGTCGGGCTGAGAAATAATTAGATTTTCTAAGTCGATTCCTAATTTACCTGCATACCCTCTGTCGAAAGCGTGCTCAGCATCAATAAAAGCTGCAATTCCGCCTGCTTTTTGAGCTTCTGCAATTGCATGTAAAGTCAAAGTTGTTTTACCTGAAGATTCAGGTCCGTAGATCTCAATGATTCTACCTCTTGGATATCCGCCAACGCCCAAAGCGATGTCTAATCCTAATGATCCAGATGGGATTACTTCGATAGTCGTATCAATTGCACTATCTCCCAAAGTCATTACAGTTCCCTTTCCGTATGTTTTATCTAGCTTATCAAGCACCAATGCAAGTGCTTTTTTCTTATCATCTATGTTGCTCATATCGTATTAAAATAATTTTATCAAAATTACATAATTTAAATTTTAAAAGCTAATATTTTTTGCCTTTGAAATTTGATTTTAGCGTTAAAAAATGATAAATTCTTAACGCTAAAAACGTGATAAAAAAAGATAAAAATAAAAATACTGCATATTTAGTTAATCCTAATATTGAAAATGATATGTAATTACGTATTTTCCCGATTGTCGGTATTGATTAGTAGGAAAAATATTTTGTAGATTTGTGTACATGCATGAAAAAAAACTTTATATCATTTCAGGTTGCAATGGAGCGGGTAAAACAACAGCATCGTTCACGATCTTGCCTGAGATTTTAAATTGCAAAGAATTTGTAAATGCAGATGAAATTGCCAAAGGCTTATCTCCATTTCAACCGGAGAAAGTTGCTTTTGAAGCGGGTAGAATTATGTTGAAAAGAATAAACGAGCTGATTTCTGAAAATGAAAATTTTGCTTTTGAAACAACATTATCTACGAGAAGTTATAAAAATAAAATCATTGAAGCAAAAGCAAAGGGATATCGTGTTACACTGTTGTTTTTTTGGCTTCAAAGCACCGAGTTAGCTAAAGAGCGCGTGAAAACCAGAGTTTTAGAAGGTGGACACAATATTGAAACAGCAATTATTGAAAGAAGATATCAAAGAGGAATTGAAAATTTATTTGATATTTACCTTCCAATTGTAGATGGAGCTTTAATTTTTGATAACTCTGAGGGAATGCATGAACTTATAGCAGATAAACAGATTGATGGTTTATTAAACATTAGCAATCAGGAAAAGTTTAATCTTTTAAAAAAATACTATGACAACTACTGAAATTCAAATAGAAGAAAAGAATAAAATCTTGAAAGGTCTCGAAAAAACTTATGAGAAACTTTTGGAGTTTAAGAAAGCAAAGAACAGCGAACTGGTCATTTTACGTGACAATAAAATTGTGAAAATTAAGCCATAATAAAACAGAGCACTTACTTAATGATACTCATAGAAATTTAATGGAAATTTGAGTTCTGTGTAATCCTTAGATAATCTTCCAAAACTTTCATTTGATCTTTGTTGCCTTTTTTAATTCTCGCTTCACGGCTTACCGTAGCATCATATATTTTATTGATAATCTTTTTTGTAACAGGAAAACCTTTTTTAAAGGGAACATCGGGAATCTGCAGTCTTTTACAAACTTCATCGCCCAGTAAAAACCACGTACAGCAAATGTGTAAATACCGAAGATTTTTTCTTTGAAAACTGTATTTCAAAATAGGATTTTCTAAAGACTCGTTCAGTAAAGAGTGCGCCAGCAAAACTGAATCTTTATCGGAAGACGGCTGAATGGAAGTCCATAAATAAAAATACTCTGTAGCCTGTTTTTTGTCGTCCGGAAGAAGGTTTTCGGGAATTCCCAATAAATATCCTACATATTTCCAGAGGTGAAAAAGCCCTTTCTCTTCCTCTTCAGAAATGGTATTGCCAAATTTATGAAGACTGTGCAGGAAAACGAGACTAAAACCAATGTAAGTTGCCATCATATCCCAGGAATTGATGGGCTGTCCCCAATTTTCAGTATCCCAATTTTTGTAATGTTTTTTAATCGAAAGCCTTGCGTAGGAATGGATAAGCCGTGTCTTAATGGCAAATTCATATCCTTTTTTGTGAACTTCCAACGCATCATATCTTGTAACATTCACCCAAAAATCCAGTGTTTCCGAAAGTCTTTTTACGGCTCCTTTTTTTAGAGCCTCGGTGGCCACCAACGGTTTGTTGAGATAAGCATAGTCGTAACCGCCAATTAGGCAGTAATCTCTGAGCGAAATCAAAGAATCCAGGTTACTTCGCATACAAAGTTCCGCTCCGGATTTTATTAAGTCATAATCAAGCCATTCGGGAAGTTTTTGAGTCTGGGTAAAAAGCTTTTTTACACTTTCGGGAGCTTCATCATTCTGTGAAATTCCATTTCTGATATATTGTTCGATCTCTCGTGATGCTTCACTATACTTTTTGGTAAAATAAACATCTTTTACAACCTTATCTCCTACTTCATCTACATGATAATAGAATGGCGCAAATTTTTCAAAGTCTTTAAAATTCACTTCTGCCCCAGAAAAATCGATCAATTTCTTTCCGTTTCCTTTCGTCCAAAAATCTTTGAAATGACGAGAATCTTTAAATCTTGGCTGTAAACTATAGTCTTCCATTACTGATAAAGGTACAAGTTTTACGCCGAAAACAGTTTGTGAGATTTGTCAGTTCTCATTTAATATATAAAATTTTTTACCTTAAAAGAATTAAAAAAAGTATTAAGAAAAGAAGAATTCAAAAGTTTATAAATTCTAAGAATAGTTGACAGGTGATAGTTGATATACTCAAATTATCTGATGTAAACCTAACAGGTTTCTGAGGCAATATAAATCTTTAATGCTTGTCCGCAATTTTTCATTTTTTATAACTTTTGTATTTCTCTGCTAAGCTTACGCCTTTGTATAACTTTAAAACGACCAAATTTTAATATTCTTGTTTGCCTTTGCGTTAAGTTATGAACTTTGGATGTTTCTTTTGCAACTTTTAGGTTTAAAAAATATATTAACCTTAAAAAGAAAAACCGCTCCAAAAATGGAACGGTTTAAATATATCTAAAAATTTTAGGCTTAAGCTAAAACTTCTTTTACTTTGTTTGCAGCTTCTTCTAAAGTAATTGCAGAATGTACCGGAAGACCAGACTCATCAATTAATTTTTTAGCTTCTACAGCATTAGTTCCTTGTAATCTCACGATCAATGGAACCGGAAGGCTTCCCATCGCTTTATAAGCATCTACAACACCTTGCGCAACTCTGTCACATCTTACGATACCTCCGAAGATGTTGATCAAAATAGCTTTTACGTTTGGATCTCTTAAGATAATTCCAAAAGCAGTCTGTACTCTTGCAGCATCTGCAGTACCACCAACGTCTAAGAAGTTAGCCGGGTTACCACCAGATAATTTAATGATATCCATCGTTGCCATTGCAAGACCAGCTCCGTTTACCATACAAGCAACGTTACCGTCTAATTTCACGAAGTTAAGACCCGCTTCACCAGCTTCTACATCGATAGGATCTTCTTCTCTTGTATCTCTAAGAGCTTCAAGATCTTTGTGACGGAACAATGAGTTACCATCCAAAGTTACTTTAGCATCTACAGCGATAATTTTGTTATCAGAAGTTTTCAAAACCGGGTTGATTTCGAAAAGAGAAGCATCAATTCCTGTGTAAGCGTTGTATAATGAAGTGATGAATTTTGTGAATTCTTTGAAAGCATTTCCTTCAAGACCTAAGTTGAAAGCAATTTTTCTAGCCTGGAAACCTTGAAGACCGATAGCTGGATCGATCAATTCGTTGTGAATCAAATGAGGAGTTACTTCTGCAACGTGCTCAATATCCATACCACCTTCAGTAGAATATACGATTGTATTTTTACCTTGAGCTCTGTCTAAAAGAATAGAAACATAAAATTCTTTAGTTTCTGTTTCTCCTGGGTAATAAACATCTTCTGCAACCAAAACAGAGTGTACTTTTTTACCTTCAGCAGAAGTTTGTGGAGTTACCAACTGCATTCCGATGATGTTTTGAGCATTTTCTTTAAGCTTATCCATGTTTGGAGAAAACTTTACACCACCACCTTTACCACGACCACCTGCGTGAATCTGTGCTTTTACAACCCAAGCCTGAGCTCCGGTTTCAGCAGTCAATTTTTCTGCAGCTGCTACAGCTTCTTCTACGTTGTTTGCAACGAAACCACGTTGGATAGCTACTCCATACTTTGATAAAATCTCTTTTGATTGATACTCGTGAAGATTCATATTATTTTTATTATTTTATTTTAATATTTAAAGGTTGACAAATTTACTAAAAAGACATGGAAATTCAAGTTTATTGACTTAAAAATTAAGAATGTATTCTGGATTTTTCCTGATGCCTAAATTAAGAAAAGATTTAAAATATAGAAAACCACGAAAAAAAGCAGCATTCTACAATTATTGTTTTGAACCAAGTGCAAGCGCCGAAGATTTAAAACAGCTTGTTTGTAATCAAATGCAAAATACATTAGTTTAAAGCTAGTCGTTTATAATAGAATGCAAATTACATTTATTTAAAACAGGATGTTTGTAATCAAATGCAGTTGCATTTTGTTTCCATCATATTGTTTGAATTCAAATGCATTTTTATTTTTAAAAAATCAATTGTTTTATTGCTAAATATTTAAAAAAACAGGTTTTTATTATTCATGGTATATTTAAGATATAAAAATGATCAAGAAAATATCAAAGATTTTTTTGAAGCGGATTGTTTATTATTTATTTTCCTGAAATTTATTCTTCAGTTAATTTCTCAGACTGTGAACCAATAAACGGAATTTTAGGCGCCAGGAAATAACCTGTCAAGCTTGCAAAAAGTATTGGAACGAAATACGTAAACCCTGTCAAAGTTCCCAAAATAATCGTTGTACTCATCGGCGTTCTTGTCACACACGCGTTGATTGCCGCCATACAGCTTACAATTGCCAAAGTGGTGTCAACTGTCGGAAATAGTTGATGAATAATCAATCCTAAAGTAGTTCCCACAAAAAACAGCGGAATAATAAAGCCTCCTCTCCATCCGGAAGTTACAGTAATCGCAATAGCTAAGATTTTAAAAATTAAAATGACAATTAAAAAATTCAAGGTATAATCTCCATTGATCAATTCATTCACTTCATGGTGTCCGAAATACCTTGTCAATGGAAAATAGAAAGCGATAATTCCAAGTAAAATTCCGCCTACCAAAGTTTTGATGTAAATCGGAAATTTTCTGTATTCGAAGACTTTTTTGAAAAATTTAACCACAAAAATGAAAATCCAGCCAAATAAAGTTCCTACAATCCCGAAAGCCGTTGCATAGGCAAAATCGTAAACTCCGGTGTAATGATAGGCTTTCAAATCCCAAGTCGCTCCGATTCCCAGATGAATAATCAAAGCAAACATCAGATAACTGAAACAACTCGCAACCAAGGCAGGAATGATTGCTTTATAATATTCAACGGCGTGTTTGTGATGAAGAATTTCCAGAGAAAACAAGCTTCCACCAAGCGGAGCACCGAAAAGAGCGGTAAAACCAGATGCCATTCCGGCAATACTCAGAGAACGTAATTCTTCACCTTTCAGTCTAAACAATTTTCCTAAATAAGTTCCTGTAGAACCGGTAACCTGAACCAAAGGCGCTTCCGGACCCAAACTTCCACCTGATGCCACACAAAAAAGCGAAGACAAAATCATGGATGGATTGTTTTTTGGTTCTAATTTTCCTTTATTAAACCGGATGTTATTAACAATCAAATGTATTTCTCCGGGATCGCCAATAAAATGAATGACCAAACCTGCCAAAAGACCCGAAATTGCCATTGTTGGAATCACCATCCAGCCTTGAAAATGATGCAGAAGTTCTGTGAAATGTTCGAGCACAATCCAGTATAAACCGGCAATTATTCCGCCGATCAAACCTGTAATTGCCCACATAAAAAAAGTACGGCTGAATACGAAAGGATTAAACTTAATGGGTTGATCCAAAAGATTAAAAGTTCGTATTAATCGACGTCTTCTGTTGATTTTCATTTTAATTTATTTTAAAATTACGATCATCATTTGTTGAAAGTGTATTTGTTTTTTTAATAAAAAGCGTTTATTGAACCATTAAGAAGATATAAGCAGTTAAGGTTGGTTAAGATAAAATCAAATAGATTTGTTAGGCATTCCGCTCAAAGCGAAGCTCAGCCTAATTATTCTTAACTTTTTACGAAATCTTAATGGTTAAATTTAAAATAAACTCTTAAATTCTATTCTTCATAAAGTAAAAGATTAACATCAACCAAGCTAAAATCATAAACAATCCTCCAAGTGGTGTAATCGGTCCTAAAAACTTCAGGTTTGCACCCAAATAATCTTGTAAACTTAATCCGTAAATACTGAAAGAGAAAAGCATTGTTCCTGCAATCATCAAAATAGAAATCCATTTTTGAGATGAGGTGTCAAATTTTAAAATATATCCTGCAATCAGCAAAAAGAAAGCGGCATACATTTGATATCTTACTCCTGTTTCAAAACTTTCGAGTCTTTCCACAGATAAAATTTTCTTTAAAGCATGCGCTCCAAATGCACCCAAAATAACGGATAACATTCCGTAAGCGGCACCGAAGACCAAAGTAATTGTTTTCATTTTATAATTCTTCTAATTCTAGTTTTAAATACTTCTTTGTTTTGTAATCCTGCCAGTTTCCGATGATTTTATTTCCTTTTAAATCTGCTTCGATTAAGGCTCGGGGCACCCATTGTTTTAACTCTTCACTATAATAATCATCTTCTGTAATCGACAAATGATCGTGAACGAATTCTCCTCTCCAATTGATCAGTTTTTTATTTTTATCATACCAATAAGAAGCTGAAAAAGAATCATCTTCATTAATAGAATTGATTAAAACGGTGATTGGATATTTTCCGTCGATTTTCCCTTTATATAGTTTATTATTAATACTTGTTTTATCAACTTTTTCAGAATCTGACAATAAGTTTTTTGCATAAGAACTCCAATATTTTCCCAAATCTTTATACGGAAATTCTACAACATGGCTACCAAGGTCATCCAACGCTCTCATCGCATGATTAGAACATCTTCCGGCAACAAATCTTACTTTATCTTCTGCAAAATAGTATTCAATTCCATCTAAAGTAAAATCGGTAAAACAATCTTCATACATTGCAATCTGATCCAAAACTTCTTCCGAAGGATTTTTATCTGATTTCAATTCTGTAAGAAAATCATTAACTTCTTTCCTGACACTTTTCTGAATTAAACTTTCAACTGTTTTTTTTGAATTAGGCTGAAATAAATCTTTAGCATTAATTAAATTTCCAGTTCTCAAATCGAAATTCTTCCAACTATCAAAACCTTCCGGATAAGCTCCTGAAGCCTCTCCAGTGATGGCAATGCTCAAAATATTTTTTGGAGTTTTAAGCTTTTCCCAACCATAAAAATAAACATAGTTGGAATACGACGTTTTTCCTGTAGCCACCAATTGAGAAGGGCTACCTTCTGAACCTGGAACATACTCAAGCTGATCGACTTGCAAGAATGTGTTGATTTTATTTTCTACGAAAGGTTTTTCAGCATAAGAAACTTTTGGAAAAGCAAAATCTTCAGATTTAGGTTGCAAATCAGTTATTTTTAAATTTTTCTGTTGCGAAAAACTTAAACCGGAAATCAAGAGGAAGAATAGAATTTTCTTTTTCACTATAAAGGATGTAAAAAATATGAAACCAACCAGCTAAGAACAATTGCGCCTCCCAAAATAACAAACATTTTCCAAAATCTTTTAGAACCCCTAAAACCGGGATTTTTTGTTTGTTTAAGAAATATTCCAAACACGATAAAAAAAACAGCCAGAATAATTTGTATCATTATTTTTCTCTCAATCTGTTAAATTCATTAATCACTTCGTGATGCGTCACCGTTTTATCTTTAAAATACGTCACAAAATGTTGTTTCTCTTCTTCCGTCGCACCCATTTGGTTTAAAATATTCAAAAGATGCATTTTCATGTGGCCTTTCTGAATTCCTGTGGTTACTAAAGAACGTAAAGCCCCAAAATTTTGAGCCAATCCTGAAACCGCCAAAATACTCATCAGTTCCTGAGCGGAAGGTTTTCCAAGAAGCGCTAAAGAGAATTTCACCAAAGGATGAAGATTCGTCAGACCACCGACAACTCCTACAGAAATCGGAAGGTCGATCCAGAATCTGAAAATTCCGTTATCGATTGTACAATGCGTCAACGAAGAATATCTTCCGTCTTTTGCAGCATAAGCATGCGCACAAGCTTCTGTTGCCCTGAAATCATTTCCTGTTGCAATAACAACGGCATCAACACCATTCATAATGCCTTTGTTATGCGTCGTCGCACGGAAAGGTTCTATTTCGGCAATCGTAACCGCCTGTTTGAATTTTCTTGCAAACTCTTCATTTGAGATTCCGCTGTCGTCTTTCAAATCTTCAATTTTACAAGAAACCTCCGCTCTCACTACACAATCGGGAGTGAAGTTGGAAAGAATATTCATCACGATTTGTAAAGAATTTTTCTCTTCCTGTGTAAAATCTTCACTAATGACGATTTCCTGTTTTAAAGTTTTCCCGAACTGCTCCAGACATGAATTGATAAAGTTGGCTCCCATAGAATCTACGGTATCAAAACTTGCCTTTAGCTGATAATAATTGGGCATTTCGGAAGTTTTGTCGACTAATTTAATGTCTAAAATTCCGCCGCCACGATTTCTCATGTTTGCCGTAATCGCCTCTGTTGCTTCAAATAATTTTTTCTTTAAATTGAAATTAAAAAAATGCTGAAGTTTATGAGATTCCACATCAATAATAAAATGGGTGTGCCCCAATTTTTCGGTGTTGATGATGGTTGTTTTAAATCCGCCCTTATCTATCCAGAATTTTGCTGCTTTCGAAGCCGCTGCAACTACCGAACTTTCTTCCACCGCCATTGGCAAGGCCAATAATTTTCCGTTGATCAAGAAATTGGGAGCGATACCGTAAGGCATATAAAAATTGGAAATTGTGTTTTCAGAAAACTCGTCATGAAGTTTCTGTAAATCTGCATTTTCGTTCCAATATTGATTGAGTATATTTTGATAATCCTGGTTTCCTTCGAGATATTCGTTAACAAGCCAATCTATTTTTCCCTGTTTGGTTAATTTAGAAAAACCTTCTACCGGTTTATGATTCATATGGATAATTTTTATATGTCGTGTGTAATCGTAATTTTTACGACTTCACTCATAAATTTAATGTCCGTAAATATACTAAATTTGCTTTGGAAATATGTTGATAAGTTATTGCTAAAAACACTGACTTTTCTCAATTTTGGACTTAATTTTGCTTTATAACAAAACCGTTTCAACCCATTTTAATTTAAAACTAAATGAATTTTGACCGCATAAAAGACAAGCTTGAAATACTTGCAGATGCTGCAAAGTATGATGTTTCGTGCTCCTCAAGCGGCGGAAAGAGAAAAAATAATGGTGGTTTAGGCGACAGTTCAGCAAGCGGAATTTGCCACACTTACACCGAAGACGGGCGATGTGTTTCGCTTCTCAAAATCCTTTTGACCAATCATTGCATTTACGACTGTATTTATTGTGTTTCCAGAAAATCAAATGATATTAAGCGTGCTGCTTTTACGGTAGAAGAAGTGGTCGATTTAACGATAAGTTTCTACCGCAGAAATTATATTGAAGGTTTATTTTTAAGCTCAGGAATTTTCAAAGATGCCGACACCACAATGGAACGTTTGGTACGTGTTGCGAAAAAACTGAGAATTGAGCATAATTTCAACGGATATATTCATTTGAAATCGATTCCCGGAGCGAGTGACGAGTTGATGAATGAAGCTGCATTGTATGCAGACCGATTGTCTGTAAACCTTGAAATTCCGACAGAATCCGGACTTAAATTATTAGCACCTGATAAAAATCGCGAAGATATGCTTCAGCCGATGCGTGTCGTTCAGAAAGGAATTCAGCAATATAAAGACGAAAAGAAAATAATCAGAAGTGCTCCCAAATTTGCTCCTGCCGGACAATCTACTCAAATGATTGTAGGTGCTACGAATGAAAACGATTTACAGATCATCAAAGTTGCCGATCATTTTTACAAAAATTACGGCATGAAACGGGTTTACTATTCGGGTTATATTCCTGTTACTGTAGATAACCGATTGCCATCAATTACTTCCGAAGTTCCTGTTTTACGGGAAAACCGTTTGTATCAGTCAGATTGGCTGATGCGTTTTTATGGTTTTAAAGCAGATGAGATTTTAGATTTCAACATGCCATTTCTTGATTTGGAAGTTGATCCGAAATTAAGCTGGGCATTGCGACATCTGGATCAGTTTCCTGTAAATCTCCAAACTGCAGACTATAAAATAATATTGAGAATTCCCGGA
This sequence comes from Chryseobacterium sp. CFS15, assembly GCF_031118795.1. NCBI lineage: Bacteria > Pseudomonadati > Bacteroidota > Flavobacteriia > Flavobacteriales > Weeksellaceae > Chryseobacterium > Chryseobacterium sp. CFS15. Next base: position 14,382 of record NZ_JAVHYL010000020.1, on the reverse strand, counting down.
ATTGGTGTAAAAACTGCACAGAAAATCGTAAATGCAAGACGTTTTCAGGTGTTAAGTATTGACCATCTTAAAAAATTGGGAGCAGCGGTAAACCGTGCTAAATATTTCATTGATTTCACCTACGGAAATCCTTTTTTACGACATTTAACCGATTTAAATTTGAGGAAATTGATTATTGGTGGAAGTCAGTCTAAATTTCAAAATCAGTTTACGCAGCAATTGACTTTGTTTTAATCAGTTTAAACACAAGTTTCACAAATATTTTTTCACAAAAACCACAATTTTAAGTACTTTTCAAACTCCAATACACTCAAACCCTTCAACTCAAATGACCACTCTACTCTACGATGGCAGTTTCGACGGACTTTTTACTGCAATATTTGAGGTTTTCGAATATCGTTATAAAGATGTGGAAATTTTTAGCAAAGAGAATTTTCAACAGGAAAATATGTTTGCAGAAATTCATGAAGTGATTACACAGCAGGAAAAATCTGAAAGAGTTTTAAACAAATTAGAACAAAGCATCGAAAAATCAGGAATTAATCAATTACTGAAAGTTTTTCTGTCGGAAGATCAGGAAATGGAAAAGCTGATTTTATCTGCTGTACAACAATCTATCAAACATCCCGGAGAAAATATTTTGCAAAATTTTGCGGATGAAGATATCCTTAAAATCTCAAAAATATGCAAATCGGTAAGCAGAGAAAGACACCGAATGACTGCTTTTGTACGTTTTGAAAAAATGCAGGACGACATTTATTTTGCAAAAATAGATCCTGATTTTAATGTTTTGCCTTTAATCAGAAAGCATTTTAAAGATCGTTATGCCGATCAAAAATGGATGATTTATGATTTGCGTAGACATTACGGTTTGTTGTATGATTTAGAACAATGTGAATTCTTTTATCCTGATGAAAAGGTAGATTTAAACCAATATCAGCAAAAATTTCACGAAGAAGAAAAGAAATATCAGACGCTTTGGCAAAGTTATTTTACCAAAACCAATATTAAAGAAAGGAAAAATACAAAATTGCACATCCAGCACGTTCCAAAAAGATATTGGAAATATCTCACAGAGAAATGGTAAAAAAAGTTTTGGTTAAAGCCAAATTACCATTACAAAAGAAAAGCCGGGCTAAAGCCCGACTCTATTGATATTTTTCATAAAATTTTCTCGAAACAAACACTGTTTTCAATTCCTGCGTATTGTCCGTAATTTGGAATAATGGCATAACCGCATTTTTTATAAAGAGCAACTGCTTCTGTTTGCTTTTTGCCAGTTTCTAAAACTGTTTTTTCATAGCCCAATTCTTTTACCCAGATTTCCAGTTCTTTTAAAACTGTTCCAGCAAAGCCTTTTCCACGATAATCGGGAAGCGTAAACATTCTTTTTACTTCCATTGTATTATCGTCAATGGCTTTTATTGCTCCACAAGCCACTGGTTTTTCATCTTCAAAAATTACAATACAGTTTTTCAGCAGATCAATTTTATTATACTGGTCGTAAAAAGCATGATCTTCGCCATCTATTTCTGCAAGATAAGCATCTAGTTTTTTGACGAGATTTTGAAAATCGTTATTTTCTGAAGTTGTTCTGAGGATTTGCATTTTATTCGGATTTAAGCTTCTTTAGCAGATTTAATTTAAAAATTCACTACAAATTTCCTTTCATTAATCAACTCAGCAATTGCCAACATATCTTTCCCAATCAAACGGTCATCTTCAAGTTTATCAACTTTTGTACGAAGAATTGCGAAGTTCTCTTCAATTATTTTTGAACATTTTGCAGGCCTTCTGAATTCTAAACCTTGCGCAGCAAACATTAATTCAACTGCCAAAATATTGACCAAATTCCCAAGAACCTGATTGAATTTTCTTCCTGAAATACTTCCCATCGAAACATGATCCTCCTGCCCCAAACTTGTTGGAATAGAATCTGCAGATGCCGGAAAACAAAGCGTTTTATTCTCGGTCACCAAAGCTGCAGAAGTATATTGTGGAATCATAAATCCTGAATTCAAACCTGAACTTTCCGTCAATAATCTTGGTAAACCGTATTTCCCTTCCAATAATAAATAACTTCTTCTGTCTGAAATATTTCCTAATTCAGCTACAGCCAACGTTGCATAATCTAAAGGCATTGCCATCAATTGTCCGTGGAAGTTTCCTCCTGAAATAGATTCTTCAGCGCTTAACACAATCGGATTATCGGTAACAGAATTTAATTCTGTTTCAGCCATTATTTTAAGATGTTCAAAAGCATTTCTACTTGCACCGTGAACCTGCGGAACACATCTCATAGAATAAGGATCCTGTACCCTTTCGCACTCTTCATGAGCTTGTAAGTTTTCAGAATTTTTTAAAAATTTCAGCATTCTCGCCGCTACTTTTTTACTTCCTTCAAACGGTCTGATGTCGTGAAGTTCTTTTTTAAACGGGCTTGCAGAACCTCGGTACGCTTCAAGACTCATTGCAGCTGTCATATCTGCTAAATCCAATAAATATTCAAATTTTTCTAAACCTTTTATAGCATGAGCCAGAATAAATTGAGTTCCGTTGATTAATCCCAAACCTTCTTTCGGTCCTAAAACTAAAGGCTCAAGATTGTTCTTTTCTAAAATTTCTGCAGTTTCATAAATCTCATTTCCTACCCAAACCTGTCCGAGGCCTAAAAGTGGTAACACTAAATGTGAAAGCGGCGCCAAATCACCTGAAGCTCCTACAGAACCCTGTTCCGGAACTACAGGAATGATATCTTTTTCAAGCATCACAATAAATCTTTCGATCACTTCCAGAGAAACTCCCGAAAATCCCTTAGACAAAGCATGAACTTTCGCAATCATCATGATTTTTGAAAATTCTTTATCAATAGGTTTCCCCACTCCTACTGCATGAGAAATAATTAAATTATACTGAAGTTGAGCTGTTTCATCAGCCGAAATTTTAGTATCACAAAGAGGTCCAAATCCTGTATTAATCCCATACACACAACGATCTGACTCTACAATCTGTTTTACATTATTCTGAGATTTAATAATCTGCTCCTTCGCTTCTTTACTTAACTGAGCTTTATTTGGGTCTTTACAGATTTCCAAAACATCATGAAAACTGAAAGTATCTATACCGTATATCATTTCAAAAAATTTGCTTAAAAATACACATTTTGAAGCATACCGAAAAAACCGATTAAAGCTAAAATACAGCATTCTTAAATTAAACAATATTTTGGCTCATAAAAACACTCAACAATTGTAAAATATTTTATCAAATCAACAATTATTTAGTTATTTTTACCGCATTAATTTAAACTAATATCTATGAAATTTAAAGCTCTATTATTGGCACTTTCGTTATCAAGTGCATTTTCATTTGCTCAGGACAAAGTGAAATATTCTAAGGAGGACATCAAAAAAATGGAAACGTATTTATTCAATGAAGGATTTAATATTCCATCTCCAAAGAAAATATCTACTATTATAATGAAAGATGGTACTATAAAAAAGGGATATTGCAGCAAAGTTGATTCTAAAAGAGGACAGATTTACGAAATTGCAATTAAAGACAGCGCCACAAAAAAGCAAATGACTTTTAATGCTGAAAATGTAAGTGAAATGTACATTTACCCAAGTAATGCTGAAAAAATTGCAAAAGTTGGAAAATATTTTGGAAACATCAGAAATTTTGGAACTAAAAAATTGACAAAAAACACAACTGCTGAAAGCATTCACTTCATCAATCAAACTGTTTCTTTAAAAAACAAAAAAGATGACAAAGAATTTTTGATGCAGCTCATCAATCCTGAATTCAATGACATCATCTCTGTTTATTACGATCCGAGAGCAAAAGAAACCGGTGGTTTTTCAGTTGGCGGTTCACCTCAATTGGGTGGCGGTGTTATCAAATCTTACTATGTAAAAAAAGGCGATAAAGTAATGTGGCTACACAAAGATGATTTTGAAGACAACTATGATTTCTTATTTGGGGACAATGCAGAATTCGTGAAAAAATACCCCAAAAAATCTGTAGAATGGGATTATTTCAGCTTTTTGGTAAGTCAATACACCGAAATGACAAACGGATAAAATAATTTAACAATAAATTTGAAGCTGTAGAAATTCTGCAGCTTTTTTGTTGTTTTCAAATACATTCAGAATGCTTAATTTTGTGTTATGAATCCGTCTTTAGAATTACAACTTAAAACTTTACCTTCCGAACCTGGCGTTTATCGATATTATGATAAAAACGAAAATTTGCTGTATGTAGGAAAAGCAAAAAATCTAAAGAAAAGAGTACTTTCTTATTTCAACAAAACGCTTTCCGGTTACCGTACCAGAATTATGGTCGGAAAAATCAGCCGTCTTGAAACCACCATTGTAAACAGTGAATACGATGCACTTTTATTGGAAAATAATCTGATTAAAGAACATCAGCCTTTCTACAATGTGATGTTGAAAGATGATAAAACATATCCGTGGATTTGCATTAAAAATGAAGATTTCCCTAGAATTTTCCTTACAAGAAATAAAATAAAAGACGGCTCAGAATATTTCGGACCTTACGCAAAAGTGCGCCCCGCAAAGATTTTATTGGATACGATTAAGCATATCTATAAACTCCGTACATGTAATTTAAATTTAGCTCCAAAAAAAATTGAGGAAGGAAAATACAAAGTCTGCCTTGAGTTTCATATTAAAAACTGTGAAGGACCGTGTGAAGATCTGGAAAGCAAAGAAGATTATGACGAAAAGATCGATGCGATTCGAGGGATTGTAAAAGGTGATTTCCGAAGAGCAAAAGAATATCTCATCAATCAAATGACGAAATATGCATCTAATCTTCAGTTTGAAAATGCCCAAATTATTAAAGAAAGACTGGATATTCTGGAGGATTATCAGGTAAAACATACGGTTGTAAATCCGGATATTGATGATGTAGATGTTTTTGGAATGACGAGTGATGAAACGGCTGCTTACGTTAATTATTTCAAGATTAGAAACGGAAATATTATTCAGAGTTTTACGACAGAAATTAAAAAAATGCTTGAAGAAAGTGATGAAGAAATCATGGAAGAAGCTTTGATTGAAATCCGCCAAAAATTTGATTCTGATTCTAAAGAAGTGTTGCTTCCGTTTCACTTAACCGTTGAAATCCCTAATGTAAAACTGATTGTTCCGAAGGTTGGAGACAAGAAAAGAATTGTAGAGCTTTCAGAAAAAAATGCCAAAGAATACAGAATTGAAAAACTGAAACAAGTACAGATTGTAGATCCCGAAAGACATTCTAACAGAATTATGGCAGAAATGCAAAAATTGCTAAGAATGCCCGTCGAGCCGAGACATATCGAAGGTTTTGATAACTCTAATATTCAGGGAACCAATCCGGTTTCGGCGTGTGTTGTTTTCAAAAACGGGAAGGCAAGCAAAGCAGATTACAGAATCTTCCATCCTAAAACAGTTACGGGTCCTGATGATTATAAGACGATGGAAGAAGTGATTTTCAGACGCTACAAAAGAATGCTGGAGGAAGGCGAAAGTTTACCCCAATTAATTTTAATTGACGGTGGAAAAGGGCAGCTGTCTTCTGCAGTAAAAAGTTTAAAACTTCTTGGTCTTTACGGAAAAATTACCATTGTAGGCATTGCCAAAAGACTTGAAGAAATTTTCTTCCCCGAAGATCCTATTCCGTTGTATCTTGATAAAAAGTCTGAAACGCTTAAAATTTTACAGCAAGTACGTGACGAAGCGCACCGTTTTGGGGTAAGACATCACAGAACAAGGCGAACTAATTCTACGATAAAATCTGAACTTGAGGAAATTCCGGGTGTTGGTGAAAAGACTATTGAATTGCTTTTATCTAAATTGAAATCAGTCAAAAGAATAAAAGAAGCCAACCTTGAAACTTTAGAAGAAATTTTAGGAAAATCTAAGGCAAAAATACTCTGGGAATTTTTCAATGCCGGATAAAATAAAAAAACTCTTATCGATGATAAGAGTTTTTCAATTATTGTTCAAGGGAATTTTTAAACGCCTCCCATTACATACATATTTTCCATTGTAGGAATTTCGCTTCCACCTTCTTTTTCCAGCGTAATGGCAAACGCCTGTGCGCTTGGAATGTTGGCTAAAGCTATTTTTGCATCTTTGTCGTCTGTATACATTCCGGCGCTTACCGGTTTTCCGTCTGCAATTGCCCACAATTGGTATTGCATTCCTTCCGGTGCTTTTGGCAAACTATTTGCGGTAAGATAAACATCTTTTGAAGTTTTATCCCAATATACGACAGCATTGGATTCGGGATGTTTTTCAACACCCGCCAAAACAATTTTAAGCATATTTGGGTTTGAAGTGATCTTCAATTTTTGCTCAAGATTTTGCATCGCAAGATTTTGAGATTGCTTATCAGATTTCAAAACAGCTAATTCGTTTTTCATTTCGTTTTGGCTGCTCATCCAATACAGGTTGGCTCCAACACTTACTAAAAATAAAACAGTGGCTGCTACGGCAAAATTTTTCCAGCCGTTACTTTTTTCTATCTTACTTTCGTGTGTTTCTATCTGCTGAGTCTCTGCTTTCGGTACGACATTATTTAAAGGAATTACAGGTTTTTCATCTTCAACTTTTTGTTCCAGTTGAATTTTATCCCAAATTTTTGATTTTAAATCATTGGGCGGTGTCACTGCCTGCGCTGTTGCAAGCAATTCAAAAGTTTTTTGCGCTTCTTCATAAGCGGCTTTCACTTCAGCATTATTCTTCATCACACACTCCAAAATTCCCGCTTCCTCTGGAGAAGCATGGCCTAGAATGTAAGATTCTAGAATTCCGGATGATATGTATTCTTTACTATCCAATTTATTGATAATCTTTTAACAAGTCTTTTAATTTAAGTAATGCATTTCGCATTTTGGTCTTTACAGTGCCCAACGGCATATTCAGTTTTTCTGATATTTCACTCTGCGTGAATCCCTGATAATAAGCAAGATCAATAAGTTCCTGTTTATCAGATTCCAAACTTTCAAGCACTTTATTAAATCCAATAAAATCTGAATTATTGGTAGTTGTAAGTTCCGCATTCTCATATACGAAATCTGGAAGTGGTTGGTTTTTAAGTTGGTTTTGAAAACTTTTAGATTTAAGATAATCAATTGCTGTATTTCTGGCAATATTAATCATCCAAGTATAAAATCTACCTTTCAAAGCATCATATTGATGAATAGAATTCCAGATTTTTACGAAAACATCCTGAATAATTTCCTCTGTATATTCTTTAGACTGAACGATTCTAAGGATTACACCATACAACGCACCAGAATAGTTTTCATACAAATGATGAAAACCAGCTTCGCTTTTCCTTCTCAGTAAAACGATAAGTTCTTCTTCTGAATAATTTGTTTTTATGGTGGATATTTTTCATATCAAATGTAGTAAAATAAAGTAAATAATGAGAAAAAACTTTTAAAAATTTAATGTCATTAATAATGATTCTCAAAATAATGCGTTACCGTTAATTTATGTTAAAATAAAAATTTTAAAATCTAAACCAATCTGCTCTTCGTAAATGATGGTAACGAGACAAAAAACAATTACTCAATTAATAATATTTAAAAATTAAAAAAATGAACACAAGATCAAAAATCGCAGTATTCGGAATGGTAGCTTTATCATTTGCATTCAGTGGAAATGCAGCTGCACAGCAAATGAAAGAAAAAACAGTAATGGTAGGTGGAGCAGCAATGTATCCTTCGAAAAACATTATTGAGAACGCAGTAAACTCCAAAGATCACAAAACTTTGGTCGCTGCGGTAAAAGCTGCAGGATTAGTTGAAACACTTCAAAGCAAAGGTCCTTTCACAGTATTCGCACCAACTGATGCAGCTTTTTCAAAATTACCTGCAGGAACTGTTGAAAATTTGGTAAAACCTGAGAATAAGGCAATGCTTACAAAAATTTTGACCTACCACGTTTTACCTGGAAAATACAGCGCAAAACAAGTTTGGGCAGCGGTAAAAGCAGGAAATGGTAAAGCAATGATGAAAACGGTACAAGGTGAAGAGCTTACATTCTGGACAAAAGGGAAAGACTTATACGTTACCGATGCAAAAGGTAATAAGGCGAAAGTTACCATTGCAGACGTTAACCAATCAAATGGTGTAATACATGTAATTGATACGGTATTGATGCCTTAATTTTAGTTTTTATGGTTTATTTTAAGGAAGGCTTATCTGAAAATTCAGGTAAGCCTTTTTTATGTTTAATATAAAGTTTTATTGCTATTTTACAGGTGACAATACTTCTTTAGAATACTCATCATTATTCTTCGGAATTTCGATCACCAAATTTCCGTTTTCATAATAACCTGTTGTAGATTCACCTGAACTTAATTTAACTCTGAAAACATCTTTTTTAGTAGTCTCTTTGAAAGTGGCAAAAGGAACTGAACTATTTCCATCAACTAAAATAAACTGAGCCGCATCAATCTGAATTTTCTGAAGACTTAGTTTTCCGTTGCTGTATTTTTCAGCTTTTGAACTTTGAGATTTTTGTTCGGTTACTTCAGGAGTCTGTTGAACTGATTGTGTAGACTGCACCTCTTTTTTATACTCTGTATTTTGAATTGGGCGAGACACAGGAATATTCACAAAAGTTTTGGACAAAGCATCTTTATAACCTTCTTCGTACTCTTTAATTGAAGAGCTTCCTTTTTCAGAAGAAATTACCTTATCGTTGCAATCTTTCAATTCTAAAACAATTTTATTTCTAAGAAAGCTGCTATCATTTATAATATTTGCATTCAAAACATTACACGGATTAGCGTTAGCTTCTTCCGGCCATTGCCCTCTATTTTCAGAAATTACAACATATTGTTTAGATTTCAAATGATTAGTTAAAAAAGTACTGAGGCCGTAGTTTGTTTTTTTAAAACTTTCATAAGCTGTCGGAACAACTACGTATTTGTAATCTGAAACTTTCTGTGCATATGAAAGCATTACACAAAAAGACGATATTATAACAGATAATTTTTTCATAAAAATATATTTAAACTAAATTAATCATTTCTAAATTCTCCCATATCCAGTTTTAATGAGAAGAAATTAGAATAAAAATTAGAACCTCCAATTCCTGAATTACTGATTGCGTAATCAAGCGTCAAACCTCTGTAACGAATTCCTATCCCTGCGCTTGGCTGGAAAGAAACTTTTCTCTGAAGATCTTCAATATCGGTAATGGACTGAAATCTATTAACACCCAATCTTACAAAGATCATTTTCTGATATCCTAATTCTGCTCCTGCATACGGCGTAATACTTGCAAAATCTGTTGAAAGAAGGGCTGCCGTTTTAGCAAAATCTACATTAATTCCAGCTTCCGGTAAAATATAAATACTGCTATTAATATTAAACATTTTACTTGCTCCTGCATTTAATTTAGGCATTGTCAACTCCATTTTATCGGTTGGAGCAGGGTTAAATTCTTCACCGTTTACAATGGTAGACAATTCTTTTTGATTCACACTCCAGAAATTGACAGTCGTAGTTGCATCACGAAGAACACCTCCGAATTTCCAGCCGTTATCAGCTTTATAAATTGCTCCTACATCAAAACCAAAACCATATCCACTTGCAAATTTCCCGACATTTCTGTACACAATTTTGGCATTTACACCGACATCCAATTTAGGATTACCTCCGGGATTGAATGCGTACGTAATAATTCCGGCATAATCCGATTGTGAGAATTTAGTAATTTTATCGTAATCAATATTTCCTTCAGTATCGATTAATTGAGTGGTATTCAAAATATTATCTACACCAAGCCTTACAATGGAAACTCCAAAAACGCCGGTTTCTAAAACTTTGGCGTAGGCCAGATAATCATACTTAGCAATAGATTCAAAATATTCTGCGTGCATTGCTGCGCCTTGCCAATCTCTTGTAATGCCATTCAAACCTGCGGGATTCCACATCGGCGAATAGACATCATCCTGATTGGTCATTACGGCACCTCCCATCCCGATTCCTCTCGCTCCGGCACCTATATTTAAAAATTCATTGGAATATTTTCTGATAATCTGAGATTGAGAAAACCCAAATAAAAGGGAAAATACTAATAATAGATATTTTTTCATCGTGTAGAAATGGATGCTTAGTTAATGTTTTTTTGTTTTCTAGTTTTTATCAGTGCGTTTACAACAATTGCCAAAATCATAACCAAAGATGCAACATAAAATACCGGGCTCATGTGTTCTGATTCTCCAAAGATAAAAAAAGCTAGTATAATTCCGTAAACTGGTTCTAAATTAACTGTTAAAATTAAAGTAAAGGGCGAAATATATTTCATAAGCTTCACCGATTCGAACATAGGATATGCTGTAAATACACTTGCCAATAAGCCTATTAACGCAAGATCTTGATAGTTTATTTCGTTCATCTGCATGATTTGTCCTGTTGCCAGATAAAATATCATCAGAATAAACCAACCTGAGAAAATTTCATAGAAAATAATATTTCCGGAACTGGTTTTTCCGAAAAGTTTACCATTAAAAACTGAAAAAACGGTTCCGAAAATTGCGCACAAAACTCCGTAAAAAATTCCTTCTTTATATTGAAACTCGGTTTTAAAAATAAGTAAAATACACGCAACAATCACAGTTCCCATGACTACTTCTGAAATATCAACTTTTCGTTTAAAAACAATTGGTTCCAAAACTGAAGCAAACAAGGTAGACAATGAAAGGCAACTTAAAGCGATAGAAACATTAGAAACCTTAATCGAATAAAAAAAGCAGTACCAGTGCAGCGCCATAAAAAGACCAACACCTGATAATTGCAAAAACAGTTTTTTTGAAACTTTAATACTCTCTTTTTTATAAATCCTTATAAATGCATAAAGAAATATGGCAGCGAAAAGCATTCTGTAAAAGACAAGAATCTGGGCATTTGCGGTGATCAGTTTACCTAAAATAGCAGTGAATCCCCATAAAAAGACAATTAAATGTAATCTGAAAAGCGCTAATTTCTGCATATTGATCCTCTGAATTTTAAACAGACAAATTTACAAATAGCTTTTCATTAAATTTAAAAAAATCTAAGATTACTTTAATTATTTCTAATGAAAATTCCCGCCTTCTGATTCGGCTTAAATTTAATTCTATAAATTACTTTAATACTGAAATTCAGATATAGAATATTTGGTATAAAATCCAAAAACCCTGAAAGTCTATGAAACTTTCAGGGCCTTCAAATAATAAACTATTAAAAAAATAAACTAGGAACTTAGAGTATTTATATAGAAACTTTCATTTCTATTACTCTATTGTAAAGTTAGCAAAATATGCACCAAAAAAAACATGTAATTTGTTAAAAATATCATAATTTATTGATAATTAAACCTTTAACATATTATAAAACATATTTTATTACTTTTTCTAAAAATAGTATCTTTAGCCAGATTAAAATATAATTTCATGGATATTGAATTTAACAAAAGAGAAGATCAAAATAAATTAAAATTATCTGAAATAAACCGTTTGCTGACAGAAATAAAAAAAGGCGGCGGCGAAAAAAGACTTCAGAAACTTCGTGATGAAGGGAAAATGACTGCAAGAGAAAGAATAGAATATCTTCTTGATAAAAATTCAGATTCCATCGAAATTGGTGCTTTTGCAGGTTACGAAATGTATGAAGAGCACGGAGGTTGCCCAAGTGGTGGTGTTGTGGTTGTTATGGGTTATGTTTCAGGAAAACAATGTTTAGTTGTCGCCAATGACGCTTCCGTAAAAGCAGGTGCCTGGTTTCCAATTACTGGAAAGAAAAACCTGAGAGCGCAGGAAATTGCCATGGAAAACAGACTTCCAATCATTTATCTGGTAGACTCTGCGGGAGTGTATCTTCCGATGCAGGATGAGATTTTTCCGGATAAAGAAATGTTCGGAAGAATTTTTAGAAATAATGCCAAAATGAGTGCTGCAGGTATTATCCAGATCTCGGCTGTAATGGGCAGTTGCGTTGCAGGTGGAGCTTATCTTCCGATCATGAGTGACGAGGCTATGATTGTAGACAAAACCGGATCTATTTTCTTAGCCGGAAGTTATTTGGTGAAAGCTGCAATTGGTGAAAGTATCGACAATGAGACTTTAGGTGGAGCAACAACGCATTGCTCAATTTCAGGAGTTACCGATTATAAAGCTAAAGATGATAAAGATGCTTTAGACCGCATTAAAAATATTATGAAATCTGTTGGAAGTTATGAAAAAGCAGGCTTCGATAGAATAGAAAGTTTTCCACCAAAAGAAAAAATAGATAATATCTTCGGAATTATGCCTGTTTCACGTGCCGATCAGTACGATACTTTAGAAATCATTAAATGTATCGTTGATAATTCGGAATATGAAGAATATAAGCCAGATTATGGTAAAACTATTATTTGTGCAACTGCAAGAGTCGATGGCTGGTCTGTAGGAATTGTTGCGAACCAAAGAAAATTGGTAAAAAGTGGTAAAGGAGAGATGCAGTTTGGTGGAGTAATTTATTCTGATTCTGCTGACAAGGCAACCCGCTTTATAGCAAATTGCAACCAAAGAAAAATCCCATTGATCTTTTTACAGGATGTAACAGGATTTATGGTGGGTTCAAAATCTGAGCACGGTGGCATCATCAAAGACGGAGCAAAAATGGTAAATGCTGTTTCTAATTCTGTAGTTCCTAAGTTTACCATTATCACTGGAAATTCTTATGGTGCCGGAAACTATGCAATGTGCGGGAAAGCATATGATCCAAGATTAATTGTAGCTTGGCCATGGGCAGATTTGGCTGTAATGGGAGGCTCTCAGGCAGCAAAAGTTCTTGCACAAATTCAGGAGTCTACTTTGAAAAAACAAGGAAAAGTAATTACTGAAGAAGCGCATCAGGAAATTTTAGATACCATTACAAAAAAATATCAAAAACAAACAGAAGCTACTTATGCTGCTTCAAGATTATGGACAGATGCTATCATTAACCCTATCGATACCAGAAAATGGATTTCTATGGGTATTGAAGCCGCTAACCATTCTCCTATAACTGAAAAATTCAATTTAGGAGTAATTCAAGTCTGATTAATTCACGGTTTTAAAGAATTTTGCCCTGCTTTTAGAAGCGGGGCTTTTTATATTATGTTAAATAGTCCTAAAGAATTATAAAGTTTCAAAACGACATACTACTAGGGTAAGATTTTTGTTATTAGATTATATCTAAAAACTAATAAGCACTACAACCTCTTTTTAATTACTAATCCCAAAAGGAAACCTATGAAAAGATATTTTGCAGTATTTATTGCCTTATATACCGTCGTTTTATTGTACATGATGTTTTATGCATCTGGAAGAGAACCTTCTGAAATTTCATATATTCAGCATCAGCCGTTTATCACTATACAGCATTTTTTTAATGATAATAATATAGATAATCAGGCTTTTATTGTCAACATATTTGGAAACATATTTTTATTCAGTCCGTTTGGATGGCTAGGATTATGCATCAAGAAATTCAACCGTTTTATTCCTATCACATTGTTCTTTTTAATAGCAATAAGTACAATCGAATCAATACAATACCTCACAGGAAGAGGCGTTGCCGATATAGATGATGTATTTCTGAATACTCTCGGAATGTTGCTGGGTTATGTTCTATTTAAATACGCAACCTGGAAAAACATTGCCAACATTCAGGTTCACTTTCAACTAACAGAAAACAAAGAGCCTATCACAGCCTCTTAAATTTACAAAGCCAATAGATCAGATCATCTGTTGGCTTTTATATTTTTACAAAAATTTTCAGGATAGATTAGTCCATTTAATTGACTGCTTAATTTTTTTCAGGAGCTTTATCCGGCTATCCGCTATTACTCCTCACTCCTTTCTTCGCCAAAGCTAAACCTTCGACTTTTCCACTCTGTTGCGCGTTAACCGCTTCTATTCTGGCTAGGGTTAGAGGTATTCTACAGTAATCTTTGAATGTTTGTTCTTTAATTACAATTACAGGTTTCAAATTCATCTTTTTAAAATTCAATATTTATCATCTGGAATATAAAGATCAAAAATCAAGATTTTAAGTAAGATTTACACTCAAGATAAAAGGTAAAACATAACAAGCACTTCGGAGGAGCGCAACCTTTGTAGCGCATAAAGCATCATTTTCATAAGCTCCGGAGGAGCGAAACAACCAACAACCAACAACCAACAACCAACAACCAACAACCAACAACCAACAACCAACAACCAACAACCAACAACCAACAACCAACAACCAACAACTAACAACCAATAACTAACAACTAACAACCAACAACTATCACTTATCAATATTGCCTATTACTCATTGCTTATTACTCATCATTTAGGTTTAGATCA
>NZ_JAVHYL010000019.1:0-49099 GCF_031118795.1 Chryseobacterium sp. CFS15 | reverse complement strand
ATATTTAACAGACATACAGTTAATCAAACTTGATTCAAAACCATTATCCAAAGAAAGATGAAGTATGCGACTACTATAATTACCTGTGGCTTCGATAACCAAACAATAATCTTCTGTGGAAAATTTCTTGAGAAACGATAAAATCGAGCGTTGATTGTTTTGGATATTAAAAACCTGATCTTGATTTACATTATCCGTAAAACTTACCGTTAAAAACTTTGCTCCTACATCTACACCAATCACTTTTTTTGATAATTTTGACATAACAAATTCTTTATTAAAGAGGTTTTCTTCTGATCCACCATGGTAAAAGTTTTACCAACAATGTTCTATCCGGATTTGGAAGAAAAACAGCAGCAGGGGAATAAAATCCGGGGCGATATCTTAGTATCAGTGAAGCGTCTGCCTTTATCCTGCTGCTTTTGCTCTTTGGTTGATTTTTTTAACCAAATTATTAATCTATTTTTACTAATGCAAACTTACCATAGCAGCGGTTACCCCGCAACGGAATGGGAAAGTTAAGGTTTAGCTTTGGCAAAGCGAAGGCGTGAGGAGTAAAAGCGGATAGCCGGATAAAGCTCCTGAAAAATCTAAATAGTAAATTAATTGTGGTAAATTAAAGGCGAATAGTTTTTTCTTCCCAAACAAAGATCTACTTTCTATGAAAAAAATATGAATCTATTCTTAAAGTTTATGTAAAAATATAAAAGCCAACAGATGATCTATTGGCTTTGTAAATTTAATACTACAAAAATCGTGCTAATGATGGTTTTTACAAAAAAAAATATTAAATTCGTAGATGTTATGTTAACAGACACAAAGTAGAATATGCTAAAACAACATTTACAACTTAAATTAGGACAGAAACTTGCTCCTCAGCAAATTCAGCTGATGAAGTTGATTCAGCTTCATACTTTGGAGTTTGAAGAAGAACTCGAAAGAGAACTTGAAGAAAACCCAGCTCTGGAAGTTGCCAAGGATGAATCTAAAGAAGATGAATACTCTACTTTAGACGAAAGCTATGAAAGCGAAGGCAACGAAAGTATTGAGACAGATTTTGATGTCAATGAATATCTGTATGATGATGAACCAAGCTATAAAACGGCTTCAAGTAACTATTCTGCCGATGATGAAGATTTTGATAATGAAAGTCTCCTTACTGAAGGACAATCGTTATATGATTATCTAATGGAGCAAATCAATCTTATCAACATCAATGAAGAAGATCTGAAAATTGCTGAATATATCATTGGTAATTTAGATACCGATGGATATCTAAGAAGAGAGATTAAAGCAATTGTTGATGATCTGGCTTTTTCGCAAGGGATTTATACAACCAAAGAGAAAGTAGAAGATATACTTGAAAATTATATTCAGAAACTAGATCCATCGGGTGTAGGAGCTAGAGGGTTGCAAGAATGTCTTTTGCTTCAGATTGAGAAAAAAGTAAGTTCTGATAAAGCAGTTTCATTGGCTGCTAATATTTTGAGATTCCAATTTGATGCGCTTACGAATAAGCATTACAATAAAATTATTCAGAAGTACGATATCGAAGAGGAAGATCTGAAAGATGCGTTGGAAGAAATCTCAAAATTATCACCGAAAGTAGGCGGAAACTTCGAGACACAAACAATTACCATTAATCAGGAAATTATCCCGGATTTTGTAATTCAGGTGAAAGATGGTCTGGTTATCCCAATGCTTAACAGCAAGAACGCACCGACGTTAAGAGTTTCTGAAGAATATAAAGATATTTTAACGACGTATTCTCATGATAAAAAGTCATCTGAGCACAAACAGGCTGCCTTATTTATTAAACAAAAATTAGATGCCGCAAAATGGTATATTGATGCTATTAATCAGCGTCAGAATACTTTGCTTCAAACGATTAATGCTATTGTGAAATTTCAGCATAATTATTTTATCACTGGCGATGAGAAGTCATTGAAGCCTATGATTTTAAAGGATATTGCTGATATTACAGGTTTCGATATTTCAACGATTTCAAGAGTTGTTAAAAGTAAATATGCAGATACTCCAAACGGAATTCTTTATCTTAAAGATTTGTTTTCTGACAGTTTAACCAATGATGACGGTGAAGAAGTTTCTACTAAAGAAATTAAAAATCATCTTCAGGAAGTAATCAGCAAAGAAAATAAGAGAAAACCTTTAACGGATGATGCATTAGTGGTTATTCTTAAAGAACAAGGATACAATATTGCAAGAAGAACTATTGCAAAGTACCGCGAACAACTTAATATTCCGGTTGCAAGACTTCGAAAAGAACTTTAAAATAGAAAAGCATTTCAAATCTGAAATGCTTTTTTTTATTGCTAAATATTCATGAATATTTTTAATTTTCCTGAGATTCAATTTCTTTTAACTGATTTAAATTTTTATCGAGCCTGCTGATGATAATTCCATACACCAATCGATAATAAACCCATATTAAGGATACGCACAAGATAGTGCTTACTATAATTCCAACGATAAATCCTGTAAAAGTTGAGCTGTTAAATTCAATATTCTGTGCATTTAAAATATAGAAGGTAAACCCAATTAATGCTGAGATTAAAACTAATAACAAACCTATATTAGTTAAAATAAAAGCATTCACAGTTTTTTTGAAGGTGATTATTCTTATAATAAACAGCTTAAGGTCTTCTTCAATTTTAATTTTACGGTAGTTTTGATAAAATTTAAGCACAAAAAATCCGGTTACTACAAGACTTAAAATTTTTACAATTAAATAAATATTATCTAGCTTAGCGACAAGCTGGCTGTCTTTGTGGACCCCCATCTTCTCCAAAATACTCAAAAAACTGTCGGATTCATTACTTTGTATAAGATAAAATACTCCTAAAACGCTGAAAAATAAAAATTCGATCACGCTGATCCAGAAAATATATTTCATGTAATTGCGTGACTTCTTATTGAGCATTTTCAGAATCTCATTATTGTCGTATTTCGGTTTTACAGGTTGTTCCTGCCAGGTTTTCTTAAAGCTGTCTAAATCAAATTCAGGCATGTTTTTCCATTTTTTCTTTAAGGATTTTCTTTAATCTGTTCATTTTCACACGTGCATTTACTTCCGTAATACCCAGGTTTTCGGCGATATCCTTATAAGGCAAGTCGTCGAGATACATCATTACAATTGCCCTTTCTACATTCGGAAGAGTTTTTATGACGGTGTAAAGAAGTGAAATTTGCTGCTGTCTGTCATCATCATCTTCAACAAAATCTCTGTGATTGATGTCTAGCTCGTTTGTTTGTAAACTTTTGCTTTTTTTTCTAAAAAGAGTGATGGCTGTGTTGAGCGCAACACGATACATCCATGTAGAAATTTTTGAATTTCCTTTAAAAGAATCATAGCTCCGCCAAAGCTGCAAAACAATTTCCTGGAAAAGATCTTCTTCATCTTCCAGCGAATTGGTGTACAGACGCGATACTTTAATAATCAATCCCTGATTATCTTTTACAAGCTGTGCAAACTCTTTCTCCTTAGAAATCAAAATAAATGTATAACTGCACGAAGATAATAATATAATGTAACAATGTAATAATTTAACAGTGTAACAATTTTAAAAAATCAGGAATTCTTTCTAATTGGTAAATTGTTACACTGATACATTGTTATATTTAATTATCTTTGCAGCCACGAGAAAGTCGGCTTGTTGATTCTTACTTCGGTAAGGGTAGGAAAGTCCGGACACCATAGAGCAGCAAAGCGGATAACATCCGTCATCCGTGAGGATAGGACAAGTGCAACAGAAAGCAGGTACAGTTCGGCTGTAGTGAAACCAGGTAAACTCTTTGCGGTGCAATGATAAGTATATCGGTTCTTTTCAGTAATGAAAATAGGGGCGGCTCGTCCTGAAAGCCGAGGGGTAATCAGCTCAAGTTTTGCAGCAATGTAAAACGTAGATAAATAACAGGCACTTTTTTTAGTACAAAATCCGGCTTATAGATTTTCTCGTGATTTTATTAAATTGCCACGAATACACGAATGACTTTTATAAATATATTTCGTGCATTCGTGGCAACTTTACTTGATCCTTTTTACTTTTTCCTTGGCTCTTTTACTCGCTTTCCAACTGTTTTTTAGCATCATCCAAACCAGCTTTATCTTCTTTTGAAAGCTCCGGGAATTTCAAATCCATTTTTTCTAAAGTATCGATGATGATCTGTACTGCAGAAAGTCTTGCAAACCATTTATTGTCTGCTGGAATTACATACCAAGGTGCTTCGTCTTGTGAGGTTTCATTGATGGCAGTTTCGTAGCATTGCATATAATCATCAAACAAAGCTCTTTCCGGAAGATCTGCTGCAGAAAATTTCCAGTTTTTTTCCTGCTCGTTGATGCGGTCTAATAATCTTTTCTTTTGTTCGTCCTTAGAAACATTCAGGAAAATTTTAATAATTGTTGTTCCGTTTTGAGCGAGATGTTTTTCGAAGTTTCTGATGCTTTCATAGCGGTTTTCCCAGAACTTTTTATCAAAATCTTTTACAGAATCCCAAGTTTTTTCACTTAAATTATATTCAGGATGTACTTTACAGACCAAAACACTTTCGTAATGAGAGCGATTAAAAATACCGATCATCCCCTTTTGGGGTAAGGCTAAATAATGTCTCCATAAAAAATCATGCGAATACTCTCTTGAACTTGGAGTTTTAAAGCTTGTCACATTACAACCTTGAGGATTTACACCACCAAAAACGTGCTCAATCAAGCTGTCTTTTCCTGCTGCATCCATCGCCTGTAGAACGATCAAAAGTGATTTGCTTCCGTCGGCATACAGTTTTTCCTGTAGCTCACGGAGCTTATCTTTTTCCTGAATCAGTAATTGTACACCTTCCTCTTTAGTGAGTTTACCTTTGTATTCTGTTGATGATTTTTTTATTGAGAATTTTTCTTTAATTAAAAAGTCGTCTGAGAAATTATTAGCCATGTTTTATTTAAAGTTTAGAATTAAATCAAATTTTATGTTTAATAGATGTCATTAACCATTAACGATCAACCAAACCCAATATAAATGTAATAAAAAAACCGCCTCGATTGAGACGGTTTTAAATTTTTTTGAGTAAAAATTATTTTTTAGCAGCAATTTTAGCCGCTTTTTTCTCAGCTTTAGCCGCTGCTTTTTGTTCTGCAGCAGTTAATGGTTTTGGCTCGGGAGCATTAGGAGTTACTTCACCTTTAATGTAAATTACGCTTCTGCTATTTACAGGATCATTAGAAAATACCTCAATCATTTTGTTGAATGGAGAAATACTTGCTGTGTTGTATCCAACTTTAATTTTAGCTGATTTTCCAGGTGCAATAGGAGCTTGGCTAAATTCCGGAGTAGTACATCCGCAAGATGGCTTTACATTCGAGATGATAAGAGGCTTATCTCCTGTATTGGTTACTGTAAAGAATCTTGTGCCGTCAGAATTTGGTTTTATTTGACCATATTCATACGTCGTTTTGTCAAATGTAATAGTTTGTGCAGATGCTAATGCAAATGTTCCGAATAATGCAATTCCTGCTAATAAGTTTTTCATATTCTTGAAAGTTAATATGTTTGTTAGATAAATTTTGAGAAACAAAGTTAAAAATTATTTTAATTAGTGCTTACATTTTTTTACTTTAAACTATTTTTGCAAATTATAAGTTAAAGAAACCAGAATTTATGCAGATTTCAGAAAAGTATAATCCACAGGAAACAGAACAGAAATGGTACAATTACTGGCTGGAAAACAAATATTTCCACTCAGAGCCCAACGAAAAGCCACCTTATACGATTGTAATTCCTCCGCCAAACGTCACAGGAATTCTTCACATGGGGCATATGTTGAATAATACCATTCAGGATGTTTTGGTCCGCCGTGCAAGAATGCAGGGCTTCAATGCTTGCTGGGTTCCGGGAACAGATCACGCTTCAATTGCTACTGAAGCGAAGGTTGTTGCCAAACTGAAGTCTAAAGGAATCAATAAATCTGATATTACCAGAGAAGAATTTTTGAAACACGCTTGGGAATGGACTGACAAATACGGCGGAACAATCCTTGAGCAATTGAAAAAATTAGGATGCTCTTGTGATTGGGACAGAACCCGTTTCACGATGGAAGAATCACTTTCTAAGCAGGTAATCAAATCTTTTGTTGATTTATATAACAAAGGACTTATTTACCGTGGTTACAGAATGGTCAACTGGGATCCGGAAGCGAAAACAAATATTTCTGATGAAGAAGTAATCTTTAAAGAGCAAAACGGAAAATTATATTTCCTTAAATATAAAATCGAAGGTACAGAAGAGTTTCTTTCTGTAGCGACAACACGTCCTGAAACTATTTTCGGGGATACTGCAGTTTGTATCAATCCTAATGATGAGAGATATGCTCATCTGAAAGGTAAAAACGTAATTGTACCAATTGTCAACAGAGTTATTCCGATTATTGAAGACGAATATGTTGATATAGAATTCGGAACGGGTGCTTTGAAAATTACGCCGGCTCACGATATTAATGACTACGAAATCGGACAAAAACATCAGTTGCCAATGATTGATGCTTTAGACGATGACGGAAATCTAAACGAGCACGGATTGCATTACGCAGGTAAAAACAGATTTGATGTAAGAAAACAAATCGCAAAAGAATTAGAAGAAAATGACCTTTTGTTGAAAGCAGAAGATTATGTAAATAAAGTAGGAACTTCAGAAAGAACAGGTGCGGTTATTGAGCCTAAAGTTTCTGTTCAGTGGTTCTTAAAAATGTCTGAAATAGGGAAGCCTGCGTTAGATGTTGTAATGGATGATGAAGTAAAATTTTATCCTGAGAAATTTAAAAATACCTACAAACACTGGATGGAAAACATCCGTGATTGGAATATTTCTCGTCAGCTTTGGTGGGGACAGCAAATTCCTGCTTTCTATTATGGTGATGGTGAAAATGATTTTGTAGTTGCAGAAACGAAAGAAGAAGCAGTAGAACTGGCAAAGCAAAAAACCAACAACGATCAACTAACAACTGACAATTTAAGACAAGACGAAGACGCTCTTGATACATGGTTCTCATCTTGGTTGTGGCCAATGTCTGTTTTTGACGGGTTGAATAATCCTGATAATAAAGACATCAATTATTATTACCCGACTTCAGATTTGGTAACAGGTCCGGATATTATTTTCTTCTGGGTTGCGAGAATGATTATGGCCGGGTTGGAATACAGAAAAGAAGTTCCTTTCAAAAATGTTTATTTTACAGGAATTGTAAGAGATAAGCAGAGAAGAAAGATGTCAAAATCTTTAGGAAATTCACCAGATCCGTTAGAATTGATGGATAAATACGGCGCAGATGGAGTTCGTGTTGGTATTTTATTGAGTTCTGCAGCCGGCAATGACCTTCTTTTTGATGAAGATTTAATGCTTCAGGGAAGGAATTTCATGACAAAAATCTGGAGCGCATTCCGTTTGATCAACATGTGGAATCATGAAGATAAACCCGCAAACGCAACAGATAACCAGACGATCGAATGGTTTGAAAATAAATTGAATAAAACGATTGTAGAAATTGATGATCAGTTTGAGAAATTCAGAATTTCTGATGCTTTACATTTGATTTATAAATTAATTTGGGATGATTTCTGCGGTTCTTATTTAGAAGCAATTAAACCAAATTATGGTGAAGGCATTTCTAAAGAAGTTTACCACAAAACAGTAGCTCTTTTCGAAGAATTGATGAAATTGGTTCATCCGTTTATGCCTTTCCAGTCAGAAGAAATCTGGCAGTTGATTTCGGAAAGAAGTATTGACGAAGCTTTAGTGATTGCACAACAGAAAAAAGCAGAAGGATTTAATGAAGATATTATTAAAAACTTTGAAACAGCTTCCGAAATTATTTCAGGCGTTAGAAATTACCGTCAGACAAAAGGAATTTCTCCAAGAGAAGCGGCTGAAATTTATACAAACGCTTCCGAGTTTGCGAATGAGCCTGTCATTAAAAAATTGGCAAACGTTTCCGAAATCCATTTCGGAGCAAAAACAGATAAGCCGAGCTTTACATTCTTGGTAGGTGCAACGGAAGTTTCGATCCCGTTAAGTGAAAACTTAGATTTGGGAGAAGAAAAAATCAAGACTGAAGAGGAATTAAAATATCTAAAAGGATTCTTAATTTCTGTAGATAAAAAATTGTCTAACGAAAAGTTTGTTGCCAACGCAAAACCAGAAGTGGTAGAAAGCGAACGTAAAAAACAAAAAGATGCGCAGGATAAGATTGCGATCTTGGAGGAGAAGTTGAAAAGCTTATAAAAAATTAATTAGTTTTGAATGAAAGACGATAGAGAAATTTTTACATTAGATAGCAATACGGTTGCCTCAAACCCGGGCAGAGTGAAAGTGATGCCTTTGGTTTTGATGAGACATATTCACGAACCTATTTTTTTATTAATTGCTTTATTGGCTTCGATTGCATTTACTATTGATGTTTCATTAATTTGGGGTGGAATTGTGTTGCTTATTTTTTTAGCAGTAAATATTTTTTATTGGAGAAGAAAAAAAGAACACTTTGCACACGGTGATTCAAATGGTGGAATTGTTATTTCTGAAAACCCCAAATTAGTTGCAGTTACAACAAATCTGTCAATAGGATTTGGAGGCAATTATCCGGTTGTGAAAATTGTATCTTATAAAGGGAAAAAACGACTGAATGATAGAATTGGAACTGTGGCATTGTATCAAGGTTCTAATAATACAACTACTCATTGGGAAGATTTTTTTCCTGTTCCGGTAGAATATGTGAATAATAACAAGATTGAATTAGAAAATGTTTTACAATCTTATTCCGAAGAAAGCTGGAAAGTTTTACAAAATAGAATTCAACAGATAAATAAACCATATAGAGAAGGTTTGTTTAAAATTTATTCTGAAGAAAGTAATTGGTAACTGAAAAGTTTATAAAAATAAGGATGAGACTTAGGTTAAGGTTGAAAAATAATCTTAATCTTAGCCTCAACCTTAACCTAAAAAATTAAAATGACACATCTAGAAAATATACAGAAACTATTCTCCAAAGACTTCGTAGAAAGTCCGTTATTGGAAAGTTTTGAAGTGGGAAAAATATATCTTTCTACCGGAAATCTGGTTGCTTGTGACCCTTTGATTACAAATGATATGCAACCTTTTACTATTCAATTTCCAAAAGGAGATTTTCAGGTTTTATTGCATAAAGAAAGAGAAAGCAATTGTGTTGCTTATGCCGAGATTATTTTTAGTGATGCCAAAATTTCATCATGGAAAATGGCAACAACCAAGGAACAGGACTTGAAGGATTTAGCTGAAGGTGAAGTGTTTGGCTATCCTGTAGAAAGCGGAATGGGCTGTTTTATGGATGTTCAGACTCAGGAACAGCTTAATCTTCTTGAGCAGAAACTTTTCCAGAGAAAAGGAGATGATTTTATGGGAATTTATGAAGAGTTCTTTCATGAGCATTTTTTTGATGAAAACGGGGCCATCGATCAATTTGCGTTTTTAAAACCTACTGAAGAAAATGCAGGAAATATTTTTGCCTTTGAAACGGGCTATGGTGAAGGCTTTTATGCAAGCTATGTAGGGTTTGATGAAGGAAATAATCCGGTAAAAATTATTACTGAATTTATTGAGATATTAGTCAGCTAAAAATTGCTTACATTTAAAAGTAGTTTTTTTAAAAATAAGACTATTTATATTTATGATGAATTTTTC
The DNA here is from genome assembly GCF_031118795.1 of Chryseobacterium sp. CFS15. Classification (NCBI taxonomy): domain Bacteria; kingdom Pseudomonadati; phylum Bacteroidota; class Flavobacteriia; order Flavobacteriales; family Weeksellaceae; genus Chryseobacterium; species Chryseobacterium sp. CFS15. The sequence continues at coordinate 39,380 of NZ_JAVHYL010000019.1, read as the reverse complement.
TTCAGTGCACCCAAAAATTGTCGTCGTAGGCAGTTGCTCATTAGATTTAATATTATATGCTGATAAAATACCGTCTCATAACGAAACGGTAATGGCCACGTATTCTGAAAACTATTTTGGAGGAAAAGGTGCCAATCAGGCCGTTGGTACAGCAAGATTAGGAGCTGGTGTTTATTTTGTAGGTTGTGTAGGGATAGATCCTTTGGGGCAACAGATAATGCGAAATCTTGTCAATGAAAACGTGAATGTAGGTTTTGTTTATGAAACCGATCAGGAAGCTACAGGTATTGCCTATGTTACGAGCTGCAAGGGAGAATTTTCTGTGGTTGTAGATTCCGCTGCCAATAAAAAAGTAACTGTGAAGCAGATTGATAATGCTGAAAGGTATATTCACTCATCAAACCTTGTTCTTTTGCAGTTGGAAATCCCGATGGAAGTCGTAGAACATACAGTGAGGAAAGCCAAAAATCTTGGGAAAATAGTTGGTTTGTATGCCTCTCCGGGAGCGAAAGTAAATGAACAGATTTTGGATCAGGTTGATTTTATCATCGCTCGAAGCAATGAGCTTTCTGTTATTTTTGGAGAAGACAAAAGGGAAGAAATACTTAAGAAATATTTTAATAAGCTTTTTGTAAGAGACGAAACCAATTCTACAATTTATTTTGACGGAACCGAAATGAAATATTTCCGCAATGAAAATGAAAGCATGGTTTACAAAATGGGAATGGGCGACGCCTTTACATCGGGTTTTGCAGTGGCATTATGCCACGGAAATACCATTGAAGACTGCGTGAAATTTGGAAATCTTGTGTCATCTAAAGTATCGCTAGGAAAGGGTGCGCAGACAGCACTTCCATATCTTAAAGATCTTAGGTAGACTCTATTTGATGCATATTGAAAACTCTTTTAAATAGAGATTTATAAAACTAAAATTTCCACATTTGATGTGGATTTTTTATTACATACTATGGAAAAACTGATAATCAGTACAAAAGATCAATATCAACTTAGTGCACATATTTTTAAACCAGAAAAATCGAATGAGAAAATTATTCTCATTAATTCTGCAACGGGTGTAAAGCAGCAGGTTTACTTTTCTTTTGCTCAGTTTTTTGCAGAACAGGGGTTCACTGTTATTACTTATGATTACCGAGGAATCGGATTGTCAAAACCTGAAAAAATGAGAAATTTCAAAGCCTCAATGCGAACCTGGGGAAATGAAGATTTTAAAAGGCTCACAGAATTTGTGATAGAAAATTTTCCAGATTATCAGAAGTTCTGCCTCGGGCATTCTGTCGGTGCCCTAATTATCGGGATGAATGAAAATTCTAAAGTATTTGACAAATTTATTTTCGTAGCTACCCAAAATGCTTTTATTGGAAACCTGAAATGGAAGACGAAATTGGAAGCTTTTTTAGGTTTCGGATTTGCTCAGCCTTTTTTTACCGAGCTATTTGGTTATTTCCCAGCACATTGGTTTGGTTTGGGAGAAAGTCTTCCAAAAAATTGCGCTTATGATTGGAGAACCTTAATTTTGAACCGGAAATCTACCGGAAAATTATTGCTTAAAACGAATGATTATTCAAAAGAATTAAACCAAAAAGTATTGGTATTATATGCTGAAGATGATGTTTGGTTAACCGATAAAGGAGTGAAAAGTCTCCTTAATGATGTTTATCCAAACCTGAAACCTAATTATAGATTTTTACAGACTTCAGAATCAGAAAAAGGTGAAATAGGACATGTCAATTTTTTCAGAAGCTACAATAAAAAACTTTGGAATACTATTCTGAATGAAATTAAAAATTAGGCAATTAAAATTCCCATCTTCTGGAGGAGTGGATAAAATTCGAAAGAATTTTTGACGGGGTGGTTTAAAAATAAATTATATCAAAATTCAAAAATGAACATCATACAAAACACAATACAGTTTGTAAAAGAGAAACTGGAAGGCGCAGAAGCAGGTCACGACTGGTTTCATATTGAAAGAGTCTGGAAACTATCAAAGAAAATTGCTCAGGCCGAAGATTGTAATCTTGAGGTTGTTGAACTTTCTGCTTTATTGCACGATATTGCCGATCCTAAATTTCATAATGGAGACGAAACTGTCGCCTTAAAAATTTCAAGAGAATTTTTAGAAAGTCAGAATGCTGAAGAAGAAATTATTCAGCAGGTTTTATTTATAATTCAGAATATTTCATTTAAAAATAGAAATGAAGTTCCCGCTGATTTACCGATTGAACTTAAAATTGTACAGGATGCCGACAGAATCGATGCGATCGGTGCCATTGGTGTTGCGAGAACTTTTAATTTTGGTGGTTTTAAAAATAATCTGATGTACCATCCCGATATTCAGCCAAAACTGAATATGTCTAAAGAAGAATATAAAAAATCAAACGGAACAACGATTAATCATTTCTACGAAAAGCTTCTGCTGTTAAAAGATTTGATGAATACGAATGAAGGCAAAAAAATAGCCGAAGAAAGACATCAGTTTATGCTGACTTTCCTCGACCAGTTTATGAAAGAGTGGAATGTGGATTAAGAACCTCAGCAACAATCTTTAAATAAGTATCTTTGCACTTATGGGATTTATCATTTTTGTTATTTTTCTTTCGCTTGTTTTCTCACTTTTTTTTTCAAAGCTGAAAAGAGGAAAGTTAGGTCAGCTGGCTAAACTTTTCAGGATTGCAAGTGTGGTTTTTGCGGTCTCGGTTTTTACGTATTGGTTTATCAAAAAATCTGTGATAGGAGTCGTAAGCAACTCGCTGTCGTTACAGGTAATTAACAAACTTCCGCAGCCTTTAGATTTTTATGTCATCAATCTAAATAATCTTGATAAAAATACACCTTTAGAAACCAAGCATATCGGAAAAATACGTCCCGAATATTACAGAATAGAATATTTAAAGATGACCAAATCCGATGAATACTGGATTGCCGGGTATTTGGGAAAAAAAAATCTGGTTTACTTTTCCCAGCATTCTGTTCCCAATAAAAATATGGATCAGATGATTGAGGTGCAAAATTATATCAACCAAAGCGAAAAGCTTTCTGCTATAGCAAAAAAGGAAATAGAGGAAGACAATTACCAAAATATGCTGATGGGAATTTGGGTAACGCTTTGTTTTCTTTTACTGTTTCTAAATTTTGTTTTATTGGTAAAAAAGAAATAATTCTAAAATAAACTAGGCATATTTTCCTGCCCCATTTTAGGAATCAGCAGATCAGTTTTCCATTCTTTGTTTAGATTTTCAATAAAATAAGCTGAAAGAAGCGGTGATGCTTTCTCAATGTTTTGATGAACGAAAAAATACAGATTCTGAAGACCTTCTTTTTTCCATTTTGTAAGATGTTTCAACCAATCGTCTAATCTTTGGTAATCACTTTCATCGTTGGCACCCACATATCTGATGAATGCATTTGGAGTCGTTAGTCGCATGTGAAGCATATCTCTTCTTCCGGCAGTATCTACGATAATATTGGTTATATTATGTTGCTCAAAAAGCTCACATGTTTTATCAAAAATCTCTTCATCAGTAAACCATTCCGTATTTCTGAGTTCTATTGCTAAAGGAACTTCTTTGGGCCATTTATTTACAAACTGTTCTAGTCTTTCGTAATCTTTTGGTTTAAAATTATCATGAAGCTGTAGAAAAACCGTTCCCAATTTTTCATCAAAATTCAAGACAGCCGTTGCAAACTGTGTAACTACATCATCAATATTCAGAAGCCTTCTAAAATGGGAAACCGTATTGGTAATCTTTGGGAAAAACTTAAAATTAGCCGGTGTTTTTTCTTTCCATGTCAAAACCTGTTCAGAGCTTGGCATTCCGTAGAAAGTAGCATTCAGCTCGATAGAGTTGAACTGTGTGGCGTAATATGTCAATTCGTCCTTTGTTCCTTTCGGATAAAAGCCTTTAAGATCAGTTTTATTCCATTTTGCGCAACCAATTGATATATTTTCAAGTCCTTTTTTATTTTGCTTTAAAATTTCTTTAGTTCTTGAATGGTCTTTTGGTAACGTAAAATCGATTTTTGAAGGATCTTCTACTTGTCCGAATTTCATAGATTGAGGTTTTAAGGATTATTGAATGATGCTTTAAACAAAGATAATTAAAATTGTTAGAAAATTACTTGGGATTCTTTTCAAGTATAATTGCATCTATTATTAAACCGATCTGAGTGATTACTTTTCCTATGTTGTTTTCAATTTCACAATTAGTAAAGCGGATAATTTTCATCCCATTATCTTGTAAACTTTGAGTTCTCTCATCGTCTTTTTTAATCTGTTCCGGAGGATTATGGTATTCTCCGTCGACCTCAATAATTAGTTTTAATTGATGACAATAAAAGTCAGCGATAAATAGACTAATTGGGTGCTGCCTCCTGAATTTATGACCTTTCAGCTGATTGCTTCTAAGTTTTTCCCATAGAATTTTCTCTGCTTTAGTTTCATTATTTCGTAAAGATTGTGCTTTTAAAAACGAACTTGATGGAGCGCCTTTCCACATTCCATCATCGTAATTAGGTTTTAATTTTTTCATTTGTGTTTTTATTAAAGCTAATAAATTTTCGACAAATCACAATCTGCTCCCTTTAGGGTCGTGGCAACAAATTTCTCTGCAGAAATCAAAAATCATTTTCCCCAACCCTAAAGGGAGTGATTTTAGATTTTAGGAAATACAAACGTTCGTTAAAAGTTGAAATGATGCAGATTATTTGTGATAAAAATATTTGAGTGAAAAATAAATGTGATATGAAATTTTCTCCCTTTAGGGCTGGGGCAACAAATTTCTCTACAGAAATCAAAATCATTTTCCCCAACCCTCAGGGGAGGGATTTTAGATTTTAGGAAATACAAACGTTAGTTAAAAGTTGGAAAGATGGAGTATTTATGAAGGTAAATATTTAGTGTAAACTAAGCTCGATGTGAAATTTGCTCCCTTTAGGGCCGGGGCAACAAATTTCTCTAACCAAATTTCGATTTAGTAAAACAATTTCATTCCCCATCTTCTAACTCAAAAATATCTTCCACTTTCTTATCAAAATATTTCGCAATTTTCAATGCTAAAACCGTCGATGGAACATATTTTCCGGCTTCCATGGCATTAATCGTTTGTCTAGAAACTCCGATTTTTTTTGCTAAATCTTCCTGTGTGATATTTTTTATGGCTCTTTCGAGTTTAATTTTATTTTTCATTTTTTAAGTAATAGATAATTAAATCTGAAAACATACAAAACCAAAGGTAAGAACATACTGAAGATCATTGCTGTGAAAAAGAGGGTTCCAAAAATGGATATAAATAAAATAAGAACAATAGAATAGGTTGCAATCAAACTCCAGAAAACGGACTTTAAGCGTAGACTCGAAATATACTCATCTTCAATTTTTTCTTTGGAAAATCCGACCAAAATTCCGCCAATGATAATTAAAACTCCAAATAAATTGGGGAATAAATCAATGTTTGCGGTTTGCAGAAAACCTTGGTCTTCATTATTCAAAAATCCTGAATTATAAATGACTGGCAGAGAAATTTCAAAGTTCATGACTCCAGATAGAGAAATTAATCCAAGAATTAATGACGGGATAAAAATAAACCAACCGATCATCTTAAAATGGTGAGGAAAAAGTTGTAATGTATTCATGTTACTAATTTTTAATAAAACAAATGTAAAGAATATTTTACAATAAGTAAAGTTTATTTTACTTTTTTGTTTTAAATAAAAACCGCAGAAAAAATTTCCGCGGTTTCAATATTCACAGCCAAAACTTGGCTCTTTAAACTTTTTACTTGACTCTTCAATTAAGCTTCACAAGCCGAACAGCTCACAAAATTCACCATCATTTCCTTAGAAACAGACGAACTTCTTTGGTAATACAAAGTTTTTACACCTTTCTTCCAAGCTTCGATGTAAAGGTAATTTACGTCTTTTACAGGCATTGTTGAAGGAATCTGCAAGTTCAGAGACTGAGCCTGATCAATGTATTGCTGTCTTTGTGCAGCCTGAGAAATAATCTCCATCGGAGAAATTTCTTTGAAGGTTTTGAATACTGCTTTTTCTTCATCAGTCAGTTCAGTCAGGTGTTGAACAGAACCATGGTTTAGCATAATTGTTCTCCACGTTTCTTCGTTGTCAAGACCTTTTTCTTCCAGTAATTTAGCAAGATATTTATTCTTACGCATGAAGTTTCCTTTCGCCAAACCAGCTTTGTAGTAATTTGATGCAAAAGGCTCAATTCCCGGCGAAGTCTGTCCCAAAATCGCAGAACTTGAAGTGGTAGGAGCAATCGCCATTACCGTTGTATTTCTCATACCGTAACCTTTCAATAATTCAGGTTCTCCATAGATGTTTGCTAATTCTTTAGATGCAATATCAGCCTGAGCTCTGATGTGTTTGAAAGCTCTTGCATTAAACTGTGTTGCCTCAAAACTCTCAAAAGGAATCATGTTTTTCTGAAGATAAGAATGGTAACCCAAAACTCCCAAACCAAGCGCTCTGTGACGCAATGCGAAGTCTCTTGCTCCCTGAAGATAATAATTTCCTTCCGTTTTCTCGATAAATTCAGACAAAACAGCGTCAAGGAAATAGATCGCCAACTGTACTGCGTTGGTATCTTTCCACTCGTCATATAATTCTAAGTTCATAGAAGAAAGACAACAGATGAAAGATTCCTGTCTTGTAGACGGAAGCATGATTTCCGAACAAAGATTACTCGCATTGATGGTCAATCCAAGATCTTTATAAACCTGAGGTTTGTTTCTGTTCACGTTATCGGTAAAGAAAATATAAGGAAGACCTTTTTGCTGACGGCTTTCCAAAACTCTCGCCCAGATTTTACGCTTATCGGCATCTCCGTCGATCATATCCTGCATCCAGTAGTCCGGTACGCAGATTCCTGTAAATAGGTTCTGAATCGGACTTCCAATGTCTTTAATTGATAAAAACTCTTCAATATCACCGTGGTCAACATCAAGATACGCTGCAAAAGCGCCTCTTCTTACACCGCCCTGAGAAACCACATCCATAGACGTGTCAAACAGCTTCATGAAAGAAACCGCACCAGAAGATTTTCCGTTATCAGTTACCGCAGTTCCTCTGTTACGAAGTTCCCCAAAATATCCTGAAGTTCCGCCCCCGATTTTAGTCTGCATAATCACCTCACCCATTTTGTGGGTAATTCCTTCAATGCTGTCCGGAATATGCACGTTGAAACAAGAGATTGGAAGACCTCTCTGCGTTCCCATATTCGCCCACACCGGAGAAGAAAAACTGATCCATCCTTTCATGATCATCTCCTTGAAAGCCGGCTGCAGTTCAGGTTTGTATAATTTTTTTGCTGCGGCAGTGGTGATTCTGTCGATTGCACCGTCTACAGTTTCCCCTTTCAGAAGGTAACCTCTGTTCAGCATTTGCTCAGATTCTTCGTTGAGCCACCAGATATTGTTGTTTTGTTCTTCCATTCTTTATATTTTTTTATTGCTTCAGAGTCTTCCGTTGCAGTGAGTTTACACTGAGCTTGTCGAAATGAAGCAATTTTGTTTTCATTATTTTTTATTTAGAAGCATTTTGTGTGTGCTTCTTCTCAATTTTCTACCTGCTTTCCGCTATATCTTTTTTGTGATTGCGAACAACGTTAATTTATCACTTTAACTTTTCTGCCATCGCAATCACAAAAAAGGATGCCGCTGCAATCAGGGCTAGGACGACGTTTTGTTTTTCTTTACTCTAATTTTCGTTTTGCTTCCTATAAAAAATAAATTTCGCAAAATTATACACATAAATTAATTTATCTATTAACGTGTTATTGAATTATAAAATTAAATATTTAAAAAGCTATAAATTGAGCCGAATGCAATTAATAAAAATAAAATTTTAAATATGAAAAAAGACCAACTTCCTATTTCTATATAATCTTGAAATTTAATATCTCCTATTTCATGATCATCAATTAATTTTTTATCATATTTTTTCTCCGTAGAATTATAAATAATATAACAATTAATAGATCTCCAAACATATTGAAAAAAGTCAAGGATGAAATAAATTATAATGCATTTTAAAGGAAAGATTAAATCAATTGGAAGGAGTTGTTCGTTGACTTTTGAATTCTTAAAAATCCATATAATACCGATTCCAGCAAAAGCAAAATTTCTTGAAATCTCACTAATTTTTGCTGTACCTTCATAAAAATCATCTAACAGATTTTTTAGAGGATTTTTAATCGCATCATTGTGTTGTCTTTGGTCCTCCACTTCTTGTTTGCTGTTTGGTTATACCAATTATAGCTTTGCTTGTACCACCAGTACCCTTTTTTGTTTCAGAGGTGCTGCTTTTTGAAGAATTACCACTTTTATTTGAATTTGAATTATCTGTTTTTGCCATTACCTTTTCATTTTAAAACAAATCATTCGCCGTAATACTCTTATCATGCTTTGTATAATCCACCGGTCTTTTTGCGAAGAAATCATCCATAGAATTTGCGAAAACTTCCTCTTCAAACCATTTCATTGGGCTGTACTGTTCTGCAGTTGTGTTGTAACGTTTTTCCATGTTAATCTTGGTTAAGCTTTCGTCAACACGGTATTTCATAAAGTTAATTAAATCTTGTTTTGAGAATTTATCTAGTTCACCCATTTCAAAGATCCAGTCAAGAATTTCTCCTTCCAATTCGATCGATTGGTCTACCAAAGTGTAAATATCTTCAATGTCAGAATCAGTTAAAAGATCAGGTTGCTCCTCACGGATTTTATTGATCAGGTAAATTCCTCCATTCGCGTGAATCTGCTCATCGATAGATGTCCAGGCGATAATATTGGAAACATTTTTCATGAAACCTTTGAATCTTGTGAACGATAAAATAATTGCAAACTGCGAGAATAAAGACACATTCTCAATCAGAATACTGAATAAAAGCAAAGACGAAACATATTCTTTCGGAGTTGCAGAATTAGCATGCTTCAGCACATTTGATAAGAAATCTATTCTTTTCTTCAATGCAGGAACTTCTACAACATGGGTAAATTCTTCGTTATATCCTAAAACTTCCAGCAAACGCGAATACGCTTCAGAATGACGGAATTCACATTCTGCAAATGTAGATCCCAAACCATTCAGTTCAGGTTTTGGTAAGTGGTGATATAGGTTACCCCAAAATGACTTTACCGAAACTTCAATCTGAGCAATCGCCAAAAGTGCATTTTTTACTGCATTTTTTTCGTGAGGCTCAAGTTGTGACTGAAAATCCTGAACGTCTGCCGTAAAATCTACTTCCGAGTGTACCCAGAAAGATTTGTTGATTGCTTCTGTAAACTGAAGAACCTCAGGATACTCAAATGGCTTATAGCTTACTCTTTTATCAAAAATTCCCATATTGAATTGTAATGTCTTTTGTTTTGTAATAAATAGATTTCTGAAAATACAATCATATAATTGATAAGTATTTGATTTTTTGAAAGTTAATCGAATGATCGATTAATCTTGAATCCCAACTATTTTCTTTCATAATCTACCTACAAAGTTAGAGAATGAAGACTGATTTTAAAAGGGGTAAACACTAATTGACTGACTTTTAACCTTAAAAGTTTTCCACATTTACATGAAACTCCCTTTGCCATTGGATTAGAGGAACTTAAGCAGCAGAAACAAATTGCTGACAATGATTCTGGTTAAACAATAATTTTTAACTTATTGAATTTCAAAATGTAATGTATTAAACAGATGTAAATTAAAAAGAATTTTTTAATCTTGTAACAAAATGATTGTAGTAGCTACTTATAAGACATAAAAACATCCAAAGCTTAATGTTAGTAATTCAGGATCTCAATAAATCATACGATACGGGCAAGAGTAAACTGCACGTTCTCAAAGGAATCAACCTCAATATTTCTGAGGGTGAATTTGTCTCTATTATGGGAAGTTCGGGTTCTGGAAAATCAACTTTACTGAATATTATCGGAATTCTGGATGAAAAAGATTCTGGGATTTACGAGTTGGATGGTATTCCTATCGAACATTTAAATGAAGTAAAAGCTGCTGAATACCGCTCACGATTTTTGGGATTTGTGTTTCAGTCTTTCAATTTGATAGGTTACAAAACAGCGATAGAAAATGTAGCTCTTCCTTTATATTATCAAAATGTTTCAAGGAAAGAGAGAAATCAAAAAGCATTAGAATATCTTGAGAAAGTAGGCTTGGCACAATGGGCAAATCACTTACCAAACGAACTTTCGGGTGGTCAAAAACAAAGAGTTGCCATTGCACGAGCATTAATTACAGATCCAAAAGTAATTCTTGCCGATGAACCAACCGGAGCATTAGATTCAAAAACTACGCATGATATTATGAAACTTCTTCAGGACATTAATAGTGAAGGAAAAACGATCATCGTTGTAACACACGAGCCTGATGTTGCTGCTCAGACCAAAAGAAACGTCATTTTACGAGACGGAATTATAGAAAGTGATGAGTTTATAAAGCAAATTGTGCTTTAAAAGAACCAAGTGAAAAGGCAAAAGAATGAAGTTTTAAAAAAGATAAAAAGCTTAAGTTCTTTTTAAACAGAAAATTGTATTTAAATATAAAAAAAATCCAAGAAAAAATCGAGTAATCTGATGTAGATCCAAAGTCGGCTCTTTTATCTTTTTACTTGGCTCTTAAAAATAAAAGCTATGTTTGACCTAGATCGTTGGCAGGAAATATTCAGTTCGATTCGCAGTAATGTATTGCGAACGGTGCTTTCGGGCTTTACCGTGGCATTGGGTCTGTTTATTTTTATTGTTCTTTTCGGAATTGGAAGTGGTCTGAAAAACGCTTTTACAGAAGGCTTTGCGCGGGATGCTCAAAACCTGATTACCATTTATTCAGGGAAAACAACGATTGCTTACAATGGTTTGCAATCTGACCGTACCGTGACGATGAACAATGAAGATTATGATTTCTTAGTAAATAATGATAAAGAAAAAGTAGGGTATTCAACCCCGAGATATACCGCCAATTTGATGGTGAAGTATGGTAAAGAAAGTGGTTCTTATCAAATCAACGGAGCCGATCCTGAAGAAAAATACATCGAAAACAGAAAAATGTTGGAAGGGCGTTACGTCTCGTCAATGGATTTGGTACGGAAGCAAAACGTTGCAGTGATAGGGAGAATGGTACAGCGAGATTTAATAAAAAATGGAAGCCCGGTTGGTAAAGATTTGGATATTAATGGAACCATGTTCAAGGTTATTGGAGTATTTTCTGATGATGGAGGAGATAATGATGAGCGACATATTACAATTCCTATTACAACGTTACAGCAGATGAAAAAAGGTTCGGATACGATAAGTACGGCATACATTGCTTATAATGAAAATCTAACTCCTGAAGAGGCAATAAAATATGGTGATAAACTGAAAGACGGTCTTAAAGCCCGAAAAAATGTTTCTCCCGACGATGAAAATGGAATTCGTGTTTGGAATAATGCTAAAAATATGAATGAAACTTTCATGTTTATGGCGGTTCTTACCGGGATTGTAACGTTCATTGGATTGGGAACTTTATTGGCAGGAATTATCGGAATCAGTAACATCATGGTTTACATCGTTAAAGAAAGAACCAAAGAAATCGGAGTGCGAAAAGCAATTGGCGCAAAGCCGGGAAGTATTGTTGCTTTGATTGTCCAGGAAAGCGTTGTAATAACGGTCGTTTCAGGATTCGTAGGAGTTGGATTGGGCGTTTTGGCCTTACATTTAATAGGAGATAATTTAGAAGAATATTTTATTAAAAATCCAAGCGTGGGCTGGTACGAAATTATCGCTGCATTCATTGCTTTGGTAATTTCAGGATTAATTGCAGGCTTCGTTCCGGCTTACAGAGCCTCAAAGATTAAACCAATTGAAGCATTAAGAACAGAATAATTTAATTTCAAAATGAAATTATGAATTAACTCTTAACTCATAATTAATAACTTATAACTCAACAAAAGTGAACATTTTATTTAAAAAAGATACATGGCAGGAGATTTATTATTCACTCAAGAATAATAAGCTTCGTACGTTTCTTACCATGATTGGCGTGGGCTGGGGAATGTTTCTTTACGTTGTTTTACTGGGCTCTGCAAAAGGAATGGAAAATGGTTTTGATAAATTATTTTCAGGTTTTGCGACCAATTCTATTTTCCTGTGGGCACAAAACACATCGATTCCTTACGAAGGCTTTCCGAAAGGGAGAGCGATGGATCTGAAACTTCAGGATGTCGATATGCTTCAGCGAAAAATAAATGAAATTGAATATATTTCGCCAAAAAACTCACGAGGTAACTTCGGAAGCGCAGGAGAACAAATGTCTAGAAATGGAAAAACAGCGACCTATAGTCTGAATGGAGATTATCCGATCGGAAATAAAATTTCAGAGAAAAAACTTATTTACGGAAGGTATCTAAATGATGCCGATGTTTCACAAAATAAAAATGTAGCCGTCATTGGCGAAGAAGTTTATAAAAACTTTTTTGATTCTAAAAAGAATGAAAACCCAATTGGGAAATCAATCAATGTAAAAGGTATATTCTTTAATGTAATCGGTGTATTCAGAGTGAAAAGAGGTGGCGGAATGGATAATGATCAGACTGTTTTTATCCCACTTTCCACGTTTACGAAAATCTATAACGACGGCGATAATGTAGATGTTTTTGCCATTGTAAGTAAGCCAAATGCAGACGTAAATGATGTAGAAGATAAAGTGAAGAGTGAATTGAAAAAGAAAAACAAGGTTTCTCCTGAAGATACCAATGCTTTTGGAAGTTTTAACCTTGGAAAAGAATTTAAAAAGCTGACAGGATTTTTAACCGGAATGCAGCTTTTAACCATCATTGTAGGAACTTTAACTATTCTTGCAGGCGTAATTGCAATATCAAATATCTTGTTGATCACAGTAAAAGAAAGAACAAAAGAAATCGGGATCCGAAGAGCTTTAGGCGCAAAACCTTCAGAAGTAAGAAACCAGATTCTGCTTGAAAGTGTTGTGATTACATTAAGCTCGGGTTTACTCGGGTTTATTTTCGGAATTTTCGTTTTGATGATCTTTAATACGCTAACTCAAAATCAGGATGATTTTCCATTTTACAATCCAACAGTCAATTACAGCAATGTATTCAGTGCAATGACGGTGATGGTTGTTTTAGGGTTGATTATTGGGATGATACCTGCACAGAGAGCCGTTAAAATACGCCCGATCGAAGCATTGAGGAGCGAATAAATTTGAAAATTTAGATAACAAACAGCAATCAATATTTTAAATAAATTAAAAAAAATAAACTATATATGAAAAAGAAATTTACCTGGAAAAAAGGCATCTACATATTTTTGGGGCTTTTGTTTGCGGTAGCATTATTTTCAGGAATCAGCTATGTGGTAAAATCAAATTCTACCCAAAGTGAGGCTTTTCTTACACGGAAACCTTCTATTCAGAATATGGAAGACAAAGTGATGGCAACAGGAAAAATCGTTCCTAAAGAAGAAATCGAAATTAAGCCGAATATTGCAGGGATTATTGAGAAAATTTTGGTAGATGAAGGAGATAGAGTAGAAGCCGGACAATTGATTGCAACGGTAAGAATTGTTCCGAATATAGCGGAAGTAAATAACGCAACACAAAATGTGCAAAACGCACAGCTTCAGATTAATAATGCAAAAATGAATGTTGCAAATATGCAGACTCAGTTTGCAATGTCTGAAAAATTATTTAAGCAAGGTGTTGTTTCAAAACAGGAATATTTGACAGCTCAGCAACAATTATATACACAGCAACAAGCTTTGAGAAATGCAAACCAACAATTGGTAACTGCACAAAAAACTTTGCAGATTGCAAAAACAGGAGCTATTCCGGAATTGCAGGGTCTGGCAACAACGCAAATTCGTTCTAAAGCCGCAGGAACTGTTCTTGAAGTACCGGTAAAAGTAGGAAGCCAGGTAATTGAAGCTAACTCTTTCAACGCCGGAACAACGATATGTTCGATTGCAGATTTGAATTCATTGATTTTCCAGGGTGAAATTGATGAGGCACAAGCCGGAAAACTAAAGCAGGGAATGGATATGAAAATCGTAATCGGAGCTTTGCAGAATAAGTCTTTTCCAGGAAAGCTGACAATGATCGCACCGAAAGGAAAAGATACTAACGGAACGATAAAATTTCCGGTAGAAGGTGATGTAAACAATCCTAATAACGAATACATAAGAGCCGGTTTCTCAGCCAACGGAGAAATTGTGATGAGTTCTCAGAAAAATGCATTGCTTTTGGATGAATCTTTAATTCAGTATGAAAAGAAGAATGGTAAAGACGTTCCTTTCGTTGAGGTAAAACAGAAAGACGGCAAATTCAAAAAAGTATATGTTAAGCTTGGTGCAAGCGACGGAATCAATGTACAGATTCTTTCAGGAATCAATCAGAATTCTGAAGTGAAAGTTTGGAACCCTTCCGATAAAGATAAAGAAGAGCTGAAAGAGAAAGCTAAGAAATAATTCAAGTTTTTAGTATAAAACAAAAGTCCCAGATTTTCTGGGACTTTTTTGATGTATTATTCTCAAATAAAGTTTATTTGGATGAAATTTAGCCTAAAAAATTAATTTCTTTATCCTTAAATTTATTTTTAACCACCAGTTGATTGGCGGTTTTCAACATTTTTCTGCGAAGCTTAGCCAATTTTCTTACATTTTTATCTTCGCTGTAATCAAAAATATTGTCTTTGAAACTGAAGGTGTCCCCATCTTTAAATTCGATGTTGCTTTTCTTAAGTTCCCCATGCAGCATAAGGTTGGTCATGCTTTTAAGAATCAAATGTTCAGATTCACCAAGAGATTTTAACGACTTAAGTAAGTGTTTTTTGTATTTTTTCTTTCCCATAACTCTAAACGATTTTCGATTTTAAGATTATGCAAATATATCATTTAGTTAAGACTATTTTGTAACGATTCCAGCCAAATTTGATGACTTGAGAATAATCTTGCATATTTTAAAAAGGCAATGTTTAACAAAGCAAATTAAATGTGATTCGGTATTTAAGGATAAATTAAATTTTCGATATTAAACTTATTATCGTAATATTGCAATATTAAAATGAAATATGGGGCTTACAAAGACAGAAATTTTCAGTGAAGAACAAAACAGATTAGCGACGCTTTTCAAAGTTTTGGGTCATCCTGCAAGGATTGCGATTTTGCAACATATTATCAACCAAAAAGCTTGCATCTGCAATGATTTGGTTGAGGAATTGGGTTTGGCGCAGGCTACTATTTCACAACATCTAAAAGAACTGAAAAATATAGGAATCATCAAAGGCTCTATCGAAGGAAAGTCGGTTTGCTATTGTATTGATGACGAAGTCTGGAAAACGATGCAAACTGAATTAGGATTGTTTTTTACTCAGGACATTCAATCAGAATCATGCTGTTAAAGGCATTTTTTTATTTATCATCATCGTTATATAGCAATATTACAATACGTATTTAATTAATATATTTTGTATGAAACTTTCAAAGATTAAAGAAATTTTACCATTATTAGAAAATGTAGAATTTCAGCTGGAAAACGGAAATTTTGTACCCGAACATTTTCACGTAACAGAAGTCGGGCAGATTACCAAAAACTTTATCGACTGTGGCGGAGTGATTCGTACAGAAAGAGTAGTCAATTTCCAGCTATGGAATGCTGATGATTTTGAACACCGTCTAAAGCCGATAAAACTTTTACATATCATAAACCTTTCCGAAGAAAAATTAGGTATTGAAGATTTAGAAATTGAAGTAGAATATCAATCTCAAACGATAGGAAAATATGATTTAGAGTTCAACGGGAGCCACTTTGTTTTAGTAAATAAAACGACAGCTTGTCTGGCTCAGGATGCTTGCGGAATTTCTTCAGAAAAACAAAAGAAAAATTTGTCAGAATTAACTTCAGATTCAGGTAATTCTTGTGAACCCGGAAGTGGATGTTGTTAATTTTTTCCAGCCACGAATGCACGAATATTAGAAGGATTCGTGTATTCGTGGCATAACAATATAATTTAAATTCGAAATGAAAAAAGAAATTAAAGAACGTTGCGAAATCATCAGCAAAAATTTTAAAGAAATTAATCCTGAAAGAAAAGTTCTGTTAGAAAAACTAGCGAGTCATATTCAGGAGAAATTAAATTCAGGCAAAGAAATCAACTTGGTATACGTTTGCACGCATAATTCCCGCCGTAGTCATTTGGGGCAAGTTTGGGCAAAAGTCGCTGCCGATTTTTATGGTTTTAATGTTAACACTTTTTCTGCAGGTACAGAAGCGACATCTTTTAATAAAAATGCTATTAATGCATTGATTTCATCAGGGCTTGAAGTAAAAAAAATGGACGAAACTCTCAATCCTAAATACAAAGTTATTTTTGGAGAGAATAAATCGAATCTTTGTTTTTCAAAAACCATTGACGATGAAACCTTGCCTAAAGAAAATTTTGCGGCAGTAATGACGTGCGGAGATGCAGATGAAAACTGCCCGTTTATTCCCGGGTGTGATTTAAGAATCGGGACGACTTACTTTGACCCAAAATCTTACGACAATTCTATTCTTCAGGACGAAAAATATACCGAAAGAAGCAACCAAATTGCGATGGAATGTCTTTATGTTTTTTCTTTAGTTAAAAATTAATTCCATGCAGCCCAAACTCAAATTTCTCGACCGTTATCTTACTCTTTGGATTTTCCTTGCGATGGCAATCGGAGTAGGTTTAGGTTTTTTATTTCCTAATATTTCATCCATTACCAACTCGCTATCTGTAGGAAGCACCAATATTCCGTTGGCAATCGGTTTAATTTTGATGATGTACCCACCGCTTGCAAAAGTAGATTATTCGCTATTGCCAATAGCATTTAAAGATAAGAAAGTATTATCACTTTCATTGCTGCTCAATTGGATTATTGGTCCAATTCTAATGTTTATTCTAGCCATTATTTTCCTGAAAAATGAACCGGATTATATGATAGGATTAATCTTGATTGGCTTAGCAAGATGCATTGCAATGGTAATCGTCTGGAATGATTTAGCGAAAGGAAACCGGGAATATGCCGCGCTTTTAGTCGCTTTGAACAGTTTGTTTCAAATTTTTTCTTACAGCTTTTTTGTATGGTTATTCATCAATGTTTTGCCACAAAAATTAGGATTGGGTAGTTTTAATGTTTCTGTACCGATGAAAGATGTAACGCAAAGTGTTTTAATTTATCTTGGGATTCCATTTTTGTCAGGATTTTTAACACGTTATTTTTTAGTGAAATTGAAAGGTGTAGAATGGTATAACCGAAAGTTTGTACCAAAGATTTCGCCGATTACATTGTATGCTTTATTATTCACCATTGTTTTGATGTTTAGCTTAAAAGGCGATAAAATTGTAGAGCTTCCGATAGATGTTTTGAAAGTAGCAATTCCTCTTGTTATCTATTTTGTATTGATGTTTTTCGTAAGTTTTTTCATTAATAAATGGATGAATATTTCTTATGATAAAAATGCTTCAATATCGTTTACCGCTACAGGAAATAATTTTGAATTGGCGATTGCGGTTGCCATTTCCGTCTTCGGAACTCATTCTGCACAAGCTTTCGTAGGCGTTATAGGTCCTTTGGTAGAAGTTCCGGTGTTGATTTTATTGGTAAGAGCCAGTTTATGGTTAAAGCGAAAATTCTATTAAAATTAAGTTAAAAAACATTGTACATTTTGAAGATATCTTTTAAGTATTTGGTATTTAAATTATTGTATTTCTCTGTTAAATGAAATGCCCTTGTTTATCATAAAAAAGAAATCTATCTCAATAAACTTTGTCTTTCTTAGCGATTAGAAACTCAACAATAGACCAAGAATTCTAAAGAAAATATTGGTATAAAGATAAACAAGCCGTTTGACTATGTCTAATCTTTGATTTCACTTATTTCCTAAAGACAAAATTTAAAATTCACAGCAGGCTAAAAAAGTAAAGACTTAAGTGTAAAAATCATTATAAGAAATACGTAAATCTATACTAAATTCCGTATTTTTGGGATTCAAAATCTAAAAATCTAAGAATAAATGGACATTATTTTTGACCTTATCGAAAAAGAAAGAGAAAGACAATCCCACGGATTAGAGCTTATTGCTTCAGAAAACTTTGTTTCTGAAAATGTAATGAAAGCAATGGGAAGTGTATTGACGAATAAATATGCAGAAGGATATCCGGGAAAAAGATATTACGGAGGTTGTGAAGTAGTAGATGAGGTTGAAACTTTAGCAATCGAAAGAGCAAAACAGCTTTTTGGGGTTGATTATGTAAATGTTCAGCCACATTCTGGTTCTCAGGCCAATGCTGCAATTTATTTGGCAGTTTTGAAACCAGGTGATAAAATCATGGGAATGGATCTTTCTATGGGAGGTCACCTTACTCACGGTTCTGCAGTGAACTTTTCAGGAATTCAGTATGACGTGGTTTCTTACGGAGTACAGCAGGAAACTGGTTTGATCGATTACGACCAAATGAGAGAAGTAGCGTTGAGAGAAAGACCAAAAATGCTAATTGCTGGTTTCTCGGCGTATTCAAGAGATTTAGATTATGCAAAATTCAGAGAGGTTGCAGACGAAATCGGTGCGACACTTTGGGCAGATATTGCACATCCTGCAGGTTTGGTTGCAAAAGGATTATTAAATTCTCCATTCGAACACTGTCATGTTGTTACCACGACGACTCACAAGACCTTAAGAGGTCCAAGAGGAGGGATGATCATGATGGGTAAAGATTTTGAAAATACGTACGGACACAAAACGCCAAAAGGAGAAATCAAGCAAATGAGCCAGGTTCTTGATGGAGCTGTTTTCCCAGGAATTCAGGGTGGACCATTGGAGCACGTGATTGCCGGTAAAGCAATTGCTTTTGGTGAAGCTATAGACGATAAGTTCTTAACTTATGCAAAACAGGTTAAATCTAATGCTCAGGCTTTATCGAAAGCGATGGTAGATTTAGGTTTTGATATTGTAAGTGGCGGAACAGACAATCACCTGATGTTGGTTGACCTTAGAAACAAGGGCGTAAACGGAAAAGAAACTGAAAAAGCTTTGGTAAAAGCGGATATTACTTGTAATAAAAACATGGTTCCGTTTGATGATAAATCTCCGTTCACTACTTCTGGTATCAGATTAGGAACTGCGGCGATCACAACTAGAGGTCTTAAAGAAGATGATATGAATACCATTGCAGAATTAATTTCTGAAGTAGTAGACAACATCAAAAATGAAGAAGTAATCGCTGACACTAGAAAGAAAGTAAACCAATTAATGGAAGGTAAAGCTTTATTCAATTATTAAGAGTTGCTTTGAGCTGATTGCAATTTGCTTTTGGCTTTTCAATATAAAAATAAAAAGAGGTGCAAATATTTTGCGCCTCTTTTTTGCAAATTGTAATTTTGAACTATCAACTATCAACTATCAACTATCAACTATCAACTATCAACCAAACTATGCAGCCCGATAAAAAGCTTTTTACATTTGAAGAAACCAAGCAGAAACTGGTCAACTATTGTGTGTATCAGGATCGTTGTCATGCTGAGGTTGAGCAAAAAATGCGGGAATTTGTTTTAATTCCCGAAGCAAAAGAGGAGATTCTTTTATACTTGATGAAAGAAAACTACTTGAATGAAGAAAGATTTACCAGAAGTTATATTCGAGGAAAATTTTATATAAAAAGCTGGGGGAAAACAAAAATTAAAATGCATTTAAAGCAAAAAGGGATTAATGATAGACTAATCTCTACCTGTTTTGATGAAATTGATGAAGAAGATTACCAAAAGACACTTCATAGAATTTATGATAATTATAGTTCAAAGTTAAGCGGTTTGCAGAATTATCAAAAAAAATCAAAAACTATTAAATATCTCTTAAGCAGAGGCTTTGAATATGAAAATATTTTACAGATAATTGAAAATTAATGTAATCGTAATTTTAAGTTTTTATTGAGTTTTTCTTAAAGACATAGTTTTGTCTGACGAAAAAAAAATAATTTATGGATTTAAAATTACAATGTAAATCAAAAGCGATATATGCGTTTTTGATGGCTCTTTTCTCGGTGTGGGGATGGGGGCAAACAACAGTTACTTATAACTTTGGAGCCACGGGTGCTGTTACTGGTCTAAATGCTACAACACCTGTGTCTATTGATGCAAATATAGGTTTTGCATCTTTTAAAAATAGTGGTACTGTAGATCCTGTCATAAGTGGTGGCCAGCTCAGATTATATCAAAATACCACAAAAGGTGGTTCTATAAAAATTTATCCTACAAATGGAGCGGTCATTAGTAAAGTTGTTGTTTATGCTTCAGGCTCAGGAGGAACTGGTCCAGCAAGATATTCGGTAAATACCGTTGGTTCCACTTCATTATCTATTAATTTGGGAGCTTATACAATTAACTCAATAAATGGCACAACCGAAGTAGAGTTTTGGAATGTAGGGAGTAGTTCATCTACGAGAACCTATGTAGATAAGTTTGAAGTGACTTATACAATAACACCTACTTCATCACCTTTAGTTACGGGTGCTTCTCTTACAGGAACGGTGGGGACTGTTTTTTCACACCAAATTAGTGCAACGCAGAATCCTAATTCATATTCTTTGGTAGCAGGTTCTTTACCTGGAGGATTAACGCTAAATCCAACAACAGGAGAAATTACAGGAACACCAACTGGGGCTGGTGTTTTTAATACAACGATAAAGGCATCAAATTCTGCAGGTGATTCTCCGAATACCAATTTTGACTTTACAATTGCGAAAGGTAACCAAGTATTAACGGCTTTTACAGATCAAACAAAATATCTTAGCAGTCCGTCATTTACTCTACCTTTAAATTCAGAGAATGCAAATTTACCTGTATCATATACTAGTTCAAATCCTTCTGCTGCAAGTGTTTCAGGAAATACAGTTACAATTGTAGGAATGGGATCAACTACTATTACGGCTACACAGTCAGGGAATGCAGACTGGAACTTACTAAATCAACAAATAATTGTCACTGTTTCTGCCGATCCAGTTACTTACGCTGGTATAGGAAGATTCGAGAAAATTACTTCAACAAGTGACCTCACAGATGGTTATTATGTTATTACAAATGAGAATGGTGATTTCTTGATGACTAGCAATAGAGTTGGCGCTGATACAACAGGATACTTTAATAAAGATAATTCAAATCAATCTAATAATATTATAGTAAACCCAACAATAGCAAATGTATGGAAGATAGAATCGAACGGGAATGCTAAAACAATTTTTAACGAAAATGTTTCGAGATATGTAGGTCGAGGAAATACTTCTGGGGGCACTTCTTCTTGGGAAGCTTCTTCATCTTCGACCACTCTTTGGGTATTTAGTTATCTCAATTCTAAATGGGAAGTGGAGAATAATGGTAAATATTTGGCTTCAGGAAATTCTGATAATAGATTTACAGCTTATGTAAATACAAATCAGCAAGAATTGCAACTTTTCAAAAGAATAGAAACCACAATTTGGAATGGAACTTCTTGGTCAAACGGAGCTCCAGATGCTAAAGATGTAATTATTACAGGTTCTTATTCTACTGCGTCACAGCCATCTTTCACAGCTAAAAATATCACTATTAAAAACGGTGGAGTTTTAGAACTTACTTCTGGTAATACAATTTCAGCTGTAGATGTAACGGTAGAAGATGGCGGTAACCTAATTCAGAAAGACGGTTCTGTTTTATCTTATACAGGAGCTTTCAAAGCATTGAAAAACGGAACAAGCGAAGTTAATAAATATGCATTTTGGTCTTCACCTGTTGTTAATCAGAATTTAACTAATATGTATACAGCTGGAACACCAGCGTTTATTACAGAATATGATACGGCTACAGATTCTTATGTAAATGCAGCTTCTACAACTTCTGTATTTGCGAAAGCTTACTCGATTAAAACTCCGGTTGCCAATGCTGCTTTAGTTTTTGAAGGAACTCCAAATACCGGAACGCAGACTTATACATTAGCGACTTCTGGAAACGGTTTTAACTTAATTGGTAACCCGTATCCTTCAAGCTTAAGTTTAGGTGCTTTTTATACTGCCAACGCAGCAAGAATTTCAAGTACTTTTTATTTCTGGGATAACAAAAGCACGAATGTAACGCTTCAAAACGGTGCTACCACTACAAATTATGGATATGCTACATTCAATGCTGCTAACGGTGCAAATCCTACCTGGGTGCCTGCTCCAAATGGTAATGGAGGAACTGCCGTTGTTCCGACAGGTGCGGTTGCAAATATTGGTCAGGGATTTATTGTTAAAACTTTAAATACATCTGTTGATACTTCTTTGACATTTAATAATGAAATGAGAGGTGCTACAAATGGTACTTTCTTCAATAAAAATAATTCTGCAACCGAAGGTAAATTCTGGTTAAGACTAAATTCTGAATACAATACCAACAATACTTTTGCAGTAGATTATACAGACGGGGCTTCAGACTCATTCGATAATTATGACTCTAAAGCGATAGGAATGGGTTCTGACGGGTTCTATACCTTAGCAGATTCACAAAAATTAATTATTCAAGGGAAAGCAAGTTTTGACATCAATGATGTAGTTCCTGTAGGACTTAAGCATTTCCAAAATGGAAACTTTACGATTGCTTTAGTACAGAAAGAAGGATTGTTTAATAACGGACAGGCAATTTATCTGCATGATAAAATAACAGGTGCCTACACAGACCTTCAGAATAGTGCCTATACATTTAATGCAAACGCAGGAGAAACTGCTGATAGATTCGAGATTGTTTATAAGCTTAATGTTTTGGCAACTGCAGAAATTAAAAAAGATACTTTTGAAGTTTTCAGAGACGGTCAGGATTTCGTTGTAAGAAACGATAAAAATGTTGAAAAAGTAGAAATCTTTGATGCAGCTGGAAGAAAAATCCAGACAATTAATGAGAATTCTAAAGTAATTCGTGTACAGCTTTCTTCTAAAGGTGTTTATATCTTGAAGGCATTATCACAAGGTAAAGAGTACACAAAAAAAATAATTAAATAAGAAAGAATTATGAAAAAGATTATAATAATGTTTGTAATGGTATTATCAGGATTTGTTTTTGCACAGGAATCTTCAGATAATCCATTTATATATGATAATGGTACAACCGAGTTGCAAGAAGAAGATGTTTTGCCTGCAAATCCGGGTGATCCGGGATTAGCACCTATCGATGATTATATTCCGGTACTTTTAATAATTGCATTGGGTTTAACAATAGCGTGTGCAAATAAGAAGAAGACAGCTTAAGAATAGTCATTTTATTATTAATTTAATCTTCCGGAATTACTTCCGGAAGATTTTCTTATTTATAACAATAAATTAAATTAAGTCTCATTTATTTTAAATTTCAAACTTAAAATAGTTTTAAGATAAGAAACTGTGTTAAATATTTATCTATTTCATTTTGAATGTGGTAGATTATTCTTTTAAATTTTAAGTATATGGGTATTAAGTAAATGAAAATATATTTTTAAACTGATTTTTTTATAAAAATAATATCATTATATTTGCGGAATAATCAAAATATCAAAATGTTGGATGAAAAAGCTGGATGATGCTTTTAGTGCGTTGTATAAAGGGGATAATATTGTAAAACTCACAGAGCTAAGATATATACCGCGATGGATTGTCATTCTTATTGATATTTCAATTATACTTCTATCCATATTTTTGGCATATATACTTCTAGATAGACTGCGCGTACAGGTCAATTTCCCCAATCATCGTTTAGAAAAAAGAATAATACTTATTGCGGTTAATTTATTGTTTATGTTTGTTTTTAGAACATACGCTGGTATAATAAGACATTCTACTTTTTTTGATTTATTTAAGATTGTTTTATCTTCAGGCAGCACTTTAGTAACATTAATATTTTTAAATTTTTTTATAGAGCTCCTGTTTGGTAAACCACTTTATTTATATCCTACTTTATTTCTTTACTTTTTCATTTCGATTTCGCTGATGTTCTTCTTCAGAATGGTTACCAAGCAATTTTTTAATATTTTAATTGATATTAAAGGGGCTTCGTCAAAAACCAGAGTGGCAGTTGTGGGGGTAAGTGATGCATCTGTTTCTTTAGCAAGAGCAATACTTCATAATCCTAATTATCCTTATAGGTTAGAGGGTTTCGTAACGAAAAGATCAGATTCTAACAAAGCAGTTCTGCTGGGGCATAAAATTTATAATAGTGACTATTTTTTTAAGAATAAAAATATAACCGGCAAATTTGATGCAGTTTTGATTATCAAAGAGATTATGTCAAAACAAGAGCTCGAAGAATGGATGACGTTGGCTTTAGACCACGGACTGAAAGTTTTGAAAGCTCCTACATTAAGTAAAATGCGTGATTCTGATTTGGTCGGTGGAATTCGTCAGCTGCAAATAGAAGACCTATTAAATCGGAGACCTATAAAAATAGAAAACGAAGAGGTTACAAGAAGGCATGCTGGGAAAAGCGTGCTGGTAACAGGTGGAGCAGGTTCTATCGGTAGCGAAATTGTACGTCAGGTAGCTCAGTTTAGTCCTTCGCTGATTGTTGTGCTTGATCAGGCAGAATCTCCTTTATACGAATTGGAACTTGAATTGCTCGAAAAATTCCCTGATCAGAAATTCAAATTTGTCTTAGCGGATATTTCCAATTCTTACAGGCTTGAAAAAATATTTGAACTCTATCATTTCTCAATGGTTTATCATGCAGCGGCTTATAAACATGTGCCTTTAATAGAAGAAAATCCGCATGAAGCCATTTTTGTAAACGTATTAGGGACAAAGAATGTCGCACTGCTCTCAAAAAAATATAAAGTAAACCGTTTTGTAATGGTTTCTACAGATAAAGCCGTAAACCCTACCAATGTAATGGGTGCCTCAAAGAGAACGGCTGAGCTTTTTGTGCAGTCTTTACAGAATACGGAAGGCAATACAACAAAATTCATTACTACGCGTTTTGGAAATGTATTAGGCTCAAATGGGTCAGTGATTCCGCATTTTAGAAAACAAATTGAGAAGGGTGGTCCCGTTACCATCACGCATCCCGATATTATACGTTATTTTATGACGATACCTGAAGCGTGCGAGCTGGTACTTCAGGCAGGGACTATGGGAGATGGTGGTGAAATTTATGTTTTTGATATGGGCGAGCCTGTGAAAATATTAGATCTTGCAAGAAGAATGATAAAGTTATCAGGATATATTCCCGATGAAGAGATCAAAATTAAATTTATTGGCTTAAGACCCGGCGAGAAACTTTATGAGGAACTATTGAGTAATAATGCAACTACAGTTCCTACACATCATGAGAAAATTATGATTTCCAAAGACCCTTATTTGGGATTTGAAGAGATTGATTTATTATGCAAACAAATTATAAAATCCGCAGTTAAAAGAGATAAGATACAGGTAGTCACCCTTTTGAAAGCAATTGTTCCGGAATTTATAAGTAATAATTCAGAGTTTGAGCTTTTAGACATAAAAGACAATGACATTATTGTTATGAGTGACCAAAGCCCAAGCATTCAGTTGAGTAATAATTGAATCATATTTGTTAATAATCGTTAAAACGAATTAAACAATAGTTTAAAAAATCTATTTAAAAAATAATAAACCTATTTTTGTGAAAAATTTTCAGAAATGATTTTAAAAAAATATTTTATTTACAGTGTAGTTGGCTTAGCGATAGCCTCATGTACACCAAGACAGGAAATTAACTATATGCAAGATATTGAAAGTGTCGCATTAGATAATTCGATTAAAAACAGTAGGAGTACATTACAGCCTGGTGATAAATTAATTATTACTGTGACAGCTAAAGATATGGACGTGGTAAAGCCATTTAACCAAACTTATTCTTCAAGTGCAACAATAACACAGTATTCTAATCCAAGTTCAAATAATCTTCCTCAGCAGCTTCCGGTTTCAGGACCTACATATATTGTAGATACAGATGGGAATATTACATTTCCGCAAATTGGTACTGTAAGTACAAAAAATGAAGATGTAGAAACGATGAAGGCTAAATTAACTAATCTCATCTCACAATATGTTAAAAATCCAGATGTAGATTTAAAATTAATAAATTTTAAAGTTGCTGTTTTAGGAGAGGTTACAAGACCAGGAACTTATGTTATTCCCGACGGAAGTACAACACTTTTGGGAGCTTTGGGTCTAGCTGGAGATCTTACTGTATATGGTGTCAGAACAAATGTATTGGTCGTAAGAAATGTCGATGGAAAGATCACAAAAGAAAGGATAGATTTGACGAGTGCGCAGTTTATAAATTCACCATACTATTACCTTAAGCAAAATGATATGATCTATGTGCAGCCTAATGCGAATAGAGAGAAGGCAGCACGAATTGATCCAAATACAGGATTGTACATTTCGGTTGCATCAGTTATTGCTTCTTTAGTGATTGGGGTTTTGGCTCTTACAAAAAATTAATTTAAGAGAATTCTTTATAGTGGATTATAATCAAATGCAAAATGAGATTCAGGAAGAGTCTTTAAATATCAGGGAAATTGTTAAACCTTACATTCATCGGTGGTATTGGTTTATCATAGGTGCTATTGTAGCCGTTATTGTCGCATGGTTCTTTTTAAGATACAGCATTCCCGTGTATAGCACAGAATCAACCTTATTAATTAAAGAGGTTAAAAAATCAGCGGCAGGTCAGCCTGATATGTCTGTGATTTCAGAATTAAGTGGTATTGGAGGGATGGGTACCAACTCAGTAGACAATGAAATTGAGATTCTGAAGTCTAAAAAACTGATGCTCTCAGTAGTAAGAGAATTAGCACTAGAAACTAATATTTATTCTAAAGGAAATATAAAAGATAGCGAATTATATAAAGAAACTTCTCCTTTTTTAGTAAGGATCATCAGCGAAAAGAAAAAAGCTAAATATCCGAAAACAGAAGTTATCGCTAAAGTAAAAGGCAATAAGATCATCATTGAATCTGAGAGTTTCAAGAAAGATATTCAAACTGAATTCAATAAATCGGTTACAATGCCTTTTGGTGTGGTAATGTTCCAGAAAAATCCCAAATTTAAATCAACTACTTCAGAAAAATCAACTGCACAGTTCAGACTGCAATTTATGTCAGGAATGGACAGAGCAATATATTATCTTGCGAAGCTCAATGTAAATTTGGTACAAAAGGAGGCTACAGTTCTTAAAATTTCAATCACTGATCCTATTTCTGACAAATCTGTGGATATTTTAAATAAGCTTGCTGTAAATTATAACCGTGAAGCAATTCTAGATAAGAACTCTGAAGCACAAAAAACAGCTAGTTTTATTGATGAGCGTATTAATCTTATCAGTAAAGAATTAGGTACCGTAGAATCTCAGAAAGAAGATTTTAAGCTTCGGAACAATATCGCAGATATTCAGACTGAAGCACAGCTTTCTCTGGAAACAGCCATGAGCAGCCGCCAGAAGCAGCTTGAGAACGAGTCTCAGCTAGAGTTGGTACAAAGTCTGCTTAGTTCTGTTAACAAACAGGGTACTTATCAGGTTTTACCTCTAAATGTTGGACTTGCAGATCAGAATATCACATCTAATATTGCAATGTATAATCAGTTGGTCATTGATAGAAACAGATTACTTGAGAGTTCCACTACAGTCAATCCGGTTGTTCAGAATATTACCAGTCAGATAAACAGTATGCGTAGCTCAGTAATTCAGAGCTTACAAAAAAGTCAATCTGCACTTCAGATTTCAATAGGAACAATTGCCGGTGAACAAAACAAATTGTCTGGTAGAATCTCTAAAATTCCAGTTCAGGAAAAGATGTTCCGTAGTATTGAAAGACAGCAAAATATTAAAGAACAGCTTTATCTATTATTACTTCAAAAAAGAGAGGAAGCTGCTATATCATTGGCAATTGCTGCTCCAAAAGCTAGAATTGTAGACGATGCTTTAACGAACCCTGTTCCGGTTTCTCCGAAAAAAATGATTATTTATCTCGGAGCATTGATTATAGGGTTGCTAATTCCTTTTGCTATTATTTATCTTTTAGAATTATTTAACAATAAAATTAAAACTAAACAAGATCTTGAAAAACTGCTTGATGGAGGAACTGTAGTTGGAGAGCTTCCGTCTTTACAGAAAGGCGATCCTGAAATTGTTCAACTTAATGATTTATCTCCTTTAGCAGAAGCGTTCAGAATTTTAATTACCAATATTAATTTTATGTTGCCAAAAAACAAAAAAGGTAATGTGATTTTTGTTACCTCTACAGTTAAAGGGGAGGGAAAAACATTTACTTCGGTTAATTTAGCGCTTACATTAGCATCACCTCGGAAAAAGGTAGTTATTATTGGGTCAGATATTCGAAATCCACAGTTACAGAGATATAATGAAAGCAGAAGAGGATTGATTGGTCTTTCAGAATTTATGTATGATGACCAGATGGATGTTTCAGAAATTATTCATCCCACTTCGTTCAACCCTTATTGTGATGTGATTTATTCAGGAGCTATTACACCAAACCCGACAGAGCTTTTATCTAACGGAAGGTATGAGGAATTGGTAGAATCATTAAAACCAATGTATGATTACATATTATTGGATACGGCTCCATTAATGTTGGTAACAGATTCATTTTTAATTGCTGATGTGGCAGATATTACAGTATATGTTACCCGTTCTGGTTATACAGAAAAAGAATTAGTTGGATTTATCAACAAGCAAATAAAAGATAAGAAAATTAAAAATGTGGGAATGGTGCTCAATGATGTGAGTAAAATGAATAGCGGATATGGCTATGGGTATAAATATGGGTATGGCTACAGTGCTGATTCTGATAAATCATGGTGGAAGAAAATGTTTAAATCATAATAATGAATAAAATTTTAATTACTGGAGGAGCAGGTTTTATAGGGTCTAATCTTACAGAATATTTTTTAAATAAAGGCTATCAAGTAACTTGTTTAGATAACTTCGCAACCGGGCACCGTCATAACATAGAATCTTTTCTTGCTAATGAAGAATATAAACTGATTGAGGGTGATATAAGAGATTTAGAAACATGTCATGAGGCTGTTGCTGGAGCAGATTACGTTTTACATCAAGCAGCATTAGGATCGGTTCCCCGTTCAATTAATGATCCGATTACTTCTAATGAAGTCAATGTTTCTGGTTTCTTAAATATGTTAGTTGCCGCTCGTGATGCGAATGTTAAACGTTTTGTTTATGCAGCTTCTTCTTCTACCTATGGTGATTCCGAATCTTTACCAAAAGTTGAAGAAGTGATTGGAAAACCACTATCTCCTTATGCAATTACAAAGTATGTAAATGAACTTTATGCAGATATTTTTAGTAAAACCTATGGTTTATCTTGTATAGGGCTGCGCTACTTTAATGTATTCGGCCGTCGCCAAGATCCAAATGGAGCATATGCAGCTGTTATTCCATTATTTGTAAAACAATTCATGAACCATGAATCGCCAAAAATTAACGGAACAGGAGATTACTCTCGCGATTTCACCTATATTGATAATGTTATCCAGATGAATGAACGTGCAATGTTGGCAAATGATTCTAAAGCAATTAATACAGTTTATAATACAGCTGTTGGTGATCGTACGACATTGAATGATTTAGTTAGATATTTGAAAGAATACCTAAGCGAATTTGATAGAGAGATTTCTAATGTTAATGTAATATATGGGCCAAACCGTATCGGAGATATACCACACTCATTAGCGTCTATTGAAAAAGCCAAAACATTATTAGGATATGAGCCAACTCATACTATAGATAAAGGGCTGAAAGAAGCAGTACAATGGTACTGGGAAAACTTAAAATAATAAAGAAAACTGAATATAATTTCTCCTTATGAATTACAAAATAGCAATTATTGGTTTAGGATATGTAGGTCTACCATTGGCGAGGTTATTTGCTACTAAATACAACACTGTTGGTTTCGATATCAATGAAACACGAATTCATGAATTGAGATCGGGTACTGATAATACTTTAGAGGTTGAAAATGAGGTGCTTCAGGCAGTTTTAGTTGATAATCCTAACGAAGAGAAAGGATTATATGTAACCAATCAGTTAGACGAGATTAAAAATTGTAATTATTTCATAATTACGGTTCCTACACCAGTTGATAAAAATAACCGCCCCGATTTAACTCCTTTATTTAAAGCGAGCGAAACGGTGGGGAAAGTACTCAAAAAAGGAGACATTATTATCTATGAATCTACTGTTTACCCTGGTGCTACCGAAGAAGACTGTATCCCGGTAGTGGAGAAAAATTCTGGTTTGAAATTTAATGTAGATTTCTTTGCAGGATATTCACCAGAAAGAATTAACCCAGGTGATAAAGAACATACCGTAGAAAAAATATTGAAAGTAACATCTGGCTCTACTCCTGAAATAGGAAAAAAAGTAGACGATCTTTATAGATCTGTAATTACTGCAGGGACACATTTAGCACCCACTATTAAAGTAGCAGAAGCTGCAAAAGTAATTGAAAATTCACAACGTGATATCAATATTGCATTTGTCAACGAATTAGCTAAAATCTTCAATTTATTAGAGATTGATACACATGCTGTTTTAGAGGCGGCAGGTACAAAATGGAATTTTTTGCCTTTCAAACCAGGTTTAGTAGGAGGTCACTGTATTGGGGTAGATCCTTATTATTTGGCGCAAAAAGCTCAGGAACATGGTTATCATCCTGAGATTATCTTAGCAGGAAGAAGATTGAATGATTCTATGGGTGAATATGTGGCATCGCAAGTCGTGAAAACAATGATTAAAAAAGGAATTAATATCAATGGCGCAGAGATTTTAATGTTAGGTGTAACTTTCAAAGAAAACTGTCCAGACGTACGTAATACGAAGATTGTAGATGTTATTGCAGCATTAGAAGATTATGGTGTCCAAGTAACGACTTATGATCCATGGGCAAATCCTGGTGAAGTAAAACATGAGTATGGTATTGATAGTTTGATTCAATTACCAGATACAAAATTCCATGCAATAATTTTAGGAGTAGCACATAACGAATTCTTGAATATTGATTTTGATGCATTGAAAAAGGACTATGCTATTGTTTATGATGTAAAAGGAATAATTTCAGATAAGTCAGACAATAGATTGTAATTATAATGAATAACACTATTTTAATTACTGAAGGAGCAGGTTTTATAGGATTGCACGTTGTTCGTGAATTTATTCTAAAATATCATAATTATAACACCATTAATTTAGATGCCGTCACTTATGCAGGTAATCTTGAGAATTTAGTAGATATTGAAAATTCTTTGAATTATACCTTTGTAAAAGTTGATATTATAGATGCTGCTTATGTTTTACAGATTTTTTAACAACATCAACTTGATGGTGTTATTCACTTAGCTGCAGAATCGCATGTTAATTGTTCCACAAACGATTCAGAATTTGTGATGACGAATGTTATGGAGACTATCTGTTAAATGTTTTAAATTAAATATTTTATTACGAATGAAATCTAATATTTTGAATATTCTGACAAATTATGGAAATAAGTTATTTGGAATTGTTTCTATATATCTTTTTGTTCCACTATATATTAAATTATTAGGTGTCGAAGCATATGGTATTATTAGTTTTTATACAGTTGTATTAAGTATAATTAGTTTGGCTGACTTGGGATTATCTTCAGCGGTAATTAAAGAGTTTTCAACTTCTTCTTCAGAAGATTATAAGTATACAGTTTTCAAATTAATTGAAAAGAAATATCTTATTATATGTGGAACTTTGTTATTATTTCTATTACTATTTTCAAATATAATTGCAAAATATTGGTTACATTCAGATAAATTTTCTGTTGAGGATTTAACAAAATTTGTTATATTAATATCAGTAGGAGTAATTTTTCAATTAAGTTCTTCACTTTATTACGGTGCTATTTTTGGTTTGGGATTTCAAGTCAAAGCAAATATTTATCAATTTTTTTGGACTTTAATTCGTTTAGGTTTTATTGTAATTATCCTTAAATATTTTTCAAATAATTTATATATATATTTCTTGTGGCAAATAATTTGTAATATTTTTTACGTTTTATTTTTGCGTTTCAATGTACTTTTATATTTTAAGACTAAAATTGACGTTTTAGTCGTTATTTTTCTAAAACTCCCAAAGCATATTTTACTTTACATTGGTGGCATGAGTTTAATCTCAATCATTTCATCTGTAAATTCGCAAATGGACAAAATTTTAGTTAGTTCATTTTTCTCATTAAAGATTTTTGGGTATTACAATTTAGCATCGTCATTAGCCCAGTCGCCTAGACTATTAGGGATGCCCTTAGCTACCGCTTTATTTCCTGTTTTTTCTAAAATGGCTGCAGATAGAGATAAGAAGCGTTTGGAAAATGTATTTAAATTATCAAATTATTTTTTGAACGTGATGATTTTTGTGATTTCATTAATTTTATACATTTATATTTCTGAAATATTTAAATTGTGGTTGGGTAATAGAATCGAAGTTGGGTTCAAAGATGATATGGAGTTTTTAGCAAGAATGTTAATAATAGGTACGGTATTTTTATCAATGCAGTTATTATTTTACTATACTTTATTAGCTTTTGGTAAAACAAAATACACTATTTATCAAGGGATCTGTCAGATTATTCTAGGTATTCCACTTTTATACTTTTGCATATATAAATTTGGCTTTAGTGGTGCAGGTTATTCTTGGGTTATAATAAATGTAGGTGCTTATTTTTATCTTTTTTTTCCATTAAAAAAATTGATAGATATAGGAATAATAAGTTTTTTTATAAATTATACATTTGTGCCTTTTCTTATATGTTTAATGATGTTTTTGTGTAGCTACACTATATATACTAAGTACCCAAATTTTAGTTTCATATTTTATATAATATTATCATCATTTTTTTCTGTGTTTTTCTGTGTGTTATATCTTTTTAAATTGAAAAATATCCCCTTAAAAATGTCTAATTTTAAAATTATCATATCCAATATTAAAAATTAAATTATTAAGAAAGATGAGTAGTAATAGAGTTATTGCATTTTATTTGCCACAATATCACCCTACAGCAAGTAATGATATTTGGTGGGGAAAGGGATTTACGGAATGGACTAATGTTGGGAAAGCTAAACCCTTATTTCCAGGTCATGAACAACCTCGAGTGCCTGCTGATTTAGGATATTATGATTTAAGACTACCGCAAGTGCGTGAGCAGCAAGCAGAAATGGCGAGAAATGCAGGAGTTGAAGGGTTTTGTTATTATCATTATTGGTTTGGTAATGGAAAGCAAGAGTTAGAGTTACCATTTGAAGAGGTTTTGGATTCTGGTAAGCCTGATTTTCCATTTTGTTTGTGTTGGGCAAATGAATCTTGGCATGCCAAATTTTGGAAAAATAACAAAGTCACCTCAAAAAAAGTTTTAGCGGAACAAATTTATCCAGGTTTGGATGATTATAAAAATCATTTTTTTAAATTGCTCAAGGCATTTAAAGACAATAGATACATCAATGTCGATGGAAAGCCTTTATTTATGATATATAGACCATTAAAATTTCCTGATGTGAAAATTTTCATGGAATTATGGCAAAATTTAGCTCGAGAGAATGGATTAAAGGGAATTTTTTTCTGTGCACAGGCGGGCAATATTGAAGATCTTCATAAACTTTTAGATATGGGTTTTGACAATGTTAATTTAATGAGATTATCTGACAGGTTGGTCAAAAAGAATAAAATTTGGAAATATATTAATCCGCTTATTATTAAATTTTTCCCTATTCCAATAATAATTAAGTATAAGAAAGCTATAGACTTTTTAATTGGAAAAGAGGAGCTTTCTGAAAAAGTATCTCCTTCAATAGTTCCTAATTGGGATCATTCTCCTAGAAGCGGAAGACAAGGATATGTATTAACCGGTCATAATCCAAGCTTATTTCGTAAACATGTCAAATCGGTATTAACTACTACCATTAATAAAAGTGAAGACAAACGTCTTATTTTTTTAAAATCATGGAACGAATGGGGGGAAGGAAATTATATGGAGCCAGATACTAAGTATGGAAACCAATTTTTAGAAGTTTTGAAAGAAGAATTAATGCAGAATGTTAAATAGTATGAAAAAAAGGATGTTAATTATACATCATGGTAGAGGATTAGGAGGTGGACTGATTGCTCTTTTGGGTTTGATTGATGAACTTAAAAAAAATTATAATGTAGCTGTATTTTGTATTTTTAATAGCGAGGCCATAGAATACATAGAACAAAGAGGAGTTAATGTTATCCGTCCTAAGTCATTTATATTTTATAAATATTTCTACAAAATATTTTCACATACTTCTGCAAATTATTTTAATTTCATAAAATATATTTTGAAATTATATAAATTTTTAACTTACCATGTAAACAAATATATTTTTTCAAAGATAGAATACAATTTTCTTATTAAAGATTATGATTTGGTGTATTTAAACTCTACTTTTATTTCAGATTGGGCATATTATCCTTCAAAAAAAGGTAAAAAAGTAATTATTCATATTAGAGAACCTTTAAAAGATGACAGAAAATTTATCTTTTATAATTTAATCCGGTCAAATATTAAGAAGAACTGTGATTGGGTTGTAGCAATTACAAAAGATAATGCAGGAAGGCTAAATCTTTTGAATAAAACAACAGTAATCTATGATCCTATAATAAAAATAAGGAATAAAAAAGAAACTATTTTAGAAGAAAATTATGAAACAGATAGTGAACATAGATATTTTACTTATTTAGGAGGAAGTTCACGCATAAAAGGTTTTGAACAATTAGTTCATTCATTAAAATATCTAAATAATGATGTTAAAATTTTCTTTTTGGGAAGCTATACAGATAAATTATCGTCTTTAAATCAATTAATTAAAGGAATATTTGACCCCTATATTTTTAAAAGTATTAGATTATACAGAATTCTTAAAAAAAGTCCTAATGCTATTATAATAGGTAAAACTCAAGATGTGTTTTATTATTACAAAAAAAGTGTGGCAACTATATCTTGTTTTTCAAAGCCACATGCTTCCTTGCCAATATTGGAAAGTTTTTCCGAAAGAGTTCCAGTTATTGTTTCTGATATTACAGGAATGGACGAGTTTGTAAAGAAAAATGAAAATGGTTTTTTTTTTCAAAATGGGAACTCTTTAGATTTAGCAAATACAATTAACCACGTAGCGAATTTGAAGGAAAATGATTTTGCGGTTTTAAGAAATAATACTGAAAAAATGTGTGGTTTAATAGCTAACTTCGAAATGTTAAGTAGAGTTATTGATAAAATTCTAATGAAAAAATAGAAATCTGGATGATAAGGCTATTAATAATTTTTTTAATTATTTTCTTGGGAGTAATATACAGTTCTGATATAATACAAAAGCCTTATGAAAAAAGAAGAAAACATTATATTATTGTTATTGTTATAATGCTGATTCTTCAATCAGGTTTGCGTAATTGGTATGTAGGAGCGGACACTTACCAGTATTATACCATTTTTGAAGATGTTAAGAGTTCGTCTTTTAATGATATCATTTCAAGAATAATGAACAATGAAGGGAAAGACCAAGGTTATTATCTGTTTCAGAAAATTTTCCAAATTTTCATCACTGATTATCAACTTTACCTACTTTTTGTTGCTTTGATTTTTATGTCTGCATTAGGACATTTTGTCTATAATAACACAATCCACATTAGGCATGTGATTGTTGCATTTGTACTTTATATGGCAATGTTTTACAGCTTCTTTTCAATTACAGGAATTAGACAAACACTTGCTACTGGTTTGTTATTATTTGGGTTTCAATTTATAAAAAAAAGGAAATTAATTCACTTTTCTTTTTTTGTAATATTAGCTTCATTTATGCATATTTCTTCGTTGGTTTTTTTTTCATTGTATTTTATAGCTAATATTAAGAGATACAGGACAATATATATAAGCGTTTTTATTCTGTTTCCGATAGTATTTTTATTTAAAAATGAAATTGCTACATTTTTAGTTTCTTCTTCCGAGAGTACTCAAAAAAGATTTGAAAGCTATCTAGAAGATAAAAGTACTAATGGTTCTATAGCTCTTACAGCTGCTCATATTCTAATAGCATATTGGGGAATGCTCTCCATAAAAAAAACAGTTTCTATGTTTCCCTCTACTGGAATAATGTTTAGTACGTTTGCTATTGCTTTTTTATTATTTCCTTTACAATGGGTTAATACTAATGCAGGTAGAGTAGCACAGTATTTTGATATAATACTTATTGTTTGGATTCCATTTTTGATTGATACTGCCACCATGTGGAAATCTAAACAAAGAGAGGTATTATATCTTTTAATAATTGGCATTTTTATTTTTCTAACATTATTTTCTATAAGAAAAGAAGCGGAATATAAATTTTTCTGGCAGTATATGGAAATTCCTTATAACTATAGGTAATGTCTCATTTTTTAACACACTAAAAATATAAATTTTTACATGAAAATTCAAAATAAAACCCTTTTAATAACAGGAGGAACAGGTTCATTCGGAACAGCAGTGCTCAACCGTTTTTTACAAACCGACCACTTCAAAGAAATCCGTATTTTTTCTCGTGATGAGAAAAAACAGGATGATATGAGAAATTTATACAAAAACGATAAAATCAAATACTATATTGGGGATGTAAGAGATTTTTCAAGTGTAGAACCTGCTACCAGAGGTGTTGACTATATTTTTCATGCAGCAGCGTTAAAGCAAGTTCCATCTTGCGAATTTTTCCCAATGCAGGCAGTGAAAACCAATGTTGAAGGAACGCAGAATGTAATTCGTGCGGCAGCAGCCAATAAAGTACAAAAAGTAATTTGTTTATCAACAGATAAAGCAGCATATCCAATCAATGCAATGGGAATCTCCAAAGCGATGATGGAGAAAGTGGCCGTTGCAGAAGCCAGAAATCTTACAGATACGGTAGTTTGTTTGACCCGTTATGGTAATGTAATGGCTTCAAGAGGTTCTGTAATACCATTGTTTTTAAATCAAATCCAAAAAGGAGAACCAATTACGATAACTGACCCTAATATGTCAAGATTTTTCATGTCATTGGATGATGCGGTAGATTTGGTTTTATTTGCTTTTGAAAATGCCAATCCTGGAGATTTATTCGTAAACAAAGCTCCTGCCGGAAGCATTGGAGATTTAGCACAAGCTTTAATTGAATTGACTGGTAAAGAAGTTCCTATAAAAGTAATCGGAACACGTCACGGAGAAAAATTATACGAAACTTTGTGTACTCGTGAAGAAATGGCCAAAGCAGAAGATATGGGCGATTTTTACCGTGTTCCTGCAGATAATAGAGACTTGAATTATGCTCAATATTTTTCTGAAGGTGAGGAAGAAGTTGCGCAAATTGAAGATTATCATTCACATAATACTGAGCAGCAAGGTGTAGAAGGGTTGAAAAAACTGATTTCTACTTTACCTCTGATCCGAAAAGAAGTTTTTGGGGAAGATGTAATGCAATATCCTTATTAGAAAGTAAAGGTAAAAGAGCCAAGTTAAAAGTTAAAAGGAAATCGATGCTGTTAGAAGGTAAAAAACATCAGGACGAGAGAGGAATCATTACGTACAACAATGATTTCAATGCCTCACAGATCAAAAGAATCTATACGATTGAAAATCATTCGACAGATTTTATTCGTGGTTGGCAGGGGCATAAGGTTGAACATAGATGGTTTGCTTGTATGAAAGGAAGTTTTAGTATTTCTGTGATTGCTGTAGATGATTTTAAAAATCCTTCAAAAAATTTAACAGTAGAGAAATATCTTTTAACAGATGATGTCTTAACTTACCTTCATATTCCGTCAGGCTATATTACTGCGATTCAGGCGAGAGAAAATAACAGTAAACTTCTGGTCTTAGCTGATTTTGATTTAGGAGAAATCAATGATGAGTTTAGATACAGTTTAGAATACTTTGACAATATCTAAATTATAAAATTATATTGTAGCAGATGGTTGTAATAACCAGAGCTAGAAGCCAAAAGCTAAAAGCAATTTAAATATGAAAAAAATCGGAATTACCGGTCAAAATGGTTTTGTTGGAAAACATTTGTACAATACTTTAGGGCTGTTTCCTGAAGAATTTCAAAGGATAGATTTTCAAAAAGAATATTTTGAAAACGAAAATGAACTAGATCAATTTGTTGCAAATTGTGATGTTATTATCCATTTGGCTGCAATGAACCGTCACGAAAATGAACAATTTATCTATGAAACTAATGTAGGTTTAGCTCAAAAATTGGTTGATTCCCTGAAAAGAGCCAATTCAAAAGCTCATGTTATGATTTCTTCTTCAACACAAGAAGAAAGAGATAATCTGTATGGAAAATCAAAAAAAGAAGGAAGACAAGCTTTAGCCAATTGGGCAGAAGAGAATGGAGGTAAAATTACAGGATTAATTATTCCTAATGTTTTCGGTGCTTTCGGAAAACCATTCTATAACTCTTTTGTTGCTACGTTCTGTCATCAGCTGACGCATGGTGAAACACCGACAATTGCCAACGATGGTGAGGTGAAATTAATTTACGTTCAGGAATTGGTAGATACGATTGTTAACGAAATAAGAGAAGGCAACAGCAAACCGGAATTCGTTATAGATGCTACCGCAACAAAAAAAGTTTCAGAAGTTCTAGCATTATTAAATGATTATAAAACAAAATATTTTGATGGCGGAGAAATTCCTGTGATCAATAATACATTTGAACATAATTTATTCAATACATTTCGATCATACATCGATTACAAAACCCATTATCCGGTAAAATTCACCCAACACACAGATCCTCGCGGAGCTTTTGTGGAAGTAATTCGATTAGGGATCGGGGGACAATGTTCATTTTCAACCACTGTACCCGGAATTACCAGAGGAAACCATTATCACACCAGAAAGATCGAGCGTTTTGCTGTAATTAAAGGAAAAGCTTTAATTCAATTACGAAAAATCGATACTGACGAAGTATTAGATTTTTATCTTGATGGAAACGAACCTGCTTATGTAGATATGCCAATCTGGTATACCCATAATATTAAAAATATCGGAGACGAAGAACTGTACACTATTTTCTGGATTAACGAAGCATTCAATCCAGAAAATGCAGATACGTATTTTCTTGAAATATAATCCTAAGATATAAATTCTAAATTTATAGAATGAAAAACATCATCATCACTGGCGGAGCAGGATTTATTGGCTCACACGTCGTAAGAGAATTTGTAAAAAATAATCCGGATTCTACGATCATCAATTTGGATGCTTTAACGTATGCCGGAAATCTTGAGAACTTAAAAGAT
>NZ_JAVHYL010000018.1:0-52725 GCF_031118795.1 Chryseobacterium sp. CFS15 | reverse complement strand
ATCCTTGATAGTAAAAAGGGAAAAGGAGGAGGCTATTTTTTCAAAGAAAATCCTCAAAATGTAAATCTGGCGAAGATTATTCGTCTCGTAAATGGTCCCATTGCAATGCTTCCTTGTGTAAGTCTTAATTTTTATGAAAAATGTGCAGATTGCAACGAAGATCACTGCAGTTTACACGATGTTTTGATAGAGGTGAGAGATGCATCGCTTAAAATTTTAGAAGAAAAAACACTTTTAGACCTAATTGATTAAGTCCTAATTTTGATTTTATAAGTCTACTTATTTGGTAGGATAACATTTTTGTTAGATATTTGCTGGTATCAAACAGAAATTATGTTTTCAAAAGAGGATATAGATACTTTACAGCAGCTTACTTTGGAGGACGGATTACAATTTGTTTCTTCTAAATTCTCAGAAGGGATTGTTTTCTCAACCTCGCTTGGTCAGGAAGACCAGGTAATTACAGATGCTATTTTCAAAAATAATTTACCGATAAAAGTTTTCACCTTAGATACAGGACGTCTTTTTTATGAGCATTACGATTTGCTTTCGAAAAATAATTCGCGTTATCAAAAGAAAACTGAAGTTTACTTTCCCGAATCTTGCGATGTTGAAAAATATGTGATGGAAAAAGGTATCAACGGTTTTTACCATTCCGTTGAGAACAGGAAAGAATGTTGTTTTATACGAAAAGTAAAGCCGTTGAACCGTGCTTTGGAAAATGCCAAAGTCTGGATTACCGGTTTACGCTCTGAACAATCTGAAAACCGTGAAAATATGCCAATTTTGGAGTGGGATGAAGAACGGAAATTATACAAATACAACCCATTAATTAACTGGACTTATCAGGATGTTCTACATTATTTAGAACAACATAAAGTTCAGGAATTGTCTTTACATAAAAAAGGTTTCATCAGTGTGGGTTGCCAACCTTGCACAAGAGCCATCGAAGAAGGCGAAAACCCACGGGCCGGAAGATGGTGGTGGGAAACTTCACAAAAAGAATGCGGTCTGCATTCACATTAATTCACATTTAATTTTTCGAATAATAATGAGTGACTATAAACTAAATTATCTGGAACAACTGGAAGCCGAAAGCATTTATATCATGCGTGAAATTGCGGCTCAGTTTGAGAAACCAGCTTTGCTTTTCAGCGGTGGAAAAGATTCTATTACATTGGTTCATCTGGCGAAAAAGGCTTTTGCTCCGATGAAAATTCCTTTTCCTTTTGTACATATTGATACGGGACACAATTTTCCTGAAGCATTGCAGTTTAGAGATTATTTTGCTGAAAGTCTTGGTGCAGAGCTGATCGTCAGAAAAGTTGAAGACACCATTAAAGCAAAAAAATTAACCGAGCCAAAAGGAAAATTTGCTTCTAGAAACTGGTTACAGACGCATACTTTATTAGATACCATTGAAGAGTTTCAGTTTGATGCCTGCATTGGCGGAGCGAGAAGAGATGAGGAAAAAGCCAGAGCAAAAGAAAGATTTTTCTCTGTTCGTGACGAATTCGGACAATGGGATCCGAAACTTCAACGCCCGGAATTGTGGAATATCTACAACGGAAGAATCAACAAAGGTGAAAATGTAAGAGTTTTCCCTATTTCAAACTGGACGGAACTCGATGTTTGGAATTATATTAAAAAAGAAAATATTCAGCTGCCTTCGATTTATTTTGCGCACGATCGTAATGTGATTGAGTATGACGGACAATTAATTGCGGTATCAGATTTCATTCAGATTGATGAGAATGATCAGATTCAAAATAAAAAAGTGCGCTACAGAACGGTTGGAGATATGACTTGTACTGCTGCAGTTGAAAGCGCTGCTGAAACTTTAGATCAGGTTGTGAACGAAATTACCGCTTCCCGAATTTCAGAACGTGGCGAAACCCGAATTGATGATAAAGTAACGGAAGCCGCAATGGAAGACAGAAAGAAGGGAGGTTACTTTTAATATAAATGATAAACGATTTTTAAAAGAAAGTTGAGATGATTTATCATTGATCAATTATCATTAATAAATAAACTTATGGACATATTAAGATTTATAACTGCAGGAAGTGTAGACGACGGTAAAAGTACGTTGATCGGAAGACTTCTCTACGACAGCAAAAATATATTGATCGACCAGCTTGAAGCGCTGGAAAAACAATCAAAAAATAAAAACGAAAACGGAGTAGACCTTGCGATTTTGACCGACGGATTAAGAGCCGAAAGAGAACAGGGAATTACCATTGATGTTGCTTATCGATATTTTTCGACTCCAAAAAGGAAATTCATTATTGCCGATGCACCGGGACATATTCAGTACACTCGAAATATGATTACGGGAGCTTCAAATTCGCAATTGATTATAATTTTGATTGATGCAAGACAAGGCGTTATTGAGCAGACCAGAAGACATTCCATCATCGCTTCATTATTAAAAATGAAAAATGTGGTAGTTGCGATTAATAAAATGGATTTGGTAGATTATTCCGAAGAAGTTTTCAATGATATTAAAGCTCAATATGAATTGGTTGCCAAAAAACTGAAGCTGGAAAACGTCAATTATTTTCCGATTTCGGCTTTTAATGGGGATAATATTGTTTCTAAATCTGAGAAAACAGATTGGTATCAAGGTTCAACACTTTTAGATTTCTTAGAAAATGTGGAAATCAATCAAGATCAGGAAAAAGAAAATCCAAGATTTCAGGTGCAGTATGTTATTCGTCCGCAAACTGATGAGCTGCATGATTACAGAGGTTATGCCGGAGAAGTGATTTCAGGAATTTACAGAAAAGGAGATGAAATTACGGTGCTTCCACAAAATATTCAGACTAAAATTTCCAAAATTGAAACAGGAGGTCATGAAGTAGATTTTGTATTTACCAATCAGCCTGCCGTGATTCATGTGGAAGATGATATCGACATCAGCCGTGGAGATTTTTTAGTAAAAACCAATCAACAGCCGAAAGTTGAAAATGAGTTTGAAGCTGTAGTTTGCTGGCTCGATAAAAAAGAACTCAACGAAGGAAACAAATATTTCATTCAGCATAAGAGCAAGACTCAGAAAGCTATCATTAAAGAAATTGAATATAAAATCGATGTTAATACTTTAGAGCAAACTCCAATTACCGAAAATGTAAAGCTTAATGAAGTAGTAAAAGTAAGATTAAAAACAGCATCGCCTTTGGTTTTTGACAGTTTTGAAGAAAGCAAGTCCACCGGAAATGCCATTTTGATTGATGAAACCAGCAATTCTACTGTTGGAGC
The DNA here is from genome assembly GCF_031118795.1 of Chryseobacterium sp. CFS15. Classification (NCBI taxonomy): domain Bacteria; kingdom Pseudomonadati; phylum Bacteroidota; class Flavobacteriia; order Flavobacteriales; family Weeksellaceae; genus Chryseobacterium; species Chryseobacterium sp. CFS15. The sequence continues at coordinate 49,464 of NZ_JAVHYL010000018.1, read as the reverse complement.
GGTGATGATTTTATAAGTTTTTAATTTAACACACATGATGATATGATAATTTCGCAAAAAATTCAGTTCAGGCTCAATCTGCTATTGATTACAATTGCAGTTTTGGCAATCACATTTCTGTCGATGTACAGCTTAGGATATTTGGATGAACTTGAAATTATTCTTGCCAAAGACAATTACATTTTTTACTGGATGCTTTTGGTAGGAGTTTTTGCTGAAATTGTCGCCGGATCAATGGGGATGGGATATGGAGTGATTTGCACCACAACACTTTTATTTCTGGGAATTCCTCCGCATGCGGTAAGTGCAAGTATTCATTCTGCTGAAAGTTTTACAACAGCAGCCGGAAGTATAAGTCACATTAAACTAAAAAATGTAAGCAAAAGTCTGGTGAAAAGGCTCGCGATTCCTGCGATTATCGGAGCAATTATTGGAGCCGTTTCGTTGACTTATCTCGGTGAATATTATTCGAAAATTACGAAAACAGTAATTTCTTTTTACACTCTGTATCTTGGAATTCAGATTTTATCGAATGCTTTTAAACCTAAACAGAATAAAGCTTTAAAGAAAAAAACAAATCTTACCCGATTGGGAGTGATTGGTGGTTTTATCGATTCTTTTGCTGGTGGAGGATGGGGACCTTTGGTAACCGGAACTTTAATTAAAAACAGTTTTACGCCCAGATTTGCAGTAGGAAGTTCTACGGTTGCAAAATTTATTTTGACTGTTACTGCAGCAGTAACTTTCTTTTTAACCTTAGGAATTCAACACTGGAATATTATTTTAGGGCTTTTGATTGGCGGAATTATTACTGCACCTTTTTCTGCAATGCTTACTGCAAAACTTCCTGTAAAAAATATGTTTATTATCATCGGAACTTTGGTGATCGTGATGAGCTCGATTACGATATTTAAGTCGATCTTTTAGACTATTTTTTTGTGAAAAATTTAGGATAATTTGAATTCAATTAAAATCAAAAATAATTTACATTTACTGCCTAAAAATAATACATGAATTTACATATCGTTGCCCTTTTCAAATTTAAAGAAAACAACTTAATGGATGCTGTAGAACTATTTCAGACTTTGGTAAGAGAAACCAGAAAAGAAGATGGATGCCTGCAATATGACTTAATTGAAGATAAAGATAATAAAGGAACTTTTTTCCTGATTGAATTATGGGAAAGTGTAGAGCATCACAGCCAACACAACGGAACGGATCATCTAATGGATTTCAGAAAAAATGCGTCTAAAATACTGGAAGAAGCAACACAGGTTTATAAAGGCTTTAAGATTTATTAATTTTGCTAGATGCTAGATGCTAGATGCTAGATGCTAGATGCTAGATGCTAGATGCTAGATGCTAGAAAAAATGCAAAAGGCAGTTTCATCATTCTTGAAACTGCCTTTTTATTAGAAAAAATAGAAAGTATTAATTTTGTGGTGAATGGTCAATTAGTTTCGCTGTTAATGGTGAATTTAAAATTGACTACTGACAATTCACTGCGAAGAAAATTCACTTCTTCATGTTTCTTATTTTACAATAAGTTTTTTAGTTTCTGTCTTACCACCGTAAGAAATTTTCACCAGATAATTTCCTGCCGGAAGATGAGATAAATTAAGATCTTGTTTGTAGAAACCTGCCTGATTGCTCAGCTCTGCATTATAAACTCTCTTACCGGTAAGATCATAAACTTCAACGCTTCCTTTGTTGTTGTCTTTTTCTTTTACATCAAATAAAACAGTTACTTTTTTGTCGGCCGTTGTCGGATTCGGATAAATACCGAATGACGCTTTCTTGCTAACCTCTGTAATACCCAATGTTGAGGTAATATTTTTGTATTTGAAGTACATATTTCCTGTAGATGACCCATCATTTGAAACAAAGTACATTCTGTAATAATCAGAGCCTTGTTTTACATAATAAACAACATCGGAGTAAGGCAATCCTATTGTAGGTTTCCAGTAATGTCCGATTGTTGTGATATTGTTTGAAAATGCAGTTAATGCAGGCACAGCGGAAGTCGTGGTAGCCTGTGTTTCAGGTTTTACTCTTGCTACAGTAATATTTGGATTTTGAATAACGCCAGACAATCTGTATTTCATTGTTTGTGGGTTTCCTTGCTGATCAACATATGGATAATCATTCCAGTATCTTGTAAACATCATATCCCAATTGGCTCTCGGCGGCTCAAGATTTGCAACTTTATCTCCTGTGGCAAAAGAGAAATAGTTGAAGAAAGCATCATCAGTTCCGTTAGCTATCGTTTTTGTTTGTGTAGCATCCCAGGAAGAAGTGGTAGAATTCCATTTTGCATATTTAAAAGTGTACCCGCCAAAGAAATCTTCAATCATAAATTTATAGAAAACATCTGAAGGATATTTTAAAATAAAAACGACGCTTCCTACCACATGATGATTAGAAGGGTTATATTCTCCCCAGCCATAGGTTGCAGAACCTTGTTCAAAGGCACCATTCTCAAGAGCAGTTGTATTATCCAAATTATATAAAGGCGCTCCGTAGGTCGAGATATTATTAGTGGTAATCGTATTCCAGGCACTTGCTGTATTTGCGGCTTGATACACTTCTACATTCTGAGCATCATTCATTCTGGTTCCGAATCCGTAAGTAGAGTTTCTGTAGAATGCAATATCCCAAGAATTTGCTGGTTGAGAAACAATATTGTTTGCACTAAAATCAAAGAACACTCTGTTTTGATACGAAGGTCCCATTGTAAGGTTTACCGTAGTATATCCGTTTGCATCTGTCTGAGCCAATACAGTTTGCTGCACTGATAAAGCAAATACTGATGCCAAAAATAATTTTGTTTTCATAACCTTAATTTCCTTATTTAGAATTATTCTACAAAACTAGATAATTATTTTTAATAATTCTAAATAAAAACATGACATTTGTCTTGTTTTGAATTTTGTAAATAAGTATTTTACATTAAAGTGTTGGTTTTCAAAGATTTAAAACAAAAAAAAGTGAATTACATTAGTAACTCACTTTTTAGAATATATTTGAAATCAATTATTTCTTGATGAATTTTGATTGAATAGCTTTTCCATCTTTAGTCTGGGCTGAGATATAATAAACCCCGGTTTGAAGAGTGTTGATGTCAAAAGAATTATTATTAGGTTTCCCTGAAGCTACATTTTGACCAGCTGCAGAATAAACATCTACTTTTTTAATTTCTGTTTTACCCACAAAAAAAAGAGCAGTATTGTCTGCATTTACAGCGAACTGAATGTAGTTATTTTTTTTTGAGTTATCAGAAACAGATAAGCTAGCCGTTAAGTCATAAACCACGTCGTCAAAATCTGCTGCTGTGTGAGGTACACCTGTAACAGCATTTACAGTTTTAAAAACAATATAGCTTAAAGATGAGCTTGGGATTGCTCTTGTAATAGTCTGATAGGTATTGTCTGTAAGTGTAACGGGTGCTCCTACAGCTACAAAAGTAGTCATATCTGTAGGGCTCGATGCCAATCCTACTTGTACAATTATTGGAGCAGCATTTTGTCCATTTCTTCTTGCTTTGAAAGAGAGCGTTTTATTTCCTGTTGGCGCAACAATTTGTGGAGACACTAAATATTGCGGAGTGTCTTTATTACCTCCGGAATACGATGACACATATCTGTTTGTAGCATCATTTGCTTCTGCATATACAATCATCATTGGAGACGGCGGGCTCGGCGGAGTATTCATCGGAGGGAGTACGGCAGACCAACTATTCTGAGGAAATGTTGTATTTCCTATTGTAAAATTGTTAAAATTCTGGTTAATTGTAGCCACTTGTGCATTTGCTGTAACGGCTGAAAAAACTAATCCTGCAAAAAGTAATTTTAATTTCATTTTTTCTAATATTTATAAGTCACAAAATTACTGATTAGTTTTTAATTGTTCTAAATAAAATAATGATTTTTGTCTTGTTTTTAAATTTAATAATATTGTTGACATACAATGTATTATAATAATTTTCAGAATATCTGTTATCATTATCAAAATTCTGTTATCATCATTTTCAGTTAAAATATCATATGACAAAACTTTAATTATTTTTACTTATTCTAAATAAAGTCCTATATTTGTCGAAATTTTGAATCTATGAAGAAGAAAGTGTTTTCAATTGTGTCGTTATCAACAGTTTTATGGATTAATGCACAGGAAAAAGATTCTCTTAATCAAAAGAAAATAGAAGAGGTTGTTATCACCGGACAATACATGCAGCAATCGATCAATAAATCAATTTACAAAGTTGAGGTGATTGATGCTCAGCAGATTAAAAATATGGCTGTAACAAATGTTGCAGAAGTTCTGAATCAAAGTTTAAATGTTCTTATTGTATCGGATCGTAATTCAGGAAATTCTACAGCAAGTTTAATGGGTTTGGGTGGTGAATACACCAAAATTTTAATTGATAATATTCCTGTGGTAGGCGATATAGGCTTAGGAAATAATATTGATTTAACTAAACTTAATGTAAACAATATTGAAAGAATTGAGCTTGTAAGAGGTTCAATGGGTGTAGATTACGGTTCTAATGCTGTTGCAGGTGTTATTAATATTATCACTAAAAAAAATAGCCAGAAAAAACTAAGTTTATCAGCTTCTTTACAAGAAGAAACTGTAGGTAAAGAGTATGATTGGTATAAAAAAGGAGAGGGAAGGCATATTCAGAATTTAAATGTGGGTTACAATATCAATGAGAATTGGTATGTTGGAGCAAATATTAATCATAATGATTTTCAAGGTTTTAGAGGAGATCAAAATGGATATAAATATTTTAATGAATCTAATGACGGAAAAAGAGGATATGATTGGCAACCTAAAGATGTTTTGAATGTTGACGGTATTTTACGATATACTAAAAATAAAACGTCAATCTTTTATAAGTTTGGATATTTAAATGAAAAGCTAAATTATTATAATCCGATAATTACTGAGCTATATTTAGGTGAAGGAAACAGAACCTATACTGCAACAGATAGAGATTATCTTACTACAAGATATCTTAATCAGCTGAATGTACAGACAAAATTGGGTACAATCAATTATACAGGAGACTTTTCTTATCAAACTCAGGATCGAAAATTCAGAGATTTTGAATATGATGTTCCAAACAGACAGACGGCACAAAAAGATGAATACAAATCTTATAATAAAGCAGACGTAATTTACTCGAGAGGAGTTTTTAGTAATTTCCTAAACAGCGATAAAATTAATTTCCAATTAGGATATGAATTGGATCATACATCCGGTTTTGCAGGGAATGCTGCGGGGGTTTTTCAAGGAACCAGCGACGTAACAAGAAAAATTTTCAATTATGCCAACTTCATTTCTGCAGAATGGACTGCCAATAATTGGTTATCAATCCGTCCCGGTTATCGTTTGGCATTAAGTGATAAATTTGAGACGCAACATAATTACTCGGTTACTGCAAGAGCAAAAATTACTGAGAATGATAATCTTAGGCTGGTCGTTGGAAGCGCAAATAGGTTTCCAAATTTTGATGAGCTTTATACCTATCGAGTAGACAGTAATCATGATATACAAGGAAATCAAGATCTTGTTCCTGAAGAAGGTATGACGGTTTCACTAAATGGAGAAAAGAAAATAAATACAAGTTCGGGCTGGAATTTAAAAGTAGGAACAAGTGGGACCTATCTTAATCTGAAAAACAGAATTGAATTAGCACTTATTAATCAATCGCCGTTACAGTATAAATATATCAACATTGATAAATTTGAATCTTACTTATTCGAGGCAAATTTCAGAGCTCAGAAAAATAATTTTGTTGTCGGTGCAAATGCTTCTTACTATGGTATTTCCAGAGTGTTAAAAGCAGGCGGTGCTACTTCACCAGACGATTTTTTCTATACTTTAGAGGCTAATTTATCAGCAAATTATACACTTCCAAAGATTAATACAACTCTTTCATTGTACTATAAATATACAGGGAAAACTCAAATCCCTGTTTTGGTTTCAGATCTTACATCATCATATTTCGTAATCGGTGAGAGAAAAGATTTCAGCATGATGAATTTTATTGTTTCTCAGCCATTCTATAATAATCATTTTGAGCTAAGTGTAGGAGTGAAAAATATTTTTGATGTTTCATCCGTAAGAGATACTACAATAGGAGGTACAGCACATAATTCAGCCGATTCTGCAGCAAATCTCTTCTATGGCAGAAGCTACTTTGCCAGATTAAATTATAATTTTTAAATAAATTAAAATGAAAAAAATACTATTTGGGTTATTAATAGGAGCCTCTTTCATTTCTCAGTCTTGTATTAACGATAACGAAGATCCTGTACAAGTTTCAAAAACCGATGGTAATGTGGTAGACGCCAACGTTGGAGGTGCTGCACAGCCTAATCAGGTTTGGATAGATTTGGGAACTGATACCAAAACATATACAAAAAGAACCGATTGGGATTTGGCATTGTACTCTGGAAACGAATTTAAAGTAGTTCTCAACTCATCAATTATGATGGCAGCGGGGAAAATTGATGGTGCTACCAATATTGATTTGGTTACAGAAGCAAGTGTAGCTGCTTTGAAAGATCAGGTACAAGTTGCCAACTTTAATCCTGCAAATGTAGTTTACATTGACGATGTTAATGGAGATTTCCCGTCAGGAACTACTGCAATTGAAGAAATCAAAGCTAATGACTCAGAAAATGCTATCTATCTGGTGAATATGGGAAAAGATATCTTTCACGGAGTAACAGCTGTTGGTTCAATTACTACCGGAGGTGATAGTCGTGGCTGGATGAAAGTACAGATTATAAGATCTGGAGCAGGGTACAAAATAAAATATGCTGAAATGAATAAAACGGATCATAAAGAAATTACAGTTTCGAAAAATTCAGCTTACAACTTCAAATTTGTAAGTATGAAAGAAAATAAAGAGCTTTTTATTCAGCCAGAAAAAAAGAAATGGGATCTGTGTTTCACAGTATTTACTAATACGATTACAGGAGCAGGAAGCTATATTTACGGAGACTTTGTAACGAGTAATAATGTCGGAGGAGCAGGAGCATACGAGGTTGTAATTCCTTCACCTACTTCGGGAGTTGAGGCATATACGAATTTCAACTTTTCAGATATTGATCAATCGAAATTTATATACAATGATCAAAGAGTTATTGGTGCAAACTGGAGAAATCCTGTGGGAACAAATGGTCTTGAAGTGTATGGTGATCGTTTCTACGTGATTAAAGATCCTGATGGGAATTATTTTAAATTAAGATTCACAAGACTTACAAAAGCAGCAACCGATCAATACGGTCAGGCTGGTGAAAGAGGTTTTGCCCAGTTCGAATATAAACCATTGTATTAAAATCAAATAATAATTAGATAAAAATGAAAAAATTCATCCTTGCAGCTTCTGTTTTAGTGGCAGTATATTCTTGCAAAAAAGAAGTTCAAAAACCTACAGAAAACGGAACTGAAGTTTCTTCTGACACTCCGAAATCTGATAATAAAATCGTTTCTATCAGTGGAGGCATCACAGAGATTGTTGCTGCTCTTGGTCACGAAAACGAAATTGTAGCAACAGATGTTACCAGTACATATCCTGAATCTCTGAAAGCTACTGCTGAAAATTTGGGTCATGTAAGATCTATGACGATTGAGCCGATCATGGCGGTAAATCCAACTTTGATTTTAGCTTCAGATAAAGATATCAATCCAGATTTATTAGGGAAAATAAAAGCTTCAGGTATCAAAACTGAATTATTTAAACAAGAATTTACAGTTGACGGAACCAAAAAATTAATTGCTGATGTTGCAAAAGCTGTAGGAAACACAGATTATCAGAAATTAAACGATAAAATTGATACCGATTTAAAGCAAATTCAGCCAATTGCCAAAAAACCGAAAGTACTATTCATCTACGCAAGAGGAAATATGATGATGGTTTCTGGTAAAAATACGCCTATGGCAGCTTTAATTAATCTTGCAGGAGGTGAAAACGCAATCAATGACTTCGAAGATTTCAAACCATTAACTCCGGAAGCGGTTGTAAAAGCAAATCCTGATGTTTTATTCTTCTTTACGACTGGCCTTCAGGGATCAGGTGGAAACGAAGGTGCATTAAAAATGCCAGGTGTTTCTCAAACCAATGCAGGTAAAAACAAAAGAATTATCGCAATGGATGGAGGTTTAGTTTCAAGCTTCGGACCCAGACTTGGTGAGGCTGCAGTTTCATTAAATAAACTTTTAGTTGAAAGCACAAAATAAATTATATATTTATCTTATTATAAGTGCCCTTTTGCTGGTTATACTGGCAATTGTGGCACTTTATATCGGTGTCTACGATTTCAACGGCGTTTCACCTTTTACCGTTTTAGGTCAGTTCATTCAGGGGGATCCCAATCTGCAGTTAAGTGATAAATATGTACTTTGGGACGTGAGAGCATCGCGAATTATCATGGCTATTTTGGTAGGAAGTATGTTGGCGGTTTCAGGCACGAGTTTACAGGGATTGTTTAAAAATCCTTTGGCAACGGGAGATTTAATAGGTCTTACTTCGGGAGCAACTTTATTGGCGGCAATTGCAATTGTTTTAGGAGGGCATTTCAAAGAATATCTTCCTGAAATGGTACAGTTTTCACTGACGGGTATTTCAGCTTTCATAGGAGCTTTATTAGCAATGTTGTTGGTGTATAGGATATCTACAAGTGGTGGGAAAACCAATGTTGTGATGATGTTGTTGAGTGGAGTTGCAATTACCGCAATCGGATTTTCTATCACTGGTTTTTTGATTTATATCTCGAAAGACGAACAATTAAGAGATCTTACTTTCTGGAATATGGGAAGTTTGGCTGCTGCAACCTGGACTAAAAATATTGTTTTAGCAATCGTAATCGTAATTTCTTACACTATTCTTCTTCCGAAAGGAAAAGCGCTCAATGCAATGATGTTGGGTGAAAAAGATGCACAGCATTTAGGAATTAATGTTGAAAGATTAAAAAAACAGATTGTTATTTTAACGGCTTTAATGATCGGAACCTGCGTTGCTTTTTCAGGAACGATTGGTTTTGTAGGGCTTATTGTACCGTATATTTTAAGGCTTTTATTTAAATCGAATTATACGTTTATTTTACCGCTGTCTGCAATTTTCGGAAGCATTTTACTGTTGGTGGCAGATACGTTTAGCCGAAGTGTGGTGCAGCCTTCAGAATTACCGATTGGTATTTTAACGGCGTTAATGGGCGGCCCTATTTTTATCGCTATTTTAATTAAATTTAAAAAATCATTCTAATGTTAAAGGCACGTCAGATTGATTATAAGCATAAAGAATTTTTTATTCTGAATGATGTAGATGTCACGTTAGATTACGGGGACTTTTTGGCAATTGTTGGTCCAAACGGAGCCGGGAAGTCAAGTTTGCTCAGTATTCTGGCGAATGAAGTGAAGCAGGGACAGCAGAAAATAATGTTTAAAGATAAAGATATTTCTGAATGGGAAGTGAGAGAATTGTCATTACACAAAGCTAAATTTTCTCAGCATAATTCCAACGAGATTCCTTTGCAGGTAAAAGATGTGGTGATGATGGGGCGTTATCCTTATTTTGATTCTCAGCCAAGAAAAGAAGATTTCGAAGCGATGAACAAATTGATGTACGAAACCGACGTTTACCATCTTAAAGAAAGAGATTACAATACGTTGTCTGGTGGTGAAAAGCAAAGAGTGCATCTTTCGAGAGTAATGGCGCAACTTGAAAATGAGTTAGAGCAAAAACTTGTTTTTCTTGATGAACCTTTGAATAATTTAGATGTAAAGCATCAGTACAAAGCTTTAGAAATCATAAAAAAATTTACACAGCATGCCAATTCAGCCATCGTTGTTTTGCACGATCTGAATCTTGCTGCTCAGTTTGCAGATAAAATTTTATTGATGAAATCAGGAAAAGTTTCGGCGTACGGTACGCCGGAAGAAGTTTTTACTTCCGAAAATATTACGCAGGCCTACAACTTTCCTTGTACTATTTGTCCGCATCCGGTCAACTCAAACCCAATGATTATTTTTGGATAAATGGAAGAGAAAGATTTAAAAATATTAGCCCAAAATCTTGCCAACCCGCAAGGTGAAAAAGGTGTTGAAATTGGTGAAATGATGAATGCCACCAATATAGGAATGACGCTTGAAAGCATCAAAATACTTTTGATAGAAGATGATGAGCATATTCTTGAAATTGGTCATGGAAATGCAGGTCATCTTAAAAGTATTTTAAATAAAGCCAAAGACCTTACATATACAGGAATTGATATTTCTGAAACAATGCGTAAAGAAGCTCAGAATCTGAATACAGAATTCAAATCTCAGGCTGATTTTATTTTGTATGAAGGCAGAAAGCTTCCTTTTGAAGATGAGGTTTTTGATAAAATATTTACAGTCAATACCGTTTATTTCTGGGAACATCCGGTTGAGTTTCTCAACGAGATTTACAGAGTTTTAAAAAATACGGGAACCTTCGTCCTTACTTTCGCACAGAGAGATTTCATGGAGAAATTACCATTTACAAAATTTAATTTTACGCTTTACAATAACGACGAAATGGAAGAATTAATATCTGAAAGTCGTTTTAAAAGAATAAAAATCTCCGAAAAAGAGGAAAAAATAAAAAGCAAAACCGGAGACGAATTAATCAAAAGAAATTATACAGTTTTAACCATAAAAAAATAATAAAATGAATACAATAGTTAACGATCTGAAAGAAAAATGGGAAGCTCTGAAAGTAGAAAATCCACATTTGAGAATAAGAAATGCCGCTGAACAACTGGGTGTAAGCGAAGCAGAATTATTATTAACTAACGTAGGGGAAGAAGTTACCGTTTTAAAACCTGAATTTGCCAACATCTTAACGGAAGTTGAAAAATTAGGGAAAGTAATGGCGCTAACAAGAAATGACGAGTGTGTTCACGAAAGAAAAGGAACTTACTTAAACGGTGATTTCAGCAGTCCTCATGCACAGCTTTTTGTAGGTGAAGATATCGATTTAAGAATCTTCCAAAATCACTGGAAATTTGCTTTCGCTGTAGTTGAAGGTGATAAAAGAAGTCTTCAGTTCTTCGGAAAAGATGGTTTGGCGCTTCACAAAATTTATGTAACGAAAGACAGCAATGTTGAAGCTTTCGATCCTATCGTTGCTCAATTTAGAGCTGAAAATCAGAACCAAACTTTTGAATTTGAAGCGGTTGCTCCAAAAGCTATTGAAAAAGAAGATTCAGAAATTGATGCTGAAGGTTTTAAAAAAGCTTGGACTGAACTTAAAGATACACACGATTTCTTTATGATGACCAGAAAATTCGGGGTTTCAAGAACTCAGGCTTTGAGATTGGCGCCGGAAGGTTATGCTAAAAAAATAGATCCTTCAAAAGTGGTAAATGTTTTGGAAGATGCTTCTGAAAAGAATCTTCCGATCATGATTTTCGTTGGGAACAGAGGAATTATCCAAATCCACACCGGAGAAGTGAAAAAAACAATGTGGCACCAACAATGGTTTAATGTAATGGATCCTGATTTCAACTTACATTTAGATGTCACAAAAATCACTGAAGCATGGATCGTGAAAAAACCGACCGAAGACGGTGAGGTGACGGCAATCGAAGTATTCAACAAAGAAGGAGACTTTATTGTACAGTTTTTCGGAAAAAGAAAGCCGGGAATCCCTGAATTACAAGAATGGAAAGATTTGGTAGCAGATCTTGAAAAGTAATAATTAGATGATTTGATGAAGGCCGTTTTGTTTGAAGATTCAAAGCGGTCTTTTTTGTTGAACTTAAACACAAATGTCTGTCACAATAACACTGACTCCAAATTTAGATATAATGTTGGAAAATGCAAAGACGCAAGAATTTTTTAAATTTACGTTTTAAGTCGCAAGGATTTTATCTTCGATAAAATTTAAAACTGCATATTTGCATAATTCGATTAATAAATCACTTGCTGAAAATCTTTGATTTTCTTGCGCCTTAAAAACAAAATAAAGGTGAAAACTTTGCGTCTTTGCGAAAAACCAACAAACCTACATTTGCAGTACAGTCAATATAAATTTGTAATATTCTTGTTTAAAAACTTAATAAAATGAAAAATATTTTTATCGCCATATTAATTTTAGGCTTTTCTGTTGTTAAAGCGCAGAATTTTAAACCTTATCAATTTTACAGCAAAAAAGGAAAAGCCATCAAAACTGAGAAATTGATCAAGCAACTTGCTGATTACGATGTTGTTTTCTTTGGTGAACTGCACAATAATTCAATTGTTCACTGGCTTCAGTTAAAAGTAACAGAAGGGTTGTATGATCAAAAAAATAAACAGATTACTTTGGGAGCTGAAATGTTTGAAAGAGACAATCAGCCACAGCTTAATAAATATCTTGCCGGTAAAATTGAAGCAAAAAGTCTGAAAGATTCTGTTCGTTTGTGGAATAATTTTACCACAGATTACAAACCTTTGGTTGATTTTGCAAAAGATAAAAACCTGAATTTTATTGCGACCAATATTCCGAGAAAATATGCTTCTCAGACGGCAAAAGAAGGTTTGGAATCATTAAATAAACTGAGTGAAAAAGAAAAATCTTACATTGCTCAATTGCCGATCAATGTTACTTTAGACACGCCCGGTTATCCTGAAATGAAAAAAATGATGGGCGATCATGCAGAAGGAACCAAAGTGATGAATTTTATTTCGGCTCAGGCAACGAAAGATGCTACAATGGCAGAATCTATTCTCAACAACCTGCAACCCGGAAAAACATTTATTCATTACAACGGAAATTTCCACAGTAAAGAATTTGGCGGAATTTACTGGTACATCAAACAGAAAAATCCAAATCTAAAAATGGCGGTAATTTCTGTTTTTGAATCTGAAGATGATGAGTTGAAAATCCCTGAAAAAGAATATATCCCGACAGATTTTAATCTGATTGTTCCGGCGGATATGACCAAGACTTATTAGGTTTAAAGAAATAAGTGAAAAGAACCAAGTAAAAAGGTAAAAGAGATAAGTTGAAATATAAAGAAAATCGGAGATTTTCAAACTAATGTATTAAACCCTTTCCAAAATTACTTAGACTTTAATCAGTTTAATTTGCTTAATCTGCGTGAGAAAAAATATACACAATGTTGTCATTCCGTAGGAATCTAAGCAAAAATATTCAATAGAAATGGGCTTGTCGTCCTGAACGGAGTCTAATAAAGTCCTTTTTTTTGCAAAGTTTGCCATTCTGAACGAAGCAAAGCGAAAAATCTCTAAAAATAAAGCTTAGATTCTTCCTTCGTCAGAATGACAAATATTCTGTTTAAAAGACATTGATTATATTTGTTTATATTTTGTAAAAAAAATGAAAAAAATCTCCATACTCTTCATATTTTTTATCGGTTTTATCAATGCTCAAAAGTTAACAACCAACGAAATTTCTCTTATTAATCAGGGCGATATCAATTCTGCATTGCCAATTTATCAGACTACTGATGCTCATCAACATACCACTTTGCTTAATCTTTCAACAGAAATTGATCCGCTTGATAAAAACACAGCAATTTTGGTTAAAAGAATGGAGAAATCACTTCTTTCGACGGACGGTGGAGTAGGAATTGCCGCTCCGCAAGTAGGAATCAACAGAAAAATAATTTGGGTACAGCGCTTTGACAAAGCAGGAGAACCGTTGGAATATTTCATTAATCCTGTAATTACCTGGAGATCAGAATTACAGAATCTTGGTCCGGAAGGGGATTTATCGATTCCCGAATTTAGAGATCAGTTTTATAGAAGCAAAGTAATTCGACTTGAATATGTTGACTTAAAAGGCCAGAAATTCTCAGAAATGGTGGAAGGTTTTACCGCCGTGATTTTCCAGCACGAAATTGATCATCTTTTTGGAATTTTAATTTCAGATAAAAAGAAAAAAGAGGAGAATGATTCTTACCAAGCGGTAGATGCTTATAAGAAGAGTGATTCTGTAACGAGATAAATTACTTTTTTATTTGCTGATATCTTCAATCATTTTAATGATCTCTAAAAAATCGTTCTCTTTTTTGAAAGCTTTTATTTTGTCAACAATTTCTGGATGATCTTTAAAAAGAATATAAAGATCTTCTTTTGCTTTTTCGTATTTCTTTTCTTTCATTCTGATTCTGTAAGGATAGGCATAAAGCTTTTTCTCAGCATCACTAGCATCCTGAAACACAAAATTAGGATAATCTTCTAACGTTCTTGCAATTGGATTATATCCTCTGATTGATGTAAAATAAATATTGAATTTACCTTCCGAAACAACTTCTCCAAATGTCTCCGTAATCTTTGTTGGGGTTCCAACCAATGCATAGTTATCTGCATAAGCTTTGAAATTATACAAAGGAACAAACTTCAAATTTTCAGCAGAGAAACTTGTAATATCATTGGGAGCATATTTTGTGGGTTTTGCTTTTTCATCTGATCGGAAATGTAATTTATCATTTTGGGTGGGAAACCATTTTATCTGCCCATTAAGTTCAGATAAATCTTTAAGGATTACTTTACCGTTGACAAATTCTGTTGCAAATGGATAGTTTTGCCCGTAAGAGAAAAATACTGACAAAAGTAAAGAAACGCTTAAAATATATTTCATAATCTTGATGTTTTGAGAAAATTTTAAAGCCAAAAATAAGAAAATTATTCTTTTATATGGTGATTTAGTATTTCTTTATCTGTACACAAGAGACATTTTTTATTTTGATCTTTTTACCAACTTTTTTTAGTGTTCCTGTTTCAAAATTTCTTTTAAATACAACAACATTACCACTTCCTGTATTGGTTGCAATTAAGAACTTTCCACTCGGATCGAGACCAAAAACTCTTGGATGTTTTCCTTTTGTAGATTGATAACCGACAGTTTTTAATGTTCCGTTATTTTGAATTGAAAATATAGCAATATTATTTTCCTTTCCGCGGTTTGAGGCATATAAAAATTTTCCATCGGGCGAAATGTGAACATCGGAACTTTCAAAGCTATCTTTATATTTTTCCGAATGAGTATGAATTCGTTGAAGATTACTCAGCTTCCCATTTTTGTAAGAATATACACTGACGGCTCCTCCCATTTCTTCAATACAATAAGCATATTTTCCATTTGGATGAAACGTAAAATGTCTCGGTCCGCTTCCTAAGGTTGTTTTTGTAAAAGCAGTTTTAGCTTCTTGTAAAGGTTGAGCGTTTTCATTTTTAAATTGATAGGCTCTTATTTTATCTGCTCCGAGATCTGGGAGAAAAAGATAATCATAGTTAGGAGAAAAAACTGTTGAATGAATATGAGCACGATTCTGTCTCTTAACGTCTACACTTCCTTCTGAAAACTGAAAATTCTGAACATGAGGTTCGATTTTTCCACCTTCAGAAATAGGATAAACGGAAACACTTCCTTCCGTATAATTTCCATTGATAAGCCATTTGCCATTCTTGTGAACAGTAAGATAAACAGGGTTTTCACCACCGCTTTTTTCACTGTTGATAAAGGTTAGCAATTCATCTTTAGGTTTAAACTCAAAACTGCTTACGCTTCCTCCGTTTTCTGTTTTGCTTTCTGTGCATGCATAAATATATTTTCCATTGGGTGAAATTGTCAGAAAAGAAGGATTGAGAACACCTCTAACTGTGGTTATTTTTGATAAATTTCCGTTAATGGTATCTAATTTATAAACATAAATTCCTTCTGTATTTTTATCCCAATTGAAAGAGCCAAAAAAAGCATACGTGTTTTGAGAAAAAAAATAGATCCAAGTACAAAAAGTAAAAGTTAAGACGAAAAATTTTTTCAAAATATAAGGTTGAATGTGTTATATGAAGAGTGCAAAAATTAGTTTTTACTTTTTTGGTATATGCATTTTTTTAACCGCAAGATCCACAAAATATTTTATGAAGAAATAAGTTATTCAAAAGCTAATAAAACAAACAATAAAAGGAAAACTCTACACTTTGTAAACTTTTGAATATTCCTTTTTTGATCATTTCATTTGATTCTTTTCGGCCAAAAGACATTTTAAGTTTTTTGCTGTGTACTCAATTTTTATTTTCAAATATAATACAAATCCTTTAAAACTTGAACCAAAAACAAGGTATTGAAACTATTCAATGACTCATTATGAGCTTTAAAGTTATTGAATTTCAACCTACCAGCCATCAATTAAACCTATCAACCACTTAGTTAAGTCTTCTAAATTTAATACGGAATTTCTATGCTTTTGATTTGAAATTTAGCAAACCACTTTAGAGGCAAGGTTTCCCAATTTGGGACGAGGCAAACCTATTTCCGGGGAGACTTTCCCAATGTGGGAAAATGTAAAACTTTTTGCGAGGAATGTTTCCCAAGTTGGGACAGTGTAAACCAGTTTGAGGGAAGATTTTCCCAAATTGATAAGTATAAAAATTTCAGATGATATTCTACGTTTTGATAATATGTTTACGTCCAATTTTATTGTGAATTATTAAACAAAAAAAATCTGCTTCATACTGAAACAGATTTTATATCAAGTTTAGATACGATCTTAGTTATTCGTCACCGTAAGTTTTACCTCAATGTTATTTCTTGTAGCATTAGAATAAGGACAAATCTGATGAGCTTTTTTAGTCAATTCATGAGCTTCTTCAAGAGAAACTTCAGGAATGTTAACTTCTAATTCAACCGCCAAACCAAATCCACCGTTTTCTATCTGACCAATGCTTACATCAGCTGTCACGGTTGTTTCACCGGTTTTTACTTTAGATTTATTGATAACTAAATTTAAAGCGCTGTCGAAACAAGCAGCATATCCGGCTGCAAAAAGCATTTCAGGATTTGTGAAGTCGTCATTGGCTCCGCCTAAAGCTTTTGGCATTCTTACTTCAAGGTCAATAATTCCGTTTTCACTTTTTACCTGCCCGTTTCTTCCGCCTTTTGCGGTAACTTTTGTTGTATATAATGTTTTCATTTGTTGTCTAATTTGTTTAATATTTTTTTTACGCTGTTGCTGAGCTCGGCCCAGTCTTCCTTAGAAACTCCAACTTTATGATAAATTTTGGAAGGAATCTCACAAGCTTTCTGCTGAAGTTTTTTTCCCAAATCGGAGATAAAAACCTGAACAACTCTTTCATCTTCTTTCTTTCGTTTCCTAAGAATCAATCCCTTTGCTTCCAGTCTTTTCAAAAGCGGCGTTAATGTACCACTGTCCAAATAAAGCTTTTCGCCAATATGATTTACAGGAAGTCCGTCATTCTCCCACAGAACCATCATCACAAGATATTGCGGATAGGTAATATCCAGCTCATCAAGAAACGGACGATAGAGCCCGGTAATCTCTTTTGCAATTACATATAACGGAAAGCAAATTTGATTTTCTAATTTTAAAGATTCTGAGTTTTCCATAAGTGCGAAAGTGAAGTTGATGAATTGTTATTTTTTAATAATAAATTCCTCCATAGGAATTCTGACTTTTTTCATTGAAGCCATCCAGTCATTATCCTGATCTCTGTAGCCAAGATACAGCAAACTTACACTTTTCAAGCCTAATTCTTTTAGACCTAAAATTTCATCTACGACTTCGTTGCTAAAACCTTCAGCAGGTGTAGAATCTACTTTTAATTCAGCAGCCTGAGCCATCGCCAGCCCCAAAGCAATATAAGTTTGTCGTGCAGTATGTGCAAAATGTTGTTCCGGAGTCTGTGCACCATATAATTCTTTGATTTTATCGGTGTAGCTGCCAAAACGACCTCTCGGTAAGTCACGTTCATCCGTTGTATAATCATACACTTTATCGATTTTTTCGTTCGAATAACTATCCCAAGCTGCAAAAACCAATACATGTGAAGAATCTCTCATTACTTCAGGATTCAGTGCGCCCTTCACCATTTTATTTTTCAATTCCTGATTTTCTACGACTATAACTCTGAAAGGTTGCAACCCTGAAGAAGTGGGCGCTAATCTTGCTGCTTCTAAAATTTTATTTAAATCTTCTTGTGAAACCTTTTTTGCCGGATCATAAGCTTTTACCGCATGTCTCCAGTTTAAATCTTCAATTAATGACATTTTTCTTGTTTTAAATTATAAGACAAAGGTATAATGAAATTAAATTGCGTGCAATTTAATTTTGAGAAATCTATTTTAGATAATATCTATTGCCAATCTTAATCCCTACTTAAATATGTTTTTAATTCATCAATAAGCACGAATATGATTTTTTTAACCTTTTTGAATTTCGGTATTTCTCAAAAAAACACGACATTTGTAGACGCAAATTCGGAGGTGATTCATGGTTGTAAAAATGATGAATACATAATCTGAAGATTAAATATTTAAAATTCTACTAATGAAGATATCAAGCAACTGGCTGAAAGACTATATAAAAACAGAACTGAAAACCGAGAGAATTGGTGAATTTCTTACCGATATAGGTCTTGAAGTAGAAGGAATCGATAAGTTTGAAAGTGTAAAGGGAAGTCTTGAAGGCATCGTTGTAGCAAAAGTTTTGACTTGTGAGAAACATCCGAATGCTGATAAATTAAACAAAACAACGGTAGATGTAGGAAACGGAAAAGTTTTAAATATCGTTTGTGGAGCTCCGAATGTTGCAGAAGGACAAACTGTGCCTGTTGCGGTGGTCGGGACCAAAATTTATGCTAAAGACGGAAGCTTTTTTGAAATTAAAGAAGCAAAAATCCGAGGTGAGGTTTCTCAGGGAATGATCTGCGCAGAAGACGAATTAGGTTTGAGCGACGATCACGGCGGAATTATGGTTTTAGAAGAAACCAAATATGAAGTAGGAAAAAACTTTGCTGATTATTTTGAATTAACGAATGACGAAGTTCTTGAAATTGGTTTAACGCCAAACAGAACCGATGCAATGTCGCATTACGGGGTAGCAAGAGATTTGCACGCATTTCTTTCAACAAATCAGCAAAAATCTGAGTTTGAAAAAGTATCTTCTGTTGCCTTAAATAATGAAGGTTCGCACAGTTTTACGCTTGAAGTTGAAGATACTGAACTGACGCCAAGATACATTGGTGCAGTAATCGAAAACGTAAAAATTGCAGATTCTCCAGCTTGGCTAAAAGACAGATTGAAAGCAATCGGATTGAGCCCGATCAACAATATTGTAGATATTACCAATTATATTCTTCACGGTTTTGGTCAGCCGCTTCACGCTTTTGATGCAGATAAAATTGCAGACAAAAAAGTAAAAGTAGGAACTGTTGCAGAAGGAACAAAATTCACGACTTTAGACGGTGTTGAAAGAACATTAAACGGTTCTGAAATCATTATTAAAGACGGACAGGATAACCCGATGTGTATTGCCGGAGTTTTCGGCGGTGCCAATTCCGGAGTTTCTAGTGAGACAAAAACTATTTTCCTTGAAAGTGCTTATTTCAATCCGGTTGCGGTGAGAAAAGGAGCAAAATTCCATGGCTTGAATACGGATGCTTCTTTTAGATTTGAAAGAGGGGTTGATCCTAATATTACAAGAACAGCAATTACTCACGCCATCAAATTGATTGAAGAATTGGCTGAAGGAAAATTAGTAGGAGAGTTGTTGGAAGAATATCCTAAGAAAATTGAAGATAATTACATCATCATCAGATTTTCAAAAATCGAGCAGATTTTAGGAACAAAAATTCACAGAGAGAAAGTAAAAGAAATTTTAAAGGCACTTGAAATTCAGGTTTTAAATGATATTCAGAATGGTTTTGAAATCTCTGTTCCTGCTTACAGAGCCGATGTTACAAGAGAAATCGACGTTATCGAAGAGATTTTAAGAATCTACGGTTACAACAAAATCGATGCTCCGCAGAAAATTTCATTTACGCCTGTAAAATTAAGTGCAAATGATCAGGATGAGTTGGAAAACTCTTGGGCAAGAACTTTGCAGAGTTTAGGTTTCAACGAAGTGATGAACAATTCATTAACTTCTGTAAAAGATGAAACCGATGCGGTGAAATTACTGAATCCTTTAAGCGGAGACTTAGCATTTATGAGAAAGTCTCTATTGGAAGGGCTTTTGCAGAATGCGGTTTACAATATCAACAGAAAAAATCAGGATATTAAGTTTTTTGAATTCGGAAAAATTTACCATAAAAGAGAGAAGTACGAGGAAAGAAAACAGTTGGCTATTTTGGTTTCAGGAAGAAATGTTGCTGAAAACTGGTTACAGCCAAAATCTGCGACAGATTTCTACAACCTGAAAGCGTATGTGAAAGTTTTGTTTGAAAGATTGGCAATTGATTATAAAGAAGTTGCTTTAGATGACGAAAGATTCTCTGATGCAATTGAATACAAATCTGAAGATAAAACTTTGGTAAGAATCGGAAAAGTAGCGCCTCAAATGCTGAAAGATTTTGATGTAGATCAGGATTGTTTCTACGCAGAAATCGAGCTTGAATTTGCTCAGGAACTACGTTCTAAGAACGAATTGAAATTTAAAGATATTCCTAAATTCAACAAGATCAGAAGAGATTTAGCTTTACTGATTGACAAGAATATTTCTTATCAGGAGTTGTATCAGACGGCTAAAAAGAATAAATCTCCATTCATTAAAAACATTAATCTTTTTGATGTTTATGAAGGGAAAAACCTTCCGGAAGGTAAGAAATCTTACGCAATGAGTTTTGAATTGTTAAACGAAGAAAAAACTCTTGAAGAAAAAGAAATTTCTCACGTAATGGATTCTTTAATTAAATCTTTCCAAAAAGAGTTTAATGCTGAGTTGAGATCATAAAAGAAAATATCATATATTGGAAGCGGGCATTTTGTCCGCTTTTTTTGTTTTAAAAATAACTTAATTCATATGAAATCATTTATAGCTCTGGTTTTTCTGCTTGTTTACACTTCTTTTCATTGTCAAAATAATGAACTGACCAATAAGAAATTAATCAGCTATTATGAAGCCATAAATTCGGCAGAAGATAAGATTGTGACTAATGAGTTAGACGGTGCAGATTTTTATTATCAGAAGGCGTTTAAAATTTTTAAAGAACCTCATGCGAATGATTTGTATAATCATATGAAAGTTCTTCTGAACAAAAAGGATTACGAAAATGCTTTTAAACATTATCAGTTTTTAGATTGTATGAAATATAAATTTGAAGAAAATTTTCTTTCATCTCATTTTCCCAATATTAAACAATACAAAAAGCTAAAATGCAAAAATAAATTTGATGATAATTACCGAAAAGAACTGGATTCTTTATTTATGATTGATCAGCATTACAGAAAACTTTCCGGTGGAAATTATGCGAAATTTAAAAAGGAAATTACAAAAAACGACAGCATTGCGAGTACAAAACTTTTAAGTTTGATTCAGAAAAAAGGATTGCCTAATGAATATGATTTGGGTTTAAGCTCTGCCAACTTAGTTTTTTTTCAAAATTTTTATTTTATTATTTGGCATCAATTGGCAACTAATCTTTACAGTCCACAAGTTGTCAATTTTTCAGACGAAATTATAAAAGCTTTAAACAAAGGAAAGATTACTCCGGAAAACGCAGCTTTTCTTTTAGATTTAAACAACGGAACCCAGAATTATTCTAGCGGGCATTTCGATATAGTTCAAATTTTTAAAAATGAAGGTAATCCTGACAGGCCTCATGTTAAAGCAGAAGAAATGTTTGAAAAAGCAGATTGTTGCTATGTACATCAATGGTTTTATCCTGAAAAAAGAGGAGAAAAAGGAAATGCTTTGGTGAAAGATATAGACATAAGACGGAAGAGTATAGGAATGAGTACTTTAGACCAGGTTTTGAGAAAAAAAGTTTTTCTATTGACGAATAAAGATTATAAAATGGGACACGCCAATCTTATCGGGATGAATTTTCAGAATGATGAGGATGCCGAAAGTCTGAAAAAACATTTTATTAAAATTCAATAACTTAAAAATACATTTAACATAAATCTGTTTTTTAGAAATAAAGTATTAATAATTTCCGTAAATTTGAATTAAATCAAAAAGTAAAATGAAAAATCTTTTTTTAAGTATATGCACATTTGCCGTTCTGGCATCTTGCGGAACAATGAAAAACGCATCTTCATCGAAAGTTGGTAAAGCACAACCTTCAATTGCGAATACAAAATGGACTTTAGCTGACAACGTAAAAGGGCAGGTTCCTACTTTGAATGTAGAAGGTTCGAAGATCAACGGAAATGCAGGCTGCAACCGATATTTTGGCGGTGTAACAATGGAAACAGCATCAGGAAAATTTGAAGCTTCACAAATGGGTTCTACAAAAATGGCTTGTGCTAATATGAGCGTTGAGCAAAACTTCCTCGATATGCTTCACAAAGCTAATAAATATGTAGTTTCAGGAACTACTTTAGAATTGTATCAGGATAATTTGTTGCTTTTAAAATTCAACAAATCTGAATAAAAATAAAAAAGGAACTCAAATTTGAGTTCCTTTTTTTATAAGTGGTTTTTCTTAATCTTCCTCTTCTTCGTCGTACTTAGCCAACTCTTCGTCGCACCATTTGAACGCTGCTTCAACTACTTTAGTAGCTTCGTCTGCCATAGTTTCTTCATCGTCACCTTCCAAATCGTCAAGCCATTCTACTTCTTCCTCTTCAACGTTTAAGATGAATCTTGGATATTCTGTATGTACTACGAATAAATCTTCAGGAAATTCCGAATTGTCTGCTAATAAAAACTTTGGTAATTTCATTTTTTTTAATGTTTTAACTTTGAATCAAAGATAATAAAATTATTGGTATTTGTTCTCTTTGATATTTAATTTTTTGTTAAAGTCAGTTTATAAATCTTCAATCAATATATTTACATTAAAAGAGAAATTACTACTAACGATGCACTGTTTGCGTTATTATTTTGCAAACATTTTTGCTACTTTCTCAGCTTTTTTACTTTCAGAATAATCATAGAAACCTTCTCCGGATTTTACTCCTAATTTTCCTGCCATTACCATGTTTACCAATAATGGGTTTGGTGCATATTTAGGATTTTTGAATCCGTCATACATCACATTTAAGATCGCAAGACAAACATCGAGACCGATAAAATCTGCCAACTGAAGTGGTCCCATTGGGTGAGCCATTCCCAGTTTCATTACGGTATCAATTTCTTCAACTCCGGCAACACCATTGTATAAAGTTTCGATAGATTCGTTGATCATCGGCATCAGAATTCTGTTCGCAACAAAACCTGGATAATCATTTACTTCTACCGGAACTTTTCCTAAAGTTTTGCTCATTTCATAAATAGAGTCAAAAGTTTCTTTTGAAGTAGAGTAGCCTTTGATGATTTCTACCAGTTTCATAATCGGAACCGGGTTCATAAAGTGCATTCCGATTACTTTATCTGCTCTTTTGGTAGCAGCAGCAATTTTAGTAATAGAAATAGATGAAGTATTGGTAGATAAAATACAGTTTTCCGGTGCAAACTCATCCATCTGAGCGAAAATCTTTAATTTTAAATCCTGATTTTCAGTTGCAGCTTCCACTACCAAATCTGCGTTGGTTACTGCATCTTTTAGCTGAGTGAAACTTTTGATGTTTCCTAAAGTTTCTGCTTTTTGCTCTTCTGTAAGATTTCCCTTTGCAATGATTCTGTCAAGGTTTGTGGTAATAGTTTTCAATCCTTTGTCTAAAGCTTCCTGAGAAACGTCTACTAAATTTACACTAAAACCGCTTTGTGCGAATGTATGTGCAATACCATTTCCCATGGTTCCAGCTCCGATAACGACAATGTTTTTGATCATTTTAAATTTTCTTTTTTATATATAGTTAGATTATTTAATGTACTTAATTTTTCTTTTTTAATTGTTGTCTGGCTGTTAAAATCTACAATTCCGTCACTGTTTTCATTTCTGGATTTATTCTGAGAATTGATCGCAGCTTCAAGACCTTTTATAAACTTTGTTTTTTTGCTTTTTGAAAGAGCATCAGTTCCGATAAACAGTTTAAACTCACCTTCTCTTCCCAAACGTGATTGTCGGTATATTTCAAGTTTATTTTTTTTACCTTGAAAACTGTTGATATATTTCATTACAGGAGCCGTCGATGGAGTACCGCAACAAATGCTGTTGTAGCTTATTTCAATATAATTCTCGCTTTTCTGAGCAAAGAAAAATGTACAACTGAACACCGCTATTGTTAAAATTATTTTTTTCATTTTAATGGTTTTAAAATTAAGCTTTAAATTTTACTTATTAAAATGATCCCAAACTGCTTTTGAAATATTGGAAATCATCTTGCAATTCACTTCGTCTGTTTCGGTTGAATTGCTAATAAATACTACTATTGCATAATGCTTGCCATTGGGTAAAGTAACAATTCCCGAATCATTTTCTGCGATAGTTAAGTCTCCATCTTTTCCCGAAGATCCTGTTTTGTGAGCAATAGATTGTTTCGGCAACTGTTCTTTCAATTTATTTCCTCCGGTAGAGGTATTCAGCATGATGTCATATAAAAACTTTGTTGATTTTTCAGACAAAATTTTGCCATCGTAGAAGCTTTTGTAAAGCTGGCTCAAAGAATTTGTTGTGGTATAATTTTCATACAAATATTTCGCTCCTTTGTGCATTTGCTCTTCGTTATGTTTAATCTGAAAATCTTTCACTCCTTTAGAATCCATAAATTTCTGCACGACTTGTGTACCTCCGATTAACCTTAATAATACATCACAACCATTGTTATCACTCCATGCAACAGTATAATTGATGATTTCACTTAATGGGAGTTCTACATTTCCGTCAGGATATTTTTCCCGAATCGGCGACCATGTATTTTCCAGCAAATCGCTTTTTTTTATTAAAATTTTCTGGTCTAATGAAAGCTTTCCTTCATCTACTAAATCTAGAACTGTTGCTGCAATATGAAACTTAAAAACACTAAGCATGGGTAACTTTGTCTCTGCATTTTTATTGTATTTAAAAGCATCTTGAAAACCTAAAACAGAAACTCCGACAGTCGCTTTTTTATCTTTAATAATTGAATCTACCTTTTGCGCTAAAGCAGATTTCTGAGCAAAAGTAAATGCTGAAACCAATAGAAAAAGAAGTGCTGTTTTTTTCATAATATTCTGTTTAAAACAAATCCCTTTCAGATAATAAAAGGGATTTGCAATTTAAGATTTTTTGCAATTTTAAATCAATATAATTTACTTATTTAAATTTGTGTCCGATTCTTATGTTAGTAAAACTGAAATAATCTAAGCCGTGAGATTTTGGAAAATAAAATTTGAACTAACTATTTTCCAAACATTTCCATGAAAGAATTTCTATAGGTGTCACCAATCTGAAGTTTCAGAAACTGATCAGACTCATTGGATATCGTTGTGATTATTTCGTTGGTCGATAAAACTTTTACAGAAGATAAAGCAATAATCTCTTTTTTATTTACCTGCGCGAAATCTTTGGACGGAAGCATTTCCAGTAAAGATTTGAAATTAAGATTTTTAAGTACGATTACCGTTCCGTCTTTAAGGATAATATCTTTATCGCGGCTGTCGATTTCTGAAGTTTTAATGTAGGCAATCTGCTCTGTGAAAATTGTAGATTTACCGATGTTGGTATTCCATTCTATAAATTCTTTTTTCTTAGTATTACTCAAAAGATCTTTTGCTTTTTCAAATGCCTGAATCAGTCTTTCTTTTTTTATAGGTTTCCGTACATAATCTACCACATTCAGATCAAAAGCTTCTGCAGCATATTCTTTGTAGGCGGTTGTAAATATGATTTTTTTGGAATCTGAAATCAGTTCTGCCACTTGCAAACCGGTCATTCCCGGCATTTCGATGTCTAAAATACAAAGGTTGCAATCTATATTTTTTATTTCGTTGAGAAAGATTTTTGGGTCGTTGAAAGCTTTTACAACTTCTACATTTTCAATCTGTTCACATAAAAGTTTTAGGTAGCTTATTGCCAACAATTCATCGTCAAGAATAACGCATTTTATCATAGAATTCGCCTAAATTGATTGTTAATTCTGCAGTGAAGATACCGTTTTTTGAATTCTTTTGAAGCGAATAAAAATTGGTGTAGATCATTTTTAAACGTTGATCCAAAGATTGGCTTCCAAAACCGCTGTGATCTTTATGCAATACATTTTTAAGTGAGGCTTTATTGTTTATCTTCATCGAGAAAATTCCACCTTCAAGTTCCAATACGATAGAAATAAAAGAATCCTGAGCCAGAAAATCGGTGTGCTTAAAAGCGTTTTCAATTAAATCAACAGTAATGAGCGGAGCAAATATTTTTTCTTCGAAAACAGAATCGGATTTATCAATTTTCGATTTAATTCTAAAATCAAAAAGCGGATTAACCTTTATTTTATTAATTTCAATAAGACTTAATGCGAAGCTTAGTTCCTCTTTTGGGCTTACAAATCTGTTATTGCTTTCGTATAAAATATAGTCGAGAACATTGGCCAGTTTGTCAAGTGACATATAAGTTTGATAAGCGTGCGACTGTACAGAATTGAGAATGTTTTTAAATAAATGCGGATTGAGCTTGGTTCCTATATGTTCCAGCTGAAATTCATTCAACTTATGTTCAATGAGTTTATTGCTTTCGGAAAGTTTTTTGTTTTTATTTTTTAGTCGTTCATTCTGGCTAAAAAGGTAAATGCTCACCGTAAGAAAAAAGAAAATAGCAAAAACTCCAAAAAAGATCAGATAATCATGAATCATGTAGTAATTGCCATCCATTTTAAGTAAAATTTTTAGATGAAATTTATTGTTTTAAATATTGTGAAGCTTTAAATGCTAATCTTATTTGCCACGAATACACGAACAATAATCAATAAAAATTTGTGTATTCGTGGCTAAAGAATATTTTATTTAAGCTTTTTCAAAGAACGCAGAACTGCTTTTTCTTCACATTTCTCAAAAGTGATTTCGTAGACAGGATTTTTCTCAGGAGAAGTGATCACATAATCCGGACATGGTTTTTTCTGAGCATGACTGCGGTCAAAATCTATTTTTCCTAAAGTGATAATGCTGTCTTTTAAGAATTTTTCATTAATTTTTAGAGCATTCATTTCATTTTTGAAATTTTCAGAATACTCGAAATCTTTTGAAAGAGTTTCTGCAATGACACGGCTGTTTGGTAAATATCCGCTGCAGCTTGCGCCTTTTGCATTAAGGACAAAAAATACGATGATAAGTCCGGGAATAAGCCCGATAAGAAAGAATTTTATTTTCTTCATACGTTGATTTTACTATCTTTTAAAGATCGTATGGGTTTGCTAAAAATTACTGATGAATATATTTTTATCTTTTTTTAGACTAAAATAGTAAAAGATTAATGTCGTGATAAGTAAGCCCGAAACGGTCGCAGATAACTTTTTTGGTATGTCTGCCTTTATACATGTATAAACTTTGCTTCATTTCGTTTTTGCGAATCAGCATATTTTCAAAACCGCCTTCCAAATCGTAGTTTAAAATATAAGAAAGAAAGAAATTGGAAATTGCTTTTGTCGTTGTTCTTGGCATTTTTGATGTAAGATTCGGTAATCCGCAGTGAATAACGCCATGCTTGATGATGTAAGGATCATCCATGGTGGTAAGCTCGGAAGTTTCGATTGCTTTTCCGTTGTCGATTACAATATCAATGATAACGCTGCCTTTTTTCATGTTCATTACCATGTCTTCGGTAACGATTGGCTGCATATTGAGTCTTGGTAAAGCTCCTATCACAACGTCGGCTCTTCTTAAGCTTTTACTTAATTCTTTAGGATCAATGATCGATGTAGGAACTCTGCTGTCTACTAAAGTATGAAGTCTTCGCAGCTTTGAGAGGCTATTATCAAAAACTTTCACACTTGCGCCTAATCCGATCGCTGCTTTTGTCGCAAATTCACCAACGATTCCGGCTCCTAAAATCACTACTTCTGTAGGTCTTACTCCGGTAATTCCGCCAAGCATTAACCCGTTTGATAAAGCGAGTAATTCTGAAGCATATAAAATTGAAACTGTTCCTGCAATTTCCCCGACCAATCTTACCAAAGCCAGTTGTTTGTATTCGTCAGCAATAAATTCAAAAGCGATTGCATTGATTTTTTTCTCTGCCAGTTTTAAGAAATAATCTTTATCTCTTAAATTGATCTGAAGTGCAGAAACCAGATAGGTATTGGGTTTGAAATAATCGATTTCCTCTTCTGTAGGAGGGTTTACCTTTAAAACAAGATCTTGGGAAAACGCTTCCTTGGCATCCTGAGTTATTCTTGCTCCCGATTCAGAATATTGTAAATCTGTGAAAAATGAGCCTTGCCCGGCACCGGCTTCAATGATGATTTCGTGACCATGTTCTACCAAAACCTGTACTGCATCGGGCGTTATGCATGTTCTTCTTTCGTTGAGACAGGTTTCTTTAGGAATCCCTATGCTAAACTGTTTCCCTTTTTTGATAACTTCCAACTTCTCTTCCTTCGGAATTAATTCTTCTTCGGAAAAAGGAGTAAAAATATTTGTAGTACTCATTTTTGTTTAATTATGACTTACAGAATTTTTTTAATACAATCGATTTCTATAAGCAAAGATATAATATTTAATCGAATGTAATTTCTCTGTTTTCTCCTGTATTATTGATGCTCATTGAGTGGTAATTTAATCCGTACAATTCATCTTCATACACTTCCGGCCATTCTATAATACACAGATAAGCATTGTCGAGATACTCTTCAATACCAATATCATAAACTTCTTCTATGTTTTTTAAACGATACAGATCAAAATGATAGATTTTTCCTTTTGGTGAATTGTATTCATTAACAATAGAATAGGTAGGGGAGTTTACTTCATCTTTACTGCCCAGATTTTTAAGCAGGAATTGAGTAAATGTAGTTTTTCCTGCGCCTAAATTTCCTTTTAAAAGAAGAATATTATGTTTCAACTCCGGTAAAATAGAATCTACGACATTTTGCCAGTCGTTAATCTGATGAATAATAAATTGCATAAGCAAAGATAATTATTTGTGGTAAATTTTTAATAATGCTCAAAATAAAACTGACTGAATAACATTCAGCCAGCTTTGTTGCTATAATAAGGTTATTCTTCGAAAAAAATATCTTAATGATTATTAATTTGACATAAGTTTTTTCTTAAATTCCTGATATTCTAAAGAAGGTAGACCAATTGCTCTTCTATTGGTATTTATCTTTTTCTTATCAACATTTTCATCAATAGCTATAATTACGTGATAGTCTATTGGTTTATTATTAATTTCGTTTTTCCTGTCCTCCATCATCGCATAATTAAAAGGATCACAAGTTCCATTTTTAACTAAATTTGGTAATGTTCTCTTGAAATATTCGTAATCACCATTATAAGACAAATGATTGAAGATTACAGAAAGACTAACATCGGCAGATTTTCCTTGAACCATATAACCCCCAATTAAATTTTTATTTGGAAAACCATAGATTTTAATAATTTCTTTTAATCTTTCACTATGTCTCCGATCTACTTTTTTTATACTATCTTCAGTGTTTAATCTGTTTCTAACATCCTGATCATCAATGTTCATTTTATTTAATTCTGATCGGAGAGGCAAATTAATTTTACTTACATTTTCTTTTACAATCTTTTCAACGTCGTCTTTGCTTATATTTAGTTTTTCTAAAAGTTCAGCAATACTTTTATCTTTTAAAACTGCGTTAACATCATATGCTTTTTCACGGAGATAATTCTCAACGTCTTCACGTTCAATCGTTGATGCTTTACTTTTAGAAATTAAATAATTCCTTGACACATTCACAAACCATCCATCGACAGGTTTGTATGTTTTTAATAAGCGATCTAATATTTCGTAAGTTTCTTTATAATTTTTGGTTATATATAAACTATCAGCTTTGTAAATTTCATTATAATAAGGTATATAATTTACCTCTTTAGAAAAATGATTATTACCAATATCTTCTGTTTGTTTTGTCTGAACACTGTGTACATGATTATTTCTACAAGAAATAAATGACATCAGTAAAATGAAATGCACTTTGAAAACATTCATAAAATTGTAAAATTACTTTGAGTTTATATTGCAATATAAAAAATAAATCTCCATAGAAACAAAGTTATTTAGTAAATGAATAGAAGATGGTCTTCAAATTTATCTCAATTTCCTTCTGTGACTTCAATTTAAATTTATCTATTTTTGCCATTATGATTTCCAAACAGACCATAGATAAAATATTTTCAACAATCCGCGTAGAAGAGATTGTTGGCGAATATGTGCAGTTGAAGAGAGCGGGATCAAATTTTAAAGGTTTAAGTCCGTTTCATGAAGAAAAATCGCCAAGCTTTGTAGTTTCTCCAAGTAAGCAGATTTGGAAAGATTTCTCCACCGGAAAAGGAGGAACAGCGATTTCTTTTTTAATGGAAATCGAAAACTTCACTTATCCTGAAGCGCTGCGTCACGCTGCCAAAAAATACGGAATCGAAATTGAAGAAGACCAGCGAGAGTTTTCTGAAGAAGCAAAAAATGCTCAGTCTGAAAGAGATCTACTTTATAAGATACATGAAGTCGCCAATGATTTTTTTCAAAACATACTTTGGGAAAATGATGAAGGCAGAGCAATCGGGCTTTCGTATTTCAGAGAGCGTGAACTGAAAGATGATATTATAAAAAAATTTCAGCTTGGTTTCTCACCGGAAAAGAAAAATGCTTTTA
This sequence comes from Chryseobacterium sp. CFS15, assembly GCF_031118795.1. Taxonomy (NCBI): domain Bacteria; kingdom Pseudomonadati; phylum Bacteroidota; class Flavobacteriia; order Flavobacteriales; family Weeksellaceae; genus Chryseobacterium; species Chryseobacterium sp. CFS15. The sequence goes on along the minus strand of NZ_JAVHYL010000018.1, from coordinate 18,831 downwards.
CCGAATTCGCCATTGAAAAAGGTTATACAAAAGAAGTTTTAGAAAAATCTGGACTTTCGATCTTTCCAGAAAATGCTCCCAACGGAATCGATCGTTTTCGTGAAAGAGTGATGTTTCCGATTCACAGTTTTTCGGGCAGAGTCTTGGGTTTTGGAGCCAGGATTCTAAAAAACAATATAAAAACCGCCAAATATCTCAATTCTCCCGAAACAGAAATTTATCATAAGTCAAATGTTCTTTATGGCTTAAATCAAAGCAAGCAGGCGATTTCCAGAAAGAATATATGTCTTTTGGTGGAAGGTTATATGGATGTGATCTCACTTCATATGTCGGGAATTGAAAATGTGGTGGCGAGCTCCGGAACTTCTTTAACGACCGAACAAATTAAGCTTATTAAAAGGCTCACCGAAAATGTGACGATTCTTTTTGATGGTGATAATGCGGGCATTAAAGCGAGTTTCAGAAGTATCGATATGCTTCTTACCGAAGGGATGAACATCAGAGTTTTGCTTTTCCCGGATGGTGATGACCCCGATTCTTTTGCCAGAAAACATCCGCAGGAATATGTTGAAAAGTTCATCGAAAATCAAGCGATGGATTTTATTGATTTTAAAGCTGAAATTCTTTTAAAGGAAGTCGGAAACGATCCTATTAAAAAGTCGGAAGCGATCCGGGATATTGTAAAATCTGTCGGATTTGTTCAAAACGCTTTAAAAAGGGAAGTTTATCTGAAAGAAGTTTCCAATAAATTTGGTCTTTCAGAGCAGAGTTTGTTTAATGAGCTTGATGTACAGAGGCAGGTTACCCAAAACCATAATCAAAATGCACAGCAGCAAAAGGAAAAAGCAGCTCCGGTAAAAATGGAGATTGTTCCTCCAGATGAAGAAAAAGGAGATCCTTATCTGTATGATGTTTTGTTTATGGAAAACAAATTGGTAGATCACATGTTGATGTTTGGCGATGTTGTTTTGAAACGACAAGATGATAATGAAGCTGAATATCAAATCACCGTAATTGAAGAAATTTTGCATCATTTTGAAGAAGAACAATATCAGTTTCTTGTAAAAGGAAACGAAATTATCATTGATCAGGTAAAAGAAGGGATTCAAAACGACGAGCTTCGAAGCGGAAGTTTTTTTGTCACTTTTATGGATGAGCAGATCACGACAAAAGTGGTTGACGCACTGATTCCTTTAGACGATCTAGAAAATTGGAGTTCAAGAAATATTTTCCCGCCGAATTACGGAGATAAAGTTGCCGAACAGATTAAAGGCGATGTTTTACTTCATAAATACCGTTACATTGATTATTTAATTAAAGAAACGATTGCTGAACTCGAAAAATACAGCAATACCGATGAAGTGAAATACTTTGAACTGATCAAAAAAATAACTTTATTGAAGCAGGCTTCAATGAGATTAAGTGAAATGATTGAGTATTCGCCAATCAAAGGGATTTATGTTGATAGAAAGCGATAGTTAGTTGATGGTTTTTAGTTGTCGGTTGATAGTTTAAATGTACTTTTTAAACTAATAATGTCTAATTTTCGTATGAAGTTAATACAATTAAAAATTCGCTATTAATTTTTATTAAAAAAAATCTACAGTTTTCAAACTAAATACGGCAACCTAAACTGACAAAAAGTCCTATAAAATTTTAGGAATAAAAGTTGTAATTTACAGTTTAAATAAATTTAAAAATAATACCGATAGAAATATGGACATTAAAAAAGAATTCAGAGATTTCTCTACAAAACACTTGGGAAATAACGGTTTGGTAACCGATCAGTATATGGGAATGTTTAATCCTACCAATCTTACGCCTTACATCATGGAAGAGAGAAGATTAAACGTTGCTCAAATGGACGTTTTCTCTCGTTTGATGATGGATAGAATTATTTTCCTGGGAACAGGTATTGACGATCAGGTGGCAAATATTGTAACGGCCCAGTTATTATTCTTAGAAAGTGCAGATCCTTCAAAAGATATTCAGATCTACATCAATTCTCCTGGAGGAAGCGTTTACGCAGGTTTAGGAATTTATGACACGATGCAGATCATCAAGCCGGATGTTGCTACAATCTGTACTGGTATTGCCGCTTCAATGGGAGCTGTTTTATTGGTTGCAGGTGAAAAAGGAAAACGTTCTGCTTTGAAACACTCAAGAGTGATGATTCACCAGCCTTCTGGTGGAGCTCAAGGTGTTGCTTCTGATATGGAAATCAATTTAAGAGAGATGTTGAAGCTTAAAAAAGAGCTTTATGACATTATTTCTGAGCATTCTGGACAAACTTACGAGTGGGTTGAGAAAGCGTCAGACAGAGATTACTGGATGACTTCTACCGAAGCGAAAGATTTTGGAATGGTAGATGAAGTTTTACAAAGATCAAAAGAGAAGAAATAATTTTTTCTTGAACTAAAATAAAAATCCCCGCTCACTGAGATTCTCGAAGTGAACGGGGATTTTTTTAATCCTAAAATTTGAATTACTTTTTGATGATTTTATGTGTCGTTGTCGACTGATTGGTTTTAATTTCAACCAAATAAACTCCCGATTTCAAACTTTGAATATTAATCTTTTTACTTTTTGTATTCAAAACTTTTTGACCTGAAATAGAGTAGATGTTGATAGTATTGATCTCATCTTTGGTTTCAATAATGATAAAATCACTCGCAGGATTCGGATATATTTTAAAGCTTTGCTTTACAGCATCCGAAACACTTAAATTAACATTGGCTTCTGTTGGCGTAAACGGTCTTCTTGTTCCGAAACTCAATCCAAACCAATCATTATTTGTTAAGGTTATTGTAGAAAGATTAGCATTGGTTTTCCAGTTTGATAGATTGGTTCCTTTGTATAATTTCCAGGTGTTTGTACCGTTTGCTGTTCCTGATAAAGAATTCAATGATAAAGTAGAAACCTGATTTGCAACAGAAGTATAATTAAAGGTGCTGCTTTGAGCATCAATCAACTGTAAAGCCTGTTCTGCGGTAATGGTTCCGTTGTATTGAATTCCAAAAACAAAAGAATTAGCATTTCCGTTAGAATTATCGGTTCCGAAATCGATAACAACTAAACTTTTATTGCTTCCTGTTCCAATCCAGTTGGTGATTTGTGAAAAATTAAACCATAACGAACTGTAGGCAGGAATTGGCGTTGCAGGAGCTTCAGCAGTAGGATTACTAAAACCGTAGCTTGCGCCATACCATTCTCCGTTTGAAATTGTTCCGCTGTTCATCCATCCTCCCATAGACCAATTATTTGTATCGCTACCTCCCCATAAACACCAATAGTCTGGTGCAGATTGTGCAACATGATCATTAAATGATACTTTATCAAGAAAGCCGTTATTGAAAGTAAGAATATAATCAAATGCCGGTTCTGCATTTTTTATCATTTGCATCATTTGAGGACCGGTAATATTTTGTCCGGGATTGAATTTTACTCCCCAAACATAAGATCTGTCATCAGTTCCGTCTTTAAAATCGGCAACAAAATAAGCGGTTTGAGAGCCTGTTCCCACAAAAAACTTTACATCGTTTGCTGTTAATTGTGCAAAACATAACGCAACAATAAAAGTGAATATAAAACTTAATATTTTTTGCATATCAACTATTATTTAATGATTAACTTTTCGCTGAAGTTGATATTTTTTTCGGTAACTTTTACAATATAAATACCTTTTGATAATGTGCTAACATTAATTCCTTTTTCAGTGTATTTCTCATTAATAACGATTCTTCCATTGAGATCATAAACCTGTACATTTCCAGAATTCAGGCCTTGTACAAAGAATCTGTTGCTTGCAGGATTTGGATATATCGTTAATTTTGAAACTTTACTATTTTCAGATGTAGAAAGGGATGCGCTATTATAAGCAATGATTTGATTAGGTAGAGAAGTTACTGTAAAAGTATTCAGTAAAGTACCTTGTAAATCGTACGTGTAAATTTTTCCCGGCGAAACATATCCTGAAGGATCGGCTGCATAAATTTTATTATTAATAACATTAAATCCGTACGCAGTACCATAGCTGTTTACGGTAATGGGCGTAACTGCAATAGGCGTGGTATTAATCGACGGTGCATCAATTGGTGTTTTGTAAATGGAAGCTTCATTCATGTAATAAATGTTCGTTCCGTCAGTATCCATATAAGCTGGCTTTACGCCAGCCGGAAATGTAGTGCTAGAAACCGTAGTTTGATTCGTTGTATTATAAACAGTAAGTGTCCCAAAAGAAGTTTGTGCATAAGGATCTCCCGAACTCATTATGTACAAAAGATTGTCTTTTTCAAAAATACTGTTTGGTGAGTCACCTACATTTACCTGTGATTCGACAGTATTGGTTGTCGTGTTGATTACATCCATAAAATGATTGAGACCGTAACCTCCTTTCAACAAAACATATAGTTTGTTGTTTTTACTAAAAATCTTTTCGGGGCCATTTCCTACAGGAATATTAGCTTGATGAGCGTAAGTGTTTAAATCATAAACCGATACGTAGTTTGTTGGACCATTGTTTCCCCAATTGGTTACATAAAATTTGTTTCCGCTGAATGCGATGTATCTTGGGTTATCAAGATTGGTAGAAATAGTTGTAATCAAAGTAAAATCAGATTTATTAATGACTTTGATTTGATTGGAAATGTTTAAAACCACAAAAATCTTATCACCAAAAATTTTAATGTCCTGAGCAGTATCACCCAGCGTAGCATTATTGTTTTTAAGTTTAAAATAATTGTTGGTAACAACAGATTGATTGTTGATCAGCGAAATTTCAGCATTATTGCTTCCGGCGCCGCCTTCGTTGAGCACTAAAACTCCTTCAGTTTGAGCATTTGCAAATGAAAATACAAAGGCAAGAATAAGAAAATAGATTTTCTTCATGATATAATTAAATTTAAAGTTTTGTTCCCGAAACTTCACTGCAGGAAAAAACAGTCATGAAAAAATATCCGAAGATGTGATCTCATAAACTTTTATTCCCGAAAGTTGAAATTAATCTAAGGCAGGTCTCCTGGCTTGCATCTTATTATAACCTTCCCATTTTATTAACACAAAACAGTGGTTTTTATTTATAATAAGTTGAATAGCTTACAGTTGCGGGTACAGCTCAAGAATTATTTTACTTCACTTGATTCCCTATTAATGAACGCATGGGTTCAACCTTAAACTTGTGCAAAGATATTATTTAAATTTTGAATAATATTATTAGTAATAATTTAATGATTTAAAATTATTGTAAATAGTAATGTGATTTTTGATATTTATTTTATTAAATTAATGAAAAAAGACATACCTAATGATATGTCTTTACTTTTTTGATAAGAATTATTTCTTAATTAAAACCTTCAATAATTTTTGAGAAATCTTCAAGTTTCAATGCAGCTCCACCGATAAGACCACCGTCGATATCAGGTTGAGAGAAAATTTCTTTAGCATTATCAGGTTTTACAGAACCACCGTAAAGAATAGAAACTTCGTCAGCAACTTCCTGTCCGTATTTTTCTGCAATAATTCCTCTGATGTGAGCATGAATTTCCTGAGCCTGCTCCGGAGTTGCCGTTTCGCCAGTTCCGATTGCCCAAACCGGTTCGTAAGCAATAACCACTTTTTTGATTTCTTCCGCAGAAAGAGTGAAAAGCGCTGTTTCTGTCTGAGTTTTTACAACATCGAGATGCTCTCCTGCTTTTCTTTGTTCTAAAGTTTCACCATTACAATAAACCGGGATCAAACCTTTATCTAAAGCTAATTTTACTTTTTTGTTGCAGCTTTCGTCGTTTTCACCGTGATATTGTCTTCTTTCAGAATGCCCGATCAAAGAACCTGTCGCATCGATAGACTCCAACATATCTGCAGAAAGCTCGCCTGTGTAAGCTCCGCTTTCGTATTCGCTCATATCTTGTGAAAAAACTCCGATTTCGTCTTTTTCAAAGATATCTTTTGCCATCATTAAATATAAAGAAGGCGGCGCGATCCAAACTTCACAGTTGGTTGTATTATTAGTTTTATAACTAAGTAATTGAATCATTAATTGTTGAGCATCAATTACATTTTTGTTCATTTTCCAGTTTCCTGCAACTATTTTTCTTCTCATAGTTAAATATTTATATGATAATCTATTAAGTTTAATTGTTTTAAAAATTCAAAAGAATTAATGTAAAATTCTTTGAATGAATTAAGCGTCATTAATTTATTAATTTCTATTTTTTGACCAATGATTTGATACAAGTCACTAATTGCTAAATCTTTTCTTCTCTTTTTTGGAAGCTCATTGTTAGTAATTCTTAAAGCTTCAATGATTTTAAGCTTAGGATTTGTAAATTGTTCTGGATTTCCTGAGAGATTTAATTGAGCTTTTGTTTTAGTTGTTGAAATTTCCTTTTTAAAAAGATCAAAATCGGCTAGCATCCAAGACTCAGTCATATAAATAGGAATTATTGGAATAATTTTACATTCATTTATTTCTGTAATGGAAGAAGTTGCTTTAAACAAAGGTTCAAATTTATTTTTAATTACATCATCTATTGAAGAATCATCAGCATCAGAATGTATGTAAAATATATCTGTTGAATTTTCACTGTATCCTTTTTTAATACTGTTAATAGATTGTTCAACAAATGAATCACCATCTTTATTAAGTGGAGTAAGTATAATCTCAACATCTTTGTTACTATAAGAGCATAAAATATCTGAAATAGTCTTTTCAATTATACTTTTATAAAAAACTTTGTCGGTTGTTCCTTCAAAAGTATATCCTAAAAAAAGTTGGTAACTCATACTATTAAATCAAATTTTCCCATATTTAAATAATCTTGAATGTCAGAAAAAGTTACCCGATCTTTAAATAAAGTTGCTTGTTGAGTTTTTTCTGACAAAACAATTTTTGTAGTTTCGATTTTATATTTTTTATCATCGACATTAATTATTGAAATTCTCATTTGGCTAAACCATAAAATCTTTAACTGATCGTTTTTATAGTTTTTCATTAAATTACCTACTAAAACAGGAGAGTGAGTATTTACAATTACCTGACGTAACGGTGCTTGATCATCTGAAAAGTCTGAAGATAAATCTGTTAATAAATCCAACATTGTGGACACTCTCTGAGGATTTATTCCATTTTCTGGTTCTTCAAAACATAAAAGACCTGAGAATTCTTCATCATATTCTAAAATACATAGAGTTAATATTCGTAATGTCCCTTCAGATAATACTCTTGAGGTATATTCTTTCTTATCAACATCAATAAGTTTAATAATATACTGCCTATTTTCTTTGTCATCGACAATTTTTACTTCAACAAAATTGGGTAGAAACTGATTTAGCTTTCTTGAGATTTCACCAATTGCAAAAAGGTTATTTTGTGATATTCGAAATAAAGCTGCAGCTAAGTTTTTACCTGTTTGAGAAATTTCATCTTCACCATTATTTTTACTCGTTGGTTCTCTTAAATCATCAGGATTGAGTTGTAGAAATTTCCAAGATCTCATCTCTTCTTTTGCGGCCAGTATATGCTTGAAATCAACAGTATCAATACTACTTAGAACTGTTCTGTTTGCATTTACTAGTGGGATATGTCTAATTGATCCACCTTTAGAGCCATCTTGATGAATTGATACCGTATCAATTTCATTAACCTTAATTGTATCAAGGTATGGTTTTCCTCTGTTCCCTTCTACCTTAGGTATCCAATTTTCAGTATAGCTTTTAGGTATATATTTTACCCATTCATCATCTTTATTTTTTTTCAGATTTACGAGACTTTCATATATTAATTCAACATCATCTAAACCAGATTTATTTATGAATCTTTTAAGTTTTATATGGTATCTTAATCGAGTGTATTTTAAAACGGCTTCATTTCCCCATGCATCTTTTACTTTTTTATTTACTAACATTTCAACCTCAAATTCCATCATATTTGAATAATGATTAAGATCGTACATTGTAAATAATTCTAAAAACTCACCTCTTTGCTCACTTAAAGCTCTTTTGATATTATCAGTTTCTGCTAATTTTGATAATAGTATAAGAGCGTCGAAAAGATTACTTTTTCCGGATGCATTTGTACCAGCAATTACCGTAAAAGGAGTAAATGACATTTCAAAATTATGAAATGACTTAAATCCATTTATTTTAATTTTTGTAATCATATTCTATTTTTGTAAAATTATTTAATATTCCAAAGGTTTTTCAAAATAACATAGAAAGTATGTTCTTCATCGGTTACTTTGTCATCAGCTTTAATTAATGTTTTTGCAAATTTGATGAAATTTAAGCGTTCTTTTTCTGTAGAATCATCTAAAAAGCAACGACCGTGAAATTCAAAATGAGCCTTCCATTCTTCGGGTTTAAGTAATGCAATAGTTTCCAGTTCGTCATCTAGATTGATCTTAAATGGAAATTCGTCAGCAAGATATTGCTGTACCAACATTCCTTCTTCCGGAGCAAATTCTCCGTCTACAGATGAAAGAATCATCAGTAAATGGTAACCTGCAATAGATTTATTTGATTTATGCATTGTTTTATATTTAAAGTTTAATGTTCAGTGTTTAATATTTTCAAAATTAGTAATTGACAATTCACCATTCACCATTATTGACAGCTTTAGTCAACATAATATTTTGCAGGTTGTTTGTCTACAATTTTTCCTTTTTCTAAAACCAGCACAAAAGGATTGCTTCTTGCAATTGTTTTGATCGCAGTGCCGTCCATCATTGCATTTTTAATGGTTTTAAAAGTGTTTTGGTCAGTAGAAACACCGTAAATAACAGCTCCTTTTTGAGCATTTACTTTTGCTTCTACTTTTTTAATCAGTTCTGGAGAAACCTCTTTTGGATGATACGCAAAAACTAAAATTGCTTTAGGAGCATTGATAATTTCATCGGTCAAATCAATTCCCGTAGCATCTTCAATTTTAAATTTCACTATTTCAGATTTGTAGCCTTCTTTAACGAGTTTAGATTCATTTTTACCTTCTTCAATTTTCCATGGTGAACCTTCTTCCCAATATTTTGTTTCGTTTACATAATCGTCAGAATTAATCTTTAAAACTTCGCCTGTTTTAGAGTTTTTCATTGAATAGAATGTCTTATATTCAAAAGGATTTTTGATGATTTTTGCTTTTTCAGCTTTCAGATCGGTTCCGATTTTATAATCACGGAAATCAATAATCGGCTCGTTGATGATTCCAATGGACATAATAACAATCATAATTCCGCAGAATGCTCCAAAAGCAATTGATTTAAATTTATTGTTTTCAGGTTTATTATTATCTGAATAAGCATCTTTTTTAGCGAATTCTTTTCTATACAAAACAAAAAGAATAATCAAACCGACCAAAAGAACAACGTCTTTCACAAAACTTTCCCAAGGTGTAAATTTAATCGCATCACCAAAACATCCGCAATCGGTTACTACATTAAAATACGCTGAATAAAACGTAAGAAATCCGAAGAACACGCAAAGAGCAATTAATGCAGAAAGTGTGAATTTCAGTTTTAATTTTAATAACAATAAAAATCCTAAGAATAATTCAAGAACGACCACGATAATCGAAAAAAGCAGGGCAAATTTTTCTAAAAACGGCATATTGAAAACCGATGGCGAAAAATATTCTTCCATTTTAAAGGAAAAACCGACCAAATCGACAGCTTTTACAAAACCTGAAAGGATGAAAATAACAGCAATAATGAAACGTAATAAACCTTTGATCATATTAATTAGTTTTTGGGTTCGGTGGCAATTGTTTGTTCAGAAAATTTAATCAGACAGAAAACTGCATAATTCAGCATGTCAAAATAATTGGCATCCAAACCTTCGGAAACCAAAGTTTTCCCGTGGTTGTCTTCAATCTGTTTGGTTCTTAAAACTTTCTGGTAAATCAAATCAGTAATGGAAGAAATTCTCATATCTCTCCAGGCTTCACCGTAATCATGATTTTTCTTTTCCATTAAAGCCTGAGCTTCAGCAGAATATTTATCGTAAAGATTCAAAATTTCTTCAGGATTTTCATTAAAATCATTCGAAAGACCTTTCTCCAGCTGAATCAATCCGATAATTGAATAATTAACGATGGCAATAAATTCTCCTTCCTCGCTTTCGTCAATCATCTTTACATCAGTCATCTGTAACGTACGGATTCTGTTGACTTTAATATAAATCTGATCCGTAATTGAGCTTGGACGTAAAACTCTCCACGCTGCACCATAATCATGCATTTTTTTACTGAAAAGATCACGACACTCATTGATGATTTTACCGAACTGTTCTGAAGTTTTTGACATACATTTTCTTAATCTTTCAAAGATACAAATTAGGTTTTAGGTAGCAGGAATCAGGACGGAGTTTTTTGGCTATAAGTTGGAAGTAAGAAGCCGGAAATTGTATTTTTGTGTTATGGGAAATCATTCATCATTCATCAATAATCATTCATTAAACTGTAACGGAAGATTAGTCGATTTAAGTTCACCAAAAATCATGGGAATTCTGAATCTTACACCCGATTCTTTTTCTGACGGCGGAAAATTTAATAATGAAAAATCGGCATTGCAGCATGCTGAGAAAATATTAATAGATGGTGGAGAAATTATTGATATTGGTCCGCAATCTACAAGACCGAATAGCGAATTCCTTAGTAGTGATGAAGAAATCAAAAGAATAGGAACTGTAATATCAGAAATTAAAAAGGAGTTTCCCGAAGCATTAATTTCTTTGGATACTTTTTATGCTGAAACCGTGAGATTTGGTTTTAATGAAGGAATTGATTTTGTGAACGATATTTCAGGCGGACAGTTTGATGAAAAAATGTTTGATGTTGTTGCTCAAACTAAACTTCCCTATATTTTAATGCATGTAAATCCTTCTTACAAAACAATGCACGATAAAGTAAATTTTGATGATATTACTTTAAATGTCAATCAATATTTTACAAAGAAGACCAACGAACTTCTGCAAAAAGGAATTAAAGATATTATTCTGGATCCCGGTTTTGGATTTGGAAAAACCGTTGAAGATCAGATGAAAATGATTGGTGAAGTTGAGTTTTTAGGTTTTGACAAATATCCTTTATTAATAGGGATTTCAAGAAAATCTTTTATTTATAAACCCTTAGGTAAAGATCCTTTAGATATTAATGAAGAAACTCAGAAATTACATTTAAAAGTTCTGCAGCAAGGAGCTAAAATTCTCCGTGTGCATGATGTATTTGAAGTTAAGAAAACAGTTGACGAGTTTTTGAGTAATTAATTCAAACAAAAAAACCTCTCAAATATAATTTTGAGAGGTTTCCTAATAAAATAATAATATCTATTTTACCATCCTTAAAATCCTAATAATTTCAATTTAAATTGAATGGCAAAGTTATCTTTAAATTTTGGGGTGTTGTAATGCCCGACTCTGTAGAAAAATCCTAGGTTAAATTGTGAAGACAGAAAGTTATTCCATTCTAAACCTAATTCATTATACAAATGATCCAATTTTTGGAACTCAAATTGATGGAATTCTTTGTTTTTCATATCGCCAATTGTTCCTCTGTAGATAAAATCAAAACTTGAAACGTTCTTCCCGAAGCTTTTAAAATACCAAGGCAATCTGTGCGTTAAGTATGCGCCGACAAATTTGTCGTTATAGTATTTTCCGCCTTCCATCGTAGCAAAACCAAGGTATGAAGTCAGGTTAAAATTCAATCCGCCGTGACCATTTCCTAAGCCGTTCATTGTGAAATTTTTCCAAATCGGTGCATCGCCAGTAATAATTCCACCGTAAGCTCTGATTCCTGTAACTCCTAATTTTGTTTTGAAGTTGTGGACGAAAAGTGCATCAAATCTGCTGAAATTAAAATCTCCGTCTAAAGTTTTAAACCCTTGTTCATAATTCAGATATAATTCAGGAAGATTTTGTTCGTAAGTGTATTTTCCGGTCGGTGTCATAATATTCTTCGAATTTGGAGAATATTTTAAGGTAATTGTTGATGAAGTAATGTCAAACTCATTTCCTAAACCTTTAAAATTGTAAGCAAATTTAGATTCTTCCTGCGTCTTTTTTGCCGAAACGTTTACGGTTAATCCGTTTGTAATATCATTTTCATAACTCACTTTAAAACCTTCATATCCATAGAAAACGCCATTATTTAATGCAACTCCGGAGTTCATAATTTTCATTCTGAAATTCCATAAGTTTTCTGAGAAACGACCGGCAGCCATTACATCATTAAAATATTCAACTCTAAAAAAAGAGTTCTTTTCTAAAGTCGTGCGAACATCAACTCCGGCTCCGTATTTAAAGTCTTTATCATAAATTCCGTAAGCAAAATAGGCGTCAGGTGAAATGTATTTATTGAATTTCTCGTTTAGTTTAGCACCGGCTCCAAAACGGAAATGCTCATATTTATTGTAACCAATTATTCTGGCTAAATCAAAATCAACAATTCCAACTCTTATTTTTCCCTTCAATAGGCCTGTTAATGCTTTTGCTTTTTGGTCGAGTTTGTATTTACTGCTTAAACTGTCAATTTTATTATAAGTCGTTGCTTCACGGTCCGTTAAATTTTCCGTACGGTATTGATCAATGAGTTTTCCGTCAGAGTTTTTTACATCAATTGTGTAGCCTTTAAAGTCTTTCGGATTTTCTTCAATTGGTGTTTTAAAATCAAAATAATCTGCAGTGGCATAAGCGTAACTTCCAAATTTCTTTCGGGTGTTTTTGTCTTCTTCTTTTTCAGCTTTTGATTTCTTTTTATCTGATGTATCGTCGGTATCGAAAGAGGTGGATCCCATTTTTATTTTGTAATTTTCTTTTACCAAAAACCATTTATTTTCGATCGGCTTCCAGATGCTGGTGATGCTTCCTTCATTTTTAATTTTGCTGTTGCTTTCGATTTTTTTCAACGCATAAGTTTCTTTGTCTACATAAAGATATCCGTTAAATTTTCTTTTGTTAGCCGCTGCTTTGTAATCAACCTGGCGAAAACGGATGACATAGTTTTCTCTGCCGTCAATCTCAATAGAATCGGTAAGGAAGAAACGGTAAAGATTTCTATTTTCTTCTTTTATTTCTTTCGGAATGACATTTCTGTTGGAACGGAAAGCCATTAATTCGTAGATAGGCTCCTTTAAACCCGCGATTTTATTATCTAAAATATTGGTTTTCTCACCATATTTTTGTGAATATAGACTTTGTGAAGCCCTTTCCCATAAAAACATCTTGCTTTTACCTACCAGCTTCATCAGATTGACAGATTCCAGAGAGTCTTTTTTTTCCTGAGCTTTCATTGGCTGCTGAGGAAGACTTTTTAATGAATCAATTCTGTTGGCAACATACGCATTATAGGCCTTAATGCTGTCTTCATCAAAATCTAAAGAAATTTTTTCATAAGATTTAAATGAATAAGAATCTAAGCTTAACGGAGAATTCTGTTTGTAATTATCGTTGATTTTTCTGAGTATTTCTAAAGCTCTCGGATCACTTTTATCTTCAAGAATTACCGTTTGAATGTTTTGAGTTTTCGGATCGGCTTTCGTTAGAAAAACTTCCATCACTTTATCAACCACCACATCGTCTTCAAAATAGCCTTTTGCAGAAACTTCGACTTTTTTACATTTAGTCTTAAAATTAAGTATGCCGGAAATGTCTGTTTTTCCTACAAATTTTTCGTTGCAAAATACTGATGCATTAGAAATGACGGCATTATCCACAGAACTTTTAACAATAATTTTAGACTGCGAGAAAATGCTGATGTATCCGAATGATAATAGCAGGATATATAATTTTTTCATAAAAAATTTCTAACAATTAATTGAATGGGCTGATATTGAGTTATTTTTTAGTAAAATCTAAAAATATTCAATTCGCATCAGCTATGGCAAATAGAGTGCCGCAGACGTTAGAAATTTTTAATATAAACTATTTATCAGTTAAGATGAGCGTGCTTTTCTGCAAATTCTTTAGAAAATTTTATTCTGTCTTCTTCCAGTTTTTCCTGATTATCGGGTAAAATATAATTGAAAAGGATTTTATTTTCACTATCCAGAAAAATCATTTCTTTTTCTTCACCATCAATCATCTGGGAGAAAATAGCCCACATTGAAGTGTCTTTTAATCTCAACAGTTCAAAAAATTGTTCTGCTTTTATTTCTATTTTTTTCATTGTTTTAGTTGTAATAATTATATTTAGTGTAATATCATCTCTTCAAAAATTCCTTGAATTTTCGCCACTACTAAAAGCGGGGATTTCTAAAATTCCAAAAGTTTTAATTTAAACTGTATTGCAAAATTCTGTTTAAAATTGGTTGTGGTGTAATATCCAACTCTGTAAAATAATCCGAGGTTGAAGTAAGAAGATAAAAAATTATTCCATTCCAAACCAACTTCCTGATACAAATGATCGAGTTTTTGGAATCTGTAATCATGATATTCAGGATGCTTCGTATCTCCAATTGTTCCTCTGAGAACGAAATCAAAGCTTGTCACATTTTGCCCGATACTTTTAAAGTAAAAAGGTAATTTGTGAGTGAAATAATAAGCGATAAATTTATCGTTGTAATATTTTCCGCCTTCCAAAGTGGCAAAGCCGAGGTATGAAGTAAGGTTAAAGTTAATATCCCGACTTGGCGAAGCCAATCCGTTTGTTGTGAAATTTTTCCAAATGGGTGCTTCTCCCAAAAGAAAACCTCCGTATAAACGAACTCCTGTTGTGCCTAATCTTGTTTTAAAATTGTGTACAAATAAGGCATCAAAACGGGTATAATTAAAATCTCCGCCAACAACCTTCATACTTTGCTCATAATTAAAATAAAGCTCGGGATATTTCTGATCGATCAGTGATTTTCCCTGTGGCGTCATAATATTGGTAGAGTTCGGAGAATATTTTAAAGTGACCAAAGTGTTGAAGTTTTCAAATGAACCACCTTTTCCACGAAAATTATAATCAAACAAAGCTTCTTCAGAATTTCTTCTTGTGGCAAAAGCGAGTGTCAAACCATTATTTATATCATTCAGATAAGACAAAGAAGCACCTTTGTATCGGTAGTACTTATCGTTGTTGATGTTGTTTCCATAGTTCATCATACGCATTCTGAACGTCCAGAGTCGGCGATAAAATTCACCCGAAGAATTTACGTCATCATAATATTCTAGCCTGAAATAAGAATTTTTTTCAAGCGTGGTTTTCATATCAATTCCGATTCCGTATTTGAATTTATCGTCTCCTAAACCGTACGCAAAATAATAATCCGGGGAGAAATAAGGATCGAAATTTTCGTTTAGTTTTCCTTTTAAACCAAGCCTGAAACCTTCATATAAATTGTAATTGACGATTTCACCAATGTCAAAATCAAAGCTTCCTACCCGAACTTGCCCGTTAATTAAGCCGGTTAAAATTCGTGCTGTTCGATCAATTTGATAGACTTTTCCCAAACTGTCAATCGTCTTATAAGTGTGACTTTCTCGTAAAGATAAAGGTTCCGGACGATAGAGGTGAAGGGTAGACCCATCGGTGTTTTTCACTGAAAAAGTGTATCCTTTAAAATCTTTGGGATCTTCTTCAATAGGCGAAATGTAGTTGAAATATTTTGAGTTGAGATAGACATAGGTGCCGAAGCTGCTCTTTTTTTCTTTCTCTTTTTCGGGATTTTCATCGTCTTGCCCCATCATCATTCTGCTCATGCGAAGTTTTATGCTTTCTTCAGATAGAAACCATTTATTGTTAAAGTACATCCAAATGCTTGTGATATTCCCTTCATTTTTTTCTTTGCTGATGCTTTCGATCTTTTTTATGCCGTAGGTTTCCGTATCAATATAAATTACGCCACTGAATTTTCGCCTCTTCATCGGTTTTTTATAATTGACTTCTCGAAAACGAATTACATAATTCTGCCTTCCATCGATTTCTATACTATCGGTAAGAAAAAATCGGTACAATCCGCGATTTTCCTGTTTAATCTGGCTAGGGATTTTATTTCGGTTGCTTTGCAACGCAATCATTTCATAGATGGGTTGTTTCAGACCGGAAATTCGATTGTCAAGAATATTTATTTTTTCGCCGTATTTTTTAGAGTATAAAAATTCCTGAGCTCTTTCCCAAAGAAAAAGCTTGCTGTTGGCAAATATTCTTTTTGCCGAAATATCATTTGCAGAATCTTCTTTTTTGTTATTTTTAAATAATCCTAAATTATTGGTAAACAGATTATTAAAGGCCGAAATACTATCCTGATCGATATCTAAAGAAATTTTTTCGTACGACTTATAGGCATAAGAATCAAGGCTTTCCGGTGAGTTACTTTTGAAGAGCTGATCTGCTTTTCTAAGGATTTCCAAGGCTCTCGGATCGCTTTTGTCTTCTAGAATTACGGTTTCTATCGCAAAAGTTTTGGATGAAGTTGGCGTAAGAAAAATCTGAGTGGTATTTTCTAAAAAAACACTTTCTTTGTAAAAACCGGATGCTTCAATCTGGATATCTTTACATTTTGTTTTAAATTCCAAAAAGCCGGCAGTATTGGTTTTACCTAAGACCTTACCGTTGCATAAAATAACTACATTATGAATAGGAGCGTTGTCAGCTTCATTAAATACGGTGATTTTTGATTGTGAAAAACCAAAAATAAACGCCCATAAAAAAATAAAACTCAAACTCCTTTTCATACCATTATGCTCGGTCAAAATTACTGATATTTCTTCTTTTGAGAAAGCTTTTAACTTATTTTAAATCGGAAAATCTCTAATTATTCACTACCTCATTGAAAGCTTCTAAATACGAGTTTTTGTAAATCGTCATGCTCACCAAAAAAATTATACATATATATAGGATACAAAAATATTATATCCTGTAAATTTGAAATCCATTGTTTTTAGTTTTTTATAATTCATCCATAGCTATAATATGATCTTGTTAAGGTGTTTTTTTAATCATATATAGGTATTACCACCGTTTGCATTTTAACCCTCAAACTCTCAAATTCTCCAACCCTCCAACTTTTTTCTGTAGCTATTTCCGGCTTTCACTACTCGCTTTTTTGCGCCGAGCTTTTCCTTTGCGGCAAAAAGAGCTCATACATGCCGTTCAATGGTAAGTTTGCATTAGTAAAAATAGATTAATAATTTGGTTAAAAAATCAACCAAAGAGCAAAAGCAGCAGGATAAAGGCAGACGCTTCACTGATACTAAGATATCGCCCCGGATTTTATTCCCCTGCTGCTGTTTTTCTTCCAAATCCGGATAGAACATTGTTGGTAAAACTTTTACCATGGTGGATCAGAAGAAAACCTCTTTAATAAAGAATTTGTTATGTCAAAATTATCAAAAAAAGTGATTGGTGTAGATGTAGAAGCAAAGTTTTTAACGGTAAGTTTTACGGATAATGTAAATCAAGATCAGGTTTTTAATATCCAAAACAATCAACGCTCGATTTTATCGTTTCTCAAGAAATTTCCCACAGAAGATTATTGTTTGGTTATCGAAGCCACAGGTAATTATAGTAGTCGCATACTCCATCTTTCTTTGGATAATGGTTTTGAATCAAGTTTGATTAACTGTATGTCTGTTAAATATTTTTCAAGGATGAAAAATATCATCAGCAAAACTGATGCAGAAGACGCCAAAGTCATCAGACTTTATGGAGAGATTTTTCGTCCGGAAGTTTATATTCCCAAAAGCATCGAGATTGAACATCTTGACCAAGAAATAAAACTTCTGAATGATCTCAAGGAAGAGAAGCGACGGTATTCGGTAAAGCTAAAGTCACTTCGTTACAATCCTCAGCTCAATCCCAACACGGAAAAACATTATGAAAAGAGATTAAAACAATTAGATAAAGAAATACGGGAAGTAGAAATGAGGCTTCCACAACTTCAAGATGAAGAATTTAGAGAAATAAAAGGTTTGATACAAAGTGTTTCGGGAATTGGGGAGAAGACCTCCCTTCAACTGATGACCGCTACATCGGGTTTTAAAAATTTTGATTCATCGAAATCACTCGTAAAATATTTTGGATTGGCTCCACGTATTTATCAATCAGGAAAGAAATCATATTCTCCCGGTAAGTGCCGTACATCCAAAACGCACATTAGAAGTTTGCTATATGTTTGTTCCTGGACGGCAATAAAACATAATACGCAGTGCAAAGAACTTTATCTGCGACTATTGGAAAAAGGAAAGCCTAAAAAACTTGCATTAATTGCAGTTTGTAACAAGTTACTGAGGATTTGTTTTGGTGTTGTGAAAAACAAAACTGCATATCAACAAAATTTTCAAAAAAACTTTAAAATTTTAACCTGAATAATTTGCATAGTAACATAGAACATCTGGGCTATGACTGCAGTTCGTTATAAAGCCTTTAGTTATCTGTAGAATTTCTATTTCAAAGTTTTAAATTCAAAATCTAAGATTTAGATTATTCTTTTATAATTAATTGGATATATACATTCAGTTGACCATACCCGATGCGCTAGAAGTAAAGATTGAAAAGCCACAGAGTGGCGACCAGTTAATAGAACATTACATAATAGGAAACTAAGCTCCGTGGGAGCGACCTGTAAAAATTAAGAATATATCATATATAAAAGGTACTGTTTTGTAAACCTTGCCCTTGCCCGATCCGAACCCTCCCATACAACTCTCCAACCCTCGAACCCTCTAACTCTCCAACCCTCAAACAGCCCAAACCCTCTGCCTCCTTAACCTGTCACCGCTTCCTACCAAAACCCCATAAAATTATTCTCTCAGAAGGTCAGTGACTTAGGATTAAATATGAATTAAAAGTAAACATAATGTTACATAAATTAGGATTGTGTTGTATAAAAGTTCTACTTTTGCCCCACTGAAAAACGAGAGTGA
>NZ_JAVHYL010000017.1:0-60467 GCF_031118795.1 Chryseobacterium sp. CFS15 | reverse complement strand
AACGACAGCGGTTACGAATATTGCATGTAACGGCGGATCAACAGGAGCTATCAACTTAACACCAACAGGTGGATCAGCGCCTTACACGTTCAACTGGGGCGGAGGAATCACCACAGAAGATCGTACAGGATTATCTGCTGGAACTTATACGGTAACGATTACTGATGCCAACGGATGTACAGGAACAGTAACGGCAACAGTGACTCAGCCAACGGCAATGAGTGCAACGGTTTCACAGACAAATGTTTCATGTAACAGTGGCTCAAACGGAACGGCAGGAATTGTTGTAACGGGAGGAACAGCACCATATACATACGCATGGTCTCCAAGTGGTGGAACAGCAGCAACGGCTACAGGATTATTAGCAGGAACGTATACGGTAACAGTAACAGATGCTAATGCATGTACAATAACAAGAACGGTAACGATTACTCAGCCGACTGCAATTTCGGGCACGACAGTAGTTACGAATATTGCATGTAACGGCGGATCGACAGGAGCTATCAACTTAACACCAACAGGTGGATCGGTACCTTATACGTTTAACTGGGGCGGAGGAATCACCACAGAAGATCGTACAGGATTATCAGCAGGAACTTACACCGTAACAATTACAGATGCTAACGGATGTACAGGAACAGTAACAGCAACAGTAACTCAGCCAACAGCAATGAGTGCCACGGTTTCACAAACGAATGTTTCATGTAACAGTGGAAGTAACGGAACCGCAGGAATTGTTGTAACAGGCGGAACAGCACCTTATACCTATTCATGGTCTCCAAGTGGAGGAACTGCAGCAACTGCAACGGGATTATTGGCAGGAACGTATACCGTAACGGTAACAGATGCTAATGCATGTACGATAACAAGAACGGTAACGATTACTCAGCCGACAGCAATTTCAGGTACCACAGTGGTTACGAATATTGCATGTAACGGCGGATCAACAGGAGCTATCAACTTAACACCAACAGGTGGATCAGCACCTTACACGTTCAACTGGGGAGGAGGAATCACCACAGAAGACCGCACGGGATTATCAGCTGGAACTTACACCGTAACAATTACAGATTCCAACGGATGTACAGGAACAGTAACTGCAACGGTAACTCAGTCGAGTGCAGTTGCAGCTCCGACTGGTGCAGCAACGCAAAGCTTTAATGCAGGAGATACTTTGAGTGCTTTGGTAGTTACCGGGCAGAACATTAAATGGTATGCTTCAGCTATAGATGCTGCTAACCATACAGGAAGTTTACCAACAACCACGGTGATTGTAAATAATACAACTTATTATGCAACTCAAACGGTGGGAGTTTGTGAATCGACAGTTTCATTGGCAGTTCTAGCTTACAATGCGAGTTTAAGTGTAGGTAACGCTACAAAACCAAAATCAGAGATGCAAATCTATCCTAATCCGGTAATGGACATCCTTAACATAAGTGGAGAGGAGAAAATTACAAAATTAGCTATTTACTCTGCAGATGGTAGAAAAGTTACCGAGAAAACATTATCGAAAAATGAAAGAAGCATTAATGTTCATTCATTAGTTCAGGGTGTTTACTTGATTCAGGTATTTACCAAAGATGATGTAAAAACATTTAAGTTTATAAAAAGATAAATTTAATTATTAATTAATCTCATAACTTAATGATCAGCCAGTAGCAATTAATTGCTGCTGGCTTTTTTTTAAATAGGCTCAGGAAAAATCAAATAAACATTAAAAGATACATTGGAATATCCATCATATTTTTTACGAAATGCTTTGTAAAATCTATATAGTTTTTAAAATTAATAAAGTAAAAAAATAATCTCCAACAAATATAGAGGAAGCGAAATGCTTGAAATATTTATCAATATAAAAACTGAAATTAGTTTAGGTTCGATAGCAGGAAATTAGTCAAGCAATCAAGAAAAGAAGAGAAGAAAATTACATTTTGCTAACTTCATTTATTCTAAATCAATCATTGATTGCAGAAAATTATTATCGGAATAAATTTTTCTGTAAATTTATTCAAGACTTGTAGAATTAAAAGTCCTGGGTTTTTAAAATTTAGGTCTGATATTTGTAAGGCTATACCAGACTGAATGAACTATTATATTTATGAAAAAACTAACTTTGAAAAAATCAATATTTTACACCTTATTATTTGCATTAAGCCTTGCTTCCTGTAAAAAAGAAGAGGCGGTAGATCAAAATCAGCAACAAACCTCAACTGCAGAGGATATTGCAAAAAGTACAGCCGATCCCGATTCTATAAAAACAAAACCTGTAGAAGAATCTGCCCCGCCAATGATGCAGGAGAACGGATTTTACAATGCATTTGCGATCCCCAAAGATAAAAAGCTAAGAGATTCTCTGTATGCAGTTTTCAGTAAAAAATATACTGAAAGAGAGCGTTATGCAATTTTAGCATTAAACCGATTAGATTCTAAAAGCAAATGGAATTCTGATACATTGGTGGTTCCTGCAAAAATAGATACTACTTTAATGGCATATTCCCCTTTCCCGATGCAGCTTGATGTGTTGAGCGATGTGAAAAAGTTTGTCATCTTTTCATATCCTATTCAGGCGTATGGAGTGTATTCAAATGGTGCTTTAGTAAAATGGGGGCCTACAAGTATGGGTAAAAAATCGGCTCAGACCGACAGAGGCCTGATGTTTGCCAATTGGAAAAAGAAACTTGCCATTTCAACTGTAAAAAGCGAATGGAAACTTCCTTATAATTTTAATATTCATAATACACACGGAATAGGATGGCATCAATATGATCTTCCGGGTTATCCTGCATCACATTCTTGTCTGAGATTATTGATGAAAGATGCAATCTGGTTATATAACTACGCCGATACATGGATTTTAAATCCGGGTGGAGCGACCACAAAGGCGAAAGGAACACCGGTAATGGTTTTCGGAGATTACGGCTGGGGAAAAAGAAAGCCTTGGAGAAATCTTCTGAACGATCCCAATGCCAACAATATTTCTGTTGAAGAAATGACAAAACTGATTCAGCCGAACGTTGAAAAAATGATTTTCGAACAGACTAATCGTGAAAAAGTAGCCGATTCTATAAAATTGGCTAAAGCTACACCAGCGCCTGTTCAGGAAACAGAATTTTCGGAAAACTAAACGATTTTTTCGAATTTTAAAGTAGACTCCTCCGCAAATTTGCGGAGTTTTTTCATTTCAGATTTAGCCTTACTTTGTCCGAATCTTGCTGCTGCATAAGTAACGGCAATAAAGAAAAGCATTACAAATGAAGCATGCAGAGCCCACGGATATTCGTGGCTGTTGATTTGGTTTTCTACATAATACATCGTGAAAAAAGTCATCCACGAAATTGAAAACAGGAAATAAAGAAACATAAAAAATGTCCAGACTGCAGAACTGGGACCAAAAACGCCTCTTATAACCGTAACTTCTTCATCAAGCTCGGTTCGGAGGGCTAAACAAGGTTTCCAATAATTATCATCTTTGGTTAAAACAGAAATGGTTGCAACCTCGGTGTTTACATTACCTGTAAACTCGTCCTGATGCTCAGCCAAATATTTTTTCAGATTTTCGGCATACGTTTCCTTACTGAGATGCGTATACATTTTAAATCTCGGGCGGGTTCTTATTTTATCTAAAGTTGTTTCTTTTGTTTCCATATTATTCTTGATAGGGAATTGGGTCTTCTAAGGTAAAAGAAAATTTCAGTTCCAGACCTTTTCTGTTTACAGTGATATAAATAGTTTTTCCTTCATCAGATTTCATCATTTCCATAATTTTATTGAGCGTCATCTCAGAAGTTTTTTTACCATTGATAATGATCAGTTGGTCATCTTTTTTCAAACCGGCTTTACCTGCAGGAGAATCTTTTCGTACGCCGGCTATTGAAAACAATGGTTTTAAAATAAATTTATACTGAAGATTACTATTGTATGTTTGAATATCACCTGATGTAGATTTTTCATTTAGCGTTCTGAAAGTTAAATAATCTTTTTCCCATTGCAGCCCGTCTTGCTTAAAATCGAGCCCGCTCATATTAAAATGAAAAGGGTCTTGATATCGATTATTTTTTCGAAGATAGATCTTTTCGTTTTTATAATCAAAAGCAACAGTGAATCTACTCATAATTTCTCCACCGATGGAGCCTTTTCTGTCTTTGGCTAAATTAAGATGCTGAATAGAAAACTCATCGGGCATTGCAGTCAACGGTTTTTCAAACTTAAAATTTCCGAGATGAAGCTGATGAATTCTGCTTCTTTTCCCATAAATATCACCATTAAACCCTCTTCCTAAAAAGTCTTCAATATTGGGTCTGTTGTACACAAAGTCTTTTATTAAAGTAGGAAATAGCCAGATTGCATCACTATTCCCAATATCGATAAGCATTTTCGACGGTTTTTTTTCGCTGGTCATTTCTACATCAGCAAAAATATAAGGTTTGTTTTTTTCAATTGAAATGGTGAATTCTTCAAATTTTTTAATTTTCTTTTCAAATAGTTTGCGGTCTTTGAAAACGGTAATTTTTTTTGAACTGTAATCTATAATGATCGGGTAGTCTTTAAAAAAATGATATCCCATAAATCCGTTCACAGGAATTCCGATGTGTGAGGAAATATTGAATTCCTCATCTTGGATAATGTAGAGCATCAGAGAATCATTAACGAAGTTTTTACCAATTTTACCGGTATTGAGATCAGATTTAAAACCTTCAATACTTCTGTTGCCACCCAGCCCGGAAAACTTCATTTTTTCCATCTGGCTTAGCTTTATTTCTTTATCTTCAAGACTGAAAATTGTGTTTTCTGTTACACCGCTATCAAGCATAAACGTGAGCTCGGCTCCATTGATATTGATCGGAATGAAGATTAAATTATTGATTAATTTAAAAGGAATAACGACTTTACTTCCGTTTTTAATTTCAAACCTGTTCTGTGCATTCATCAAAATGCCCAATAGTACGATTGATATTAAAAACCTAAATTTCATTCATTGAAATTAGTGAAATATATGATATGGTACAAAAAAAACATTCTTCAGGAAGAATGTTTGGTATTTTGAGAATCGTTAATTGTTATTTTGAGAAAAATTCCATCAAATCGATATAGTTTTTTTGATTGACACCATGGCCGCTCATATATTCTCTGAATGTAAAGTAACAGCTAAGATCATACAGAAGATCTGCAGCTTTTCTTCCCCATTCCATAGGGATAATGGCATCATCTGTACCATGAGAAACAAAGAAACGAAGATTTTCTAGTTTCTTTTTATCTTTCACAATATCAGTAAGTAATTTTTCTTCCGGATAGGTACTCAGACAGGCTACATAGTTGAAAAGATCGGGATATTTTAAAGCTAAACTGTAACACAAAATTCCACCTTGGCTAAAGCCGCAGAGATGGGTTTTATTTCTGGTAAGGCCATATTTGTTGGTAATTGCCATGATGTTTTCTAAAACACTTTCGAGAACTTCTTTTGCCTGATCGAGATCAATAAATTGTTCAGGATTGTTGAAATCGATATCAAACCAAGAATATCCTTCAAACTGAGTGGGTTTTGGAGCTCTGAAGCTCACAATAATCCAGTCTGCAGGAAGACTTTCTCTGAAGCTGAAAAGATCTTGCTCATTGCTGCCATAACCGTGAAGCATGAAAAGAATGGGGGTAATCGAACTAATGTTTTCGGGTTCTCTTACGATGTAATCTAAATTCATCTTGCAAAGATAATAATATTGAGATTTTAAATTAATATTTTAAACCGAAAAGCTTGTAAAGTATCAAATATGGTAAAGAATCTCTATCCTAAAAGGTACGCGGAGTCTTTTGTTGATTTGATATTATTTGGAAATATATGTTGGAAAATTTTCATAATAATTATTTTTATATTGATAAAAAACCTATATTTGAACCATTAAAAAATCTATTTGGAGAAATGAAGCAATTTTACAAATCAAAAAATTTACTTAGACTTTCATTTTTAGCAGTGATATTATTTTCAGCAGCTTCTGTTTTTAATTCTTGTAAAGATGATGATGACGAAGACCAGTTTCAGGATCACTTGGTACAGTTTGAAGCAAAAATTATTAATGGTGGTACAGCTCCCACTCCTCCTGTTAGTACTTTCAAAACGATTATTACGCAGGTAGGAACAAAACAGGAAACCTTGTATGATTCTCCTGGTTTGGTCTGGACAAGCGGTGAGTTTTTTGTAAACTCCAGCCAGTCACAATTAAATTTAGCTGCCAATGCCAACCTTTTAAATGCTGATTCTAAACTGATCATATCAATCTATATAGATGGTGAGGTTGCAGAAACAGACACTATACAAGGAAGCGGAACCAAAGAAGTTGCGGTAGCACACAGTTTCCTAGAATTATAATTAATATTAATTTTATTATACGAAAAACACCTCTGTACTGCAGAGGTGTTTTTTATTGGTATATATTTGAATATTTTGATCAAATTATCTCAAACTTCTTACATTCACCTCCGGTTTTTCACCTTGAGGAACAATAAAAATAGCATTATCATTAATAGTATCTCCGGAATCAAAATAATAACTTCCGATAACAGGTAAGATGTTGGTAACCATTTTTCCCGATTTGTCGTAAGCGGTGTACGATGCATTAATTAACTGAGTTTTCATTTTCAGCTGAATCTTTTTAGAAGTCAGTTTTGCTCCTGTAGCATTTACACAATCGAGTTCTACAATTCCGGTATCCATTACAATTTGTGGGTAAGAGGTAAGTCTGATATTGTAAGATTTATCAGACGTGTTTTTTACCGAAGCCGAAACTTTGTAGCGATCAAAAGTTTTTCCGCCGACCTGTATACTTTCTTTGTTGGTGATATTGTAGCTCACTTTCATTCCGTTTACATCCGCAGTTTCGCCATCAGAGATTTTCTGGGCCTTTGCAAAATTTTCGAAGCTTAAAAATGTAATTACAAAAAGGAGAAGAATTGAGTTTTTCATAATAAGATTTTGAATGATTAGTAATATAAATTTACAAAATAAAACCGTTTTCTGGATATTAATATTTTATCATATTCAGAAAACGGATAAATATCATAAAATTTTAAGCTAAATTTATTTGATTTTCGCAATCCATTCTGCGCCACTGATATCAGTTAATTTAATCACTGAAATTTTTTCGGCTGAAGAAGAATTATCTTTCAAATCAATCGTTAAATCAGCTTTTGAACCTAACGGAATAATTAAACTGTGTTTTCCGGGTTTTACTTTCGCTACATAATGGTTATGAATTTTTTCTTTAGAGAATTTTGAAAGTTCAGCTCCATTCATTGATTGAATCACTTCTCCTTTTTCATTTAATAAATCGATTCCGATAAGAAAAGAACCATAAACGTCTACACCTTCTGTTCTGTAAACCTCAAATTTTACCTGCGACTGATTCATTTTTATATTTGAAATTTCAACTTTTGGCTTCACCGATTTATTATGCAAAGTTCCAAAAACACCACCATGAAAGTATTGATTGGTGTATAAAGTCAATCCAAAAATAATCAACGAACCTACAAGTACAAAGCGTTTA
Organism: Chryseobacterium sp. CFS15; assembly: GCF_031118795.1. Classification (NCBI taxonomy): domain Bacteria; kingdom Pseudomonadati; phylum Bacteroidota; class Flavobacteriia; order Flavobacteriales; family Weeksellaceae; genus Chryseobacterium; species Chryseobacterium sp. CFS15. Next base: position 52,929 of record NZ_JAVHYL010000017.1, on the reverse strand, counting down.
GGATTTGTAATAGGAATTGCACCCGAACCGAGCCATTGAAACCATTTTTTCTGAGTGAAGCTGTATTTTTTATTTTTAAAATATTGGTCTAAAGAATAAGTTCCGCTACCTGTAAGAAAAAGCGTAAAGCCGCAGGCGATTCCGAGAACGCCTATTTGCCATTCATCTAAACAGGTCGTTCCTATCCATCCGGAACCTAGCAAAATTCCCATTGCCAAAGCAAAAACTCCTGCAGCCATCAACCTTGTGAAGAGTCCCAAAATAATAAATAATCCTACGATCGCTTCAATGATAGTGAAGCTGATCATTGAGGTTTGAAGCGCATCAGGATGAGTAACCAGATATTCAATAATGGGTTTTATTCCTAAAGCATTCGGTAAGAAATGATTGAATTTTTCGCCGATATATCCCGCTTCATCGGGAATGAGTTTGTTTTCGAGAATAAGTCTCCGCCAGAAAGCTGAAAAGTAGGTCCAGCCAATTACAAGGCGGATTGATAACGTATATAAACCAGCCATATCAGTGGGCTGATTGGTCATATTTTTTGTCATTGAAGTTTTATTTTAAAAGTTGATTGTTAAAAATGATTTAGAATTCATTCTAAACCATATCCAGCTTCAATCTTTTAAATAAAATATACTTTGGAGGACTGTTCCCGGAAGTGTTTCCGGAATACGATTTTTGAGAAAAAATAGGCTTCTCAGAATTAAAATTGACCGATTGTAAAAAATCTGAAAGCGCAATTCCTTTAAATTTAAAATCTGCTTTTGAATCGGAAATTTTTGAAGAAGAATTAAAACTTTCACAGCCGGAAAATGAGGGTGCTGTGGTTTTTGTTTTGTTGAGAGCACTGATATGCTGAATGTCAAAAATATCTAAAACATTTCTCTTTAATGAACAGGGAGATAACGAAAACACCACTACAAGCAACATTACAACTGCTTTGTATATCTTTATATGGAGTTTTATATTTGACATTTGTACAAAACTACGGTTTTCAAAATTAAGAGGGCTGCAAATATTTCCATTATACATGAATTTAATAGTAGAAAAATATTTTTAAACATCATATTGAAACATTAATCGCAGCTTCCTTATTCTTATCTTTGTCTCTTTTTAAAGCAATAAAAACACTTTTACTTCAATTGAAGAATCTCAAATATTATTTAGCCGCCATCTTTGCTTTCGCAACCTGGGGAACATTCAGTCTGGTTTTAAAACCGTTGCATTCGTATGCATCTTTAGATATACTTTTTTACAGAGTTTTCAGCTGTGCATTGATTATGTCGCTGGTAACGATTCTTTTCAGAAGAGCAAAGCTTAAAGAAAATTTAAAATATTTTAAGAGTATTTCTCAGAAAAGTAAATACAGAATAATAGGTTTAAACGTTTTAAGCAGTATTTTGCTCACGGGAAATTGGTTTTCGTTTATTTATGTGATGAATCATATCAGCGTGAGAGCGACGTCAGTTGCTTACCTTGTATGTCCGATTATTACAACGATTCTTGCTTTTTTTATTCTTCGTGAAAAACTGACAAAACTACAATGGCTTTCGGTATTTTTAAGTGGAGTAGGATGTGTTTTGCTGTCGTATTCGAATCTTCTTGATATGTTGTACAGCAGTTTGATTGGCTCTACTTATGCGTGTTACCTCATTGTGCAAAGTACCAACAAGAAATTTGATAAGTTTCTGATTCTCAATTTTCACATGATTTTATCAGCATTGATCTTGTTGCCGTTTTTTCCTAAATATTCAGGGTCTATTCCTACAGATTTTACGTTCTATTTTTATATTGAAATTATTGCGGTGATGTACACGATTGTCCCTTTGTTGCTGAATTTGTATGCTTTATCAGGAATTGCCTCCTCAAAAGTGGGAATGATTCTTAATATCAATCCAATCATTGCCTTTATCTTGGCAGGAGCAGTGTATCACGAAGCTCTTGGAGGTTTACAGATTTTGTCTTACGCTATTATATTTTTAGCGGTTATTATTTTTAATGCAAAGGAAATTTTCAGGTTAAAGACTAAAGAAGCGGTGTTTAGATAGCTGAAGATTCAAACTAACAATTTAAATGCTTTCTTTGTGCATAATTCCCCATTTTTCCAACTCCTGGATAACGGGTTTTAGCTGATATCCGATTTCTGTTAATTCATATTCCACTCTTGGCGGAACTTCTGCAAAAACGGTTCTTGTGATAATTTTATCTTCTTCCAGTCTTCGAAGTTGAAGCGTAAGCATGCGTTCTGTAATATTTCCAAGACTTTTTCTAAGTTCTCCGAATCTCAGTTTTCCGTTGATCAGATAACTGCAAATGGCAAGTGACCACTGTCCGCCAATTAATTTTGAAGCATACAATTCCGGACATTCATCGGTGAGCGCTTTTCTATTCGCAAAGTTGGTTGAAGTTTCCTTTATTTTAGTCATTACTTACATTTTTTATAGTACCATACAATTGGTTGCTAATATACCAAATGTAAGTTACACCTATTATTTTTGTAAAAGAAATTTAAACCTTATAAGAAACTAAGCGTCTTTTTACCGCAAAAGCATCAAAAGAAATGATTGAAAAAAATAGAAATTCAAAAGTTTACAAAATGTAAAAACCTTACTTATTGGTTGTTTTGTTAGCTTTTGAAAAACTTAAATCAGACTAAATCTTTTGGCTCTTTGCGGTTTAAAAAAAGTCATATGTTAAAAAAAGAAATTTAAAAATATGAAAACATTAGTAATCGTTACTCACCCAAAAATGGAAGATTCATTAATCAACAAAAGATGGGTGGAAGAATTGAAGAAGTTTCCCGAAAAATATACCGTTCATGAGTTATATGAAAGTTATCCTGATGAAAATATCGATGTTAAAAAAGAACAGGAATTAATTGAAGCATATGATAAAATTATTTTACAGTTCCCGTTTTACTGGTTTAGCAGTCCGCCTTTATTAAAAAAATGGATGGATGAAGTGCTTTTGCACGGTTGGGCTTACGGAAGTAAAAGCGGATTCAAAGTAGGTGGTAAAAAGATTGCTTTGGCAATATCTGTAGGAGTAGATCTTGACGATTACAGTGCAGAAGGAAAATATAAATACACGATGAAAGAATTGACAAGACCTTTTGAACTCAGTTTTGAATATGTGAAAGCAGATTATAAAGAACCTTTTGTTTATTATGGTTTGGAGCATAATACTTCTCTCGAATGGATTGAAAAAAGCGTTCCAATGTATCTTGATTTTCTCGATCAATTTTAAAAATAATGATTAATAAATAATGCTGCTGACAGACACTTGTCAGCAGTTTGTATTACCTTTACTTTTCAAAAATAAAATGATGGATCAAAATAATTTAGATAAAATCATAGAACGTTCTTTAGAAATCAGAAAAAAATATCACGAGTTGGAAATTCAGCAAAATGGAAGCGAGTGGACATTGGAGCAAGATGCTTTGGCGTATCTTACTGATGCCGGATTGGTGGGCAGAAATGTGATGTCGCACGAAAAGACCTGGTCAAAACAGAATTCTGAAGCCGAACTTGAGCATAAATTAGGTGAAAATATCTGGTGGCTCATTGTTTTGGCAGACCGCACCGGAATTGACATCAAAGAAGCGTTAAATAAATTTTTAACCAAAACAGAAAACCTATTCTAATGAGTTATTGTTCAGCAGTCGAAAGAATGCAGCCTGAAAGCAGAAAAGAGCTGCACAAAAAATATCACGACAATCATTACGGATTTCCGATTCATGATGATAATGAATTGTTTGGAAGGTTAATTATGGAAATCAATCAGGCAGGATTGAGCTGGGAAACGATTTTAAAAAAAGAAGAAGGTTTCAGAAAAGCATACGATGATTTTAATATCGAAAAAATTGCCGCTTACGGTGAAGAAGACCGTGAAAGGTTATTAAGTGATCCCGGAATTATCAGAAACAAATTGAAAGTAAACGCTGCCATTGAAAATGCAAAAACTATTATAGAACTGCAAATAGAATTCGGTTCTTTTGAAAAATGGCTGGAGCATCATCACCCCAAAACTTTACAGGAATGGATGAAACTGTTTAAAAAAACGTTCAAATTTACTGGCGGTGAAATTGTGAATGAATTTTTAATGAGCATTGGTTTTCTAAAAGGTGCGCACGCAGAAGATTGCGTGGTGAATGAAGCTATTTTGAAGCATAATCCGATGTGGAGGAAAGGGTAGATTTGTTTTCAATTTTGAAATTAAATATTTCTTTTCTGCATTATTGAGCCAATTATCAATAAAATAATTCCTAACACACAAACGGGTATCCAGAAAATAAAACAGAATTGTGAAAGTTGAATGACAAAGCTGGAAAAATCCCCCCGTGCTGTAAACATTGAGATACCAAAAACAAGCATGATTATTGACAACGGAATCATTGAGCCACCGATAATCAGCAAATATTTGTAAAGTTGTTTTGTCTTCATTTTATGATCTATTTAAAACTTTATTAATTCTTTTTTCGGCTTCTTCTTTTTCTTCGCCACAGCATTCACAGATGTATGTCATTTTTATTTATTTTTTTTCAATTTGGCTTTTCAATCGTTCTATCAACATCGTAATGATTCTTTTATTAAAAACTTTGCTGTCAGATTGATAGACTTCCATCTCCTCTAAAGTAAACATTCCGATGGTCATTCCGATAAAAGTGTTTTTCAGCACAGCGTCTTTTTGTACACTCTGTTCGATAAATATTTGTTTTTTCGAAACTGACAGAGATCCGAAATCTGCTTTTTGCCGCAGAGCATAGTTTGTAAACATTGACAGATACAGATCATTCTGAAGTTTCAAAATGGGACGCAGCGTTTCATTTTGAAATACTTCTGTTTCAGTGGTTGTCTCTGAATTAGCAATTTGTAAAGATTCTCTTAGGTCTATTTTGGTAATCATAGGTTGTATAAAGTAATTTCTGGTAGTAAATATAAACCCAATTTGTCATTCTGACGAAGGAAGAATCTCAATTATATTTTATTATTATTTATAATGCAAGTAAAACTTATTTTCAAAAATTTCCTGCGGATCATATTTTCTTTTAAGCTCAAAGAAAGAATCAGATTGAGGATAGATTTTTCTCATTTTTGTTTTATCGATATGAAGACGGTAGGGAAGGTAAAAAGTGCCTTCATTTTTGATGGTCATATCAACTAATTTGTTGGTTACTATTTTCATTTCGTTTTCCTGTTTTGCCGTTTTCTTTTGGTTAAACAGTAAAACAAAACCAAAAACATGCTCCCTTGCATAGTTCATGTAGCTGTCTTCATCTTTGTCTACGGCTCGAATGGTAATATTTAATAAATCTATTTCAGAATCCTTTAAAATTGGTTTTATATCCTTTATAAACTGATTAAAATTTCTTTCAGGAATAAAATATTCATGCAGGAGATCGGTAGAATTGGGATCTTTATTTTCAATCAGCGAAACATGACCGTTTAATAATTCGTTGCGGGTAAAAACCGTGTTGTTTAAAACGGTATTCATTCCGGTTTCCAAATCCCAGCGAAGTCTTTTTCCATATTCGCTGTTGACGGTACTTCTGAAAACTATACGTCTGATTTCTTTATTTTTTGTTTTCTGAGCAGCAAGAGAAAGCGGTTTTACATCAGCTTTTTCAAAATAAATGATGGTCGCTTCGTCTAAAAACTTTTTGTCTGAAACTCTTAATCTTCCAAAAACAAGATTTACATTTGGGTTGTCTGTAATAAATTTTTTATAGTAAGAAACGTAGTCATCAGAATTCATTGCTACCGATTTATATTTCAGCGCAAGATTATCAACGACTTTCAGTTTTACATCCAGAATAATCCCGAAAAGTCCATATCCGCCAATCACCAACTTAAATAATTCAGGATTTTCTTCTCTGCTGCAATTGATAATCTCTCCTTTATCATTCATTAAAGTAAAAGAAATCACGCTCGAAGAAACGGGCGGGAGATTTTTTTGCCAGCCATGTCCGTTCACACTCATCGAACCACCAATGGAAAACGAGCTGAAAGCCTGCATCACCGCAACAGATTTTCCGTATTTGTCTAAATAATTAATCGCATCTTCCCACAAAGCACCCGAACCAATCGTCAAAATATTATTTTTCTGATCGAGTTCCATCTGTTTGTACGGAAGCATATTCAGCAAAATTCCGTTGGGATAAATGGAATGTCCACCCATGCTGTGTTGAGCTCCAGCAATCGAAATTTTAAGATTTTTTTCTTTGGCGTATTGTATCACCTGCTTTAATTGATTGACAATTTCGGTTTTATTGTTGGGAACGATGATTAAAGTATCAATTTCGGTAAGATTCAATTGACTTGCATCATTGGTAAAACCTTTCGGAGTTTCAATTTTAATATCCTGCTCATTCCATTTTGTTTTAAGAACGTGAATAACCGGAATCGCCAGAAAAATAAGAACTGCTACAATTCCAATAATAAAAAGGTGCTTTTTTTTCATCTACTGTAGGATACTAGGAACGAAAATAGGGAAAATTCTAAGCATACTTTCTAAACATTTCGATTCTTTCTTTTTTGGATAAAGAAAATCATTCTGCTAATTTCTTTCTAATTTCTATACTGTCAATTTTAAATGGAACGTCATTGTATTTCCAACCATCTTTAGGGACCTTTAAATCTATTAAATAGTTTTCAATAGGATAAATCCAAAGGACTTGATTATTTTTTGGTTTAAGAGAATCAAAAATTATTAGAAATGAATCACCTTTTTTATAAGAATAACTTGTAGTTGAGAAATAGTCTAAATCTTTAAAATGATATTTGTAATCTGTACCAGTACCATTATTATTTTTTTGATGCCAATCTGTTGTGGCAATACCAATTGTGTATTTAGAGTTTTTCAACATCTGTTTAATCCACATTTTTTCATGTATAACTCCCCAAATAATGAACCCAATTACCAAAACAAGGAGTATTAAATAGTATTTTCCGGATATAAATTTTATGACTTTATTTTTTATAATCATTTGATTTGTTTGATGATATTTATTATCTGATTTTTTTTTACCCCACCGTCGGTGTATCTTCCTCATTCAAAATCTTTTTTTCTTTCATCGCAACCATCATTCTTTCGCGTTTGTATTCTGTCCAGTCGAATTGATTGAGGAAATCGAGTGCGGCAACAAAGCCGTTTCACTTATTTTCGAAAGACAAAGATTCAAAATGCACAACGGGTATACTTTATATTTTCTAATAAGTTACTTTATCTTTTTATTGCTATACCAATAATTTTCATCATCATTTAGTAATAGTTTAGCTTGAAAAGAAGTTGATTCACTATTTATGCTGTTACTTATTTCTATTAATTTTGGCTTTAATTCCTTAGTGTAATTTTCAATATTTAAATTTTCGAAGATATAATCCCCAAATCGGAGATAGTGTATAGCTAAATCCCAACGGTAAACATTGTAACTCTTTAATGCCTCGCTCAGAGCATAATAATCAGTCCACTCATTTTCATTTTTCATCCACCATTTTTCGGCTTCATCAGCAATTATTTTGCGATAAGTAAGTATTCTTTCTGCCTCATCATTTCTTTTTAAAATTAATTTATCATTAGTAATTTCAACTAACTCATTATAGGAAATTTCCTTCTTTAGAAATCCGAAATTTTGAAAAGTTATTTCTTCAAGCAACCAACCTGCACGAGCGGAAAGCCAGTCAATATCATATCGTACATTCCATCCATGACCATAGAATCTTTTCGTACCGGGATATATTAAATCTCCAGTGTTTTTTAATTCTACATAACTAGTATCTTTGGACATTTCTATTAAAGCTGATATTACTTCTTTGTTATGCAATCCAAGTAAATATTTCCTCGCTGAAGTTACGTCATCGAAGTTTTCGCTTTTAAATAACTGCAATTCTTTTGTTAATCTGCTTTGTGAAAAACAAAAATTAAAAATAAATAAAAGAATTAACAGGTAGTTATATTTCATTGTAATATCTTATTATTCAAAAATAACAATATATTTATTTGCTTTAATTTATTAAATTAAAAATGGTTAAATATTTTCATTAAATCTGCAACTCACTCATTTTCATATCAAAAAAATCGTTAATTTAGTTCAAACCTAAATAAACACAAAGCGATTTTTATACTAACATTTAAAATCATAAATGATGGGAATTACAAATTTAAACAACACGCATTTAGACAATGCAAAACTGGCATCTATTCTTGATGCAATTATAACTCTTGAGATAGCTCTTGAAGATTTTAATATCAATCTCTCTCCACAAGACCGCAAACGCTACGGAAGCATTAATGAGCAAAACAAACTTTTGGTCAACAAAGTGTACGATTATAATAAAAACCAACCCAACCTTAGCGCACCTGATCTGGATTGGCAGGAATTTGAAGATGATTACAACTCTCGGAGAAATCTCGAAGGAATGATTTCCAGATTCAATAGTCTGGTTACAAAACTGGTAGATGCCAAGACGCTTCACGATTACGACAATTATCATGCGGCACTCGAAGATTATGCATTTACAAGCTATAAGGCCGGAAGTTCTGCATCAGGCTTTCAAACGAAACAAGCAGATTTGAAACAGTTTTTCGGAAGAAGCAGCGCTCCCAAAAAGCCCGATACCGAGACACCAGAATCTGAAAGTGTATAGGTCTAATTAAAATTAATGATCCTCAAACTAATCGTTTGAGGATTTTTTTTGAATGGAATGATTGCGTAGAGATTTTTTGAAGTGTTGTACAGAACTTATACAATTATTAATATTAACGTTAATCTAAATTATACTTCCGTTTCGGTTCTGTAATGGTTGTTTGCGGTTGTTTTGACCATCGTTTCGGTTGTCGACTTAATCGACCAGGTCTCTAACCGAAAATTTGTCGTTCCGAACCGAATCGTTTTGGGTTCTGCACCGAATCGTTTACGTCTTAAACCCAAAGGTTATGGTTCAGAGTCGAATCATATTTCTAAACAACCGAATCATTTGGGTATTTCACCGAAAATGTATAGTTCTTAACCAAAATGATGCGCTTAATAACTGAATGATTTTATTTTTTACAACAGTATACATTTTAGCATGTACTGTTTTGGGTAATGTAGAGCACAAGCGAGACGCTTGCGCTAGCAGGGAGCGGGGTTTATGTAAATTATCGCAAATCTATTTTGAGATACTTCTTTGATTTATCGTAGAGATTCTTCATTTCGCTACACTTCATTCAGAATGACAAAGTTTTTTGTGCATAACAAATTCACTCCTTCCCTAAAACGCTCCAACTCTCCAACCCAAAAATCACCCCACCGTCGGTGTATCCTCTTCATTCAAAATCTTTTTCTCTTTCATCGCAACCATCATTCTTTCGCGTTTGTATTCTGCCCAGTCAAATTGATTGAGGAAATCAAGTGCGGCAACAAATCCGGCATTGAAAAGCTGTTCTTTTTCTTCTCTTTTCATAAAAAAATTAAGCCAGCTACTCGTTCCGCAGTTCACGGTTTTAATGCTGTACAAATTGTAAAATGAATATTTGGTCAGGAAAGATTTGTCGTTAAAACCTTTTAAAGTTTCGATGATATTTCCGGCGTAGGAAAGGGGAGTTTTAAGAATTTGTTCGCTCGTTTTCCCTTTCTCTTCATTGATTGCCGAATCACTCGTTAACTGTACTCCAAAAAGTGGAAGTCTTGGATAGAAAATATCGGTCACATGAAAAAGATCGATCGGAAAATTTGAAATACTTCCGCCATCGATAAAAATCCCGACAGGATAAATGTTTTCTTTTGAGGTATTCATCCAGAATTTCCAGGCGTATTGTACAGAATCATCGTCTTTGTTGATGAGCTTTTGCATAGGCTCAAAAAAGAAAGGAACAGACATCGAAGCACGCACAAATTCTGCCGGACTGATGTGCTTCAGTTCTTCTTCAGACCAGTAAAGATTCGCCATAATAGGAAGCTGTACTTTTATTTTGGCGTTGATGTCGGTCGTGATAACCGTATATTCAGATTTCAACTGATAAAACGGATTGTTTTTATAATAATCGTTGTTTTCGATGCCCTCAAAATAGATTCTGTACTGTGTTTCATCAATGTGTTCCAGATTATTCATTTTAATTTCTTCAATTCCGTTTAAAGCGTTGGTGTAAAATTCCATTCCGTTGCCATAGCGGTAATTGAGATTGAGCTCATATTCCTTTTGAATAAATTTTTTATTGAGTTCTGCGACCGTTTTTATTCCGAAATCGTTGAGTACATTTTTCATGGTGTCTTCAAACACATTTCCGGGATTGAGCCCGCTGTTGCTTTTCTGAAAATTCAGGTATAGTTTTTTTAAGATTAGAATTAAAATAATTAAAGGAACAAGGGGAATCAGAAAATAAAGCTTCGCTTCTCTTGTTGTTTCAGAGGAAAGGATAAACGGTAAACTGATTAATCCAACCGTTAGAATAATCGTAATAATTAAATTGATTTTAAAGAAATTTTTATTGTTGAGCATCGCATGAATGGTACTTTTTACATAGCTTTTTCCATCCATAAAATCTGCAAAATTCCAGTTAAAAAGTATTTCTTTAATGACTTCGCTTTTGGCTTCTTCTTTCGTTTTGCAAGCTGCAATCAACATGGTATTAATTGCTCCTGCGCTGGTTCCGGCAACTTTCAGAAAACGGATTCCGAATATTTCGAGTCCGTAAAGATATCCTACCAAGGCACTTCCCCAAACACCGCCTCCTTCCTGTACAAATTCTATATACTGGTTTCCTTCGGCATCCAGAAGATCAGAAAATTCTCTTTTCGAAATATTTTCGTGCAGTGCTTTCAGCTTTTCTTTGGAATCCTGAGAAAGTATGTCTTCATCAAGAATTTTTTGGAGGGTTTCGGATTTCATGGTTTGGTGTGGTGTTTTTGATGTTGAATTTCGATTAATTATTAAAAAAATTCTACACTCAGTTTGTCATTCCGTAGGAATCTAAATACTTAAAATTTTTTCTGCTGAGATTCCTGCGGAATGACAAAAAGGACTAATAAGTTTAAAATGAATTACCATTGCTTTCTCCTTGCATAAATAAACGTACAGATTACAATCACCCCCATTGTCCCTAAAGTGTAAAAATATCCTTGTTTTGTGTGCAGTTCGGGCATATTGTCGAAGTTCATTCCGTATAAACCGGCAATAAAAGTAATGGGTAAAAAGTAAACCGAATAGATGGCCAAAACTTTCATTACCTGATTGGCTTTCTGATCAGAAAGCGCCAGAAACATCGAAATTAAGTTGGTAATCTGAATGTTGAGGTGATCAAAATCGGCAACAACGTCTTTATGTTTATCTTTTAAATCGACGAACTCAGAATCAGGAAGATTGAGGAGTTTAAATTTATCAACAGCATCTGTAGAAATCGTTAAAACCCTCGAATTTAGGCCTGATTTTCTTTTCAGCTTATACAATCTTCGAATTTGATTGGTATGATTGGTATTTTTAAGGAAAATTTCATTTTCAATATTGTCCATCGTTTCAAATAAGCTCAGCGATTCATCATCAAAACTTTTCATGATGACCAGAGCAATCATCAACGCAACTTTATCGGGAGAACAGTTTTCCTGGCTTGCCGAAAGCTGTTTCTTGGTCTCCGTAATACTTTTGGTTTTCAGCCTGTGTACGGTGATGATGGTATTTTCTACAAGGAATATCCCGATTTTTGTACTGATATCACTTATGGTGTTGAGGTTTTTCCTTTCCAGCTCGGTACTTTCGCGCAAAAGAAAAAATTTGACATTTCCGTCGGCTTCATATTTGGGTAAGTGATTGGGGTCTAAAGTATCTTCAAGAAGAAGATTGTTGATTTCGTAGCGTTCATGAAGGTACTTCATGTCTTCTTGTGTAGGCGCTTCCACGTCTATCCATTCGCATCCCGAATCTCTGTAAATTGTGTCAATAGGCATAAAGTAAAAATACTATTAATTTGAAATATGATGTATGAAATAAATTTTATCTTTACCAAAATTAGAAAACTATATGATTAAAAGTACAATAAAAGGGATCGGATTTCATGTTCCGGATCATGTGGTCACCAATGATGATTTAGCAAAACTAATGACCACCAATGATGAGTGGATTACCGAGCGTACCGGAATAAAAGAAAGAAGACACAGAATAAACCGAAATGATGCTCAGGAAACAACGGCATATCTTGGTTTCAAGGCTTCTGAAAAAGCCTTAGAAAAAGCTGGTTTGACGGCAAAAGATATAGACTATATTGTTTTTGCCACGCTTTCTCCGGATTATTATTTTCCGGGATGTGGAGTTTTACTTCAGGATATGTTGGGTTGTGATACGATCGGAGCTTTGGATGTAAGAAACCAATGTTCAGGATTTGTCTATGCGATGAGCGTTGCGAATGCATTTATAAAATCGGGAACGTATAAAAACATTTTGGTTGTAGGCGCTGAAGTTCATTCTTTCGGACTTGATTTTTCTGATCAGGGAAGAGGTGTTTCTGTAATTTTCGGTGATGGAGCAGGAGCAATTGTGCTTTCTGCAACGGAAGATGCAAATGCAGGAGATATTCTGGCGATGAATATGCATTCTGAAGGTAAATATGCAGATGAACTGTGCACGCAGTTTCCGGGTTCAAAATACGGATGGAGCGACAGAATGAGAAAAGAGCCTGAAAATGTAACCGATAAAGAAGTGTACCCGATCATGAATGGGAATTTCGTTTTCAAACATGCGGTGACAAGATTTCCTGAAACCATGAAGGAAGCTTTGGATAAGGCAGGAAAAACAATTGAAGATGTTGATATGTTTATTCCGCATCAGGCGAATTTAAGGATTGCACAGTTTGTACAGCAGAAATTTGGTTTGCCAGATGAAAAAATCCATAATAATATTCAGAAGTACGGAAATACAACAGCAGCTTCTATTCCGATTGCTTTAAATGAAGCGATTGAGCTCGGAAAAATCAAACGAGGCGATCTAGTGCTGCTTTCAGCTTTCGGAAGTGGTTTTACGTGGGGAAGCATTTTGTTTGAGTATTAAATTGTAAAATAGATGCCACGAATGCACGAATTATTCATCTAAAATAAAGGTTTTATTCGTGCATTCGTGGCAAAACAAAATAAAAAAAATCCGAAAAACTATTCGTTCTTCGGATTTTCTATGTTTTAAAATTAAAGATTAAAGGCTCTTCAATAATTTTTCTGTGTCTGCAGTATCTTCACCCGCTGCTTTTCCAAGATCTACTGATTTCTGTGCCCAGATTTTAGCATTTTTCTTGTCTCCAATTTTGTTGTAAAGGTTTGCCAAAGTATCTGTATTTGCATAATTTTCATTCTTATTTACAGATTCCTGTGCCCATTTTACAGCAGTTTCAAGAGAAGATTTAGTGGTAACATTTTCAAAGAAATTCCAAGCTAAAGAATTAAGTTGGTCTGCGCTTAAAGCCGAAGTATCTTTATTCAGTTCAATAGTGATTTTTTCATAGGTTGCAAAATCTTTATCTTTCAAAGCTCTGCTTGCTTTTACTCTTTTCAAAAGGTTCTCTGCTTCATCTCTAGTCATGAACTTTTGAGTTTCTGCAAGGAAATAAGCTTCATCCAACTTTTTTGTTGTTGTGTTGTAAGCTTTGCTCATTACCGTATTTACTTTCACGTTTTTATCAATGCCTTCAACGTTTTTCTCAGGAATTATTTTCAGGATATCAGCCTTTCTTTCTGTAAAAATCTTGTAAGGTGCACCATCTGTACTTTTCATAGCCTGTAAAAGCAGCTGTAGATTATCCTGAGTGATTGCAGGTTTTGCAGCAAAATAACGTTCCAAAACTTTGTTAGAAAATTCTGTATCATTATAAACCGTTAATCCGGCAAGATTTAAAAGGAACTCAGAATCTTTTTCTCCTTTTTCAAATTTTTGTTTCAATGCAGTTAATCTTTTGTTTGGATCTCCTGCATCCATTGCAAACTGGATGAAATCTTTTTCTTCAACATATCCTATGGTTCTGTGAACTTCTTCACCATCACCATTGATGAAAAGATAGGTTGGGAATACTTTTACATTGTATTTTTTTGCCAGATCAATACCTTCACCTTTCTCCATGTCAATTTTTGCATTGACAAAGTTGGCGTTGTAATAATCACCAACTGGTTTTAACGGAAAAATATTCTTTACCATTAATTTACATGGGCCACACCAAACTGCATAAGCATCAATAAAAACAAGTTTGTTTTCTTTTTTTGCTTTAGCTAAAATAGTTTTGAAGTTACTGCCTTCTTCAAACTTAATTCCTTGTGCAAATGCAAGTGCTGCAAAGAAAAGGAATGATAATATTGCTGTTTTTTTCATGAATTTTTTTTGTTGGATACAAATGTAATAATTAAGTTAAATAATTATTCTCTTTTTAATAAAAATAAGAGGATCATTTTAGAAATTATGTATCTCCGTTTTTACTAATAATCCACAATTTAACGCAAAAGCAAACAAAGAATATTAAAACTTGACCGTTTAAAGTTATAAAAAGGATTAAACTTAGTAAAGAAATACAAAAAGTTATAAAATATGAGAAATTGCAGACAAGCATTTTAGAAACAATTAAAAAATAAAATCCATAGAATTTTCTACGGATTTGCTTTTTTATCTTGAGCCTCCTACTGAGGTATTGGGTTTTGACTCTTTACTGCTGTAATCGGTTGGCGAGGCGGCAGTGTCCTGTAAAGATTTTGGAGTATCAGTTTCCGCTTGAGTAGGCTCAGAATGTGCTGCTGCCGTATCACCTGATATATTTCTCAAAGAATCTTTATTGTGATTTTCTTTATATTCTTCCCTGTTTTCTTTTTTGTCTGCGCAGCTTCCTAAAGTTATTAAGCCTAAAAGCATTGCTATTCCTAATTTTTTCATATTTAAAGCATATTGGTTAGTTAATCAAATATAAAAAATCTGCCGAAATTATCAGCAGATTTATGTTTTTATAAGATCTATTTCTTATTTCATTGGCGCTGCCGCTGTATCTACTGGCATTTTCATAGTGTCCGGGCTTTGCATTGGCGTAGAGGTTGAGTCCATACTTGTCGTAGAATCTGCTATAACAGTCATTGAGTCTTTATTTTCTGAAGACATCCGTGGTTCTTTTGATCCGCAGCTTGCGGCAACTAAGCCTATTCCGAAGGCAAATAACATTAACTTTTTCATAATATTTTATTTTTATAGTGTTTTAATCCATACCCAATTATCATTCCAAAAAGTGTAAACTTTATATTAAAATTCGGTAATATTTGTTAAAAAACTGGTAGTGGTTATAAATTGTCGTAGTTCTACTACATCAAATCGTAGAATTACTACAATTTTCGAAATAATTATTCTAAAATTTTAAAGATATTATTGGTGTATCTATCTTTGGGTTATAGAAATCACAAAAAATACTAACGATTAAAATTTACTTATCATGGCAGCAAATTCAAGAGGAATCTTAAAATTCAACGGTAGCGAAGGTCAAAAATTATTAAAGCTGAACTACAGCGTTTCTAGATCTACAGACGTTTCAGGTAGAGTAGCATCAGACCCTTCTAATGCGCTTATCAAACTAACGATCGAGGCAACAGAAAAATCTGACATCCTTGAGTCACTGTTAAACGGAAAGTACAAGCCGACAACTGGTGAAATTACTTTCAACAAATCTCACGAAGAAGGAACTCTAATTACTTTAAACTGGGAAAACGGTTATGTAATTCAGCATGAGGTAGACTTCGATGCTGTAGACGAAAACTCAATGTTAATCAGCTTTGTTGTAAGTGCTGAGAAAATCAACTACGGAAACTCTGCTTACGAAGGAGTTTGGCCGACAGTATAACAGCAATTCATCAAGGTTTATTAGAGATTCAAAAAAAGACTGTCCGAAAAGACGGTCTTTTTCAGTTCATCGTATATTTCAGTGTTGATTTTTGTACAACTTTATTTTTTATGGCAGCTGATCCTTCTTCCACTCCCGCTTTTTTTATTATTGGTTAGCTACCAAAAATAAAAAAGAGCTCCGTTCAAGCAGGGCTGCGATTGAGTCTATTTTATAAGAATTCAGTAAAATATCACACTCTTACCAGTAAACAGATAGCTAAAAGCCTGAATATAAAAAATTTATAACTTAAAATTTAAATGAATAAATAAAATTTAATATCTTTAATCCACCACATAATCACAACAATATGAATACCTTAGAAAAAAACGGAGGTTCCGCTTTTCGCCCATCACAGAATGCGGCCGGGATCTCAGAGAATCACCATACCGGTATCAACCGATTGGTAAAATTATCTTTGGTCATTGAAGGTAAGGTGATCAAATATTACAAGCATTTCAAGCTTACCCAAAGTTCTCAGAAACATCACGAATTTACGCTGACATTAGCTCACGATACTTTAGGCGACCGCCAAACGCATACTTTAGAAGAAGCCAATAAGTTTTTAGGCAAAAGATTAACGGCCGTTATTTCTTATAAAGACATTGAAAACAGTCCGGAACGTACTTTTGTAGGTGTCATCACCGGCGTAGGTTTCAGTCAGGAGAAAATGAGCTTGGGAAATATTATTTTATCAGGTTACAGTCCGACTATTTTATTGGATGGGGCACCGCATATTCAGAGTTTTGGTGGAAATCAGGCTGTCAATATGGGAATTATTGCTGAAGAAGTGATTAGGCAGGGTTTAGATAAAAGCCGTTTTGATATCAGAATCGATACAAATGATTATTCTCAAATCATTTACAGCAGTCAGTATGATGAAACCCATTATAATTATCTGGCGAGAATGGCAGAAGCGTATGGTGAACAGTTCTATTATGATGGTGAAGTTCTCCACTTTGGAAAACTTCCTCCACAAAACCAACCCATCAAATTAACCTACGGAAGCAGCGCCAACGACATAAAAGTCGAATTGAAAGCGGTTCATACAAAACCACAATTCTACGGTTACAACAGCAATAAAAATGAAAAACTGATATCAGGTTCTACTCCGATTCAGCATGTTGGAGATTTGGCAAAAACAGCGTATCAGCACAACGATACTATTTATAAAACACCTTCATTACGGGTTGCTCCGATAAAAGCAACCACCCATTTGGATGTTGAATACTCCCAAAAAAGCACATCAGGAAGTGAAGGCGTGAATGTCTTCAGTGTTTCAGGCTCTACGACGGTTCCTTTTTTACATCCGGGATGCAGTGTCGATATCGAAATGCGGAAACCGGATACGAATGAAACCTCCTATTTCACAAAAATCATGGTTACAGAAGCAACGCATGAGATAGATACCATCGGTCATTACACCGGAAGTTTTCAGGGAATTGCATCTGATACAGGATTTTTACCTAAGCCGGAATTCACAATACCAATTGCTCAACCCCAAATTGCCACTGTAATTTCAAATACCGATCCGGAAGGGCAGGGAAGAGTTCAGGTAAGATTTGACTGGCAGACGAACGACACCACTCATTTTATAAGAATGATGAGTCCCGATGCAGGAGGAACCGACCAAATCACACAAAACCGAGGGTATGTTGCCATACCGGAAGTCGGTGATCAGGTGATGGTGAATTTTGTACACAATCATCCCGACAGACCTTTTGTTATGGGCGGAATGTTTCATGGGGGAACAGCTTTGGGAGGATTCGCAGACAACCGTGTAAAATCTATCATGACCCGAAGCGG
This sequence comes from Chryseobacterium sp. CFS15, assembly GCF_031118795.1. Classification (NCBI taxonomy): domain Bacteria; kingdom Pseudomonadati; phylum Bacteroidota; class Flavobacteriia; order Flavobacteriales; family Weeksellaceae; genus Chryseobacterium; species Chryseobacterium sp. CFS15. The sequence continues at coordinate 35,262 of NZ_JAVHYL010000017.1, read as the reverse complement.
CCATAAAGTTGTTTTCACGGAAGATGAAAGTATTATTATTACAGATAAATCGGGTAATGAGATTCATCTTGATACGACGGGAAGTAATATCAACATCACCGCTCCAGAAACGATGACGCTGAATTGTAAGAATATGAATATCAATGTGACGGAAAGTATGAACACAAACGTGGGAATGAACCAAAACAATACCGTGGGAATGAATATTTCTGAAAGTGCAGGTATGAATAGAACTTCTACTGTTGGTTTATTAAATATGCTTTCTGTTGGAACTGATTTTATTACAAACGTTACAGGGAAAATGACTGAGTTTATTACCGGAAATAAAGAATCGCATACAGAAAAAGATCGATTAAGAGTTGCCAATGGTAAAATTACCAATCAAAGTCAGGGAGTTTTTGAACAGCATTCTCAAAAAGAGATTAAGAATAATTCTGCAGAAATTTCAAAAAACCATTAGTTATGGGCAAGGAATCTTTTATAGGAGGAGATTATATTGAAACCACCGGAGGTGCTTCCAAAACCTATGCAGGGAAAAATATTGAAAACTCTTCCTTTGGAAATCAATTTACACAGAATGGACTTGGCTCAGGAGTGACGTATGGTACGAATGAATCTGCACCCAATCTAAAACAAGAAGATAAAAAATGTTTCTGTGAAAAAGAATTTGAAGAAGAAGATATTAAATCTTTTTATAATTCTAAAAGATTGTTTACTGCTAAAAATTGTCCTTTGCCAGCTGAAATGAAAACCTATCAAGCTTTTACAGATGCTTTGAATAAGGCAATGAAAGACAATAATATCAATACATGTCTTAGAAAAGCTCATTTTTTAGCGCAGATTGAAACAGAATCAGATAGACTTAACACCACGATGGAATATGCTTCGGGATGGGATTATGATCATTCTACTCATTTGGAAGGGTATAATAAATATAAGTTATATCTTGACAATAAAAAAAGAAAGGATAATCCGTATTTGGCTAATAATACAAAGCAATTGAGACGTTCTTATAACAGATACAAAGAGTGCTTGAGCCATGGTCATACTTCCAAAGGTGATGGTCCCAAATACAAAGGTAAAGGTTTGATTCAATTAACATGGAGAGACACATATGAAAAATATTTTATACATATTGAAAAACCAGAATTAATTGACACTTCCGAAGTTATTGCAAATAACTTAACGTATACTTGTGATTCTGCTGGTTGGTTTTGGGATGATAGACAATTGGGTAATTATGCGGATAAAGATGATTTAATTTTTATTTCTGTTAGAATCAACGGGGGATTAAATGGTTTTGATCATCGAAAAAGTAATGTTAAATCTATTATTAAATTAATGGAAATTAAAGAGAATTGCATAACAAACAAATTAGAATCAATTGGAACTTATAAATATGAGACAAGTAATATCAAAAACCTCAAATGGGGTAAAAACAATAAATCTAAAATTCAAAAGTATGATGACTAAGTTTTTAATATTCTTTTTATTTCTTGCATTTATATGTGTTTTTTCGCAAAAGATTTCTGGAGAATATTATCCAATTGAATCTAAGTGCAAGCTTTATTTAAAAATTGATTGTAAAAATAACTTTGTTTTTAGTACAATTGGTAATGAAAAAATTAAAGGCATTGTAAAGGTATTAAAAGAAGACAATGTAACTTATCTCGAATTTGATAATTTAAGCTCTATGTTTGCAAATGATACAATTTATATTCAAAACTCAGGCAATTCTATAAATCCATATTTGCATTTCAAAGAATGTGATGAGAAATTTATTCATCTAATAAAAAGAAAAAAAGAGGGAAAAATACTTCAAAATAATAGTTCTGGAAAAAAATAATTTTAAATGAAATTATTATCTTTTTTGAAACAAAATTAATTTATACTTTTTTATATATCCTTATTCGAAAAAATCTAAATATTTCAAATTAATTTCGCAATTCTAAAAGCATAGATTGGGTTAAGGTCAAGTTGTAAAAGATGCCATTTTTCCGTTATTAAACGAATGCTTATGAAAAATATATTATTGATAATATTTGCATCAATACTATTTTCTGGGTGCAATTCTTTACAAGGACAAAATAAAGATGTAGAAGAATTTGTAAAAATAGTAATTAATGAGAAAAACTCGGTAAAATTCAATTAGTTAATTAATAAAAATACAGGTTTGGTTTTTATTACTACAATGGGATCTAATAATACCTGGTTGAAAGTTCATAAAGTTTGTCTTAGCAAGAAATGCCTACAAACAAATTCAACAGGAATTCCTTATCAATCTTTTTTGGAAGGTTATAAAGTAGAGAATTTGAATTTAAATAAAATTGAATTTACCGAAAAATCATTTTTTGAATGTGAAAAAATTGAAAAGTATGGCGTTTTTGTTTCTTTAAAGGATAAATTTCATAGTCTGTCCGGATCAGTATCTTTTTTTATAGAAAATTATTCTAATATAATTGGAGAAAAAATAGACTCTTCCAAGAAAAAAGAATTAGATACAGATTTAAAAAAAATTAGAAAAATCGAACTAACAAGGCGGAGGGTTACAATGAATAGTAAAGGAGGAACATTTGTTTTTATATAACCAACATTAACATTGCTGGAAAATCGTATCTTACCATAATAGATTTTGCTTCTATGGATTGTAGTGTATAATAAAATTTTTATAATGAAATCTTTATATATTTTAATTGCATATTAAAGGCAAAACTTGTATTGGAATATCTCCATCAAAAGTAATTATTAGTGTTCATCAAGATGGTGTAAAAGGATCATCTTTAGGTGACATAAGAGACTCTTTTATAAAACAAAAATGTAGATATGCAGCATTTTTTGATGGTAGTGATTCTTCAATGCTTTTCGAAAACGGGAAATTCATTATAAATATGGGGCAAGATAAAAATGAATTATGCACAGCAGGAATATTGTTTGTTAAATATTATTAGAATGAAAGCAATTTATAGATATTATTACTTATTTTCAATTACCTTATTGATTTTTATAATTACAATATTCAAATACGAGACTAATTGTATGGAAGAAATTCAAGAAGGAAAAGGGCATTTTTTTGTATGGCTGGTTAGAGGATACTCATCTTTAAGTTATCAAATAGATATAACAAAATTAATTTCTGATTTTTTGATTTTCTTTTTTATAATCTTAATTTTTTCAAAAATATTTAAATTCAAAATACACCAATATATAAAGCTCACAGTTGGATTTTTTGCTTTTCTACTCATTGTTGCAATAATAATTTATGCATTTACCTTTGATGTTTACTTTGAAAAAATCAAATGTGATGTCATTTTTTCAAGCATTTCAATTGGTATTTAGTGTTATTTTCTGCGAATAATATTTCCAAATAGGATTATGATAATCTCTATGTTGAAAGTTGGGGATTTTATGCAGGAGCAAGCGCAGAAGGTTTTTTCTCGGAAGAAGGTTGTCATTTTCCTAAACGTCTTTTAGATAAAGCTTTCAATCCTGATGGAAGTATTAACGGAAATGCACCTACATTCAGAGAATGCGTAAAATCTTATTGGAAAATTTATCATCAGTATAAAACGTATCGGGACTATATAAAGGCTAATCCCTCTAAAAAGTATGCGTCGGCAAAATATAAAATTCCTATAATAAGTAATGTGTTACCTGATTGGTTTCATACAATTTTAGATCAGGCAATTTCAAAAGCAGAAGGAGCGAAAAAAGCTCTTTATATGAAAAGTGAATTGTACCGTCTTAAGCTTAATGCCTTAATAGCTTTTGAAAAAGTACATAATATGGAACTGCAGGCCCATTTTGCTCCGGTAGGATTAATGTTTAATAAAGGAACTCTTTCAGATTGGGATCAGTATCAGGATCAAACCATTTGGGATCGGGTAAAAGATACAGGCAAAGATTTGTTTTACCGCTTAGATTATTCTTCGGGTGCGACTTTGGAACAAAAACGGAAAGAAGAAAAAGCATTTGTAGAAGGCGAAGGAAAAACCCGAATGGTAAAAACAAGCATTGCGAATACCGCAGGAATAAAAAAATGGGTAGACCAAGCCAAAGAAGAACTGAAAATTACAAAACACTGGTACACTGATATTGTAGATTGGGCAAGAGGCGACAAAGAATATGACGGTTCCGGCTGGGCACATGGTGCAAGACAAAGCCTGGCAAAATCTATTGGTTTTACGGATGGAAATATTGATAATCTTTTTGAAGCCGGAATTTATTCTATGCTGCAAAGTGGTGAAGTAGATATTAGTAACAGCAAAAGGCTGATTAAGATGATTAATGAAGACCCCGAGTTTGTTGAATATGAGAAAGAAATTGCTAAAAAGGTGTTTCATGATTTACGTTATTTAAAAGAAACGTTTGAAATTATAGATCTTCCATTAAGAGCAATTCAATTAGGAGGAAAAAGAGCCAAAGGAGATATGTTAGACCAGTTTAAAAATCCTTTTAGTACAAAATATAGAGATACTTGGAAAGTTGCAGCCAATGAACTGACTTGGTTATTAAGAAGTATTGGTATAATAACTTTAGTTAGTGTAGATAAAAATGGAGATGTAAAAATTCAACATAAGTTTGAGGATACTTTTGATTTACGAGCGTCTGAAGATGGTTCACGAAGCATAGAATATGATGTGGTAAGTATTATTTCTGGTTTTCTCTATCACGACATTGCAGGAGGAAATGATTTAATGAAAGTAAAAGGAAACTGGAGTAATCAATACTCTAAAAAAGATGTTGAATGGAAAGCCAACGGAGACAAAATTATTGAAGAAGGTATGAAAAAATGGAAAGAAAAAATGGAACAAGATCGTTTAAAATGGATTCGCAAAACTGAATAAAATATTTAAAATGAAAAAAATAATTGCGTTATTAGCTATTTTTATTGTTTTGATTAACTGTAATAAAACTGAGAAAATGAAAAACAAATTATTTCCCGAAAGACCTTATGAAGACGCTAAAATAGATAAATTTTATTGGGCTGATAATGGTTGGGATTATACGATGATTCCATTGATTAAACCATTTCAATTAATAAAGCTGCAAGGCAATGATATGTGGCAAATTTCAACAGGCTTCAATAAGTTTGATGAAATTAGTATTAGTCCAGTTGATAATTTTAATTTAACAAGTAGTTACATTTATGGTCATAAAAATGAAGAGATTCGAAACTTTGATAATCGTAAAGTAATTGTTCCTGCGTTTTGGTTTATTATTGATTTAAAAAGAGGAACTAAAGAAGTTTCATTATCTAAATTTAATTCAGAACAAGAACTTAATATAGAACTAAAAAAATTTAATCTTCCAGAAACATTTCTAAATCCTAATGAAGTGTATGAGCAATATAAGCAAGACCCTGTTTTACCTTGGTTTCCCGAGGATATTAAAAAGCAATTGCGAGAAGTAAAAGAAAAATAATATAATGAGGAACTAGCTTCCTCATTTTTATTAATAAAATACTATTTTGTAAGTATTATCTCCGGTTTTCTCTACCACGACATTGCGGGAGGAAATGATTTAATGAAAGTAAAAGGAAATTGGACAAATTCCTACAATAAATCAAAAATTGACTGGATGGCAAATGGAAATGAAAGAATTAAAAAAATGATGGAAAAAATATGAAGCAAAAACAAGATTCTATAATAAGAGAATATAACAAAATAGATGGATTATAATAAAACTACATTTCCTTTTGGAAATTAAAAAAGGTTAATATGAAATTATTAAAGACATTACTTTTATCTTTCATGATTCTTGGTTCATTAAAATGTAATAAAATAAAAAAAGAAATGAACGAACATATGCCTGATTATTCCTATAAAAATGCAGGAATTGATAAATTTTATTATGTGAAAAAGGATTTAGGTAATACTCCTATTATTCCCTTAATAAAACCATATAACATTTCAAGTATAGGTAACCCTGAAGAATGGTTTTTAGATACTTTTGTTGAAAGGCTTCAAAATGATCTTGGAGGTGGAATATCACCTATTTTGAAATTTAATTGTCATAAAATTTATATTTATGGCTACAAGCCATTTGAAAAAGATGAGCAAGATTCTACTTTTGATTCTCCCGAAAAATGGTTCATCATCAATACTCAAGAAAAACAACTTGTTTATTTTGACAAAGAATTGGATTTCCAAGCTGAACTCAAAAAACTCAATCTTCCCGAGAGATTTCTAAATCCTGACGAAGTGTATGAGCAGTACAAACAAGATTCTGTTTTACCTTGGTTTCCCGAGGATATTAAAAAGCAATTGCAAGAAGTAAAAGGAAAAAAAGGAAAATAATAAAAGGAACTGGCTTCCTCATTTTTATTAACAAAATACGATGCGGTAAGAGTTTCTTTATCATGACATTGCAGGAGAAAATGATTTAATGAAAGTAAAATGTAATTCAAAAAAAGGAAATTACCTTGGTGAATATAAAAATCTTTATACACTCTATCGTCAGGCGTTGGTAAAGCCGAAATTGAAGTATATACAACAATTTGATGTTACTGGGAACGCTAAATACAGTCTTTTAAAGTTCCGGGAGGTATTGCTTACCAAAAGCAGATTGGCGCATCGAATGAATTTTTACATCATACACTTGAGGCTTTATTTAATAATGCACATCCTGAATTTACAAATTATTATAAGGTTTTCTTCTTGGCGGATGTTTGTCCTGGAACTGCTGGCGTCGCATTATTACACAAAATTAACGATTGTTTTCACACCCAGGAATCCGGCAACAACCGTACACGAATTGTTACATGCAGTAGGCTTACCACATTCTTGGGAGAAAGGAAATAAAAATTCAGATATCAACGGATTTATATTTGAAAAATTTAAAACCGATAATGTAATGGATTACTACAAAAACCGATATTCCCTCTGGAAATGGCAATGGAAAAAGCTGCAAAGCAACTGCAATCATCATCAATATAAACCATAATATTTTATGCGAAAATTATTTTTTCTTTTTTTGATTACCCTATTATTTTCTTGTAATGGACAGGAAAATAAAAAAAACAGTACAGTTTCCAAAATCTTAAAACCAACAGAAATGCAAAGAATTAATATCAATGAATGGAAAGAAAAAGCAAAAAGTTATATGAATAGCCTGAATGAAGATGGTGAAACGGTAACGACCGGAGAGCCTTATTATTATTTAAAAGAAACATCAGAAATGAGTAAAGAAATTGAATTTTCAGGAAGTGATAAAGAAGGTTATTCTTTAAAAGAAGTTCTACCTAAGCCTAATCTTTACACTGACGTGAAATTTTATCGGGCAAACGGAATGCTGCTTTATTCATTCAAAACATTAGTGATAAATCCAAATATTGTTGTAGGAAAACATGATGAGTATAATGAAAAGGGAATCATAATTAAAACCGAAGATTATGATGAAGGTTTCTTAAGTAAACCGGAACAAATAGTTACATTTATAAAATCTCATGGTGGAAACATTGAAAATGAACTGACAATTATCGATAGACAAAAGGATAAAAATAGAAGCATCTGGCATGTCGAATTTTTGGTTGCTGAGAATAAATTAGTCAAAATATTTACATTGGAAGATTCTACACTTAAAATACTATCATCTCAAGAAAGAAGCTCTGATTTTCTTGAAGATTAAACTTTTTATTCATGTAACTTCAATTGAATTAATTCCATAGTAATTTCAAAATCGCAAAAAATAATATCGATAGCTTATACGAAATATTTACTCTTATAATCAGATTTAAAGATGATTCTGCAGAAATTATTACAATGGGAAAAGAATTTAGTTATAAATATTAATAAGCCAAAAGCTTCTATTTACGCAAAATAAATAATACTATTCTAAACTTGCTAATATCCAGATTTTGAATATAAGTGTAATAAAGGAATTTAATTAGTACGTTTAGATGGAAATACCGGAACGAGACTTCTTATGAAAAAATCTGGTAAAAATGGGATAGATACTTATCCATATTATGAAACACTTGTATTATCATAATAATCTTTTAGTTTTTTATAATTGGTAAACGTTGTTAATTATGTAAAATCCTCCTAAAAATTCCTTAAAATTAATCAAGAGATAATTTCATTTAAAATGACTCAAAACCTCTTTATACAAAGGGGTTTTCCTATGTTCGTATCGAAAGTAGTAGAACTACTACACAAAATCGTAGTATTACTACAAAAACTGAGATTTATCATATTTATAACTCCAAAATAAATCAATGGCTCTATCTTTGGATTAGAAATAACAACCAAATCACAAAATATTAACTGTTTAAAATTTACAAAACATGGCAGACAATTCAAGAGGAATCTTAAAATTCAACGGAAGCGAAGGACAAAAATTACTAAAGCTTAATTACAGCGTATCTAGATCTACAGACGTTTCAGGACGTGTAGCATCAGATCCTTCCAACGCTATCATCAAATTAACGATCGAAGCAACAGAGAAATCTGAAATTCTTGAAAGTTTGCTTAATGGTAAATATAAGCCAACAACTGGTGAAATTACTTTCAACAAATCTCACGAAGAAGGTACTTTGATTACTCTTAACTGGGAAAACGGATACGTTATTCAACACGAAGTAGATTTTGATGCAATAGATCAAAACTCTATGTTAATCAGCTTTGTAGTAAGTGCAGAAAAAATCAACTATGGTGGAGCTGCATACGAAGGCATCTGGCCGGGAGTATAATTTCTCTCTTATGAAATGATTAATGTGTATGAATAAAACTATTCATACACATTTTCAATATACTACCATTTTTGTTTTAAATCATCCTTAATTTCAAAACTTTCCGGTTATGAATCAAAGTGAAGTAAACGAAATTCAAGAATTAAATTCATTTAAATATGCTTGGTACAGAAACGGAAAATATTCTGTTAACGTCAAGTCATACCTTACCTTAGGCAACGGAAAAGCAAACGAAACAGAAACAGAAGAAATCTGGGAAATTATTCCCGGAGAATACAAGCATATTGAGGTTCTGATCTCAGATAAAAAATATATCCGTTTCGATGCACAGATGAAACCTTTCTACGAAATTCTGGATAAGGTAAATAAAGCAACCGAAAATCTTGCTTTACTTCTCAGTGAAGATAAAACGATCGAAAAGATTGAAAATGAAGAGGAAATTATTGAGAAATGGGAAGAGATCAAACGAAAAGAACTTCGTTTTCTGCAATTGGTCAAAGAATCTTACAACGAAATCATCAATATTTACGATAAAGAATTTCAGAGGATTGATGATAATATTAAAGCAAATCTTATTTACCAGATACTTTTTTACCCGTTTCCGAATACCGGAGTCAATTTCACAAATGAAGGTCAATTCAAAGAAAGAGAATTTCTTTCGACCCTTTTTCCGGGAGAGAAAATAGTGTACGATACAAACTATCAGTTTGTAGATAATAAAGATAAATTTCAGATGAATATCGGAGGAAAACTTAAAAGTCACACCGGCGATTTTGATGAAATTTATGCTAATAATTATCAGAAAGCTTTAAATATTCCTTTAGAATATGATTTGATGCTGGAGGGAGAATATATTTATAATCTCGATTCCGTATTATCAGAAATTGTATTTCATGTAAAGGAAAAGCTAAACGAAAAAATGCTGTATGTCTGCAGGTATCATATTCAACTAATAACATAAACAATATGAGTCAACTGTATATCGCACAAGAAACTCCGCTCATGTGTACAAGCGGAAGACGGCTGATCGGGATAGGAGTCAGTTCTCAGTCGAGCGTTTATCTAAAAAATGGTTCCAAACTGATGGCGACAGAAGATGATCGTTTCAAAGACAATTTTATCTGTCCGCAGATGATGGTCGCCGGAGCTATTGCCGGAGTCGGAATAGCCGCTGCATTTGGTGGCGGATTGTTTGTTTTGGCTGCTGCAGCTTGGGCTGGAAGCGCACTTATTGATGATTGTCTTAATATTTGCTCATTTCTTACCAAGGGAAGTGACTGGACGAATACGCATCAAAAAGTAAAAGTTGAAGGTAAGAAACCTCTTCTTCAGAATTCTACACTTAATTGTTTTTTGGGTGGAACGGTCAAGTTTCATCTTCCTACACCTGCTAAGATTACAGAGTTAAGCAACGCCGCATCGATGGCGCAGGATTCTTATAATGATAATTCTGATGAAGCAGCACAAATTGGTGAGTATACAAGAATGAATACCGATGACCAGGCAGTGCTAGACGACATGTTTGGTCCCGGAAATTTTATTCCTGAAGATTTTAATACGAATCGTGACGATGGATTTTACGCTTCTTTATACAAAAATAATACTACAGGAGAGTATTTTGTAGCTTTCAGAGGGTCAGAACCTAAAGGGATGCAGTTTTATCATGACTGGTTTATAGAAGATGGCGGGCAGGCTTTTGGTGCCCAGACTCCACAGATCGAAAAAACAATGCGTCTGGCAGATAAAATGAACCAAGCAACCAACGGAAATGTCTCTTTTACAGGACATTCTTTGGGTGGAGGAAATAGTGCAATGGCGTCTTATTACACAGGATTACCGGCTTATACTTTCAACACGCGAGGTGTGCACCAAAATACTTTAGATTTTTTAGATGAAAACAATGCGGTAGGATCTACTTCCAATATCACCAACTACAGTACCAGTAATGATATTCTTAATGCACTTCAGAATAACAGAGAAGGTCTTTTATCGACTCTTGCGATTTCAAGAATTCCCGGACTGAATAATCTGGCGCTTTTTGGCGGCCTTACAGGTGCGGTTCCACGAGCTTTAGGCGAACAAAACGAAATTTTCGGGTACATTCCGGATAATGAAGGAATGAATCTTAAAACATTCGGAAGCGGTCACAGCGCATATGCAGATGCTGTAGAAGCGATGATTGCAACCATTAATACCAATGTAATTGCAACAAACCCATAATCCATGAAAAAAATAATTTTTTTAATCTTTTTTACCATGACGTTATTTTCCTGTCAGGATACAAGATCCCGAAAAACTCAAAACAAAGAGCAATACCCTCCTCAAAAACTTTTTGAAGGAAAACAACTAGAGGCTGCACAGAAAATTTTTGATGAAGATAATTCAGGGTTAGAAAGTGTTTTAAAAGATGATCCGCAAATCATCAACCAGCTGAGTGATACCAAAGGATATACCTTACTCATGTATGCTTCCGTTGTCGAAAATCTTCCTGCAATGGAAATTCTCCTTAAAAACGGAGCAGATCCCAATATTGTGGTTCCTAATGAAGGATTAGGCTTACCCCTTTCTCACGCAGTTGCCTTAAATAATTACGAAATGGCAAAGCTTTTATTCAAATATAAAGCTAATCCAAATCCTGAATTAGGGAATAGTCCGCTTTGCAATGCAATGTCTTTGGGAAATGAACAAACCGAGAAAAAAATGATCGATTTTTTGTTGGATAATGGTGCAGATATTAATCATACTTCTTATTTGGGGCACAATATTATGGAAGAAGCAGCACGTAATTTGTCTCAATTCCGTATCGCATTATATCTCTTAGAAAAGGGAGGAAATCCCAAAATAAAAGGAACTGAGCTTTCTCCAATGGCAAAATATATTGAGTACGAAAAAAAGAAAACATCGGAAAATAAAAATCCTAAAGCTGTTGATTATTATGAAAACCTATTGAAAGTCTCAACTATACTTCAAGAGAAATATCACATTACATTTCCTGTAAAAGACGATCCGAAAGCAGAAGCAAAACTGCGAATAGAATTGTATGAGAAACTGAGCGAAAAAGATAAAAAATCTGTGAACTTTAATAAAAATTACGGCGAAAACAGATATAAAGAAGATCAAAAATTGTTGTTACAATAATACCATACTTAAAGAATGAATCGTAGTATTACTACAAAAAGTAAAATTTTAGGCTTAATTTTTTTTCTTTTGGTAATAATATGATTAAATTTAAAATAATAAGAAAAACAAAAATTTTCGTAATACATAATACGAAAATTTTGTCATCTCTGATGAGATAAGAAAAATAAAAAACCAAATTCACAAGTTTAAAGAAAAATATTATGTTTCAGGATAATACGATAAAACCACAGCTTTCAGGCGAGATAAAGACTGGTGCGACACAAAACCTTCGGGAAGAAGCGTCCAAAGAAATTGCAGATAAAGCCAGCGAAAATATTAAAAACATAAACTCAAAGATTAGCGAACCCATTAATGGAGCAGCACAAAAATCTAATATGTTTATGAATCAGATGGCTCAGACCAACAATCCGGCAGTTATAGAAGAAAAAGTTTGGGCAAATCAACCAACTTCAAAAATTCACAATGCTTTGGCAATAGCCACAAGTCAGGTTTTAGGAATCAACAGAGTGGTAAAGCTTGATTTGATTATCGAAGGAAAAGAAATTAAACATTTTAAGCATTTCAAATTAAATCAAAGCGCTATAAAACATCATGAATTCAGCATTACTCTTGCTCATGATACGCTTGGTTCTGCAGAAAATCATAATCTTGAGGAAGCCCAGAACTTTTTAGGGAAAAGATTAACTGTAATTTTTAAATATAAAGACGTTATCGACGGTCCTGAAAGAAATTTTGTAGGAGTTATCACAGAAGTAGGTTTCAGTCAGGAAAAAGGCAGTTTAGGAAATATTGTTTTGAGTGGTTTCAGCCCGACCATATTATTAGATGCTGCTCCTCATATTCAAAGTTTTGGGGGTGCCCAACCTATTAGCCTAAATAGTATTGCCCATCACGTTATAAAAGAAGGACTTGGCGGAAATAAATTCGACTTTCGAGTAGATGCTCAGTACGGAAATGTTTCTTACAGTTCCCAATACGAAGAAACACATTACAACTATTTAGCTAGAATTGCAGAAGCTTACGGCGAGCAATTTTTTTATGACGGTGAAGTTCTGCATTTTGGAAAGCTTCCACCTGCCGAACAGCCTATAAAGCTTACTTATGGAAGCAGTGTGAGCGATATTAAAATCAAAATGAAAGCTCAACATGTAAATCCTTCATTTTACGGGTATAACAGCAGTAAAAACGAAAAACTGACGACGGGAAGCTCAAAAATTACCCACGCTTCAGATATTGCAAAACGAGCGTACGAAATTTCAGAAAAAACATTTACAACACCATCTCTAAGAGTTGCGCCAATAAAGGCAGCATCTTTTATGGATATTGACGCCTCACAAAAAGGAACGGCCGGAAGCAATGCTTCGCAGGTATTTATTACTTCAGGAGAAACAACGGTTCCATTTTTATATCCTGGGTGTACGGCAGATGTTGAAATGAGAAAACAAGATACCAATCAAACCTCTTATTTCACCAAATTGATGATGACTGAAGTAACTCACGAGGTTGATGCAAGAGGATATTACACTGGATATTTTGAGGCTATTGCTGCAGACAGCGGATATATTCCACGCCCGGTTTTTGAAAATCCAAGAGCTGAGGCTCAGTTTGCGAAAGTTATCGCAAATGCAGATCCTTTAAATCAGGGTAGAGTACAGGTTCAGTTCGATTGGCAGAGTGGGCCGGATACCTCAGAATTTATTCGAGTAATGACTCCGGATGCAGGAAGCAGTGATAAAGTAAATAAAAACCGTGGATTTATGGCAATTCCTGAAGTTGGTGATCAGGTGATTGTTAATTTCGTTCATCAACACCCAGACCGACCTTTTGTAATGGGCGGAATGTTTCATGGTGGAGTTGGCGGCGGTGGCGGAGCCGGAAATAATGTTAAAAGTTTATCCAGTAAAAGCGGAAATATTATTTGTCTCAATGACGGAGCCGGAATTGAAATTAAAGACAGAAATGGAAATCATGTCACTTTAAGTGGAACGGGTGATGTGACCACTTTTGTGAGCAATGATAATAATGAAGATATTGGTAATAATCATACCACAAAAGTCGCTACGAAAACCACGATTAATGTCGGAAAAGATCAGAGTGTTTTAACAATGGATAATGCCGGAAATATTTCTTTGGAAGGAAAAACACAGATCGAACTTAAAGTTGGCGAAAATAAAATAACCATTAAAAAAGATTCAATTACGATTTCTGTAGGAAATGGTATGCTTGATATGAACTCAAAAGATAACGCATTACTTGTTACTCAAAATAATCTTAGTTTACATAGTAAATCAAATACATCAATTAATGCTACAGGTAATACTGTCGTGACAGGTAAACAAGTTGATATAAACTAAATAAAAGATGGAATTGTTGGAATACCAAATTCAGGAGGGTGATACATTAGAACTAATTGCTGAAAAATTTAAAATATCAATAAATGAACTTATTAATTATCATAACAGTAACTCTTCATTAACAAAACTAATTTCAGGAGACTATCTTCCTATACATTTATCTACCATAATAATAAACCCCGAAGTAAATAACAAACGGGAGATTGATTGCTTATTTATTAATGATTATAAAATTATTGCAGAAAGTGAATATTATACTTTTAAAAAACTAATCTATACTTCAAAAACGGAAAGTATTGTAGAGATTAAAAGTATTGTGAGTAATACCTATGAAATAAATCAAAAATCAAAAGTAATTACATGTAGCTCTCCTCATTATGATAGCTATTTAATCCTGTTATCATTATTGGATAAGCCTTTTGAAAATTTAATTGTTTCTACCGACCATAGTGGGAAAATAGTTAAAATAGTTAATCAAACTGAGATAGAGGAAAAATGGGAAATCGTAAAAATAGAATTAAATGAAATGACAGATGATAAGGAAATGTTGAAACAAATAATAGAAACAAGTAAAAGCATATATTCTGATTCGTTAAAACATATAGTAGCAAACATACAATATAATCAAATATTTCCTCAACTTTTTGAAAATAAATTAAACACAAATAGTATAAAGAACAGCCATTCATTAGAACTTTACTCTTCCTTATTTTCTGGCAATAAAATTTGGTTGAAGATAAATACAAAAAAAATTGATAACGGAGAAGATTCCTTTGAAATAAAAAATAAGAGCTTTTTAGAAAATAAAAATAAAGATATTCTTAAGGATTTGTATGATAAAACCTACAGAGAATTATTAGGGAATAATTTTGAATATGATTTTAGTTTAAGATCTAAATATAAGCTTGACAAGACAGGACATATAGAAAAGTGTTTATCAGAATTTACCGAAAATATTAATGACACGATTGTGTCTAAATGCAATTACGAAATTACCAAAATATAATATGGGAAATGTATATGTACCTGATGAAACATGGTTAGTATGTACATCAGGAATGAATAAAAAACAGATAAAAGTTCACAGTCAGTCATCAATAAAAAATCAGAATAAATATTTAGCAACAATTGATGACAGAACTGGAGGTAATTTTGTATGTTCGAAAATGGTTATCGCCGGAGCGTTAATTGGTGCTGCTGTTGGTGCTTTGATTTTTTTTACAGGTGGTGCGGCAGCATTAGCATTAGGATCTGTAATGGCTATTGGTGCTACAGCTGGAGCCGCTACAGGTTTAGCCGCTGCAATATCATTTCCCATTTGTGCTATGACGACTTTAATGTATGATTGGGCACCAGTACATCAGAATGTCGAATTTGAAAATAAAAAAGCATTAATAGGAAGTTCTACATTAGATTGTTTATTTGGAGGTAAAATTATTATTTGCTTTTCTGAAGAGTATGCAGATGCAATTGTAAATAAAAACAGAGTAGATACTTTAAGAGATACGGTGGTTATTATTGGGCTTTCTTATTTTGGGGGAAGTTTATTTCAAGGGGTTTCACAAGGTGTACCGGCACTGCTTACTGCGGTAAAGGCAAAGAATTGGATTGCATTAATACAAGCGGGAAGTGTTGTTGGAGCAAATTATACTGCAGGTAAAACCTATGACTGGTTAAAAGATGTAACGGGTATGGGTAATGTAATTAATCCTGAAAGTTTGGGGTCAACTGCGACATCGACTTATGATTACGTTAGTTCTCCGGAAGGGGGACTTTGGGGAGGTGCTTCAGAAATTGAAAATGTAAATACTCAAATCACTCACACATCAGTTACTCAAAACACTTCTATAAATCAAAACAGAACTACAATAATTACACCTAACGGAGAGGTAATTTTACCAAGTACTACAGTACAGCAAACAACCGTAGGAACCCAAACAATATATTCGTCTACCAACCCCAATGCAAGTCCTCGTACAACAAACATAAATATAAGTTCATCAAGTTCATCTACAACGGGATATCATTCGCCATCTATTACAGAAATTAATAATACAACAAATAATTCCAATCTCAATATTCAGACCAATGCTATGAACCAGCTAAAATCAACGGTTGGTAAAGGTCTTATCGAAAATGTTATTAAAGATATTGGTGATTTTGTTACATTCAATCTAATGGCAAATTTTGGTGAAGAAGAAATTGCTCAAGCTTTATTAAATCATGAAGTAGAGGCTGTGAAAGGTATAAATGTAAGAGAAAATGAATTTTAATATAAAGATTTTTATAATAATATTAATCTCAATTGCTGGTATTTTATATGTGCCTTTAAAATTAATTGTTTTAAAGAGTAATCTTATTAGTATAAATGGAGCTTTAACTGAAGTAACAAAATCATTTACAAGAGTTCCTTTCTATAAGTTTCGTATAGCAGATTATACAAATGAATTTTATAACTCTGGAACAGGAGTTTTATCAAATTTAAAGGATGATAAAAAGATATTATATAATAAGAATGATAAGCACATCACTTTTTTTGTAAATAAAAAAGACTTTCTGAAGCTCAAAAAAGGAAAAGACATTCAGTATATTGGATTACAAAAAAAGAATGTTTTTATAGACATCTTTTACTATTATTTTTCTCAATTTGGCAAACTTCCTTTTTTTGTTTTTTGTATTTTAATGATGTGTTTAAATGCTTATGCAATCTATACTTTCAAACTCAAAATTTTTGAATTTTTAATCGTTGTTTATCTGTTTTATGGTATTTTAATTTTAGTATTATGAGAAAAATTATTGCAATAATTGGAGTTTTTGCTCTACTATCCTTCATGTCCTATAAATTTTTGTTTAAAAAAGATGAGCAAAAGTATTTAGATAAAGGAATAGAATACTTTAATGAAAACAGATACAAAGAAGCTTTGGTTTATTTTGATATGGCTGAAAAATTAGGTAATACTGATGCGCTTAAATACTCTGGTGTAATCTATTTAGAATCTGGTAATCCTAAAAGAGCAATACCAAAATTAAAAGGTTATCTCAGCCATTTAGATTCTCAGCATGAAGATAATAAGATTATACTGAATGATTTAGGAGTGGCTTATTTTAAAATTAATGATATTCAGAATGCAAAACTATATTGGAAAAAAGCCTCTGAACGTGGCAATCAGACAAGCATGAATAATTTAAAAGAACTTGAAAAAAATAATATTAAATAATTAGAATACATAATTTAAGCCGATTATAAGTCTTTCAGAATATACTTCTCTTCATATAAATAAGTTTATTAGGAAAAGATTTCTGACAAATTCTATTGATTCAACTGTTGAAAATAATTTGTGAATATTGTTACAAAACGAAACTTTAGAATACTAGATTCAATTAATCATCTTAAAAAATATTTTTTTTGGTAAGTAAAATTTAAATCATAACTTTCTAACATCTTTTCTCAAGTTATTTAGAATTTAAAACTCATCAACTAACAATTTTGTAAGTTCTAGACTCATCTTATATTTTACAGTTGTATGTGAGGACAGCTAATTAAAATATAAATTTGTGAAAATAGATAGCTACGAAAACATCTTACATAAAAAAGCAAATCAGAACTAAAAATTTTTAATTCTGATTTCCCTATAATATTGTAAAAAGTAATTGATCTATTTATGTTCCAAATCAACAGTATAACTTTTAGGGCTGTATTTTGTAAGCGATCCGGTTGCCGCATCAATTCCTACACCGATTGCGCCGCCAAGAAGAATGTTTAGTAACGTTACCGGATTAAAAGTTTTGGTAAGCTTCACTTCTTTAGTCTCGAAACCTTCTTTTTGAAACATCACCATTTGTTTACCCAACCCTCTCGGAATTTCTGCTGTACAAGGTGTTAAACATTTTTCAACTCCTTTATGGATTACTTTTGCACCTTCCGGCGTTGTGGTAAATGTGATTGAATCTTTGGTTCCTGTAAAAATGGTCGCACAAGATGTAGTAGAAAGCACAATGCTTAAGCCTAAGACAATTGATAAAGTTCTTTTCATTTTTGATTAGATAGTGTTTTTAATTTTAATTTTTGCTGAAACAGAACATTTTAGCTCTAATTTTCAGTAATGCGAAAATATATTTTTTAAGTCGAATAAAAAAATATTCATTTCATTCAGAATTAAATTACTCATTTAAGAATAAAATATTTTCAGCTTCTTTTTCACTTTTAGTAGGGTAGTAAATCTCTTTAATTTGATTATACCAAACTGATTTTTCAAATTTTGACTTGTTGATTGATGCTTTGACAGAGTTTGAATAATAAACTTTACTGTTGATTAATAACTTAAATCTTATTTTAGTTTTAAAATTTCCGTTATATTTTTTTGAATTTAAAGCGATGACTGCTCCAGATTTGAGATTAATTTTTTTGAGATAAGATACTCCACAATCGGAGTTAACCCAAAACTCAATCGGTTTCCAGTCTTTATCTTGAGTTAAAGCTTCCTGAATAAGAGTTAGTTTATTATCTTGAGGAATAAGTTGTAAATCTTTTTTCCTATTGTTTTTCACATATATAGAAAATACCGAGTCATTTTTAATCTCAGCAAATACCAAAATTGAATCCTTACTATTTTTGATAAATAGCTTTTCTATCCTTGAATCTGATTTAAATAACTCGTTAATTTGATTCTCATTAAAAAAAAGTTCAGTCTGTATATTTTGAGAATATATAGTGAAGGATAATATTATAGAACAAAAAGTAAATAGTTTTTTCATTATTTGTGAAATGTTGGTTAGCTTTAATTTTAAAAATCAAACCCTTTTTCCTTGAGTTTTGTTATGTTAAAATAAACTCCGGGCAATTTATATTTGTCTTTTTCTAGAGCTAAATAATCACAATCGCCGGTTAAGCTCTGCGAATCAATTTCTAACTTCAACATATTCATCACAACATATTCGTGACTTACAGCAATTACATGAAATCCTGATGCACAATCTCTTCCGTCTCCCGAGCTGAAAATAGCGCCGAATAAACCATAAAAATTTTGAGAAACCTTGTTTGCCATCGCTTTATTACCATCTAAATGATAAATGTAGCCAAGAAAATTCATCACACGCAGATTGAGAGGAAACTCTTTTAGTGAAGCATTCGATATTTTTATAATTTCTGCGTAATCAGATTTTTTTAAATCCTTACTTTGAAAATATGGGATAAGCTTTTTATCATTTTCTGAAGTTTTATACGGATGATAGTCTTTCTGAAAGGTATATCCAAAATACAAATGTCTGTATTGATCACTGGTAATCAGCGTGTCATTTGCTTTCAGTTTATCCATCAATTTCGGATAATAATATTCTGAATCTTTATTCTCAATATTTTTCTGAATGGCTTTATAGTCCGGAGCTTCATATTCTTTTGTTTGAGAATAAATAAAACCCGAGACAAAAAGTAGAGAAAAAAATAGGATATATTTTATCATGATGCTTTAGAATATTTTAATTTCTATTTTCTCGTACTGCTCGAATCAGTTTTTCATTTCTCTTTTCAGCTCGTGAATTTTGTAATGATAAAGCAGCCCAAATTGCTGCCGGAATCCAGCCCAAAATGGTAATTTGCAAGATAAAACAAATAATTCCTGTAATGATTTTTCCTCTCACAATGAAGGATAAAAATGGAAGTAAAATAGCAAGTAACATGGTTTGAAGTTTTTAAATTAATTGATTTCTAATGTGAATGCGGATCAAAATATGCCTTGAAAGTAAGCGGATTTTCACTCATATTTTCGGCAGTTTCCAGATATTCATGATATTCTTCGGGATTTATTCCCATATCCACCATTACGATCGCAAGATTGGTGTACAGATTTTTATCTTCCGAACCCAAATCTAATGCTCTTTTTAAGACTACAAGAGCATTTTCATACTCACCCGAATCACATAAAATAGCTCCGAGATTAATCAAAGCAGATGTGTTTTCAGATTCTATAGATAAAATATCTTCTAGTTCTTTAATTAAAAGATCGTTGATATCATCCCAATGATCTTCATTTTCCCATCTTTTTGCCTGAAGCTTTTTTACATTTTCTAATCTTTGGGTAATGTTATTCATGGCGTAAAATTACGAAATTGTACATACTTATTTTCCTTTAACCTGCGTTTTCCGAACAGCCATTTCGGAATTTCATCGGTTACCAAAAAAGGAATCACAATATTATTATGATTAAGATTGTTGAAGGTTGTAAAGATCAAATTTTTATTGAAAGAAAGTTTGTCGTACAATTCAACGCTGCCAATATATGGGTTTTCATCATCATTTTTACCATGAATTAACCAGATATTTTTTTCTTTAATTTTAGTAAGATTCGAAAAATCAGGAACCGAAGCCACGGAAACAATCGCAGCAAATGTATCAGGACTCAGATTCATAAGATTTTGGGCAGTCGAACCTCCCATTGAATAACCAATCAGATAGATTCTGTTTTTATCAATATTCGGATATCCTTTTTTAAGAGCTTTAATTAATTTCAGTAAAGCAAAAACTTCTTCAGATGGTTTTGAAACCTGAATACCGTCTTTATTAATCTTATAATTTGTAGAGCGTTTATTAAATTGTGGCGCTACAACATAGCATGGAAACTTTTCATAAATTTCATCCCGCAGCCATATTTTAGCAAATGGCTCAAGCTGATTTTCATTATCATTTCCGATCCTTGTGGAATTATGAAAGGTAATAACCAAAGGATATTTTTGATTGATGAGGTTATTTTTAGGGATTAAAAATCGATAAGGAATTGTAATCTCATTTTCTGCAAATGTTTTCTTTTGAAACGCATTGGTGTTTAAACTGTTTAATAATTTTCTGTTGTTTAAAAAAGTAAGCGTATCAACTTCCGTTTCCCGAAATTCTTTCTTTTGTGCAAAAGCTTGATGGATGGCGAAAACTAATAAAAGAATTATTTTAAATTTCATAACTGGTAAGATTATTAGAATGCAAAAAGTTAGTTGGTTTCCGATTTATAAACTGTTTTCTGGATTGCTGCAATTAAAGCTGTTTCGTCCGCTTTTGTTTCATCCAAAATTTTAAACAGAAACATAATCTATTGTAATTTGAGGTTTGTTTTTCTTGAAAATAATGGAAAATATTGCGAAAAGTAAATGTGAATTTATGATTTATTGAAGTGGTAGCTGTACTTATTTTATTTTTACCAAATAGTTTCAAAATATTCGCAAACAATTTTCATTTCTTCATTTGGTTTTTCACCAAATTTATTCATTTCTTCAGTATAATAATCCCAATGAACCTTTTTCCAATATTCTAAAGTTTTATTACCTTCACCTTCAAGTCGAGCATATTCAGGTGTAATATCTTTATATTTTACAATTTCGACCTTTGTTGTTCGAATAATTGCTTTAGGATTTCCATTCCAATCTGTAACAATGGCAATATCTCCAACTTTTGGAAGTTCTTCTTTATTTTTTTCAAACCACCAAACGGATGGTGAAGTTGCTTGTTTTATTTTTTTAACTACTAAATCGGCACATTCATCTGCATCCTTTTTATTTCCACTTTTCTGTCCATTTCTTTTCGTTTTCTGTTAATATTTCTGTGTTTGGTTCATAGTTTGGATTTGAAATGTACCAATCCATTTTTTTGTAAAAATTATTCAACTCTTGATTTTGAAAAACATAACCACGTCTTGCGAAAGGTAAATTCTTTAAAATTTTTCTTTGTAAATCGTTCTTTGGTTCATTTATATTTTCTTCTTGATAATAACTGAAAGGAATATATTCTAAATTTTGAATTCCAATATAATTTTGAGCGTAAAGAAATAAGTCTCCGTTAATCTTGAAATTCTTTTTTTGGAAAATTAAATTTCCTTTTTGTAAATGGAATTTTGTTGCATCATTTTCAATAAATGAATTTTTAACGCCTTTAACGTCTTCTGTTTTACCAATTCCGTTTAAAAGCCATTCATTTGCGTTTTTGTAGAATGATTTATTGATAGAGAACGTTTCGAATTCGCCAATATCAATAATTAATGTAAAATCATCTATTTGTTTGTTTGCCCAACGATTGGCGGCAGTTAATACATATTCAAAATCATAATTGTAGTCAATTGAACCTGACAAGTCGTAGTTGTAGGTATGTTTTATAATATTGACGCCTTTTTTGAAATTTGCTTCAAAATGATACACGTAATAAAAGTCAACATAATTTACACTTGTATTATCATCGAATTTAGGAATGCCTTTAGATTTTATTTTCCCGTTTTCAGTATATAATGAATCAGAAACATAAGCAACATTGTATTTTAAAATATTGTTATTTAGTTCTACTGTAAAATCTCTCATATACGGATGGTGTCCATTTTTTGGCTTTCCATCAACATCACCTTCAGGCGAAAAAGCTTCGAAACCAACAGTTAATTTTTTGTCTTCGTTTGGATTAAAAAATTCATAGTAAACAGTTACTTCTATAAAGTTATTTCTGACTTTTTTAAGCGTCAAAATTTCTTTTTTGACAGTAATTTCTGTTTCATTGATTGGAATGAGTTGATTTCCTTTTGCGAAAAAAGCTCCGTCATTTGCAAATACTGAATAATTTATAAGTATCAATAATATCGTAAAAATGTCTCTTGTCATTTGGTGTCGGTTTTTTCTAAAATCTCTGCTAACGTTGCGGGGCTTGGCGATGGTGGGGCAATCGAAGCACAAATTTTCAACTAAAATATAAATTTCGACCGAAGCACAATGCTTCATTTAAGCACTGAACCCGCTTTTTTGCCAAACGCCTGTTATGCGGTCGGCTTTCTTTTCTGTCGTCTATTTGTCGAGTGGTTTCCATTGTCCTTTTGTGAAATAAACGTTGTTAAATTTCGGTGAGTAAAATACTAAATAAAAGCTCCAAGCACTTCGATAAGTTGTCGGGTTACTTGTTATAATGTGGTGAGTTGGTTGCTCCATATTTATTATCAGTCGTTCCGAGCTATATGGTTTGGTCGTTGTAATGGTCCCACGATATGTTTTTAATATTTTTTCTTTATCTGTCACGTGAAAGTATATAGAGTCATTCTCTTTAATTTCAAATCTAAAATTTTCGTATTGCCAGTCCGCTTGTCTGCCAGGGAAATAGTCGCGATTTACAATATACTCTCCGTAATAGTCTTTCTTTTTCAATTCAGTCTTTGCTGTCAACCATTGAGCGATACCAGAAAGCAATGCAAGTCCAAATATTCCGAGCCAAATCAGTCCAAGTGTCTTACCGAAAATTTTCTTTCTGGTCAGCAACCAGGTCACCAAGAGAATACCTGTAAATGGAACGAGGATAAAAACGAAAAATAAATTAAAACCAAATCCCATTTTCTTGTCTTGTTAGTTGTCCGTTGTGTCATCTTTTAAGCTGACGCACAACTTCCAAATTTACGCATTGCGTCAATCCAATTTATATAACATTCGCAAAGCTAATTTTGAAATTAATTTTATTTTTAGTTATTGTGTTGGTTTTTAATTGTTTATGTGAAATTTTGTTGAAAATGTTTTTCGGATTGACGAATGTTTAGTATTTTTGGTTAAAACATACATTGATGAAATATTCTCAAATATTCAGACAAAAACTTGAAATTGCAAGGTACAGCGAATCTACAATCAAAACTTATATCTCTACTTTAACTTCATTTTTCAAATCAATTGATGGTATTGCCATCGAAGAAGTGAACGAAACTATTGTTGAAAAGTATCTGTATCATGAGATAAGGGAGAAAAATATTTCGCAATCATTTCAAAAACATATTTTAGGAAGTATTAAACTGTTTTATGAAATAATGTTTAGTAGAAAATTTTCTCTGTCACATTTATATCCAAAAAGAGTAGAGCACCAATTACCAAAATATCTCAATAAAGAAGAAATTTTAAAAATGATTGGATTAACTGAAAATTTGAAACATAAATCGATGATAAGTCTCTTATATGGATGTGGTTTAAGAGTAAGTGAATTAATTAATTTAAAAATCACAGATATAGATTCAAAATCTGGAAGAATCTCGATAATTCAGGCTAAAGGAAAAAAAGATCGCTATGTAATGCTGCCAAAATCTGTATTGCCGTTGCTTAAAGAATATTTTGAAAAGTATTTTCCACAAACCTATCTCTTCGAAGGCGGAAAAAATGAAAAATATTCACCCCGAAGTGTTCAGCAAGTTGTAAAGCAGGCGGCTTTAAAGGCGAAAATACAAAAATTGGTAACACCTCATATCCTACGCCACAGTTTTGCAACACATCTTATTGAAAATGGTACCGACATCATATATATTCAGGAGCTTTTAGGACATAACAGCGTGATGACTACTCAAATTTACACGCATATTACAGATTTAACCATAAGAAAAATTCAAAGTCCTCTAGATATTAAATTTTGAGAACTTTGAATTTGAATGATTTACCCAAATGCCCTCTTCAACAAACTCTCCACTTTCGGCTCACTTCCTCTGAAATTTTTATACAATTCCATCGGATCTTTCGTTCCGCCTGAAGAAAGTAAAATTTTAAATTTTGCGGCAGTTTCAGGATTGAAAATTCCGGTTTCCTTAAAATATTGAAAGGCATCGGCATCCAAAACTTCCGCCCATTTGTAAGAATAATATCCCGCGGAATATCCGCCCTGGAAAATATGTGAAAAGCTTGGGCTCATCGCTGTTTCAGGATTTGCAGGATACAATTGCGTTGCTTTCGTATAATCATCTTCAAATTCTTTTACACTCTTATTCTCCAACTCTGCAACTTTGGTATGATAATTCATATCGAGCAATCCAAAACCAAGCTGTCTCATCGTTTGATAACCTTCCATAAAGTTTTTCGACTGTTCGATTTTCTCAATTTTTTCATCAGGAAGAACTTCTCCTGTTTTATAATGTTTGGCAAAAGTTTTTAAAAATTCCGGTTCGTAACAGAAGTTTTCCAAAAACTGAGAAGGCAATTCTACAAAATCCCATTTCACAGAAGTTCCCGAAAGATTTGGATATTGGGTATTCGCTAACATTCCATGTAAGGCATGACCAAACTCGTGGAATAAAGTTGTCACTTCCTGAAACGTCAGTAAACTCGGCGTATCTTTCGTCGGTTTGCTAAAATTACAAACGATAGAAATATGCGGACGAGAATTTTCACCGTCTTTTTGATATTGATTTTTGTAGCTCGTCATCCAGGCTCCCGCTCTTTTGCCTTTTCTTGGAAAATAATCGACGTATAAAAGAGATTTGAAAGTTTTTTCAGGATCGTGACTTCCATCTTCCAACTTCTCGCTTCCAGCCTCAAACACCTCATACACTTTCACATCTTCATGATATTTCGGAATGTCATTTCTTTCCTTAAAAGCCAATCCGAAAAGTTGTTTTGCCAAACCAAAAACAGCTTCCTGAACTTGATCTAAAGGAAAATATGGCTTTAATTCCTCATCATTCAGATCATATTTTGCTTTACGAAGTTTTTCGGCATAAAAAGCATGATCATAACCTTGCATTTCATCAATTCCATCAGCTTTTGCTAAAGCTTTTAATTCTTCGATTTCTTTTTCAGCGTAAGGTTTTGCTTTGGTCAATAATTCATTTAGAAAGTCAATTACTTTCGTTGGCGATTTTGCCATTCTTTCTTCCAGAACATAATCTGCGTAATTCGTATAACCTAATAATTCTGCCTTTTGCTGTTTTAGATTGAGAAGTTCTTTTATTAAATTCTGATTGTCAAATTCTCCACCGTCAAAAGACTTTTTGCCATTTGCCAACGCAATTTCTTTTCTCAATTCACGGTTTTCAGCATACGTCATGAACGGAATATAGCTTGGATATTGCAATGTCACAACCCAACCTTCCAGATTTCTTTCTTTAGCCTCTTCAGCATATTGTTCGATAATTGCTTCCGGAATTCCTGCCAAATCTTCTTTATTGGTGATATGTTTGAAATATTGATTGGTCGAAGCCAACACATTTTGCCCAAACTGAAGGGATTTTAAAGATAAATCCATGCTGATTTTCTTTAACTTTTCTTTGTCTTCTTCGTTTAATAAAGCACCGCTTCTTACAAAACCTTTATACGTTTCATTCAAAAGCATTTGCTGCTCTTCGTTCAGATTATATTTCTCTTTTTGGTCATAAACTTTTTTGATTTTATTGAAAAGAGCTTCATT
Source organism: Chryseobacterium sp. CFS15 (assembly GCF_031118795.1). Classification (NCBI taxonomy): domain Bacteria; kingdom Pseudomonadati; phylum Bacteroidota; class Flavobacteriia; order Flavobacteriales; family Weeksellaceae; genus Chryseobacterium; species Chryseobacterium sp. CFS15. Next base: position 8,921 of record NZ_JAVHYL010000017.1, on the reverse strand, counting down.
TTGAGAAATTTTTGAAGAATATTCGGTTAAAATTGGTGAAACTTCCTGAGCAATTTTCTGGAGCTCATCACTTGTTTCTGCCGAATTTAAATTAAAAAATATATTCGAAGCTACATCAAGCTGTTCACCCGAAAAGGCTAATGCTTCAATGGTATTTTTAAAAGTTGGTTCTTCCGGATTATTAATAAGAGCATTGATTTCTTCTTCAGATTGTTGAATTAATGCTTTGAAAGCAGGAAGATAATCTTCATTTTTTATTTGATCAAAAGGTGCTGAATGATATGGTGTATTGAATTTTTCTGTTAAAATATTCATTGACGTATTTTTAATTGATGTAAATTTAATTATTTGATTTGAATTAATTTTTTATGCGCAAAAAAGATGCCTTGATCTTCATTTGTGACAAATGTACCTAATGATGAATATTCTTGTCATAGGAAAAGATTGTCTTGTAATGAAATGTTTAATTTTGATTTTAAATTAACAGAATGAAATATTGCGTTATTCAAAGCACTTAGCTTTTTGTTTACTACCAAAAAGAACTTTAATATCTATAAACTATGAAATCACCATTAAAAAGATTTCCAAAAAAGACTGATGCAGATTGGTGATTCTATATAACGAATAAAAAACTTTAAAAATCTATATATGAAAACAATTTTAAAAATTATTGGTGGGATTGTCCTCTTAATCGTTGTGTATGCAATCATTGCAATGCTGGCTTTTGGTAAAAATTACCATTACGAAAAATCGATGGTGATGAATGCTCCGAAAGAAAAAGTTTGGCAGCAGATCGCTTCAATGAAATCTTTTAACGAATGGAATCCCTGGATGAAATTAGATAAAAACATGAAAGTTACATACACCGGAACTCCCGGTGAAGTAGGAGATAAGTATTGTTGGGACAGTAAAAATGATGATGCAGGCGCCGGATGTCAGGAAATTAAAGAATTGGTTGCCTATGAAAAGCAAAAAACAGAAATGACTTTCAAAAGACCTTTTGAAGGACAGGCGATTTCGGATATTGTTTTAACTTCCGAAGGAAATTCTACAAAAGTGACCTGGAGTATGGATACCGAACAAGAAACCTGGATGAAAATTATGAGACCGATGATGGATTACCAAATGGGAAAATCTTACGATGAAGGTCTTACTAACTTAAAAGCTTTGGTTGAAAAATAAATATAACTAATAATAAATTTCTAAAAAACTGCTTTCAAATTGTTGAAAGCAGTTTTTTATTTAAATATGTTAAAAATCTCATCTGTCAAGGTTCGATTAAAAAAAATAAGCAACTTTTTAAATTAAATATTATCTTTATGTAAAGATTACGATGTATGCAGAAGGCGATTTACAATAAAAATGAATTGCGGATTTTTGTAAGAGATATGATTTCTGGAAAAGTAAAAACGTTAGAGTTTTATTTGAATTTTACTTTGGAAGCAAGCCGCGAAATAAAAAAAACTTCAAAATACGATTCTATTCGTGAAGAAATGCAGGATGAGATTTACCATTTAGATAAGCAGATGGCCAACTTAAGAAATATGCAACAACAGATGAAGAAAGTTTTGAACTCTGAATCTGAACATGCCAAGTTAGGGTCATTAGTAATTACCAATAAAGCCCGTTTTTATATTTCTGTTTCTCTGGGTGAATTTTTCTTTGAAGGCGACCGTTTCTATGCTATTTCTCCCGAAAGCCCAATGGCTCAGAAAATTATCGGCATGAAAGCCGGCGAAGAGTTTACGCTGAATAAAATTCATCAGAAAATTGAAGAAGTGATATAAAAGAACCATGTAAAAAGTAAAAAGATGCAAGTGAGATAGCCACAAATACACTAATTTTTTTAAAGTTTTTAAAATTATATTCGTGAATTCGTGGCATAAAAAAAATCAAAAAAGTGCAACCATAAAATTTGGTAAAAGCATATTATATCCGAAAAAAACTCTCAGCTTTTCACATCTCGCTTCCATCTTTTCCTTAATTTTGTGTTCATGAATAAAGCAGAAGTTTTAAAACAAATCATAGAACAAAGAAGAAGCATCTTTCCGAAAGATTACAGCGAAACAGAAATTTCTCAGGAAATAATCGAAGAGATTCTTCATTCGGCAACATTAGCTCCTAATCATAAACGTACAAAACCTTGGCGTTTCAAAATTTTCAAAGGGGAAGAAAAAACAAATTTGGCTGTAGAAATGCAGGAAATTTACAAATCAACCCAGGCGCCACAAGTCTTTTTAGAAAAGAAATATCAGGATATAGGTTTTAAAATCAACAAAGCAGATGCAGTAATTTCTATCGTTGTTAATTTCAGCGGAATGGTTCCTGAGTGGGAAGAGATTGCTGCTGTTTCTATGGCGGTGCAGAATATGTATCTTACCTGTACAGCAAATGGAGTAGGCTGCTATTGGAGTTCACCAAAAATTGTCGACCATCTGAAAGATTCTTTAACGATCGAAGAAAACCAGAAATGTCTTGGTTTGTTTTACATGGGAAATGTTGATTAGTTCAATGTAACAATCTAATAATGTAACAATTTAACAATGTAGCAGTTTACCAATTATTGTAGTAAGGTCGTGTGTGAATTTTAGACTAATTTCATAGCCCTGATTGCAGCGACATCCTTTTTCTGCGTTGGCTTGAAAAAAGTGCCTGCGAAAAAGATATAGCGGAAAGCAGGTTCCCGGCTCCTAAAAAATTATTCTAAAACTTTTAACCGGAGTCTTTTTACTTGAAACTTTTTACTATCTTTGCACACTTAAATATTTAACCGGGACGAGTTCCCATAACATTCAAACATTATGTCAGTAAAAATCAGATTACAAAGACACGGTAAAAAAGGTAAGCCTTTCTTCCACATCGTAGTTGCAGATGCAAGAGCTAGAAGAGATGGTAGATTCATCGAAAAACTAGGTACTTACAACCCAATTACAAACCCTGCTACAATAGATTTAAACGTTGATTCTGCTGTAAAGTGGTTAAACAACGGAGCTCAGCCAACTGATACGGCAAAAGCTATTCTTTCTTATAAAGGAGTTCTTTACAAAAAACACTTACAAGGTGGTGTTGCTAAAGGAGCTTTTGATGAGGCTGAAGCTGAGAAGAGATTCAATGCTTGGGTAGAGTCTAAAGAATCTAAAGTACAAGGTAAAGTAGACGGTTTGGCAAATGCTAAAGCTGACGCTAAAAAAGCTGCTTTTGATGCTGAAACTAAAGTAAACGAAGCTAGACTTGCTGCTGCTTCTCAAGCTGAAGCTGATGCAAAGGCTGCTGAAGAAGCTGCAAACGCACCTGCTGAAGAAGTTACAGAAGCTACGGAAGAACCAACTGCTGAAGCAGAAGGAACTGAAGAAACTCAGGCTTAATTCTTTTAAAAGATACAAAGCAAAGGCACGATTTTTCGTGTCTTTGTTGTTTACAACAAAATAATCTGTTTTTACTTTTTGAAACAGATTTTTAAAAATTCTTACGTCACTATGAAAAAGGAAGACTGTTATTTATTAGGAAAAATTACACGCAGACACGGGCTTGCAGGAAACGTTATCCTTAAGCTGGATACAGACCAACCCGAGCTTTATAAAAAACTAGATTCTATTTTTGTAGAAATCAACGGTTTGCTGGTGCCTTTTTTTATTGAAAAATCTTCTTGGAGCAAACTTGATGCTTTGAATATTGCTTTTAAAAATTCTTCTGAAGCTTTGGTAGATCAGTCTTTAGGGAAAAACGTATATCTACCTTTGACAAGTCTGCCTGTACTTACCGGCAAACAATTCTATTATCACGAAATTATCGGATACGAAATTTTTGATGAACAAGATAATAGCTGTGGTATTATCAGATCAGTGAATGATCAGACAGCGCAGAATTATTTTGTAACCAATCTAGATGGAAAAGAAGTCGTGATCCCATTAATCAAAGACTGGATTCTTGAGGTAAACCGTGAAGAAAGATTCATCAAAATGCAAATTCCGGAAGGTTTGATCGATGTATTTTTGGTACCTTCGAAAAAGGACGAGTAAGATTTACAAGTCTTTTTCCCATTTATAGAATCCAAAAACTACAATTCTATTTCCAGCAGATGAAATTTCGTAGACAATAATATATCCTTTTACACTTAAATCACGTATGTTTTCATCTACGAAAAATATAGATTTTCTATTCATTTTTGGATTGTTTGAAATTTCTTTAATTTTTCTAAAAACTAACTGATTAAATTTTCTTGCGGCAGTTTTTTTTGTCTAAAGAGATATATTCTATTTGCCTTTTTAGTTTGTTTGTGAAAACAGATGTTACTTCAATTTTCATTTTCAGAAATAAAATTGTCAATGTCCTTTTCTGCCTCGTCAATGCTTATTAAATTTGATTTTCCTGATTTGTAAACTGCATAATCTTCATTTACAAGCATCTTTAAATCATCGAAATTACTATCAGTTTTATGTTCCAAAATTCCATCTACATATCTTAAAACTTGTTGTAGAATTTCTTTTGGTGCTGTTTTTAATCTATGTTGAATCTCTTTATAGATAGATTCTTCTAAAGCTGTCATAATTCGCAGATTTTTATCAAAGGTAAAAATTATATTTTTAAACACAATTACTCTCCGGCTCTTAAAAGCTCCAACCTAATCACGCCTTCAACTTCTCCTGCAATGCACTAATCTGGTCATACATTTTATTAAAAAACATTTTGCGTTCCCGGTTTCCGGAAGTATTGAGCGATTTTGAATTTTTAAGTTCATGTTCAAAATAAACCAATGTATCATTGCACGTATTTTCATCGTTGGTCATCATGTATCCAAACATATTGAAGGGAATAAAAAACGACGATTGATATTCATTTTTAAATAAAATATTGTTGCTTAAAATCACCAAATCATTGACATAGAAATTAAAATCAGGATTATGCTGTATTTTATATTCAATATTTTCTATAACACTTCTCACTTCTTCCAAAATCAACACAATATCTTTATATTTTAAAAGACCCATTTCGGAGTAGAAAGAAATCTGCATCAGAATACTCATAATCGTGGTGTCATTCCAAACTTCGGTTACATTCTGACTTTCGTACAAATCTTTCAGCATTTCATTTTTTGGCGAATGATAAGGAAGGTCAAAATCTTCAAAAGAACACAGAAATTTATCTTCGTTCAGCAGATTCATCCATACATAAAATTTAAAACGGGAAAGAATAGTATCCGAAATGGTATAAAAAAACGGAATGTCTTTCGCCGAGTAATATACTTTCGACTGATTAATGCTTTGAAAAACGTCCAAAATCTTCAGCGAACTTTCAAAAAAGTGCAGTAAATCTTCTTGTGTTTTTACAGGACGTGTTCTTTTTACAACCAATTGATTTTCTGTTCCCAAAAACTGATCAATTGAAATTTGGTAATACTTAGCCAGTTCCACCGCTTCTTCAAAACTGAATTTGGCTTTCATTGAAGTTCTTCGATGTGCTGCATCATAACTAATATTGAGAATATTGGCGATCTCGTCATTCAGAGATTTGTCGCCGATCTTCTTTCTAATTTGTTTCAATAAAACTTCCTGATTCATGGTATTTGCGATTTTCACAAATGTAGAGATTTATTTTAATTTTTTTTCGCATTCGTAAAAGTGGTTTTCAAAATTAGCTTTGAAGTATAATTTTAAAAATTTACAAAAATGAAAAAGCAATTTTTTTTAATCATGACTATTTTAATAAGTAGTTTGATGTATAGTCAGGATAGTTTATCGCATAAAAATGAGAAAGCAAAAATTTTTGGAGTTTCTCCTTCCAAAAATACTAAAAATGTAAACGGAGTATTGTTAAAATATTATGATGAAATCGATAATGAAATTAAGACTAAAAAAGTAAACGGTCTTGGTTTAGGATTTAATGGATTAGGTATCTTTTTTCCGGTTCTTCTTCTTGTAAATATAGGAAGTATTAATTCTTGGGAGATTAGTAATGCAGATTTTGAAGATTTACCTAAAAAAATGAATACGATAAACGGAATGCAGTTGTCGATAATAAATATGGAACCAACGGTAACTAATGGGTTTGAACTAAGTTTATCAAGTAATATTAGTGCTCCTTCTGTTATCAATGGAGTTTCTGTTTCGCCTCTTTACAATTTCCATCACACAACAAACGGAGTTACGGTTTCTACATTTGCTAATATTAGCAAAAAGTGTAGAGGTCTGCAGGTTGCTCTTATCAATGTATGTAAAGATTCAAAAGGCTTGCAGATAGGTTTTTGGAATGAAAATGAAAAAAGAAAATTACCTCTCATCAACTGGAATTTTAAAACTAAAAAGGAAAAATTATGAAAGCAATACCTTATATATTAATCGCAATACGCTTTCTTTTAGCGCCGATAATTTTCTTTTTAGCTTATTTAAAAGGTGAAGAATCTAGGTTTGTAATTTTAGCTTTAATGTTTATTGGATTACTTACCGATATTTTTGACGGAATCATCGCAAGAAAAGTTGGAGTTTCCACAGAAAAATTAAGAAGACTCGACAGTCAGGTAGATTTGGTATTTTGGCTCTCTTTAGGATTGGCAACATACTTTCTTAATACCGAATTAATAAAAAGTCATTGGCAAAGTATCACATTAATCTTCATTATGGAAGCCTTATGTTATATCATAAGTATTTTAAAATTCGGTAAAGAGACCTGTACTCACGCTTTTTTATCAAAAATGTGGGGATTGAGTTTACTGATTGCTTTCACTTATTTAATCGGATTTCAACAGGCAGGTTGGGCATTTCATCTCACCATAATTTTAGGAATCGTTTCTCATATTGATGTTATCTTAATTATTTTAATTCTTCCAAAATGGCAGTACGACATACTGAGTTTTTATCATGCATGGCAAATTAAAAATGGAAAGCAAAGAAAAAAGACTACATTTTTTAATTAAATTAGAAAAAAAATCATCAACGAAATAATCATTTTTAAATCAAAACGGCGTAATCATTAAAAGTTGCGCTGTTTTTTGTAAATTTGCAAACATTAATTTTTATACAAAAATTTATCAATCAACAAATGAAAAAGCAGACGATTAAAGAAGTCCTTCAGGACTACAAAAAAGTATTACATCATGACATTACAGTTTACGGTTGGGTAAGAGCATTCCGTTCAAATCGCTTTATTGCACTAAATGATGGTTCTACAATTAATAATTTGCAGATTGTAGTTGATTTTGAAAATTTTGACGAAGAAATCATTAGTAAAATTAGTACAGCTTCTTCACTGAAAGTAGTAGGAGAGGTGGTAGAAAGCCAAGGAGCCGGACAAACTGTTGAAATTATCGCTAAAAAAATCATTATTTTAGGAGATAACTTTACTGAAGAAAGAGACAAAACGATTCTTCAGCCAAAAAAACATTCTTTAGAGGTTTTAAGAGAGCAGGCGCATTTAAGATTCAGAACGAATTTATTTGGTGCAGTTTTCAGAGTACGTCATGCGGTGAGTTTTGCAATTCACTCATTTTTCAACCAAAACCAGTTCTTTTACATCAACACTCCGATTGTAACAGGAGCTGATGCAGAAGGAGCAGGTGAAATGTTTGGCGTAACCAACTTTGATTTAAACAATATCCCGAGAGATGAGCAGGGAGATATTGATTTTGCTCAGGATTTCTTCGGTAAAAAAACAAACTTAACGGTTTCTGGACAGCTTGAAGGTGAAACTGCAGCAATGGGATTGGGAAGAATCTATACTTTCGGACCAACCTTCCGTGCAGAAAACTCAAATACAACGCGTCACTTAGCAGAATTCTGGATGATTGAACCGGAAGTTGCTTTCAATAACTTGGAAGATAACATCGATTTGGCAGAGGATTTCCTGAAGTATGTGATTCAGTACGTTTTAGATAACTGTAAAGATGATTTAGAGTTCTTAGACAAGCGTTTTGCAGAAGAGCAAAAATCAAAACCTGAAAAAGAAAGAGCAAAAGAAGGCTTAATTGAAAAGCTGGAAAATGTAATTGCTAAACGTTTCAAAAGAGTTTCTTACACAGAAGCAATTGAGATTTTATTAAACTCAAAAGAAAATAAAAAAGGAAAATTTGCTTATCCAATCGAAGAGTGGGGTGCAGATCTTCAGTCTGAGCACGAAAGATTCTTGGTAGAAAAGCATTTTGAATGTCCAGTAGTTTTATTTGATTATCCAAAAGAGATCAAAGCATTCTACATGAAGCTCAACGATGATAACAAAACCGTTGCTGCAATGGATGTACTTTTCCCTGGAATCGGAGAAATCATCGGCGGATCAGAAAGAGAAGCAAGATTAGACGTTCTGAAAACTAAAATGGCAGAAATGCACGTAGACGAGCACGAATTGTGGTGGTATCTTGATACCAGAAGATTTGGGTCGGTTCCTCACGCAGGTTTTGGACTTGGTTTAGAAAGGTTGGTACTTTTCGTAACAGGAATGACAAACATCCGCGACGTCATCCCTTTCCCACGAACTCCAAAGAACGCAGAATTTTAATTCAACATTATATATTAAGAATGTCTCTGAAATCTTCAGGGACATTTTTTTGTGTAATATAAGTATTTTCAACTCTCAAACTCTCAAACTCTCCAACCCATCCATTTCTCCAACGCTCCAACTTTTTTCTTGTAGCTATTTCCGGCTTTCACTACTCGCTTTTTTGCGCCATGCTTTACCTTTTGCAGCAAAAAGAGCTCAGACATGCCGTTCAATCCGGGCTATGATTGAGTTCTTGGTAGAGCCTTTAGTTATATGTAAAACTTCGCTTTCAAAGTTTCAAATTCAAAATCCCAGATTTAGATTATTCTTTTTATAATTTAATTGGATATATACATTCAGTTGACCACACCCGATGCAGTCAGAAGTAAAGATTGAAAAGCCACAGAGTGGCGACCAGTTAATAGGATATAACAAAAACATGAGATTAAGCTCCG
>NZ_JAVHYL010000016.1:0-75878 GCF_031118795.1 Chryseobacterium sp. CFS15 | reverse complement strand
GAAAATTCTTTCGGAGCTATATTTTTCTCGTCAAAGTAGAGGTGGAGGATTTTGTTTTCTTCTGCAAATTTTACAATCTCAAAATGCTCAATCAAGAGTTCAGGTAAAAATAATTTGAGGAGTTCGGCATCGTTTAACATTCCACAAAATTATCAATATTTTTTTTCTCCCCAAGTTTTGTGATTGATCCATTATCAGCTAGATAGAACATCCCGATTAATCGGGACGGTCTCAGGTTCGAATCCTGAAGCGCTCACTTAAAACTCACAATTTCTATTGTGAGTTTTTATTTTTTTATACCCGTTATTATTTAAATTTTTCCAAATCTACAATTTCATTTTCTCACAATTTTCAAATATTATCCAAATCCAGAACTCCACTGTTTATCATTTAACAAAATTTCACTCACTATGAAATCATCTGGATAATTATTAAACCCATCTTTTTGTTTAAGGAAATCAACAACATCAGTAGCCATTTTTTGATCAGAGAACACCCCTATTTCTCTTTCGTCATCCAAGAAAGTATGAATACTATAAACGTGACTTACTTTAAAAACTGTTTCTAAATTTAATTCCTTAATTATTGTGCTGTAATCATGAATGAAATCATCTTCAGGTAAATAATCTCTTCCCATCTCACCAACAACCTCTGTAAAACCGTTTTGCCAATTTATTTTATTTAATTCAACTTTTTTTAAATAGAAATCGTTAGGATAATCTGAAAATCCACGGAAAAGCAATAACCTTTCCTTTTCTTTTTGAGCTTTATCGGGATCGTCAAAATATCCTAAAAACTTACTGTCACGGTGAGTTTTATCTATATAAACATGTTCAAGTGCGTAAAGAAAGTAATTCATAATCTTAAGTTTAATAAAAACAAAAACCACCGTAAATATACAGTGGTTTTCAAATTTTATCGGTAAGATTATTTCAGTCGGTAAGAATCGGCATTCCAAAGATACGTTTTTGATGCATTTTTCTTCTTTTCACGGTCTTTCTCATCTCTTTCCATCTCTTCCATCTTGAGGATAAAAGAGTTGGGAATTCCGCCTTTATCGTTAGGGAAAACAAATTGTTCGCTGTGGTAATAAACATCTGCGTCACCGACATTCATCAATTGAGGAAGCGCAATCATTTTTTTATCTTTTACCAGAATATACTGGTCATAACTTGCGATTCCACAGGCTTCACCCGAAACCATAGCTTTTAAAGTAAATTCTACATTTTTCAGCTTATGATTGCTTTCAATATTGAAAGTTCCGTAACTCAAACTTTCGCCTGAACCAGTATCAAAAGAAATCTCATCAATCAGTGTGTTTCCTTCAACCATTTTGATGGCTGCAATATTTTGCTGAATTGTTCCATCGAACTCAGGATTTTTTTTACTAATGGTTTTCGTTAAGCCAAAAAGGAAATCATATCCGTTTTTAGTTCTGTAGCCTACACAAAGATTTCCGCCCCAAATGTAACCTTCGGAAGTTTTATCACCTTTCTGGTAAGATATTTTGTACCAATTAGCTCTTCTTTCGCCTAATTTCAGAATAGTTTCATCTTGTTTAAGAATCAAAATTTGTTGATTCGTTTGTAGAGAATCCAAAATTTGGGCATTGACATTTGGTGATTGTCTGATTCTCGTAAAATCGGTGAAAATTTTCTGTGTTTTATTTTCTTCAAACTGAAAAACTCCGTTTGCATATTCGTAATCTTCTTCCTGCGCAGAAAAAAGCTGAATGACGCATAAAAATAAAATGGTGATGAATGGTTTCATATTAATTAGGTTGAGGTTGAGCTTGAAATTAAAATATTATAATAACAGATTTTACTTTTCAAGCAATAAACTTACCCATTCTTCACGCTGCAATTTCTTTTTCAGTTCTAAATTGTTTTCTTTACAAACCTCCAAAATATCATCAACATCGAAGAAACACAAACCTGAAAGCAATAATTTACCACCTTCATTTAAAACAGAAACGTAAGTTGGAATATCTGAAATCAAAATATTCCTGTTGATATTTGCTAAAATGATGTCGTAATTTTCTTTTCCTAAATTGTCTGCAGTTCCCAGTTCGATATCCAATTCCACACCGTTTCTTGCAGCATTTTCTTTTGAGTTTTCAACTGACCATTCGTCAATATCTATCGCTTTTGTATCTCCGGCTCCGATTTGTTTTGCATAAATCGCCAAAACAGAAGTTCCGCAACCCATGTCTAAAACTTTCTTGTCTTTAAAATCAATATCCATCATTTGTTGGATCATCAAATGCGTTGTCGGATGATGACCTGTTCCGAAAGACATTTTTGGCTGAATGATAATTTCGTGCATTCCTTCTACAGATTCATGAAATTCTGCTCTGATTAATACTTTATCATCAATATTAATCGGTTCAAAATTCTTTTCCCATTCTTCATTCCAGTTGATATTAGGCATTTCTGTGAAAGAATATTCTATGTTCACCTCATCATTTTGAAAAAGAGGCAACGCTTTCAATTCTTCTTCTTTGAAAAGTTCTTTCTGAATATATCCTAAAATACCATGAATTTCTTCTGTAAAACTGTCGAAACCTATCTCGATAAGTTCTGCCATTAATATTTCGTTCCAAGGTTGAAGTGGAGAAATCCTGAAATCGAATTCTAAATAATTTTGCATGTGAATAATTTGTTGCAAAAATAAGTATTTAAAAGTTTAAAGGTGATGAGATTTACCCATGAAGATTATAATTGAAAGAAAATATATTTTGGCTAAAGCCATGTATCGTGTCAAAGCAAAAGCGGACTAAAGCCCGCTTCTATTGATTTTATTATCTTAATGTAGAAGTTGTTATTATTTATAACTATCGTCTTTCTGTTTCACAAAAACCAGCCCTTCGAGGAAGGGAAATTTTAGCATTACTAATATTAACTTCTAATATCTAGTTTCTAACTTCTTTCTTATGGATTTGTAGAGAAAATTGAACCATTCGCTATCAAAGCACGTCTGTTCATTTTCAAAATATCTCTTACCCATTCTGCAAAATCTTCAGGCTGAAGAACTTTATCTGGATTTCCGTCTGTTAAACCGCCTTGGATAGACATATCTGAAGCAATGGTACTCGGCGTTAAAGTAATTACACGAATGTTTTGCTTCCTCCATTCTGCCATCATTGATTGAGATAAAGAAACCACTGCTGCTTTTGAAGCTGCATAAGCTGACATATTTGGTCCACCTTTCAAACCTGCTGTAGAAGCTACATTTACAATATCACCTTCGCCTTTTTCTTTTAAGAACGGATACACTGCTTTTGCCGCATAATACACTCCGAAAAGATTGGTTTTTATTACCTGTTCCCAAGTTTCGGAAGGCATCTCTTCAATAGAACCAAAATCTCCGATTCCTGCATTGTTGATCAGAATATCTACGCCACCCAATTGCTCTGCAATCGACTCTATTCCTGCTTTCACATGGATTTCATTATCTATACTAAAAACCGCATACGCTGCATTCACACCAGATTTTCTGATTTCCTCAACAGTCATTTTCAGGTTTTCTTCGTTTCTTCCGGTGATTCCTATATTCACGCCTTCATTGGCAAGAAGTAAAGCTATAGACTTTCCCAGACCTCTACCACCACCCGTAATGATGGCGTTTTTTCCGCTTAGATTCATTATTTAAATTTTAATGGTGCAAATTTACGAAACCCTTTTTTTAAACAAGCGTTTATGTTTTTGATTTAATGAAAATTAATTATCAGGAAATTCTATATCAAACAAAACCAGCTTACGAATAAGCTGGTTTCTGAAAGTAATATATAAAAAGTAAAAACTGATTCTAAGGAATAAGCACTGCGTTTTGAACTTCAAATTCTTCAGATGCCGAAAATTCATTTCCGTACATATCGAAAGCTTTCACCTCAACTTTGTGCTTTCCGAGTGTTAATTTATTTCCAAAACCTCCAGCCCAGATATGTTTTGACTGTTCAGGATTTGAAGGCCTTCTTCCAGGGAATATTTTTTCTGTAGAATCCCATTTAAAAACAGCGTTTGCAAAGTTGGGATCGATAGTTTCGTTGTATTCCATTTCTTCCCATTTTCCGCCATCAATTCTGTATTGAACTTTATCTTTTTTGCTTCCCATAAAGAAGTTTGCCAAAATTTTAGCCGAAGTTTTTGATGGATGAGGGATCACTTTCGGAACATACAATTGAATTTGATAATCTTCAGGTTTTCCTGCAGTTTTATACTTCACCTTGTACTGATTATCATTAAAACTGATGAAAGAATATCCTTTTGCGGTACCATCTCTCATCGTAGAAGTCGGCAAGCCAATTTCATCAGAAGTCCCTGACCACCAATCTCCACAAGTAGTTCCTACATTATATTCATGAAGATCTTTTGTACCTTCCCAGCCTTGAGCTTTTCCGTAAAAAATCTGCTGCTGAATGTGAGTATGAGCCGATAACATCAACGCATTTGCAAATGGAGAAAGTGCATCAAACAATTTCTGGCGATCTGCGTTTCTGAAATTATCTTCATTGTTATGATCTAAAGGAATGTGAAAAGAAACAACAATCAGTTTGTTTTTATCGACCAGTTTTAAATCATTCTGGATAAACTGAATCTGATCTTCTCTGAAACCTCCCCAATATCCTTTTCCGTCTCTTGGGTCCGGATAAAGAATATCATCCAGTACAATAAAATGTACATTTCCGTAATTGAAAGAATAATTGGCAGGACCAAAATTAGCTTCAAAAGTTTCGTCTGAAAGCTGATCATCTTTAGCATCATAATTCATATCATGATTTCCCATCACGTTGTACCAAGGCAAACCGACTTCTTTCATCACATCGGCATAAGGTTTCTGAAGACTCAGATCATCGCCTACCAAATCACCAAGACTGATCCCGAAAACTGCATTTTTCTTGGTTGATTTTACTTCATTTACAATTGCTCTTTTAAAATAATCCAGCTGCTTTTCGGTGTAAGGCTGCGGATCTCCGAAAACCAAAATATCAAAGTTTTTGCTTTCGTTCTGTTTATGCAATGCAAAATTTAATTCTTTAGGAAGTTCTCCTGTAGGTGCAGATCCTTTATACTTAAAATCTGCAGGCGAACCTTTAGGCTTGTATTGATAGTAATATTGCGGTAAATTATTTTGATTTAAAGCCATCATATATCCGGATGGTTTAATAACAAAAACTGTCTGACCTTCTGTAATTGGTAAGCTATATTTTCCGTTTTTATCGGTTAATACAACCTGAGCTCCGTTTGAAACGGCTACATTTTCTATTCCTTTTTCACGTTTTTCTTTCTGCTGATTTTTATTGATATCTTCAAAAACATATCCTGAAACCGATGCCTGAGAAAATGCCATTGCTGAAACGAGTACTGATGGCAGTAAAAATTTTATGTTCATTTTAATATTGATTATTGATTAATTTGGAATTACTGATTCCACCACATTTTTGTATTGATATTGTCACCACCCATATTTTGAGAAGCTGTTAAATAATTGTCATAATTCTGAACTTTTGTAACCGTTGGATAAGGCATTCTCTGGGGCATTTTTGCGTTATTCATCAAACCTCCGTTGTTGGGCAATACAGGAAAACCTGTTCTTCTCTGCTCATACCACTGTTGATGATCTACAAAGAACAATCCTACATATTTCTGAAGCATGATTCTTTCTAAGGTTCCATTATACGCTACTTTAGGATTGGCAAAATAGTTTGAAGGCATTGTTGCTCCCCATTGTTCCAAAGTAGCTTTCACTCCACTTTCGTAGAACGTTTGTGCACTTCCCAGAATAATTCCTTTAAAAGCCAATTCAGATAGAATAAACTGAAGTTCTGCATAAGGCATTACCAAAATTTTCAGCGGTGCTTTTGCTAAATTCTGATTCAGATTTGAAGGTTGATAATCAAACGTAGATCCCAATGCGTATCCAGACGGAACACCTTTATAACCAATATTTGCATTGGCAGGCGGAAGACTTTTGGCCTGAGTAAAAAACATGCTTAATCTTGGGTCATTATTGTCTACCAAAGTCTGAGTGAAAAAACCTCCTGAAGCTCTATATGCTGTAAAATCCTGCGGTCTTGCAATCGGCGGCATCAATGGTGCTACACCTGAAATATCTAAAGTAGCACCATCTGCATTACTCTGAAAAATCGGATAAACTGTTGGGTTACTAATAATCTCATTGATTCTGGCGTGCACATCTACTTCGCCATTTTTATTTAAAATCCTTGTCAAAAGTCTTAATGAAAGAGAATTACAGAATTTTTTCCACTTTATGATTCCGGCTGTGCTTGCGTTGGCCTGAAAGAAAAGATCACCTTCAGTCAACGTTTTTGTGGTATCAAAAAGTGTATTTGCTTCTTTAAGATCATTTAAAAGAGATAAATAGATGTCTTTCTGTTTATCATATTTTGGCTTCATGATATTCTCTTCAAGGCGTAAAGCTTCCGTCATCGGAACATCGCCAAACGCATCGGTAAGATTGGCCATAATCCAAGCATTCAAAACTTTAGAAATAGCGAGATAATTATTGTTTTGCTCTTTTTTTGCCGCTTCATTAAGCTCTTTTACCTGTTTCAGCCATTTGTAGCTTGTATTCCAATATCCGTTTCCGGTACTTTCCGTTAAATAATAGCGGCTTACTGTGTTTCCTTCATTAGGGAAATCCAAAGCGACCTGCATGATATCGAATGTAAAATCATCAGCTCTGTTGTATCCGTAAGATCCCATTTCGTACTGAATCGGAAC
Organism: Chryseobacterium sp. CFS15; assembly: GCF_031118795.1. Lineage (NCBI taxonomy): Bacteria > Pseudomonadati > Bacteroidota > Flavobacteriia > Flavobacteriales > Weeksellaceae > Chryseobacterium > Chryseobacterium sp. CFS15. The sequence goes on along the minus strand of NZ_JAVHYL010000016.1, from coordinate 69,135 downwards.
GAGAAAACTGCCTACAGAAGGCTGCTTTATTTTGCTTGTATCTGTATTGATCTCTTCAAAGCTTCTTTCGCAAGAATTCATACTAAAAACCGAAAGAGCAATTGCGGTAGATAAAAATATTTTTTTCATGGGTTGATCTTAGAATTTTAAATTAACTTGAAAACCGACAGTTCTTGCCGATGGAAGCTGACCAATTTCAGCACCTGGAGTGATTGTAGAGTCATTAAGAGCCGCGACTTCAGGATCAAACATTGGAAACTTTGTCCACATCCAAAGGTTTTTACCAAAAACAGCTAAAGTAAGTTCGGTAAGTTTTAATGGAGCAATCACATCTTTTGAAAATGAATAGGCGATTCTTGCATCTCTCAATTTAATGAAAGAAGTATCAAAAGTATTGGTCTCAATATTCGCTCTTCTGTAGTAATCACCGTAATATGCTGCTAAACCAACTGCTTTTGTATTTGGGCTGTAAGTTCCGTCAGGGTTTAAAACAACACCTTGTCCTACAATCGTTCCGCTTGGGTTATCTCTTCCCATCAAAGTATTCTCAAGTTTACCTTGCTCAGACATTTTGTGATGAGTTTGTGAATAAGCCATTCCGCCATACTGACCGTCAAAAGAGAAGCTGATCTGCCAGTTTTTGATTTTGAAATCATTTTGAAGACCGGCTCTCCATTTCGGGAATGCATTTCCTACTTTCTCTACTCTATCAGGTCTTGAAGGAAGTCCTGTTGTTGCATCATAAACAACTTGCCCGTCAGCATTTCTTACTAATTTGAAACCGTAAAGATCTCCCAAAGAACCGCCAACAACTGCGTTGTAATATAGAACTCCCGCTACGGTAGAAATTGTGTAAGAACTTTCTCCTGCAAATTCGTCAGGTAAAGTCAGGATTTTATTTCGGTTTAAAGTCCAGTTTGCTGAAATGTTCCAGCTGAAGTTTTGGGTTTTGAAAGGCATTGCATTCATGCTCATTTCAACTCCTCTGTTTCTTACTTTTCCGGCATTAATAATTCTGTTTGAATAACCAGATTCTAATAATGTAGGAATGGTAATAATCTGATTATCGGTATCATTCTGATAAAGCGTTACATTATAACTTAATCTGTTTTTCAACACTGAAAAATCCATCCCAGCTTCAATATTGGTATTATCTTCAGGCTTTAATAATGGATTTGGATATGTTCCTGGCGTTAAAACAGAACCAATAAAATCACTTGGTGTGTAATATTTATCTAACTGATAAGGAAGACCTGCAACCCCAACTTTCGCCCAAGAAGCTCTTAATTTCCAATAATTGAAAGTCGGACTTGATAATTTAAATATATCAGAAAGAATAAAGCTACTGCTCACCGATGGATAAAAGAATGATCTGTATTGTACAGGAAGCGTGCTGCTCCAATCGTTTCTTCCGGTAACATCCAAAAACACCAAGTTATCATAATTTGCACTCAACAAACCATATACAGAATTAGTTTGCTGATCATTTGGCTTCGGAACTTTTGTAATTAAAGAAATTGCGTTATTTAAACTATAATCTCCAATTACTTTCAAACCTTCTGCACGGTAATCATTCATTACATATTCGTTGTAACGAACACTTGCTCCTGCATTTGCAGTAATATTAAATTTGTTGAAATCTTTTTTGAATGTGAATAACAAATCATTATTAAATTCATTATTCTTAATGTATTGTTCTCTGTAAAAACCTTTTAAATAATTGGCAGAGCTGTAAGGTCTTTTCGTTGTTCTTTCTTCATCAAGCATTTCAATCCCTGATCTCAACATCAAACTGAAGTTTTTATTAAAATCATACGTTCCTGAAATGTTTCCTGTAATCATTTTCTTTTCAACACCGTTCAACATTTGATAAGCAATCAAATAGGGATTATCAATAAACGAACTGAATGGGTGAATCTGATCAACCTGCTCCTGTCCCGGTTTCCAAATAGGTTTATACCAAGCCAAATCAACATTCGGATTCTGGAAAATCATGAAATAAGAAATCGACTGGTTATTATATCCCGTTGCGGGAAGATTGTCACTTTTTGTATTGGCGTAATTAAATTTTGTTGAAATTTTAAACTTATCTGTTACTTTATGATCCAATGAGAACGCTATATTAAAACGGTCAAACCCTGTATTGGGCATCATCCATTTATTATCAAGATAAGAAAGTGATGTTCTGAAACTTGTTCTATCTGTGCTGCTTTCAACAGAAATATTATTAGAAGAAGTTACACCCGTTTCCCAAAAACCTTTTATGTTATCTTCATACGGTCTCCACAATTGTCTTTCTGCACTTTGTCCTAAAAGATTAGGATCATACTGAAAATAAGATTGCCCGTTAAACTTAGGTCCGAAAGCACTACTCGTTCCACTTGTACTTACCCCATCTGCAGAGGCACCGTAAGAATAGAAGAATTCTCCTGCCGTATTTTTAGCCAAAGTCCCCTGTCCGTATTGATACTGATAATCCGGCCATTTTAAAACAGAATCAAAGCTTAAAGAAGAATTAAAAGAAACCTTAAGTTTTCCATTTTTACTTTTCCCGGATTTTGTGGTAACCATTAAAGCTCCGTTTGCAGCTCTTGAACCGTACAAAGCTGCTGCAGAAGCGCCTTTTAGTATAGTTACAGATTCTATATCATCAGGATTGATGCTATTCAAACCGTTTCCTAAATCGATTGGCAAATCACCTCCCGTTCCTGCACCATAAGCTGCAGTTCCGGTTCCGGTTGTGGAATTACTTAAAGGAACACCATCAACAACAATCAAAGCGTAGTTTCCGTCAAGGTTAAAAGATTTTTCACCTCTTAAAGTTATTCTGGAAGAACTTAAAGGTCCTGCTCCTGCAGTCTGAATTTTTAAACCGGCAACACGACCTTCAAGACCTTGAGCCCAGTTGTTATTCTGAATGTTTTCAAAAACCTCAGCATCTACTTTCTCGGCTACATAACCTAAGGATTTATCTTGTCTTTTGATACCCAGAGCTGTCACTACAACTTCATCAATATTTTTGATCGTATCTTTCTTCACCTGCTGCTGGGCTGCCATATTGACGCTCACCAATCCTAACACAGATAAAAGAAGTAATTTTTGAGTCTCTTTACGCATACACTTTTTTGTTTGCGCAAAATTAGAAAGCTATGACCAGCATAGCTTTAATACGGTTTTAACATATTTTAAACAATTTCTAAACGCCATATTAACTTATGATTAACGATTATGTATAAGCTTTTAGTTAACAGAGCATTAAAAACATGAATCATTTTTAATACAAAAAGTGGCTTATTTTGTCCTACCTTTATTGTCTTTTCCTGAGAAAATAAAAAAAATTGTTGATAGGGTTTAGTTGACAGTTGGTAGGTTTAAATTCAATAGTTTTATGCTTGTATGCAATTTTTATAAATTGAATTTAAAGATTAAGTGTCGCTCCTACGGAGCTTAAGATTGTTGACGCAATTTTGCTATAAAAGTTTATTCCTACGGAGCAAAGAACTGAGATTATTAATAAAAAAAATCTGCCTTGAAAGAGACAGATTTTATATAATAGAAAAAATTCAGAATATTACTTATTCTTCAGCTGATCCGGAATATTGGTTGTAACAAATTTTACTCCTTGTTTTTTCAGTTCATTATATATTTCAACGTCATTTACCGTCCAGGAATTGGTGATTAATCCTAAAGCATTTGCTTCAGAAATCCATGTCGGGTTTTTCTGAAATACTGAATAATGATAATCTAATCCGTCTAAACCTTCTTCTTTAATCTGCTGTGGAGAAAGTTCACCTCTTAAATACTGAACTTTAAAATCTGGAGCAATTTTTTTGATCTGTTTGCAGATATTTAAGCTGAACGAAATGTATTCACATTGAGACTCAAGCTTCATATCTTTGATCATGGCAATAGTTTTTTCGACCAATTCGTTTTCCAACTCTTCGGTCTTTGCCGGCTTTATTTCTACGATAAGCTTTAGTGCTTTGTCTTTTTTACCAGCTTTGAGATAATCTTTTAAAGTCGGATATTTTTCACCATTTGATAGTTTCAGTTTTGCCAATTCTTTGAAGTCGGTTTCAGAAATTTCCATTTTACCGTGATGCTCATCGTGATTAATGACCAAGACACCGTCTTTTGACATTCTTACATCAAACTCAGATCCGTAGATTTTTAATTTTTGAGCGTTTTGCAATGCTGTAATAGAATTTTCCGTTGTTGGAGGTTGCGTTTGAAAATAACCTCTGTGTGCAATGATTTGGGTTTGTGCGTTCATAAAAGCTGTTGTTAAAACTGCAAACCCTAAGATAAACTTTTTCATAATATCGATTGATCATTAAAATCTAAAAGCCTTTTTCAGACTTTTAGATAAAATTAGTACTTATTTTTTAGAATGAATATTTTGCTCCGATCTGTATCTGATAAGGATTCCCTGATAATGGAGCCAAACCGTTCGTATTTTTCACATATTCAAATTGTTGAGTGGTGGTATTAAACTTCGAAGCTCTGTACAAGGCCATATTTCCGTATGATTTGTTGACACCCCATTCTCTGTTAAGCAAATTGGCAAAGTTGAAAATATCAACAGAAAGTTCAAATGCACCGACTTTATCAAACTTGATTTTTTTTGCTAAACGTACATCCCAAACTCCATAGAAACCGTTCTTTCCACCATTTCTTTCTGCAATTTTATTGTTGTAATCTGTGATATAATTTTTTAAAGCGTTCCCAACTTCAGGATCGTTTATCAAAGATTGGGTAAGTTCAGGAAAAATATACGCCAAATCATTAGAATCAACAAAATCTCCATTGATATTTCCTCCTGCAGTCACCGAGAAACGTGTTCCTCCAATTCCTGAATATCTTAATCCTAAGGTAAATCCTGCAATTGTAGGTGAGTTACCGTAAATAACCACTTTGTTTCTGAATTGATTATCAGAATACGTCATTTTCAGATCTCTCGGATCACCCTGAACAAGAGTAGATAATGTAGCAGAATTGGCTACATTTCCGTTGTAAGAAGTATTGTCTCTGATATCTGACCATGTATAACTTGCCGTGATCTCACCATCTTTCCAGTAACGGTAGCTTGTATCAAACACAAATGAAAACTGATTCACCTTACCATCACTTACCAATTCGAGTACTCTTCCGAAGTTGTTGTTAATTCTACCATCTTTCCAATTTAGAGTTACGGTATTGTTTGCATTATTGGTAATCCCTTTTATAGGAACAAACACACCTCTTCCGCCTTCATTTGCCAACGTGATGAAAGGATTTGCCTGCATATTTCTGTCGTAATAGAAGTAGTTGTTTCTTCCTAAAGCCATATAACCGGCAATTCCCGCTCTGAACCTTTCATTGAAGAAATGGGTATAAGAGAAATTGGCTTTATAAACGATAGGAATTTTAGCATCTTTTCCTGTATAATTGATGGTTGGCAGCTGGTATTGAGACAATGTAGGTACAGTTCCGTAATCATTTCGGTAACTGATGAAGTCTGGAGTAAGACCAATCTCGGAAGGATTGATATCAACGGTTGCCAAATGTTTCCCATCAAATACTAAATTATTGATTACCATATAATTATTAATATCAGAAGAGAAGATACCGGCTCCGAATTTTATGAAATCTTTATTGCCTTCATTTATATTCCAGTCAAACTGAAATCTCGGCTGAATTACAAAAGATTTAATCTTATTATCTGTACGTATTCCCATTTCGTCAAACAGTTTTTGGTTAAATTCTGCTTTCGGATATCCACCGTAATCCAATCTAACACCTCCCATAAAATCAAGACCAGTCGCAAGTTTTGTCTGAAACTGCCCGTACACGCCAATATTCCAAATGCTCGATTTTACTGAAGGGTCTTCCACCAAAGGAACTTCTCTGTAATATCTGTTTGAAACAAGGTTATTAAAAGCATCTATTCCCTGATAATGAAATCTGCCATTTACCTCACTTCCATACACCGATTTTGATTTTGTGTACATCAAGTCAGCTCCAAATGTATATTTTACTTTGTCTGTATTGTAATATAAATTATCAACGATCTGAAAAACATTATTTCTAAAGCTTTCCTGTGCGAAACGGTGCCCGCCAATCTGAATATTCGTTGTTTTTTTGCTTCCATCAAAAAGAGTTGATGCCACTCCCTCCACAATTGCTCTCGGAACCGGATGTCCTAACTGATCGTTTTGATAACTATCCTGAAAAGTGTATAAATATTGAGCTTTTAATTCGTTGGTTAAATTAGATTTTACATTTGTTCTCAAGGTAAACAACAAACTGTTATCAAGATTCTTGTCATTTGCGAATGATTCAAAGAAATTAATAGCCGTGTTGTCACCCAAACCGTTTTTATTCAAATCGTAGGTGAAATTGTTTCGTACCGTCAATAAGTTTTTATCATTAATCTGCCAGTCAAGACGTAAAAATCCTGCGTCAGAATTTCTCACTTTATCGAAACTTCCAAACTGAGGCGTATTTCCAACACCATATTTTGCTCTCGCAATATCTACAAACTGATTCAGAGTCTGGTTCGTAATATTAAATCTCGCTTCATCCTCATTCGATTTAATATCGGCAATAATCAACGGTCTCGAATCTAGCTGGTGATCCCAAGCTGCAAAAAAGTGAAGTTTATTTTTAATAATCGGCCCACCCAAAGAGAATCCAAACTGAGAAGTCGAAAAATCGTTGGTCCTTTTATTTCCTCTGATATCGTACGGGCTCGATAGCCAATTGGTTCTTAAATACTCCCATGCACTTCCCGAAAATTTATTGGTTCCGGATTTTGTAACTGCACTTACCGTTCCGCCTCCACTTCTACCCAAAGTCACATCATACTGATTGGTTGTGATTTTAAATTCTCGTACCGCCTCAATCGATATAGAAAATGGCGCACCGCTTCGGCTGGTTGTAGATCCTGCAGAAGTAGGATTTTTAGCAGTCATTCCGTCTATGGTAAAATTGGTAGAAGATCCCAATTGCCCTGATAAATTTCCACCTTTCCCACTCAAAGGAGACAATTCCGTAAGACTGGTAAAATTTCTTCCGTTTACGGGTAAAATACCTATATTTTTTGCAGATATTGCTGTTGCAGCTCCTAAGTTTCCTATTTTATTTTTAAGGTTTCCATTAATGATTACTTCTTCAATCATTTTTTCGCTTTCATCCAAATCGAGATTCACAGTAACCTGATCTCCAAAATTCACATTGTAGCCCTCCTTTTTTTCATCATTTACGATCACCGTATATGGTCCTCCCAGAGGTATTTCTTTGAAAATATATTCACCTTTAGAATTAGTTTCTGTTACTGTACGGAAACCGGTAGACTCATTCACAATGGTAACTTTTACTTTTTCCTGAACATTTTTGCCGGTAATTTTCCCTACAATAGAAGCCTGTGTAGTTTGTGCATAGGCAATAGTTCCTACACCCAAAAACAGAAGTCCCAATAAAATCTTTGCTTTTTTCATATAATAGATTAACTGGGGACAAAGGTATAGTGACTTTACAAGCCAGCTGTTTACGGGTGTTTTAACATTTTTTTAATTAAATTGAAATATTATGTTAAATCAGTGTAAACGATAAAATTATTAGAAACACTATCAAATCGTTAGAATAGATTACAAAGTTTTAATTTTCCCAGAATAATTAATAGTGTTATTTTTTTAAATTATTATTTACATTATTTTTGTTGAAAAGATAGAAACCCATGTCCGAAAACATTCAGCATAAAATAGAGCAACTCCGAAAAGAACTTCATCAGCATAATGAAAACTATTATCTGATGGATGAGCCGAGTATTTCTGATCTTGAGTTTGATTTATTACTAAAAGAACTTCAGGATCTGGAGGCGCAGTATCCCGAATTCTATGATGATAATTCACCAACTATTCGTGTAGGAGGTGGCGTTACAAAAATTTTCCCGACCATTCAGCATCAATTCAGAATGTATTCTTTAGACAATTCTTACGATTTTGATGATTTGGCAGACTGGGAAAAGCGAATCATAAAAACCATCGACGAACCTGTAGAATTTGTTGCCGAGCTCAAATATGACGGTGCCTCAATTTCTATTCTTTATGAAAATGGAAAATTATCACAAGCTGTAACTCGTGGTGACGGTTTTCAGGGAGATGAAATCACGTCTAATGTGCGAACGATTTCAGATATTCCGTTGAAACTAAGTGGAGATTTTCCCGAGAGATTTTTTATGCGCGGCGAGATCTATTTAACAAGAAAAAATTTCGATAAAATCAATAAACTACGCGAGGAAGAAGGTCTAGATCCGTTTATGAATCCAAGAAATACAGCAAGTGGAAGCTTAAAAATGCAGGACAGCGGCGAAGTGAGAAAACGCAGACTGTCATCGGTACTTTATCAATTTGTTTCAGATGAAATTCCTGCTGAAACTCATTGGGAATTGCTTCATGAGGCAAAAAATTGGGGTTTTAAAATTTCAGACCAGGCAAAACTCTGCAAAAATTTAGAGGAGATTAAAGAATTTATTAATTTTTGGGACACCGAAAGGCACAATCTTCCATTTGAAATTGATGGAATTGTACTGAAAGTAAACTCAATAAAACAACAAAGACAGCTTGGCTACACCGCAAAATCGCCACGTTGGGCAATGGCCTATAAATTTAAAGCTGAAAAAGTGGAAACCGAATTGCAGAGTGTTTCTTATCAAGTGGGACGAACAGGAGCCATCACTCCAGTTGCCAATCTGAAACCTGTTTTATTAGCCGGAACAATTGTAAAAAGAGCTTCTCTGCATAATGAAGACATCATTAAAAAACTAGATTTGCATGAGCACGATTTTGTGTACGTGGAAAAAGGAGGCGAAATTATTCCTAAAATTGTCGGCGTTAACGCTGAAAAAAGAACATCTGAAAGCAAAGAAATTGAATATATCAAAAATTGCCCGGAATGTGGAACTGAGCTTGTAAAAATAGTGGATCAAGCAATTCATTTCTGTCCGAATGATTTACATTGTCCGCCGCAGGTTGTTGGAAGAATGATTCATTACGTTTCAAGAAAAGCCTTGAATATTGATAATCTGGGAAGTGAAACAATTGAGCAGCTTTATAAAGAAAAACTGGTTGAAAATCCTGCCGATTTTTATACTTTAACAAAAGAACAGCTTCTTCCTTTGGAAAGAATGGCTGAAAAATCAGCTCAAAATATTATTACCGGAATTGAAAAATCGAAAGAAATCGCTTTTGAAAAGGTTTTATACGGAATCGGAATTAAACACGTCGGTGAAACCGTTGCTAAGAAATTGGTGAAAAACTTCAACACGATTGAAGATTTAAAAAATGCAACCGCCGAAGAACTGTGTCAGGTAGAAGATATCGGAATGAAAATCGCAATAAGCATCGTTGATTTCTTTAATAATTCTGAAAACATTCTGATGCTTGAAAGATTAAAATCTTACGGCGTTCAGCTTGAAAAGGGAGCAAATACAAATGAAGTTTTATCAAATGTTTTGGAAGGAAAAACCTTCTTATTCACCGGAAAACTCTCTCTTTTTACCAGAGAATCTGCAGAAGGGATGGTAGAAAAGCACAACGGAAAAAACATCTCCGCAGTGTCCAAAAACCTAAATTATCTTGTTGTTGGAGAAAAGGCGGGAAGTAAATTAAAGAAAGCCCAGGATATTGGAACGATTACAATTCTTGATGAGCAGCAGTTTTTGGATCTGATTGAGAAACATTAGAATTCAAAAATAATATTTAACATTGTAAGCCATTGGAATTTATTTTCAATGGCTTACTTTTACCATTGACAAAAAAGCAACTAATAATTTATGAAAAAAATCTACCTAATCATCTTTTTGGTTATGTTCACTGTGTGTAATGCACAAATTGTGAATATTCCTGATGCAAATTTTAAAGCTAAACTTTTATCTGCAAACACTACTAATGGGATTGCATCCAATGGTGCCAACCAAAATATTGTAATTGATACAAATGGAGATAACGAAATTCAGATTTCAGAAGCATTGAATGTATCAAAACTATTTATTCCTGGTCAAGCTGGTAATATGATTGCTGATCTTACAGGTATTAATCAGTTTACTAATCTTACGTCTTTATCTGCTTTTAATAATGCTTTGACTAATCTCCAAATATCCGGATTATCTAATCTTCAAGTTATACATGTAGCCAATAATAATCTTACAGCTCTTTCTGTTAACAATTTAAACAGTCTACAGAATTTAACCGTCACTAATAATCAACTTACTAATTTCTCAGTTACCAATACCCCAAATCTGCAAACTCTCTCTTGTAGTGGAAATCAATTAACATTAGTTGATATTTCTAATTTTCCAAATCTGATAACCCTAGAATGTAATAATAATTTAATTACAACATTAGCTTTAAATAACAATAATAATTTGGGAAATATTTCTGCTTCAAATAATCAGCTTACAACAATTCCTTTTGGGGAGGCTCCTAATTTGAGTAATCTATATATTAATAACAATCTCTTCACTACAATTGATGTTGGTCAACTCACGCAGCTTGGAAATTTTAATTTTTCTAATAATCCTAATCTAATAAGCTTTAATATTAAGAATGGCAAACATAATTACACTCAAAATGCAATACCTATTTTTTCAAATACACCAAATTTAAAATACATCTGTGTTGATGATTTTGAGCTTGGAATAATATATTCACTTGTAAATTATTATAATCAATCTAATGTAGTATTAAACTCATACTGTTCTTTCACTCCCGGAGGAAACTTTCACACAATACAAGGAACTACAAAATATGATACAAGTAACAATGGTTGTGACATCAATGATCCTGCAAAAGCTTTTCAAAAATTCTCAATAACAAATAGCCTTAATTCCGGAAATATGATAGCAAGCGCTTCAGGAAGTTATTCAATTCCGGTAAATACGGGTTCCCATACAATCACTCCTATTCTGGAAAATCCTTCTTACTTTAATATTTCTCCAACGAGCTTTGTCGCAAATTTCCCAGCACAAACAAGCCCTTTAACCCAAAATTTCTGCTTAACAGCAAACGGAAATCACAATGATCTTGAAGTTGTAATCCTGCCAATAACAGTAGCTTCACCAGGTTTTGATGCAAAGTACAAAATTGTCTATAAAAATAAAGGAACAACAACGCAATCTGGAACTTTAGTATTTAACTATAATGATAATCTGATGAATTTCCTGAACGCTACACTTGTTCCAAATTCACAGACTGCTGGAGTTATAAACTGGAATTTCACCAATCTTCTTCCATTTGAAACTAAAGAAATAATATTAACATTTAATTTAAATACTCCTACGCAAATTCCTGCTCTAAACGGAGGGGATGTTCTTCATTATACAGCACAAATCAACGGAACGACTGATGAAACTCCTGCGGATAATATATTTACATTAAATCAAACCATTGTAAACTCTTTTGATCCGAATGACAAAACCTGTTTACAGGGTGCAACAATCGAATCGGCACATGTTGGAGATTATGTACATTATTTAATTCGTTTTGAAAATACAGGAACAGCAAATGCTCAAAACATTGTTGTAAAAGATGAAATTGATATTTCGAAATATGATTTATCAAGTTTAATTGCACTTAATGCAAGTCACAATTTTGTAACAAGAATTACAGGAAATGTTGTAGAATTTATTTTTGAAAACATTCAACTCCCTTTTGATAATGCTACAAATGATGGATATGTTTCATTTAAGATCAAAACAAAAGCCGATTTAACAGTAGGCGACAGTTTCAGCAATCTGGCAAAAATTTATTTTGATTACAATCATCCGATTGTTACAAATACTTACACAACTACAGTTCAGAACGTTTTAGGTACTTCAGAAATCAGCAATGATAAAGCTGAACTTACTATTTATCCGAATCCGGTAAAAGAAGTTTTAAATATTCAATCGAAAAACCAAATTGTAAAAGCCGAAATTTATGATACAAATGGAAGGATCTTGATTTCTGCTTCCTTAAAAGGTAATTCTATAAATGTTTCCGAACTTTCGAAAGGTAATTATATTATTAAATTATCCTCAAAAGATAAAACGTCAGTACATAAATTTATTAAGAATTAACTGTAATTTCTTTTTCAATAAAAACTCCAAAAGCTTTGCCTTTGGAGTTTTTACTTTTTACTGATTATTCTTCAGCCATTCTAAACGTCGTTGATCCGGTAGGTGTTTCACAGAAAAATTCTCGAAAGTAGCTTTAAAGCCGTTTCCATCCGGACTTGCCGCCATAAAACCGACTTTTACAGGCGTATTATCTTGCAAATAAGCATTTCGCATCATCACATATTCTTTATCATCAAACGAATAAAAAATCTCAACGGCATCCAATCTTCTCACTGCTTTTATCCAGACAAAAGGTGGCGTTTTTTCTAGAACAATAACGCTCCAATCGCTTGTTTTATGAGTAACAACCGTGCTTAAATTAAATTTTCCATCAACAAATTCTACTCCCGCTTTAATATAATTCTGCTCATCGATTCTTAACATTAAACCCATCTGATCAAAACGTGTTTTATAATTTCCGGTAATTTTCACTTTCGTCTCAAATTCACCACCGTATGTTGAATAATAAAACGGTGCATCATCTACCGTAAAACCGTAATGTGAAATCCTCCAGTAATCACTTTGGGGCGTAACATTCATTGTCAGTTTTTTATCTTTGATTTCCCATTCCTGCGGCTCATTAAACCAAGTCATTTTTTCAAGAGATTGAGCTTTTAAACCTTGAAAAAAAGCAAAAAGCAAACTTAAACGTATTAAAATCTTCTTCATATGTACTCTTTTTTTTATTTAAATTAATAATCTGCATCCATACAATTCATTTTCTGATGGTTAATTTTCCCAATAATTCATTGTATTTTTACACTAAATAATAGAGCAAAATTAAAATCTCAGAATTTTAATATCAATACTGATTAATAACCATTTTGATGAAGAATATTCAATCTGACTTAAACGATCAACTTCTCCGCCAGAACTTCACGTCTTCTAAAGAAAAAGAAAAACGACAATTGGAAGACTGTCAGGAAAAAGCGAAAAATTTTGTCGAACTAGAAAATGGAATTGCCGTTTTAAGTGACTTAAGAAACGACAAAAGTTATATTTATGCCGGAAAATTCGCTGATGAGCTCAATATTTTTAAAGATAAAAATATCCAGGAAATCGAAAGTATCTGGGAAAAAGAACTTTTTGATCAGCTAAATGCTGAAGATGTTTTGCAAAAGCATGTTTTAGAGCTCCAATTTTTTCAGTTTATCAAAACCATTCCTTTTGAGCAACGCAAAGATTATTGTGTAATCAGCAGGTTAAGAATTTCTGAAAAGCAAAATCAGAAATCATTAATTCATAAAATGTTTTATTTTTCTAATTCTGATAATTGCAATACGGAACTCTCACTTTGCCTTTATAATTTCGACTTCTTTCAATCGGATTCATATACAGGAATGATTATCAATACAGCAAACGGAGCAATAATATATCAAGCTGAAGTTGAAAATCCTGCATTTCTTTCTGTACGTGAAAAGGAAATTTTAAAAATGACTCAGCAAGGCAAAAAAAGTAAAGAAATTGCAGAAGTTTTGTTCATAAGTATTAATACGGTAAATCGTCATCGCCAAAATATTATTGAAAAAATGCGAGTTTCAAATACCACAGAAGCCTGTACAATGGCATCACGATTAAAATGGATCTAAAATATATATATTTTATTGTAACTTTATTTCACTAAAATTATACAATGGATTTTCTAAGAGACCACTCCATTCAAAACGAATTGCTTTTGATTTTTATTTCCGTATTCCTCGGTCTTTGCATAGGCGCTGAGCGAGAATACAGAAATAAATCTGCAGGATTGAGAACTTTTATATTGGTTTGTTTCGGATCTTGTCTTTTCACAATTCTTTCCGTTAAAATCGGAATTAAAGATCCTGATCGTTTGGCCGCAAACATTATTACCGGGATTGGGTTTTTAGGCGCAGGAGTTATTTTTAAAGGAGACAATAAAATCGACGGCATCACCACTGCCACGACGATTTGGGCGACTGCATCCATCGGTATGGCTGTCGGTTCAGGATACGTTTATTTATCATTGTTGGGCACTTTACTGGTTTTGCTAATTTTAAGTTCACTCACCTATTTTCAAAACTATATTGATCATAATCATAAGATCCGGGAATATAAAATTGTAGTCGCCAACAAGGAAAATCTTGATTATTGCCGGGAATTATTTACAATTCACAATTTAAAATTCATTGTAGTCAAACAGCAGTTTTCAAAAGAATCATCCAGCACAACCTGGCTTCTTACCGGGAAAAACAGCCGTCATGAAGATCTTATACAGCAGATGATGCATGATTCTAAGATTGATTCTTTTCAATTTTAAAATTGGCTTTTCACTAAAATTCAAATTTTTCAGATCACCTTCGATTTCAAATCTATTTTAACTTTTTTTATTATTTAACAGTAAATAATTTAACTTCATTAAGGATTAGGTTTAAGAAATTAAACAGTATTTTTACATTACAAAACCTAATATCCATAAGGATTTCATGGAAAAACTGCTGAACATTTACACGAGTATAAAAGGTCTATCTGAGGAAGAAGCTTTGTATCACGTCAACAAATTTGAGAAGATCGTTTTTGCAAAAAAAACAATGATTTTGAAAGAAGGAACGGTAGAAGATTATCTGTATTTTATCGACAAAGGAATTATTCGCTTTTTTGTGAATAAGGTGCATCCAACCGAGCCGTCAAAAGAAGTTACATTTTCTTTTATTGCAGAAAATATGTTCTGCAGCGCTTATGATTCATTTATTACCAGAAATCCTTGTGCCTATAATGTGGAAACAGTACAGGAAACAGTTGTATACAGAATTCACTTTGATGATATTCAGAAGCTTTATGAAAGAAGTAAAGTCGGAAATTATTTAGGGAGAATCTCTGCCGAGAGTCTGTATGTGCGAAAAACTCAGCGCGAAATATCACTACTAACACACAGCGCAGAAGAACGTTACAAGAATTTGGCGAAGGCATATCCGCATTTTATCAGGGAAATTCCTTTGAAGCATATTGCATCTTACATAGGGATCACTCCACAAGCATTAAGCCGTATCAGAAAACAGAATTTATGAACATAGGTTCATTTTTTTACTCAAAAATAATCAGTTATTTTGCAGCTAGCAAGAAAACACAAGTGATGAAATTTTCTTTCTCAGAAACAATACAATAAAAAGTATATCACAGTGTAAAAAAATCTTTTGAAATTTATTTCATAGAGTTCATCAGCTGAAAAAAAATATATCCCGAAAACCCTTCCTAAATTTTAATTTTAGGAAGGGTTTTTCTTTTCTTAAAAAAATTAAAATGTGTATTTTAGACAAAATTTTTAAATAATGATAAAACGTAATATTCTTATTGCTTCTGCTTTCTTCAGTTTCTCTTGGGGAATCGCTCAGCAATACGGCGGAATGTGGATTCCTACGGAGCTCAATGAAAAGGAAATGAAAGATCTTGGGATGAAAATTTCTGCTAAAGATATTTTTAATACACAGAAACCAAGTATCAAAGATGCTGTGGTACAGTTCAACGGTGGCTGTACAGCCGAAATCATCTCACCAAAAGGATTATTACTTACCAATCATCACTGTGGTTACGGACAGATTCAGGCACATTCTACAGTGCAGAATGATCTTCTTTCAAACGGATTCTGGGCAAAAAATATGTCTACAGAACTTCCAAATCCGGGAGTAACCGTTGATTTTATTGTTGATATTAAAGATGTTTCTGCTCAGATTTTAGAAGATACCGAGAATCTTCAGGAGCCGGAACTGGCAAAACAAATCGCCAAAAATATTGAGATTTATAAAAATTCTCAGAAAATAGAGAATTATCAGTCGATTTCTGTAAAACCAATGTATTACGGAAATAAGTTTTATGCTTATGTAATCGAAACGTATAAAGACGTACGTTTGGTGGGTGCACCGCCTCAGAGCATCGGAAAATTCGGAAGTGATACAGATAACTGGGTTTGGCCGAGACATACAGGAGACTTCTCAATGTTCAGAATCTATGCTGATAAAAACAACAAGCCTGCAGAATATTCTAAAGACAACATTCCTTATGTTCCGAAACATTACCTTCCTGTTTCAATCAAAGATAAGACAGAGAATGACTTCACGTTTGTATTCGGATTTCCGGGAAGAACGACAGAATATCTTCCGGCAATTGCAGTAGAAAAAATCATGAAGGAGATTGATCCTGCAAGAATTGCCGTACGAGACGTTGCATTGAAAACATTAGACGAAAAAATGCGTGCTGATGACGCCACAAGAATTAAATATGCTTCTAAATTCGCATCTGTAGCCAACTATTGGAAAAAATGGATCGGTGAAGTAGAAGGTTTGAAAAAATCTAATGCCGTACAGAAAAAAGTAATGTATGAAGGTTCTTTAGTTGCTAAAAATCATGAAGTAAAAGCAACTTTAGACCAACTGAATAAACTGTATAACGACCAGGCGCCTTATGCCTTAAACAATGCGTATTACAGCGAAGTTGTAAGAAATGCAGAAACGTTTGCATTAGCAAATATGTATTCAAATTATATTACTTCTGTAGAAGCCGGAAGAATGGATGAAAAAGGAATTACTGCTTTTAAGAACAAACTGACATCATTCTATAAAGATTACAGCGCTGAACTGGATGCTAAAGTTACCGCTAAACTTTTGGCATTATATGCTAATAAAACGGATGCACAGTTTTTGCCAACCGGTTTTGATAAATATAAAAATGAAGCTCAGAATATTGCAAATTTTGAAGAATTATCAAAAAATTCTGTTATCACAGGAAGAAGCCAGGTGAATGGTGCTGCTCTTAACGGAGATATCGAAAAAGCTTTTTCAAATCAGGATAAACTGATTAAAACTATTAAAAAAGATCCGGTTTATCAGTTATTTATGAACATTAAAGATAGTTATATGAAAACTGCCGATCCGCAATTTACCAGTTTACAGACTAAGATCGATGCTTTACAAAAGACTTATATGGCGCAGCAAATGGCTACTGATAAAGACAGAAAATTTTTCCCGGATGCCAATTCTACGCTTCGTGTAACGTACGGAAAAGTAAAAGGATCTACTCCAAAAGATGCGGTAACTTATGATTACCAAACGCATTTAGCCGGAGTTATGGAGAAATATGTTCCCGGAGATTATGAATTTGATGTTCCGCAAAAGCTGATCGATCTTTACAACAAAAAAGATTACGGAAATTACAAAGATAAAAGTGGAGATGTTCCTGTAGGATTTACAGCAACCAACCACACAACTGGCGGAAATTCCGGAAGCCCTGCTTTGGATGCACACGGAAATCTTGTTGGTTTGAATTTTGACAGACAGTGGGAAGGAACGATGAGTGACATCAATTACGATCCTCGTTTCAGCAGAAACATTATGGTAGATACCAAATACATTCTTTTCATCATTGATAAATTTGCCGATTCGAAATGGCTAATTGATGAGATGAAAATTGTAAAATAATGTAAAGTAAAAAAGTAAGCGGCGAAATCTTTGATTTCGCCGCTTACTTTTTTTAATATCCGAAAATATCTTCCCGGCTTACTTCTTCGAAACTTCCCATTTCGTTCACCGCATCCATATTCAGATTTTCTTTTTTTCCAATGATGGCTGTGTTAAATTGTATTGGTTTTATTTCGGTCTGATAAAATTCTCTAAGATCACTAAATTTCAGATTTTCAATTTGATGATAAATATCTTTTCTGAAATCATAATTAATTCCCAGTTTCTTCAATCTTAAAGTATTAAAGAAAATATTGGTTCTGGTAATTCTGGCAGAAGCGATCTGTTTTAATGCAGAATTTTTTGCATTTTCAAACTGAACCGGAACTTCAGGTAGTTTATTCATCAAATCGCTCATTGTATCCACCGCAATCTGTAATTTGTCTGGTTGAGTTCCGATGTATGTTGTGATATAATCCGGATGATTCAGTTGTGAATTTGGCGAATAGGAAACATACGCCGAATAGGCCAAACTCTTACTTTCACGAATTTCCTGGAAGACAATTGATGATAATCCGCGACCAAAATATTCATTAAAAACATTTATTTTCCCAAAGTTTTCAGGATTTACATTCTGGCTTCTTCCAATCTTACTCATTTCCATCTGCACCATATCATAATCGGTGAAATATACTCTTCCTGTTGTTTCCTGTTCGGGATATTTTTTAGGTTCAGGAATCGTAAAGACTTCATTCACCATATAATTTGGAATATAATTCTTAAAGCTTTCAAAATCTTTTCCATAGAAGAAAATCTGGTAAGGAAAACCAAACAGCTTTTTCATTCGATCTGTAAATTCTTCCACTTTTGCCTGCTCAAGTTCTTCTTTCGAAATTATATCCAAAAATCTTGAATTTTTCCCAAGCTTCGTATAATTCGTTAAAGCCGTCATGATACGGTTTTTGTCTTTTTTCAACGCTTCACGGTTTTCCAGAATGGTTTCTACAAACTGATTATAAATTTCCTGGTCTGGCTTTACATCATGCATCCAATGCTGCAATAACGAAATACCTTCTTCAAGATTAGATTCCAATCCGCTTAAAGAAATCGTAAGCTGATCTGCACTGGTTTTAAAATCATTACCAACCCCGATTTTAAAGAATTCTTTCTTTAAATCTTCAGACGAAAATCTTTCTGTTCCCAAGTACTGCAAAATCTGTGTAGAAATCCCCAGATCTCTATCGTGGTCGCTACCAAAAGGAAAGATAAAATATATCTGAGCAATTTCGTTATATTTATTTTCAACGAAACTTACTTTTTTATTTTGAATGGTTTCAGTTTTAATTTCTTTTTGATAATCAATAAATTCAGGCTTTACATCTTCTGTTTGATCAGCCAAAATTTCCTGTAAAAATTCTGATTTTGCTTCGCGATTGATTTTAATCGGTGTAATTCCCGGATTATCAACTCTTAAAAGCTGATCATTAACTCCTTTTTCTTTATTGATAACCACATAATTATCTTTAAAAAACGTGTTCGCAAAATCAATAATATCTTGTTTGGTAAAAGAAGCGTATTCATCCATTTCGCCAAGCTCTTCCTGCCAGGTTTTGCCTTTAATGTACGTATCGTAGAGATTTGTGGCAAGACCATCTGCGGTCTCAAGACCTTTTAATCTTTGCAGTTTAAAATCATTGATGATTGCAGGAAGCATCCAATCTGGGAAATCTCCTTTTTTCAGTAACTCAATTTGTTCCAGCATCATTTCTTTTGCTTCAGATAAAGTCTGATTTTCTTTTGGAACAGCGACTATTGAAAAATAACCATAATGTTTTAGGCCTAAAGAATAAGCTTGGGCAAACAGCATTTTTTGGGTCTGATTGATATTTAGATCCAATATTCCCGCTTCTCCCCTGTTACTCATAATATTAGCAGTAATATCAGCAAGCATCGCTTCTCTGCTTCCGTAGCTGTCGGTTCTCCAGGCTATCTGAAGTCTTGGTGTTGTCGGGCTTTTTACAGTTCTTTCAACAATCCCTGTAAGTGGTTTTTCTATGATTAAATCTTTCTTCGGTAATTCTCTGTATGGGATTTTACCAAAATATTCATCAACCAGCATAATTGTTTCTTCAAAATCTAAATCACCAACTAAAACGATTGCATAATTATTGGGAACATAATATTCATCAAAATACTTATGTATAGCCTTCATGGAAGGGTTTTTCAAATGTTCAGGATCTCCTAAAGTCGTTTGCTGACCATTGGGATGCGTAGGAAAAAGAGCATCCATCAATTCATAATTTACCAAACGAGAATCATTATCCTGTGCACGGTTGAATTCTTCATAGACAGACTCCAGCTCGGTATGGAAAAGACGCAAAACGATTTCCGAAAAACGTTCTTTCTCTACTTTCAGCCATTTTTTGAGCTCGTTGCTGGGGATATTATTTTTGTAAACGGTCTCGTCAAACCAGGTATGTGCATTGGTTCCGGTAGCGCCTAAAGAAGAAATCGCCTTGTCATATTCATTGGCAATAGCGTATTGGCTTGCTTCCTGAGAAATCTCGTCAATTTTCTGATAAATTTCTTTTTTCCGTTCAGGATTTTGTTCAGTTTTATGCTCTTCGTATAAGTCTGATATTTTTTCTATTAAAACTTTTTCTTTTTCCCAGTTGTGGGTTCCTATTCTTGATGTACCTTTAAACATCATGTGTTCTAAATAATGCGCTAAACCGGTATTATCGGAAGGGTCGTTGTTGCTCCCCGTTCTTACCGGAATATAAGTCTGAATTCTTGGAGCATCGAAATTCTGGGCAAGAAAAACCTTTAAACCATTTTTCAGGGTATAAATTCTTACTTTGTTTTCGTCGTTGGTAATGGTAATATAATCGTAGTTGTTTTTATCGGTATAATGTGTTTCTCTATACGTTTTGTCTATCATATTCTCTTTTTACGGTTCTAAAATTTTAGAACATCATACAAATTTACGGATTCAAAAAATAAGACCTGCTACTATTATTTTATATTAAATCTATTGCAACGATTTATTTTTAATTTCATTAAATGGAAATAGTAAAAAGGTTTATGTATTTTAATTTAATTCTTTATATTTAGTCGTAATTAAACCTGAAAAATATTCTTAAATCATGAAAAATGTTTGACTCTATTTTATACTATTTTTTTCCAGCAATCATCTTATCATTGATTATTTCTGTCATTTATTTCTTTTTTGAAAAGAGAAAAATTATTAAAAATTATTCCGTATCAAACTCAAAATACTTAAAAAAGATCCGCGGACTTATTATTTCAGATGGCGGATATTTGAAAAAAAAGATTCAACTCTGTAGTTTCGATTTACTAATCAATGACAATACAATTTTTATTTTTCCTAAAAGCTTTTATGTTATTCCGATGCGAAAAATAAATTTATTTTTTTCAAATTCTGATAAAAAACTTACCCTATCTACAATATTACTGAGAGAAATGAAGATAGGTAATCAAAGTGTCGACTTAACATCTTATCCCAACTACTTACAATCAAAAGGACGTATCATTCGTTTACAAAATCTGACAACTGAGCAGATTTCAATTTTTGAGGAAATCAAAAAAAATAAAAATTATTAGATTTACATAAAACTAATTGCAAATAAATATGTCTGCAACCTTCTTTACAACACCGCAAGATTTCAGAAACTGGCTCAAGAAAAACCATAAAACCGAACAAGAATTATTGGTAGGTTTCTATAAAGTTGGCACTAAAAAACCATCAATAACATGGTCTGAATCTGTAGATCAGGCTTTATGTTTTGGCTGGATTGACGGCGTGAGAAAATCGATTGATGAAGAAAGTTACAGCATCCGTTTTACGCCAAGAAAGCCGACAAGTATTTGGAGCGTTGTGAATATTAAAAAAATCGAAGAGCTTACCAAAGCAGGATTGATGAAGGAAGCAGGTTTAGAAGCGTTCAAACTTAGGAAGGAAGAAAAATCCGGTATTTATTCTCACGAAAAAGAGCCTGCAAAACTTACATCAGATTACGAAAAACAGTTTAAAGCAAATAAAGAAGCCTGGGAATTTTTTGAAAAACAAGCTCCATCTTATAAAAAGGTGATGATCAATTGGATTATGAGTGCAAAACAAGAGAAAACACAGATTTCACGATTAGAAAAAACAATTTCAGAAAGTGAAAATGGAAAAAGAATTTCTTAAAATCTTCAGTTCAAGATAAAAAGATAATGTTTGAATTTTACCGCAAAAGCAACAAAAGAAATCATTAAAAAAAGAAGTTTCAAAAGGACGTAAAAGGTAATAATCTTTTTTCATTATTATTTTTGCTTGCTTTTTGAATAGCTTATACCTACTGAAATCTTTTGTAACTTTTGCGGTTTAAAAATTATCACACAATAAACAAATTTTAATATTTTTGAAATCCAAGTCAAAATAATATGAAGAAAATTGTTGCATTTTCAATCTTAATCTATTGTATTTCCTGCAGTCCAGGTCCGGAAAAGAATAAAGATAAAAAAGCTGAAAGAAGAAAAGAGATCCAGCGAATTGCCGTAAAAAAAGATTCTTTACAACGGGACACCATCGAATTTGTTTCCTATAATGACGATTTTGATTATTCACAACTCAACGGTAAAAAAGGAAAAGAAGAAATCAGCTATGTAAATGACCAAAATAACGACCGCAGTTTTCTGAGAGGTGATCTGATCGCCATTGAATATAAAAATGATTCGATCTACATTGCAGGAGATGGAGAAACGCCTCAAAATGCAGAATGGGTTGTTTCTGTGAAAAAAATTAAAGACGGAAAAGTTTCAAAATTCAGAAAAGAATATAATATGCCAATTAAGCATTACTCAAAAGAAAATGAACTTTCCAGCAGTTATTTACATCATTTATACAAGCTTGCAGAATATTATATCGCAAATTCAAAGAAAGATTTGATAAAAATTTCTCTCAAAAATAAAGAGCAGCTCGGATATTCTGTCGAAAAGCAAAAGAAGAATGAGAAAGATTATTATGTTTTGGGAATTTATACAGAATTTGAGCATCGAGTAAGTCCTTTTCAATGGCTATATATCGATCCTGAAACCGATATAATCTACGAATACGATTTGCCAAACGATAAACTGATTGAGTTTCCTTAGTTTTACATCTAAAAAATCTGAAGAAAATGCCACAAAAAAAACAATTATCCGAAAAAGAAACCATAGAACTTCTTGATATTCTGCAACAGCGTTTTGAGAAAAATAAAAGCCGTCATGAAAATCTGGGCTGGTCAAAAATTGAAGAGAAACTAAATTTAAATCCATCAAAATTATGGTCACTGCACCAAATGGAAATTTCTGGCGGAGAACCCGACATTGTCGATTATGATGAAAAAACGGATGAATATATTTTCTTCGATTGTTCTTCAGAAAGTCCAAAAGGAAGAAGAAGTTTTTGCTACGACCGCGAAGCTTTAGATTCCAGAAAAGAACATAAGCCACAAAATGACGTAATAACGGCTGCCAAAGAAATGGGCGTAGAAATTCTTTCCGAAGAACAATATCGTTATTTACAAAGTGTAGGAAAATTTGACCAGAAAACTTCAAGCTGGATTAAAACTCCGAAAGAAATCAGAGAATTGGGTGGCGCTTTATTCTGTGACCGCCGCTACAATACCGTTTTTGTGTATCACAACGGAGCCGATTCTTATTATGCGGCAAGAGCTTTCAGAGGGGTTTTGAAGGTTTGATATTCTTACTAATATTCGTCAGTTTGAGTGAAATTCTGCAAGAATTTTGTATCGAGAACTAAATTGATAAATAACTTCTCGATACGCGGCGCTATTCGAAGTGACGGAAAAAACAATTACAAAACTTATCTAAATTTTTGAATCCAAAAACTATATTCTTACCTTTGAGCTTTGAATAAATACTATGGATAGACAGATTTTAGATTTTTGGGTAGGAAATTTCAGAACGGAAGAAGATTTTTTCCAGTTTGTAGAGGAAGATGAGAATTACTACATCGAAGAAGAATCTGACGACACTTATATTTCAAAATTTGCAGAGTCACAAGACACCCTTTGGTTTGATCAGGATTTGATGGAATATGGTTTCGAACAAAGCATTCAGCATTTTTCTGAATATTCTTTTGCCGAACAATGGCTTCCGGTTTTATACAACAGAATCAACGAAATGAATCTTAAGTTTGATATCAACTCTCTGGTTTTTGTAAGCCAAGGACAGGTTCCGCAACCAAAATCTGTGGAAAACGATGAGTTTTCTTTGGTTTATTTAGGTGGAATTGAGTTTGAGTATTAATTTCATTATCTTTGATAGTATCAAATGATACTATCACTTATGAAACCACCATATCAGATTACGTCTAAAATTTTACATTTAATTTCAAATATTTCTCAAAAAATAGGTGAAGTAAATGCTAATTATTTAATTAAAAACAATCCTCAGTTAAGAAAACAGAACCAAATTAAAACCATTCATTCCTCATTAAGTATTGAGGGAAATACTCTTTCAGAAGATCAAATCACAGCAATTTTAGAAAACAAAAGAGTTTTAGGACCTGAAAAAGATATTAAAGAAGTTTTAAATGCTTTGAAAGTTTATCAGGAATTAGATAGATTAAAATTTAATATTGAAAAGGATTACTTAAAAGCTCATAAAACTTTAATGAATGGTCTCGTTGAAAATCCAGGAAAATACAGAACAAAAGGAGTTGGAATTTTAAAAGGTTCGAAAGTAGAACATATCGCTCCACCATCAGAAAATATACCATATTTGATGAAGGAACTTTTTTCTTATTTAAAAGATAATTCAGAATTAAGTCTGATAAAAAGTTGTGTGTTTCATTATGAAATGGAATTTATTCATCCCTTTATGGATGGAAATGGCAGAATGGGTAGACTTTGGCAAACGTTAATTTTGATGAATGAATTTCCTGTATTTGAATTCTTGCCTTTTGAAACATTGATTTCTAAAAATCAGCCTCAATATTATCATGCACTTTCTCAGTCTGATAAAGAAGGACACTCCACAAAATTCATAGAATATATGTTAGAAATCATTGATAAATCACTATCAGAACTTCTAACCAATACCATTCGAAAACTTACCCAAAATGATCGGATTTCTATTTTCTTAGAAAGTATAGAAAAAGAGTTTTCTAGAAAAGATTACATGAAAAAGTTTTCAGAAATCTCTTCTGCTACTGCAAGTCGTGACTTGAAAACAGCATTGGAAAAAGGATATATTGAAAAATTTGGTGATAAAAATGTAAGCATTTATAGAAAATTGTAAAAAAACTTCTGCCTTTCGACAGAAGTTTTTTAGTTATTTCTTAATGCGCTTCCAGCCAGTTCTTCCCTACTCCAACCTCAACTAACAAAGGAACCTGCGTTTCTATAGCATTTTCCATTTCTGTTTTAATGATATTTGTAGCCACTTCTACCTCATCGATAGGAGATTCGAAAACCAATTCGTCATGTACCTGAAGAAGCATTTTTGTGTGTAGTTTCTCCTTTTCTAATTCTTTTTGAATTTTAATCATTGCCACTTTCACAACATCAGCCGCACTTCCCTGAATAGGAGCATTAACGGCATTTCTTTCGGCATGAGCCCGCACCACAAAATTTCCCGAATTGATGTCTTTCAAGTGACGTTTTCTTCCTAAAATGGTTTCTACATAGCCGATATCACGGGCTCTTTTCACTTGCTCCGCCATATATTCTTTCAATTTTGGGTAGGTTTCGTAATACGCCTCTATCATTTGCTTAGCTTCCGATCTTGATAATCCTGTTTGTTCTGCTAACGCAAAAGCTCCCTGACCGTATAAAATTCCAAAGTTGACCGTTTTTGCCTGTCCTCGCTGGGTTTTTGAGACTTCTTCCAAAGGAATATTAAATAATTTTGCTGCAGTAGATGCGTGAATATCTTCACCATCCTGAAACGCTTTAATCATATTGTCTTCACCGGAAATTTCGGCAATCAGACGCAATTCTATTTGCGAATAATCGGCAGAAATAATCTTTTTACCTTCTCCTGAAACAAACGCTCCCCGGATTTGCTGACCTCTCAACGTACGAATCGGAATATTCTGCAAATTAGGATTTACACTTGCCAAACGACCTGTCGCAGCCGTAGTTTGTGAGAAATTGGTATGCACACGATTATCGTCTTTATCAATCTGCGATGGCAATGCATCCACATAAGTCGATTTCAGTTTCTGATACGTTCTGTATTCTAAAATATGCTGAATAATCTCGTGTTTCGAAGATAATTTCTGTAAAACATCTTCCGAAGTTGCGTATTGTCCGGTTTTTGTTTTTTTTGCTTTTGGGTCGAGCTGCATTTTTTCAAATAAAACTTCTCCCAATTGCTTCGGTGAATTCATATTAAATTCTTCACCAGAAATTTCAAATATTTTAGATTCTAACTGTCTTAAATCATTCTCAAGATCAATACTTTCCTGAGCCAGCCATTTTTCATCTAAAGAGATTCCGGCCAATTCCATTTTTGCCAAAACTTCCATCAAAGGCATTTCGATATTAAAAAAGAGATCTTCTAAATTTTCTTTCTTTAATTGTGGTGCAAATAATTCGTACAACTGGAAAGTAATATCAGCATCTTCTGCTGCATAATCGGTCTGCGTTCTTAAATCTGCATCTCTGAAATTGCCCTGATTTTTTCCTTTTTTACCGATGATCGTTTCTATGGAAACTGGTTTATAATTTAAATAAACTTCTGAAAGATAATCCATCCCATGTCTTCCGTCAGGATTTAAAAGGTAATGCGCAATCATGGTATCAAACATTGCTCCTTTTACCGTCATATTATATTGTTGCAAGACCTTATAATCAAATTTTAGATTATGGGCGATCTTTACTATATCCTCCTTTTCAAAGAAAGGTCTGAAAATTTCTAACGTCTGCAACACCTCACCCTGATCTTCAGAAAGCGGAATATAATACGCTAAACCTTTCTTGTAAGAAAAGCTCATTCCTACCAATTCGGCTTCCAGTTCATTTAACGAAGTGGTTTCTGTATCGAAACAAACGGCTTTCTGCTGCAACAGATTTTGAACTAATATTTTCTGCGCTTTCGGATTATCGACAAATTGATATAAATGATCGTTTTCTGTAATCGTAGATTTTGTAGAAGTTGCCTGATCGAGCTCTTCATAAGTTGCGAAAAGATCGAGCTGGCCAACATTTTTAGCCACTTTTTGCTGTGGAGTTTCTGTAACCTGCGTTTCAACTTCTGTCACCGTTATACCATCCTGAGAAATAACGGTAGTTTTTACCGTAACCGTTTCTGTAGGCGCAAAAGCACGATACAGATTTTCGTATAATCTTCTGAATTCTATCTCGTCAAAAACTTCTTTTACCTTTTCAAAATCGGGAGTTTCAAGGTCATACTGTTCCTGATGAAATTCTACAGGAGCATCACAAATAATGGTTGCTAATTTTTTAGATAAAATTCCACGTTCGGCAGAAGCTTCCACTTTTTCTTTCAGCTTACCTTTCAGCTTATCGGTATTGGCTAAGAGATTTTCTATGCTTCCGAATTCTTTCAGGAATTTCATCGCTGTTTTTTCGCCAACGCCATCCAATCCAGGAATATTGTCTACTGCATCGCCCATCATTGCCAGGTAATCGATCACCTGTTTTGGGTCTTCAATTTCATATTTAGCTTTAACTTCCTCCACTCCCAAAATCTCAATATCACCACCTTTCAGACCTGGTTTATATATTTTAATTTTATCGGTCACCAACTGTGCAAAATCTTTGTCGGGAGTCACCATAAAAGTAGTGTACCCTTCTTTTTCAGCCTTGCAAGCAATGGTTCCTATAATATCATCGGCTTCATAACCTTCTACTCCCAAATGCGGAATATGCATTGCATTTAAAATCCTGTGAAGATATGGAATCGCAATTTTTATAGCTTCGGGAGTTTCGCTTCGGTTGGCTTTATATTCGGTATAATCAACCGTTCTTATACTTGCCTGACCGACGTCAAAAACAACAGCCAAATGGGTAGGTCTTTCCCTTCTGATCAGTTCAATCAAAGAATTGGTAAACCCAAAAATTGCAGATGTGTCAATTCCTGTACTGGTAATTCTCGGACTTCTGATCAATGCATAATATCCTCTGAAAATCATCGCATAAGCATCGATGAGAAATAGCCTTTTATCTTGTGTTGCCTCCATATTTTGAATAATGAACAAATATATGAAATCGGGATGAGTGGTCAAAGATAAAGACCAATGAAGAAAAATGAAGTTTACTTTTAGTTTTTCAATAAAGTACTTATACCTTAAGGTAAAAGTACCAAAAGGTCAAGACTGGAATCTTCCGCTAAAAATAAAATTTGTTCCTAAAATCCTCAGAACTCGTACGAATTCAAGATTATTATTCGCCTCAATATTGTGTCGCACTCAAACAGTGGAAATTTTTAACGGAATAGATTTTATTTTTCTTAACGCTACAGCTTTCTAAGTCAAAACAAAAATGACTATAAAAACAACAATATTTTCAAAAAAATTCTTAAATTCGCCCTGTGATTACAAACAAGACATATTATTACGGAATTTTTAACTCAGATCTGGGATAAGGATTTCTTGTATATATAACTAAAACCTCGTCCTTTGGCGAGGTTTTTTTATTTTTAAAATTTAAACAAATGAAAATAAGTATCATTGGTGTAGGATTAATCGGTGGATCAATCGCATTGAAATTAAAACAGAAAAAAACTGCAGATTTCATTTATGGAATCGACAACAATACTGAAAATCTTGATGAAGCTTTAGCCTTAAATATCATTAATGAAAAAGCAGACTTAAGAACTGGAATTCAAAACTCAGATTTGGTTATCATTGCCATTCCTGTAGATTCGGCGAGAAAAATTCTTCCTGAAGTTTTAGATTTAATTTCTAATCAGCAAACTGTGATGGATGTTGGCTCTACAAAATCAGGAATTGTAAATTCAGTAAAAAACCATCCGAAAAGATCACGGTTTGTCGCTTTTCACCCAATGTGGGGAACCGAAAACCACGGTCCGAAATCTGCAGTTGCCGAAAGTTTTTCAGGAAAAGCCGGAGTGATATGCAACCGTGAAGAATCTGCAGAAGACGCTTTGGCAATCGTAGAAAATGTCGTACAGAGTCTTGATATGCATTTAATTTACATGAATGCCGATGATCACGACATTCACACCGCATATATTTCGCATATTTCACACATTACTTCTTACGCTTTAGCCAACACCGTTTTAGAGAAAGAAAAAGAAGAAGACACTATATTTCAATTGGCGAGTTCAGGTTTTTCGAGCACGGTGCGTTTGGCAAAATCGCATCCTGAAATGTGGGTTCCTATTTTTAAACAAAACAAAGAAAATGTGCTTGATGTTTTAAACGAACATATTTCCCAACTCAGAAAATTCAAATCTGCTTTAGAAAAAGATAATTTTGAATATCTGGAAGAATTAATTACGAATGCCAATAAAATCCGGGGAATACTCGATAAATAGATACTTTATTCAAATTAAACTTCCTGATCAGGGAAGTTTTTTTTAGTTTTAAATCAAAACGAATATTTAACTTTATTCAAAATAATTTTAACTTTATTCAAAATAATATTACATTTGTAAAAACAAAAGTTAATGAAACTTCCTATAATTTGTCCGAGTTGCGATCATACGCTCAATGTAAGCCAGATGAAATGTCCCGATTGTGGAACCAATGTAAATGGTGATTATGAACTTCCGGTTTTTTTAAAACTCAACAGAGATGAGCAGGATTTTATCTTAAACTTTTTTCTCTCCAGTGGAAGCATCAAGGAAATGGCCAAACAGGCAGAACTTTCTTACCCTACGATGAGAAATAAAATGGATGATCTTATCAAAAAAATTGATCAACTAAAAAAATAATATCTATGAACTGGAAAACTATTTTTAATCCTTTTTTGAAGTTTGATGAAAAAACTTTACTTATTGCAGGGTTGGTATCAATTACCGCAGTATTTTCATTCGGTTATTCTGTTGGTCTTCAGACAGACAGTTTGTTTCATTTCAGGTCGATAGACTCCGAAGATTCATTATTAAAAATTATATTATCAACATTAGTTGTTTATGCGATAAGTATTGTTATTTTCTTTGTTTATGGAAAAATAATTAATAAAAGAACGCGCTTTATTGATGTCGTAAATCCTATTTTCATTTCCCAATTTATCGTAATTTTATTATTACTCATATCAGAAATACCTTTGATTAAAAATGCGCAGAAACAAATTTTGGCTTCTGTGGAAAATCAATCCTACGAAATCGATACGATTTCTGTTGTAATCATTACCATCTATTCTTTCGTATCACTTGCAATCACAGCTTATGGAATAGCGATTCTCTTCAATGGTTTTAGAACTGCTACCAATATGAAAGACTGGCGTCACATCGTAATTTTTGCAGTATTACTATTAACAACCATGCTTACAATGCAACTTTTATAAATTAAAAAATATGAAAAATAAATTTTTACTTTTCTTCTGCTTCTTGATTTTTAATTCGGTTTTTGCTCAACAAATTGTAGGCTCATGGATGGGCGAACTTGAAATTCAAGGCAATAAACTTCCTCTGATCATCAATATCCAAAAAGAAAAAGATGGATATAAATCTACTCTCGATAGCCCTTTGCAAGGTGCGGAAGGAATTCCTATCGATAAAACATCTTTTGTTAATAATGAATTGAGTTTTGAACATACCGCAATGAATGCAAAATTCAAAGGAACAATGAAAAGCTCTGAAATCACCGGAACTTTTACACAAAACGGAATGGTTTTACCGTTAACACTAAAACCTTTCGATAAAACAAAAAATAAAGACAAAACTCTTGAGGTCATTAAACTTTCTAATATCGCTGAAAGCTTAAAAAAAATTGACGATTTTGTTTCTTATTTAGAGAAAAATAATGCCTTAGCAGGAGAAATTTCCATATTTAAAGATGGAAAAGAAATTTATGCAAAGAATTTTGGAGAGAAAAATCTTCCGGATTTTAAAAGCACGAATAAACTATTTCAGATTGGATCTATTTCTAAGACCATGACTGCAATTATGATTTTTAAACTTATCGAAAAAAAACAATTAAACCTTACGGATAAACTTTCACTATTTTTTCCTCAGATTCCAAGTTCAGATAAGATTACAATTTCCCAGTTACTTAATCACAGCGCCGGTCTTGGAGATTATGTGCAAGGCAAGAACGATGCGAGATGGCTTACAAAAGAAGCAACAGAACAACAGATTATCGAAAGAATAATTGAGCAGGGATTGTTATTTGATCCAGGTTCTAATCAGCAATATTCAAATTCCGGATATTATTTATTATCGAAAATTCTTGAGAAAATTTCAAAGAAATCTTACGCAGAAAATTTGAACGAATCTATTATTAAGCCTTTACAATTAAAACAATTTTACACTGCTGGTCAAAAACCCGCAAATGTTTACAAACCTTATTCTTATGATACAAAATGGAATTTAATAAACGATTTCGATTTCAATAACGTTGTTGGTGTAGGTGACATTGCGACAACTCCGAATAATTTAAATATCATCATCAATTCTATTTTCGACCGTAAATTGGTTTCGGAAGAATCATTAAAAACGATGATTCCTGACGAAAACAGATTTGGGAGAGGATTGGCAATTGTACCCTTCCACAGTAAAATATTTGTAGGTCACAGCGGCGGAACTTATGGAACAAACTCTTTGATGATTTATAATGGCGAAGATAATCTCTCTATTTCTTATTCTCTAAATGCTGATCGTCTCGGCATCGCAGGTAATGAGTTTGCTGTTGCTATATTAAGCTTCTTATATGGGGTTGATTATGAATATCCAAAAATTAAGTAAAAGCATACATTTTACTTTAAACAAATGATACGCATGTTTCATCTAAAACGTGCGCATCTTATAACAAAAACGTGCGCACCTTTTACTCAAATGGTGCGCACGTTTTTATAAGATCTTACTGATGTTTTATTTTAACATTCCGGAACGTTCACCGCAATAGCCAAACCTCCTTCTGATGTTTCTTTAAATCTATCATTCATTGATAGAGCAGTTTCCCACATGGTCTGAATTACCTGGTCTAAGCTGACTTTAGCTTTTGCAGGATCACTTTCTAAGGCAATATTTGCCGCCGTAATTGCTTTGATTGCACCCATTGTATTTCTCTCGATACACGGAATCTGCACCAATCCTTTAATCGGGTCACACGTTAAGCCTAAATGATGTTCCATTGCAATTTCCGCTGCCATTAAAACCTGACCGACACTTCCGCCTAAAATTTCCGTTAAGCCTGCTGCAGCCATCGCTGAAGATACGCCGACTTCCGCCTGACAACCGCCCATTGCCGCAGAAATGGTAGCATTTTTCTTAAATAAAGTTCCAATTTCTCCTGCAACTAAGATAAATCTGGCAATATCATCTGCACTTACAGCATCTGTAAAAGCCTGAGCATACATTAAAACTGCCGGAATTACCCCACTCGCCCCATTCGTTGGCGCCGTGATAATTCTTCCAAAACTAGCGTTCTCTTCGTTTACCGCCAAAGCAAAACATGAAATCCACTTATTGATATTGGTGAAATTTTCTTCAGCATCAACAACCTGCTGAAACCATTCATTTTTATTTTTGTAGATTTTATCTCCTAAAAGTTTCCTGTTGATTCCGGCAGCACGGCGCGTAACGTTTAGTCCGCCCGGTAAAATACCTTCTTTATTGACTCCTTTATAAATACATTCTTTGATCTGCTCCCAGATATAAAGTGCCTCTTTTCTTGTTTCCTCCTGCGTTCTCCAGCTTTCTTCATTAATAAGAATTAAATCTGAAATTTTATTAAAACCTAATTTGTCACAGTATTTTACAATATCAGAAGATTTATGACAGGGATATAAAGTACGTACACATTCTTTTTCAATAGACTTTTTTTCCTGGCTCATTATAAAACCTCCGCCTACAGAATAAAAATCCTGAACAAGCTCGGTTCCGTCTTCAAAAATTGCTTTAAAAATCATTCCGTTTGGATGATAATCTAGAGTCTGAGACATATTCAAAACCAAATGATGCCCGTAAATGAAAGGAATTTCTTTTTCTCCACCCAAATTAATAATCTGAGATTCTTTGATATGATTAACAATGTCATCAATGTTTGTAGTGTCAATTATCTTAAAATCTTCACCATTCAGACCCAACATTCCGGCAATATCGGTTCCGTGACCGATCCCCGTTTTTGCCAGTGAACCAAAAAATTCAAGAAAAACTTCTTTTACCTCAGCAATTGATCTTTCTCTTTTTATAATCCTGATAAATGCAGCTGCTGCATTCCAAGGTCCCATCGTGTGCGAACTAGACGGGCCAATTCCTACTTTAATAATTTCAAAAACTGATATTGATTCCATAAATGAATTCCATTTTCATGAAAAGCAAATATACATTGAAAATACCTTAGAATGGAAACAATTAATCATAATGTAACCAGTCAACATTCCATGGAAGTGTACTTTTGTAAAGAATCGTTTTGAATGACATTAGCGTTGAGCAGATTTAAAATATCAAAACAAATCAACGCTATTTCTACATCAGAAAGAGAAATTATATAGATTTAAAACGCATTTACCATTTCAAGCTTTCGCTATGCTGCGACATATCAAGCCCCTGCTCTTCTGAATCTTCTCGTACTCTCAACGTAATAATTCTATCCGTAATTTTATATAAAAGGATCGATCCGAAAAATGCAAAAAGCGAAACTAAAATCAGCGCTATCATGTGATGTGCAAAAACTCCGAATCCTCCGTGAAGAAGACTTGCATTTTCACCGTGAGCAAAAATTGCGGTAAGAATCATTCCCATAATCCCTCCTACTCCGTGACAGGCAAAAACATCAAGTGTATCGTCAATCTTTTTTAAAGCTTTCCAATTAACCATCAAATTAGAAACAATTGCAGAGATAAAACCTATAAAAATACTTTCCTGAATAGAAACAAAGCCACAACCCGGAGTAATGGCCACTAAACCGACAACCGCACCGATACATGCGCCCAAAGCAGAAACTTTTCGTCCATTAATTCTATCAAAGAAAATCCAGGTCATCATTGCTGAAGCTGAAGCGATGGTTGTTGTACCGAAAGCAATCGCAGCAGTTGCATTAGCGCTTAATGCCGAACCTGCATTAAAACCAAACCATCCGAACCACAGCATTCCTGTTCCGAGAATAACGTAAGGAATATTTGACGGCTCATGATGCGGATTTTTTCTTCTTCCTAAAACAATGGCACCCGCTAAAGCCGCAAAACCTGCACTCATGTGAACAACCGTACCACCCGCAAAATCTTTAACTCCGAAAAATTTATTTAAAAGTCCCTCCGGATGCCAAACCATATGACAAAGTGGTGTGTAAATAAAAAGACTGAATAATACCATGAAAACCAGATACGAAATAAATCGGACGCGCTCCGCAAACGACCCCGTAATTAAAGCTGGAGTAATTACCGCAAATTTCATCTGAAAAAGCGCAAACAAAACAAACGGAATGGTTGAAGCCATCGCTTTGTGAGGATAAATACTTACATGATTGAAAAACGGATACGTGAAAGGATTTCCGATAATCCCGTAATGAACGCCATCGATTTCAAATCCGATAGATTCGCCAAACGAAAGAGAAAAACCAACGACAATCCATAAAATAGAAATTACTCCAAGAGCAATAAAACTTTGAAGCATTGTAGAAATTACATTTTTCTTCCCGACCATTCCGCCATAAAAAAATGATAAACCGGGAGTCATCAGCAAAACTAAACCAGCTGCAGCAAGAATCCAGGCTACATCTGAACCGACAATTTCTTTTTCACTTAGAAAATCTCCGGTATTGGGAATATCGACATCTGGTCTGAAGAATAAACCACCAATTGCTACAATGCAAATGACAACAAATGAAACTTTCCATTTTAATCCAACTTTCATAAGAGTTTTTTATTTTTAACTGTTTTAAATCACCAAAAAAAGTAATTATATTTATTTTTTTATTTTAACCCCTTCAAAATTAAAAATAAATACGATAAAAACATAAAAATAAATTGTAAACCCCGATAAATTTAATGCTATTTTAAAATTTAAATAAATATTTTATTTAAAAGTAAAGAAACCTCTTTGTATTTTGTTGCCGGAAAAAGATGGGTTCCACCTTTAATGATATAATCAGGTTTTGAATTTTTTAATGGAAAAACAATATCAAGGTCACCCAAAATCTGGATCACATGAGGATTTTCATCAAATTTCCATTCCGAAATTCTTTCTACAGACCATTTCAAATAGTAAGGATCCCGAACCTGAAAATACTCAATCACTTTTGGATTTTTTGAATCGATCATTTGTCTGAACTTGGCGTAAAGCTGAGAAGTACGGTCACTAAAGAAACCCACAGGAAGATACTTCGGGATTCTTGTAAATTCTCCCACCCTGATTAACCTTGATTTTTCTTTGTCAGATTTTATACTTCCAAGAATAACGACTTTTTGAGCGGGTTTTATTTTATCAATTTCCTGAACTATAATACCGCCAAAAGAATATCCCAAAAGATAAAACGGCTCCGACTCATCAATCTTTTCAGCCATTCTCTCGATATAAGAACCAAAAGATTCATTATTCTCGGGAATCAGCCAATCAATAAATACAACGTCATGATCTTTTGGAAACTGCAAACGTTCCAAAACTTTAAAATCTGCACCAAGACCGCTTATTACGTAGATTTTCATCATGCTAAAATAAAAAAAGGACCGCTTATTTCCAGCAGTCCTTTTTTATTTATAATAATTTTAACCTTACAAAGGTCTTTCGTTATCAACTTTTTGAGTAGAAACCTTAAACTGAATATCCATTTCGTCTTTGATGAAATAATCTTTCAAAGAATTCTGATAGAAAATTCTGAAATCTTTTCTGTTTAAAGAGAATTTTGAAGACTCAATTTCTACTGTAAACTGCGTAATATGGGCGTTTGCAGGGAAAGAAATTGTTTTTCTGATATTCTTGATCGTGATATCACCTACAATGGTAGAATTGTACTCGCTGTTTGCAAGCGGGATGATTTTCTTTAAATGAAATTTAGCGGTAGGAAATTTTTTAACTTCGAAGAAATTGGTTCCTTTCAATTCGTTAGTCAGTTTTACCTGGTCATCACCAGAAACATCTGCAACCATAAGACTTCTCATATCGATTACAAACTCACCGTCTACCAAAACCGTTTTATCGAAATTAAATTTACCGCTTTTCAGTTTCAGACTTCCGTAGTGAGACGAAGCTTTAGTTTTTACCACTTTATGTCCCCACCATTTAATCTCGGATGTTATCACTTTCGAAACTTTATCTCCTTTTTTCTGAGCAAAAACAAATGATATGCTTGCACACATCATAACAAACAATAGTAATCTTTTCATTATATTTTATTTACAATTCAACAAAAATAAAAAAAAGTGTAGAACTTCTACACTTTTAATAATATTTTTTTAAATAAATTATTTCGCACTCACCTTAACGGTCATTTCTATCTCATCTTTCACAAAAACATCCTTCATAGAAGACTTGTACGCAACATCAAATTTTTGTCTGTCGAAAGAGAACTTATCTGACGTTAAAGTTACCACTCCACCCTTCACCGTAACGTTTGCAGGAAAAGAAACCGGGTTTGTTTTACCTTTTACCGTAAGATCACCGTTAATGGTACGATTGTACATTTTATCGTTGTTTTTCTTTACTGATGTAATTTTGAATGTAGCGGTAGGGAATTTTTCAACCTCAAAGAAATCTCCGTTTTTAAGATGACCGTTCAATTTACCCTGCGTTTCTCCCGAAACATCAGTTGCGTTGATAGAATTCATATCCAAAACGAAAGAGCCGCCTGCAATTTCGCTACCCTTCATTACGATACTTCCTGATTTTACAGTAATGGTACCGTCATGAGAACTCGCCTGAGATTTAGCAACTTTATATCCCCACCAGTGAACATCAGAGCTTACTACTTTTTTTGCCTGCCCGAAAGCTAATCCACTAGCCAAAACTGCTAATATGAATATTTTTTTCATTGTAAATTTTTAAATAGTTTTTTTAATGCTGCAAATGTAATTATCTTATTTAATAATTCATCTTGATGTACATCAATAAAAAAGCTGTTTCGATATGAATAAAATCAGGCATAAAAAAACTCCGAATTTCTTCGGAGCTTATGTTTATTCTGTAAAGTAAGCGGTGTAGAGTGCCGCACCGTTGATACTTGTACTGTCTGTATTCACCAAATGGATAGGAATATTCTTCAACATATCTTCCATTTTGTCACTGATCTTGAATTTCTCGTAGAATTTATCTTTGTCGATATATTCTCTGATGATTTGTGGGATATCTCCTGCAATCAATAAACCTCCCGTAGCTTTAAGCTTTAAAGTAAGGTTGTTTGCTTCTCTTGCCAAAAATTCGATGAAGGTATCTAAAGCAATTCTGCAGATCAACGCTTCTTCATTCATGGATGCTTTATAAATTTCTTCAGTAAAGTTTCCATGGGCTAAGCGTTCTGAAAGCCATTCAGGCTCAGGATGTCTTTTTACATCTCTCAAAAATCGGTAGATGTTAAACAAACCTGTTTTAGAAAGCACATTTTCCCAGCTTACAATTCCATAGATATTATTTAAAAACTGATAAAATTCTACTTCAACATTCGTTCTCGGTGAGAATTCTGAATGTCCTCCTTCCGTTGCAAAAGGTCTTAGGTATTTTCCGTCAAAGAAATATCCTGCTTCTCCCAAACCATTTCCTGGTGCCAGAATAGCAACATTCCCCTTTTCACGTTGACCGTTTGTATAGATTGCATCCAGTTCAGAATCATCCAAAAGAGCAATTCCATAAGCAGCGGCTTCCTGGTCATTCAGCATGTCGACTTTTTCAAAACCAAATTTGCTTTGATACTCTTCTACATCTAAGCTCCAGTTTAAACGTGCCGGATGACTTTTACCGTCAAGTACAGGTCCCGGAACCGAGATCCCAAGGCGTTGTACATTTTCCAGCTGAGAATCCTGCATAAACTTTGAAAGCACATCAGTAAAAGATGCATATTCTTTGGTAGGATAATTATTTTTAAATTTAAGTTCTATCCCGGAATTTCCTGAAGTGTAATATGCAATACTAGTCACATCTTCTCTCAAGTTGGCTCCGATAATAGAAACATTATCATTATTGGTGTTCTTTACCCCTGGTAAATAGAGAGGAAATTTTGGATTCAAGTTCATAATCGCAAATTTTATCAAATATAATAATTGTTTTGGTATTTCGTGTATTGGAACAGAAAACCTTTTCAAAAACTCGAAAAGGTTTGGCTAATAACTAATTATATTCTGTCTGATTATTTCCCTAAAGCAATATTGTAAGAAAATCCTACTCCGATGCTTCCCACATTATAGTCCTGAGAAGCTGGTGATGCAATATCTCCGTTGCTGCCTGCAAATACTTTTTGGTATTGTACATAAAAATTCCAGTCTCTGTTGTGGTACCCGATTTCAGGTTTAAGATAGAAACCACCGTCTGGTCTGTTTACTGTTGAATTGGTTGCTACTTTATCATCACCTACCAAAAATCCGTATCCTAAATCGGCTCCGAAATAAAATCCGGTTTGCTTTGGATACACTCTGAAAAGTGCTGCTACAGGAACAACTCCAACATCATTATTATTATATCCGCTGTTATCTTTTCCGAAATAATGGGTATACCCTGTTGCAATACCTAATCCAAAACCTGGAGTGATAAGATTTTGATATGCTACATCTACGCCCACTGCCGCAGACACGTTATCTGAAGGAACAGCAATACCTGCAGTTGCTCCTACTTTGATCATATTATTCATCTGAGCACTTTGCGCACTTACTAAACCGGCTGTTAAAATTCCAGCTGCCAAAATGGTTTGCTTAAACATTTTCATAACTCTGATTTTTAAATTTTACTAAAAAAGAGAGATGTAAAAATCATGCCAAAATAATTCACACTTCTTCATCCCAAAGCCCGCAATATCCAATACACAATGAAAATCAAATCATTAAAATTTAAAATATTTAAATAGTTGTTTAACTTTACATATAGGCAAACAATAAATAGACATTAATTTTTGTTTATACTCTTTAACCTCATCTTTATTTAATCATCAAAAAAAATAAAATCAGGATTATGGCTGCTTCACTTATCAATAACAAACATCTTCTTTGGCGTGCAGGTTTCGGACCAGAAATTGAGCAGGTAGATGACCTGAAAAACAAAAACATCAAGACAATTTTGAAGGAAGTTTTCAATGAAGAAAGCTTCTCTCCTATTGTTTATGAAACTCCCGACATTCAACCGATTGAATATAACGATCCAAAGGCTACAGCCGAACAGAAAAGGGAAATTCAAAGAGTTAATCAGAAACAAAATAACGAACTGAATCTTAATTTTCTACAAAAAATGACTGCCAGCAAAGAACAGCTACGTGAGAAAATGGCTTTTTTCTGGCACGGACATTTTGCGACGAGAATCAATAATCCAAAATTTAACCAGCAATTACTGAATATAATTAGGGGAAAATCTTTGGGAAATTTCAAAGATCTTTTGTTTGAAGTGAGCCGTTCTCCCGCAATGCTCAGTTTTTTAAACAATCAACAGAACAAAAAAGATCATCCCAACGAAAATTTTGCCCGTGAAGTGATGGAACTATTCACAATGGGTCGTGGAAATTACACCGAAAAAGATATTCGGGAAGCCGCAAGAGCTTTTACAGGATGGGGTTATGATAAAGAAGGAAATTTTAATGAAAGAAAAAAGCTTCACGATACCGGTACAAAAACTTTTCTTGGAAAAACCGGAAACTTTACCGGTGATGATATTTTGAATATTATTCTCGAACAAAAATCTACAGCAGAATTTATTACTAAAAAAATCTATACGTTTTTCGTCAATGAAAAACCCAATTCCAATAGAATTGAAAACCTAAGCCAGAGCTTTTATCAATCTGGATATGACATCAAAAAACTAATGACCGAGATCTTTTCAAGCTCCTGGTTTTATGACAAAAAAAATATTGGCAACCGTATAAAATCTCCCACAGAATTATTTGTCGGAATGATGAGAATGCTACCGATGAACATTCAAAATCCTGAAAACATTACAGTTTACCAAAAACTTTTAGGTCAAATGCTACTTTATCCACCCAATGTTGCAGGTTGGCCGAATGGAAAATCCTGGATCGACAGCTCTACTTTAATGTTGAGACTTCAGATTCCTCAAATCTGGTCGGGTTTGCGTCCCATGGAATATTCAGCAAAAGATGATGATGATATGGAAATGGGAATGAAATCACGGGAAGCTTTAAATAAAAGCTTCAAAAACCCGAATATAATTATCGACTGGACGAAAGTTGACCAAGCTTTAACGCAGAAAAAAGCAGAAGATTATCTAATTGTGAATTCAGAATCATTGGATATGAATATTGTTAATCAGTTTTCGGATAAGAGTCTTAAAATGAATGTGATCAATCTGATGTCCACACCGGAATATCAGTTAATGTAGTTTAAAGGTTACAGTTTGCAGGTTTTAGGTTTTAGTTAAATCTAATAATCTTCATAGACTGCCACCTAAAATCCCCAACCTAAAACCTAACCTTATGTTAATCAAAAGAAGAGAATTTTTAAAGATCAGTTCATTGGCAACGGCTTCCTTATTGGTTCCGAATTTTTTGCAGTCGATGACTTTAGATAATGCTTTAAATCCAAGTCAGAAGATATTGATCGTTTTACAATTCACAGGTGGGAATGATGGTTTGAACACAATCATTCCTACAAAAAACGATATTTATTTTAAAGAAAGAAACTCAATTGCAATCACAGATTCTTTACCTCTAAATGATGAAACAGGAATCAATCCGGCTTTGTCTTATTTTAAAGAATTATTTGACGAAGGCGAACTTTCCCTGATGAATAATGTGGGTTATCCGAATCCCGATAAATCCCATTTCAGAAGCATAAATATTTGGCATTCTGCAAGTAAAAGCGATGAGTTTTTGGAAACAGGATGGCTTGGAAGATTTTTGGATGAAGAATGTTATAAATGCGAACATCCAACGCAGGCTTTGGAAGTTGATGACATGCTGAGTCTGGCTTTAAAAGGAGAAAACAACAAAGCTTTTGCCTTTAAAGATCCAAAAAAACTGTATCAAACCAGTCAGGAAAAATATTTCAAATCTTTGTACAATAACGACCATCATCATGATGATGAAACGGTTTCTTACTTATACAAAACTTTAGGCTCTACGATCAATAACGCTGATTATATTTTCGAGAAAAGCAAAGCAAAAAAATCGACTCAGGAATATCCAAATTCTAAACTCGGAAAAGACTTTAAAACGGTGGCCTCATTGATTAAATCTGACATCAACACTCAGGTTTATTACCTTTCAATAGGAAGTTTTGATACGCACGTCAATCAAAATGAAAGACAGCAAAAGCTATTTGGAGAGATCAATGATGCCGTAAAATCTTTTGTTGCCGATATGAAATCGAATGGATTGTTTAATGACATTTTACTGATGACTTTTTCAGAATTTGGAAGACGAGTTGCCCAAAATGCAAGCAAAGGAACCGACCACGGAACGGCCAATCAAATGTTTTTCATCAGTGGTGGATTAAAAAAGAAGGGAATTCTAAATGCCCTTCCCGATTTGCAAAATCTAAATGAAGGCGATTTAATATACACCGAAGATTTCCGAAAAGTCTACGCAACGGTTCTTAAAAACTGGCTGAATGCAGATTCGTCAAAAGTTTTGGGCTGGAAGAACGGCATTTATGATTTTATTTAATTAAGCTAAAAATTCACTCATATTATATTATTCTTATTTCATTGCATTATTTCCTTAGTTCAAAAAATAGTTGTTGATTCAAACCCCATATTCATGATACTTTTACGCCATAAAATCAACAATTATGACATCAAAACGTATCAACAGAGAACTTGTATTTTTAAGAGCTTTTGCCCTTTCTATGGCTATTGCAATTTTCTTTTTAGTCAATTCAGCTTTTAAAAGTAATGGAAATCAAAAGTTTTCAGAAATCGATGTGGAAAGAATTAATATCGTTGAAAAAGATGGTACTGTTAAAATGGTAATTACCAATGTAGATCGTTTTCCAAACGGAAAAACCAAAATAAACGGTGTTTACACCAACGAAAAGCGTAAAAAACGTTCCGGAATGCTATTTTTCAACGAAGAAGGTCTGGAATGTGGTGGCTTCATCTATGACGGTAAGAAAAATGCAGACGGTCACTCTTCAGGACTTTCATTCACACATGATCAATATGACGGCGACCAAATCATGCAGTTGCTATCGGAAGATTATCAGAAAGGTAATGAAAGGTTTGTGGGAAGTAGTCTTACATTCAACGATCGTCCTAAAAATGAATCTCAGAGAATTAAAAATTTCGGACAAGGAACGCCAAGAATTATGCTCGGAAAATCTCGCGGACAAAGAGATGGCTTGTTTCTTTTTGATGCAAAAGGATTGCCTAAAGCCATGTTTTATGTAGATAAAGAAAACAAAGCAAAGCTCAATTTTTATGATGACAAAGGAAATATTACCGCTTCATTTCCCGAAGAATCTTCAAAATAACCGTAAACACATTTTCAATTATAAAATTTATAAATAGTTCTGTATTTTTATAGAACTATTTTGTTGTAACAAAAACCATGAAGAAAATTTTAAACGAAATACAGCAGAACAAATACTTTTTACTCTTTATTTTTCTTTTTTCTTATGTGCAAACCATAGAAACCCGTTTTCAGACAGAAAGAGAGATCAACTGGTACACTTTCACACCGGAAGCTCCTGTTTTATATTTTGTAAATGCCGGTATTCTATTTCTGATTATGCGTTTCCTGATGATCTATTGGCAAAAATCGGACAATTTCAATTTTAAAGAAATTTTTAAAATTTTTGGAACTTCCCTTCTTTTGTATTTGATTATACTTAATATTTTTAAACTTATTATCGCTTTTATTTTTGATACTTTTGAAAGGAACTTTAATTCGCAAACATTTCTCAACAATGTTATTTCAGATTTTTTGAATGCTTTTATTTACGGAAGTTTTTTTCTTGCTTTTTATTATTACCAAAAAAATCAGAAAAACCAGAAACAGATTGCAGCTTTTAATGAAATGCTTTCCGAGACCAAAATCAATAAGCTTAAAAACCAGCTCAACCCCCATTTTTTATTTAATAATCTCAATATTCTCGACCAACTTATTGAAGAAGACAAAGCCAAAGCATCAGATTTCCTCAACGAATTTGCAGATATTTACCGTTATGTTTTGCAGGTTTCAGATAAAAAATTGGTAGAAATTGATGAAGAATTAGCTTTTGTTAAAAAATATTTCAAACTGATTCAGCACAAATACGGAAAATCTTATCAATTGGAAATAAAAAATAGTCAATCGCAAGCTTTTATTGTTCCGTTAAGTCTTCAGTTATTATTAGAAAATGTGATTCAGCATAATTTCGGAACAGAAACAAAACCTGTTTTTATCAACATCAACATTGATGAAGATCTTACGGTTTCAAATAATATTATTCAAAAGAGAAACACAAAATCTCCCTCAGGGAAAGCATTGAAAAACCTCAACGAACAGTATTTTTTACTAACCGAAAGTCAGATAAAAATTCAAAATACCAATGATCAGTTTTCCGTAACCTTACCTATAATTCCAGAAGCATGATAAGAATAGTCATTATTGAAGATGAAATTCCGGCAAGAAAAAAACTCATCAGATTTATTAATGAGTTAAAAGAAAATACCGAAATCATTGCAGAAATTGATAACGTGGAAGAAGCTGTAGAATTTTTCAAAACAGAAAAATCTATTGATCTTATTATTTCGGATATCGAATTGTTAGACGGAAATGCATTTGAAATTTATGATCAGGTGAAAATTTCCTGTCCTATTATTTTTACGACCGCTTACGACCAATTTTGGATGAATGCTTTCGAAACAAATGGAATTGAATACCTTCTGAAACCTTTTACCTTAGAACGTTTTCAAAAAGCCTGGAATAAATTTTTAGTATTAAATAAGTCTCATGCTTCCGATGAAATTTTATTAAAAATAAGTCAGATTCAAAAAGAAATTCAGCCCAAAAGTTTCAAAGAACGATTCAGCGTGATCAGCAATAAAGGGATTTATTTTTTAGAAACTGAGCGTATTACATTTTTTAAAGCTGAAGAAG
Organism: Chryseobacterium sp. CFS15; assembly: GCF_031118795.1. Taxonomy (NCBI): domain Bacteria; kingdom Pseudomonadati; phylum Bacteroidota; class Flavobacteriia; order Flavobacteriales; family Weeksellaceae; genus Chryseobacterium; species Chryseobacterium sp. CFS15. The sequence continues at coordinate 25,262 of NZ_JAVHYL010000016.1, read as the reverse complement.
GAGTTATTTTTGCGTTTGATGATTACGGTAAAAAACATTTACTCAATCAAACCGTGCTTAAAGAAATAGAATCGCAGTTGAATCCTAACGAATTTTTCAAGATCAATCGGAGCGAACTTGTCAATAAAAAAAGTATTATAAAATTGGAGCGATACTCGAAAAATGCTTTAGCCTTAGAGATGAAAGGTTGGGGAAATCCACTTATCACAAGTCAAAGTCAGACAGCAGATTTCAGAGAATGGATTGAAAAATAAAAACCTCCCAATTAGGAAGGTTTTATGGTTTTAATGAGGCGAAGGAATAGATTTTACATCTTTCACGTCTTTGTTTTTATCGAGCTTTTCGGTAACTTTCTTGATGATAAATTCTATAACAATCGGCACAACGAGTGCCACAACGGCTTTTAATATTCTGGATTTCATAATAATTTATTTTCGGAAACAATTACAAGTTTCAAGCCAATTTCTATTTCTAAATTTACAATTCTTCAGCCGTCGTATTTTGAGCCTGATAATTTAAATGAGCAGTTTTAATACTTTTAGCGATTCTCTGTTTCAGTTTTCTCGGAGCTAAAACCGTTAGAAACTCTCCCATTCCCAAAATCATGCGCTCCAGTTCAAAGTTGAGCTGTACGCAAATTTTAAAGGTCGTTCCGTTTTCATCTTCTTCAATAATTTCCTGCGAATGATGAAAGGGCTTCGTTTTTACATAAGGTGCATGTTGTGAATTGACTATAAACACTACATTTTGAGGTCGCTGTGTTTCAGAAACGGTTGCTCCGATCACTTCGCCAAAATAGCGGTCTGCATCAAAATCTTTGTCGATGTATTCCGTATCATCATCTGTTTCAATGGAAATTATTCGGTCTAAAGCCAAATTGTAAATCGCTTTTTTATGCCAACAAATCAAAAACCAGCGATTGTTATATTCTTTCAACAATTGAGGATGAACCGTCAAAAAATTCTCTTCTCTTGCCTTAAAACTTTTATAGCAAATCTTTAAAACCTTTTTATTTAAAATATTTTCATACAAAACATCGATGTGCTCCAAACCTTTCAGTTGCTCATTTTTATCTAAATGAATAATCGATTTCTGGCTGGTTGAATGTATAGAATCCTCCAACTTCTGGATAACACCATTCATGTCCTTAAACATCGAAAAATCCTTAAACTGCTTTAAAATCTGTATTGCATTATTCATCGCTTTCAGATCATTTTCATTCACCGAAATATTGTGAATGCTGTAATCGGGATCGCTGTAACGGTAATATTTTCTTTCATAAACCTCAATTGGCGCTTCATAGCCAAACTTTTCACTTCGCATATTTTGAAGATCGAGCTGCACCGTTCTTTTACTTACAAAAGATTCTTTCCCTTCAAACTCAAAAAGCGCTTCAGAACATTCGTCGATCAAATCTTCCAAAGTGTATTGTTTGTATGTATTCTTCAAACATTTGTCTAAAGTTTTATAGCGAATCAGAGCGTTTTTGTTGGATGACATAAATTAGGTTGAGGCTAAGATTAAGTTTAAGAATAAATCAATTAAAATTCCTCTCATTTGGAGGGGTGGCGAAAGTTCGTAGAGTTTTTGACGGGGTGGTTTAATATGAACATCCAATTTGTCATTCCGTAGGAATCTAAGCAACTACTTATAAAAATTTTGCAGAGATTCCTACGGAATGACTAACTATATGAATAAACAAATCTATTTTCTCACCAAAGCTTTCCCTTCAAAAGAGATCCCTTCCCACCCGAATTCCATGAAATTTCTGATATTCTGATGATCTGTTCCTTCAGGATTTTGTAAGACATCTTTTCTGTAAAATTCTCCGAAAAGATTCAGTGTTTCTTCTTTCGACAGGTCATTTATCTGTGCAAAACTGAAAACTTTGCAAGAACCGTTGTTCTGATCTGCTTCATTTACCGTATTTCCATTGGTAAATTTTGTTGGCGTAAAATCGTAATGTTCGTCGATGAATGCAATAACATCTTTAAATTGAATTTCCTCCGCTGATTTTTCTAATTGTTCGAATAACATATTTTTTATTTTCAATATTTCTGAATAAGCTAATTTTTAATCATAAAATTTGCTCCATCGGAGCAATATCTGTGTAGAAAATTTAAAAGGACACCATTGGGCATTCCGTAGGAACGCTATCTTTTTCTATCGATAGATTGTTACAGATCGCTCCCACGGAGCTTAAGACATCATTATCTTTATTTTTCTATTATCAGTTAGCCACCCTGTGCCTTTTCTTAGAAACAAATTATTTCTGACTCCAGATTTACAATTAAATTTCTCAAAAATAATCAAAAATATTTTCTCTGCGCAAAAAGATTGCACACTTGTGCTTTTACTTTGCATCAACAAAATGACAAAGCAGCAATAAAAAGTCTAATCTTTCGCAGCCCGTACCTGAGAGTTCAGAGTGACAAGCGGGAGCGGAAAGCGGTTAAGCTGCCAAAATAAAAACAAAGAATATGAATACAATTACAGGAAATGAATTGATCGCTTTAGGATACAGACCGGGAAAATGGTTTGCAGAAGCATTAGAATATATCAACGAAAATCAATTGGATGAAAGCCAAATCTCTGAATATTTGGAGCAATTCAAATCTCCGGAACCAATTCCGTTGCATGCTGAAGCAAAAGATTTCATCATCAACATCAGAGCCGAACACGAAAATGAAGTTGATAACGTAGAAAAAGTAATCAATACGATGAAAGTGTTGATGAAAACGCCAACGTTGATTGACGGCGCCATTATGCCCGATGCTTGTCCGACAGGACCTGAAGGATATATTCCGGTAGGCGGAGTTGTAGTCGCAAAAAATGCCATTCATCCCGGATTTCATAGCGTAGATATTTGTTGTTCCGTCATGTTGACAGATTTTGGGAAAATAAATCCTAAAGAAGTTTTGGATGCAGCCCATTCAATCACCCATTTCGGATATGGAGGAAGACCGAGAGGTGAGCAAATGGAAATGTCTCAGGAATTGATGGATGCTTTCAGAGAAAATGAGTTTTTGAATGATGAAAAATTAATCAGCATCGCCCGGTCTCATATGGGAACTCAAGGTGATGGAAACCATTTCTTATTTGTCGGAATTTCTAAAAATACAGGACATACAATGTTGGTCACTCATCACGGATCGAGAGCTCCCGGAGCAATGTTGTACGATAAAGGAATGAAAGTCGCAAATAGATTCAGACAGGAAATTTCGCCAGAAACTTTAAAAGAAAATGCATGGATTCCGTTTGAAACAGAAGAAGGAAAATCATATTGGGAAGCTTTGCAATTGATAAGAAACTGGACGAAAGAAAACCATGAATCCATTCATAACGCAACTTTAGAAAAGCTAAATATCGAAAAGCAAAACAGATATTGGAACGAACATAATTTTGTATTCAGAGATGGAGATTTATTCTACCATGCGAAAGGAGCAACTCCGCTGGACGATAAATTTTTGCCGGATATTACAGGCCCAAGATTGATTCCGTTGAATATGGCAGAACCTGTATTGATTGTTCAGGGAACAACGAATGAGAGAAATTTAGGTTTTGCACCACACGGCGCAGGAAGAAATTTCAGCAGAACTTTTCATAAAAAATCTCTGGCTCACAAAACGATTGAAGAGGTTTTTGAAGAAGAAACAAAAGGTTTGGATATCAGATTCTTCACCAATGATATTGATATTTCTGAACTTCCGACCGCTTATAAAAGTGCCAAAAATGTAAGAGCGCAGATTGAAGAATACGGATTGTGTGAAGTATTGGATGAAGTGATGCCTTACGGATGTATTATGGCGGGTGATGTGCAGAAGAATGCACCATGGAAGAAAAAGAAGAAGTTTAGAAAAGCGTAGTTGTTGGTAATCGCAAAGGCGCAATTTCTTTAACAACTATACTTTTAAAGGCGCAAGGATTTTATCTCAATTAAAATTACAACTTTCAACTTAGTGTAGACTTTTGAAATACACACTGTCACACTGAGCTTGTCGAAGTGTCTTGCGCCTTAAAAACATAACTAATTTAAAACCTTTGCGCCTTTGCGTTTAAAACAAAAAAAACAATGACACCAAAAATATTAGAAAAATTAAAAGAAATAGAGGCAACAAGAAACATAGAAATACTTCTTGCCGTAGAATCAGGAAGCCGAGCCTGGGGTTTTGCATCTCCCGATAGCGATTATGACATACGTTTTATATACCGCCACGAAAAAGACTGGTATCTTTCGCCGTGGGATAAAGACGAAACGATAGAATTTATGACCGAAGACGACCTCGACGGTTCCGGATGGGATTTGAGAAAGACTTTTCATCTCTTATTAAAATCGAATGCAGCTTTATTGAGTTGGTTCTACTCTCCTATCGTTTATGTGAAAGATGAAAAATTTTACGCCTTATTTAAACCTTTAGCAGATTCTGCTTTTTCGCCGATAGCGGTTTCTTACCATTATCTGAGCATGAGCAAGAAATATCTGGAAGCTTGCAGAACCGATGACGTAAAACTGAAATCTTATTTCTACTGTCTTCGAACAGCTTTGACCGGAAAATGGATATTAGAAAAAGGAACTGTACCGCCAGTTTTGTTCTGTGAATTGCTGGTTTTAGTCGATGATTTTACAAGAACCAAAATAGAAAATCTTGTTGCCTTAAAAGCCAGAAAAGGAGAATCTTATTACCATGCAAATGATTGGGAACTTTTTGGTTTTCTGGAGAAGATGGTGAAAAATAATGAGGAAAAAGCGAAGAGCTTAAAAGGAGGAAATGGAGATAAGAATGAAATGGAGAGGGTTTTTAGGGAGATATTGATGTTTTAAATGATGACTACGGTTAACCGTAGTCATTCATATTTTATGTATTATATATTTAGTATCTGGAAATGTGAAATTTTTAATAAAATAGTATTAATTTACAAATATAAACATACCACCATGAATAGACATCTATTTTTAAACAATGACAAATCAAGCCATCCAAAATTTAACAGACAAAGAAATGTTGGAGGTAGTAAAAAAAATGAAGAAGAGAATCAAGATGAGATTGAACAAAATGAGACAAAAATAATTGAAGAATATCAAAAAGAAAATTTAAGAGAATATAATATTACTTTTTACGCTAAACGTAAAAATAGAAATATAAAAAGAACTATTAAATTTTCTAAGTATATTGATATAATCAAAATCAAATTTTATAATATATTCAGTTCTGATCTAAAACTTAAATTCCTAGAAAAATATGGAATTATTCCAATTGAATATAAAGATTTTAATAAAACTATTGTTTTTGAAATTGTAGATTCATTATTGTTTGAATATTTTAAAAATCACATACAAACAATTATTGATAGTCCAAGAGGAACATCATATCAAAATAAGGATTATAATATACTAGCATTAATTTATAAATTTGAATTCATTGATAGCAAGGCAAGAATTCAAACTTATATCAATGAAGGAGTTTTATTAAATTTTATTGAAAGTGTTGATTCTGTTTTCATTGAACAAAAAGGAACATTATTTAACTATTTAGAAGAAAAAAAATTAAATTACTCATATTCTGAGGATCATGATAGTATTTTAGAAATTAAAAAAATTAAAAAAGATGAAATTCAATTTATAGCCGACAATTTTGATATTGTTAAAGCAATTACTAGTTCCAGAACACAAAAGCTCATACCTGGTTATAATGGACCTATAAGAGATTATGAATTTGAAGTAGAACTCAATGATTATGTAACAACTGTTGGTATTATAGATACAGGAGTTGAAAGAATTCAACCATTAAAAAATATAATTTTAAAAAATAATATTGATCATACAGGTAATGGAGCTTTTTGGGATGAAGTTGGTCATGGTACGATGGTAGCTGGATTGGTAGTATTAGGAGATGAGTTTTATAATAATATTAAGGAAACGTATAATGCAAAGGCTAAAATTTTTGTCATTAAAGTTTTACAACAAGACAATGACCCACTTGATATTCCAAGATTATTAGATGACATTAAATTTGCTAAAAAAAATTATAGAATTAGAATTTTCAATATGTCCTTAGTAATTCCTAATGCTAAAAAATATAATGAAACATTTAGTCAGTTTTCATATGAATTAGATAAGCTCGCTTTTGAAGAAGATATCTTAATTTTCATTTCTGTAGGTAATTTTAATAATGATAGTTTAAAATCTTTAATTTTTGATGAACCTCATCCCGATCACGATTATCCTGATTTTTTTTATAAGTTAGATAGTACAACACAAGTTCATAATTGTGAAGACACAAATATTTGTTCGCCATCTGAATCACTAAATAATGTATCAATTGGAGCACTTGCAGGAAATATGGAAGATATTGACCATTCAGATATAACACCCAATGAACTATACCCTGCGTATTATACAAGAAAGTTCCACTATGATTATACTCAAACAATCAATTCTCAGATCATTAAACAGAAAAACAAGCATTTGAATAAGCCAGATTTTGTTTTTTATGGAGGTGATTTATTTGATGCTAAAGCAGGATTAGAGATTTTAAGATCTCCAATGGTAATCGATGATAAGTTTTATGGAAGATCATGTGGAACTAGTCTAGCAACTCCTTTAATTACTTCATATGCAGCAGAAATTTTAAATGAGTATCCTACTCTTAGAACTCAAACTGTAAAAGCATTATTAGTAAATTCAGCAAACTATTTTAAAGCTCCTCATTTTAAGGAGAAATCTGAGACGTTATTAAAAAGCTTAATTGGCTTTGGCAAACCTAATAAAAAAGAATTAATCGAAAATACTAATGATTGTATAACTTTTATTATTGAAGATGCGATTAAAGTTGGCGAAATAATTAATATTCCTATTATTCTTCCTTCATATATTAAAAATTCTGGTAATAAATTACAATTTGATATTTCTTTGTGTTATAGTTTTTTACCTACTAAGAATAATCAATTAGATTATTTACCATTACATATGTCATTTAGTTTAATAAAAAATGTAGATGTCAAAATTTTTGAAAATGCTATTCAAAAAGATTTTAGTATAAAGAATTCTATAACGTGGAGCGAAGATCATTTTGGTATTGATAACAGACAATTTTCCAATAGTCAATTTATGTCTTATAAAATTCAACCAAACGATTTTAATAATTTAAATGATACTGTTGCCTTAGCTGTTAGATGTTTATCTAAAAATGACTATATCAACGAACTATCAAAATCACCACATGAATTTTCGATAGTTATAAAAATAACGGAAATAATAACGAATGAAGGAACTGAAAACTTATACTCAGAAATGTTAGAAATAAACAGTCATATCGAAATCTTAAATAATTTAGATATAGAACTTGATGCCGAAAATTAAACTCCTATAGATTCTTTTTCTATATCAACTAATTTCTGCCATATTGATGTATCAATTTTGGCAGAAATTATATTTTCTGGATTATCAATAGCAAATAAACTTCTTTTTATAGCTGTAACTAATGTCTTTTGAATACTGTAATAAGATAATCCAAAAGAACTTTTAATTACTCTGTTTGCTTTTATTTTGCTATCAAAAGAAAAATTACCGTTTTTAAGAGTCAATAATACTAACTCTTTTATTTCTTTTTCTGTTGGTAAATTAAATCCGATGGAAAAATCAAACCTTCTAAGTAATGCTTCATCTAGCATTTCTTTTTGATTAGTGGCAGCAATAACAATGCTATTTTGAGGAAGATAATCGAATAATTGTAGAATAGTATTTACAACTCTCTTCATTTCTCCATGGTCTTGCGAATAGTCTCTAACTTTACCCAAGGAATCAAATTCATCTATAAATATTATACAATCTTCAGATGCAGCCTTTCTAAATATTTTGGATAAATTTTTACTTGTCTCTCCTAATTTTGATGATACAATTGCCCCCAAATTTATAACAACCATCATCTTATCTAACTCTCCTGCAACAACATATGATGCTAAAGTTTTACCACAACCAGAAGGCCCATGTAACAATAATTTATTAGCGATAGGTAAATCAAACTTTCTGAGTAATTCAGCTTTTTGATGCTCTTCAATAAAATACTGTAAACTATGAATTACAGAATTATCAGCAACTATATTATCAAGTCTGTAGTTAGAAGTTAGTTTTTCTAATATTAACTCTCCAACCTCCTTATCTTCAATTCGGTTGAAATAAGATTCAGAACCAACTTTGGTTAGTGAATTATTTCGTTGTTGCTTAAGAGAATCTTTTAGAATTGACTGTAATTGTATTGCGAAATTTAACTTCTTTGTATTTTTAGAATGATCGATCAATTCATTTAAAACAGACAGTAGTTTTTCTTGATCGTTTTCAAGACCATATTTTGCTATATCTTTTATGTAATCGAATTGGCTCATTGTAATTATAATTACAAAAATAATCATTTTTCCACAGTTAATTTTAATTTTGTACAATAAGATTTAAAATGACCATCCAAACCCTAAAAAATAAAAACCTCATCCTCTTCCAATCCATCTCCGGAAGCCGCTCTTTCGGGCTCGCAACCGAAAACTCAGACACAGACATCCGTGGAGTATACTATTTACCAAAAGAAGACTTTTTTGGTTTAAACTATATTCCGCAGATCTCAAATGAAACTAATGATATTTCGTATTACGAAATTGGGAGGTTTGTTGAATTATTACAGAAAAACAATCCGAATATTCTGGAAATCATGGCAAGTCCGGAAGACTGTATTCAGCATACAAACCCGTTGATGGATTTACTGAAGCCTGAAGATTTCTTATCGAAATTATGTAAAGATACCTTTGCTGGTTATGCAATTTCGCAGATCAAAAAAGCAAAAGGACTCAATAAAAAGATTTTAAATCCAATTGATAAAGAAAGAAAATCAATCCTTGATTTCTGTTATATTTTAGAAAACAACGGTTCAACTCCGTTGAAAAAATGGCTGCATGAATTCCCCTCCTCTAGAGGGGTGTCCGAAGGACGGGGTGGTTTAATTCAGGAAAAATGCGGATTGGTTAGCATCGACAATACCAAAGGAATGTTTGCGCTTTTCTACGATGAATCGAGAGATTTAGGTTACAAAGGAATCATTCAAAATGAAGAAGCCAATCAGGTTTCTGTTTCATCTGTTCCGAAAGGTGAACAATCGTTGGCTTTTATGTTTTGTAATCTAGACGCCTACTCCACCTATTGTAAAGATTACCGCGAATATTGGAAGTGGGTTTCAGAAAGAAATGAAGACCGCTACAACGTCAACCAGAACCACGGACAAAACTACGACAGCAAAAATATGATGCACACGATTCGTTTGTTACAGTCTTGTGAACATATCTTTAAAACCGGGTCGTTAGAGATTCGGGTCGAAAATCGGGATGAATTATTAGACATCAAAGCCGGAAACTGGTCGTATGATAATGTAATGAAGAAAGCGGAACAGCTGATTAAGTCGATTGAATATCATCATTCAAAGTCTACACTTCCTGAATTTCCTGATGTAGAAAAAACAACCAGACTTTTAGTGGAAATAAGAAATTCTCTATACAGTAATTAAAAAACAAAAAAGGCTCCGATTGGAGCCTTTTATATGATGATACGATAGCGCGGATTTGTAATCCGTGCTTCACTTAACTTTGAGCCCATTATCTATTTAATGCAAAGGTGAATTTTATCCCTTTATAATAAAGTAAAAAGAATTAACAAGTTGATTTTATTATGCTTTTGCTCAAGCTTTGCGAAGCAAATTTATTTGCTTTTGCATTCTAAAATAGAAAATTTAAAGATAAAATCTTTGCGTTTAATAATTTAAAAACTATGATCAGAATCTTTTAGCCCGATAGCGCGGATTTGCAATCCGTGCTTCCAATATAAAAACCCTAGCCTCGACGCCAGGGTTGTCCATTACCCCATTTAACATAATATCCTGATTATCAAAATATTTCACTTCAAAATCAATTCTATTCAAAATAATATTTATATTTGAATTACAAATTTAAAAACACAAATATTATGTCAAGTACTTCAGAAGTTGGGCACGCTAAAAATGTAGCGAACCTTCAAAAAATCACACAACAAGTTACCACCTACAGCCTTTACAATCCACCAATTGAAAACATTGCATTAGCCAATCTTCAGACATTGTACACCACAGCCACTGCAAAATTAGCTGAGGTGGAAGATAAACGAAACGCCAACAAAAACGCAATCATCATTCGTCAGACTGCTTTCGAAAATCTAAAATCGACATGTACCAAAATCGTTAATCTGCTCGAAATTTTAGGATTGCCACAAGGAACATTAGATCAGGCAAGATCAATGAACCGTGCAATTCAGGGCAGCTCAAAGAAAACCACCACTCCACCCGAAGAAGGTAAAGAAGCTTCCAAAACAGCTTCCACTTCCCGCCAGTCTTTCACCCAACAGGCTGAAAATTTCGGGATTCTTCTCCAGTTATTGGCAACCATTCCGGGCTACACACCGAATGAAGAAGATTTAAAATTAAACAACCTCACCACCTATCACGCATCATTAATGAGTGCTACTCAGGGTGTCGACCAGACAGAAGCCGAGCTCAATACCAAATTGATAGAAAGAGATAAAATTTTATATGCAGAGGGTGCGGGATTGTACACCATCGCCCAGAACGTCAAAAAATATGTGAAAAGCCTCTACGGTGCAACATCTCCTGAGTATACAAACGTTTCAGCAATAGAATTTACGAATAGAAAATAATATTTTTTGTGTTCAAAAGAATGTTGAAGCATAGTAACTCAATATTCTTGCAATGTAAAGTTACATTGTTGTTATGTAACTTTATTTTTTTGCGATGTTATTTCAAATTGGCACGATGCAGAATTACATTCTTGCATTGTGAACTTATATTTTTACGTTGAGAAATCATATTCTTGCATTGTAAAACTATATTCTTACGTTGCAAAATTACATTCTTGGGATGCAAACTTCAACTCTTCCATCACAGAAAAATATTAACAAATTTTAGAATAAAAATCTTTCACTAACTAAAAACAAAAAGGCTCCTATTGGAGCCTTTTATATGATATGATCTATTGGGTTTCAGTACCAAAAATCGAATAATTATTTAACCATTCTGATTTCTACTGCAACAAAACCTTTTGGAGATTTCTCTTTTTCAAAAGATACTTTGTTTCCTTTTTTGATAGGTTCCATACAGTTGTTACTGTGGAAGAAAACATTTTCTTTCGAACCGTCTTCTGTAATAAAACCGTAACCTTTTTCACTGAAAAACGTTACAATTCCTGTCTTAATCAATTCTTCAGCTTCGATAGGAGCTGCACCCAGCTGAATGTTGTTGATATCAAAATCTTCAACGTTGCTGTTATCCGGTGGTGTAGAAGTCAACTGCCCATTGGCATCCACGTACATGATCATGTCGTCTAGACCTTTACCTTTGTTGTTGCTGGTTTTACGCTCTTCTCTTTTTTGAGCTTTTTCCTTTGCTTTTTGAACTTTTTTCTTGAAATTTTCTTTTTTAGAGAAAGAATCCGCCATATATTGTATAAAATTTATTTGTTTAAACTGACTTTTTTAGGGATGTATTATATAACCCCAATAACCAATAATACTTCTTCTGTGAAGTAAAAAAGGTATCTTAATTGTTTTTCAGTAATGATGATTCAGATTGTCTTAAGAAAATATTATCGGAATAAAGATCCATTTAAGACATTAAGAAAGTGAAAACTGAGAGAAAAAATGAATATTCTAAACTATTACCGCTAAAGCAAAGATAGAAACCTTCTTATTAATTAAATGCAAATATACAACAAAAGATTGTAACTTCACCTGTCTGGCATATAATTATTTGAAATTCAATCTATTTTAATGCTTTTAAAAATGGCAAAACATCATTCCTTTATTAATCTTTAATCCTTCACGGTTTACAATGTCAGCACATTGAAAATCATAAACATTTGCTTTCAGTCTTTTCAAATCGTGTTTTCAATTCTTAACGTGAAAATGACTATTAAAACTTTGTACATAAAAAAACCACCGAAAATTTCGGTGGTTTACTTTTATGATCATAGAATTTACATCCTATGCTGTATTAAATCGTCCCTTAAGGACTTTTATTAAGCTTCGTTCAAAGGCTTGTGCTCTCCCGGCTGGTCTCTTCCTTCCGGGTTTACTTTACTTTCCGGTCTCGCAGGTCTTTCAGGTCTGTTTTGTCCTTCTGGTCTTCCTTGTCCTTCTTCTCTTGGTTTTTGCTCAGGTCTTGGTGGTCTTGGCAACAAAACTTTTCTTGAAAGTTTCATTTTCTTACGGTCATCATACCCCATAAATTTCACCTCAACTTCATCACCTTCTTTGTAAGGAACTTTATCAAGACGAGCCCATTCGATTTCAGAAATGTGAAGTAATCCTTCAGTTCCTTTTGCAATCGCTACGAAAGCTCCAAAATCCATTACTTTCACTACTTTACCTTGGTAAACTTCACCTACAACAGGTACAAAAGTAATCTCATTGATTCTTGCAATCGCATCGTTGATCTTTTCTCTGCTAACACCAGAAATTTCGATTCTTCCGATCTCACCAACTTCTTCAATTGCGATAACCGTATCCGTATCTTTCTGCATTTGCTGAATGATTTTTCCACCAGGTCCGATTACAGCACCGATGAAATCTTTAGAGATTTCCATCATTACCATTTTCGGAGCGTGAGGTTTCACATCTTCTCTTGGTGCAGAAATAGTTTCATTTAATTTATCAAGAATATGAAGTCTTCCGTTTCTAGCTTGTAGAAGCGCTTTCTCCATGATATCCATAGAAAGTCCCTGGATTTTGATATCCATCTGACAAGCTGTGATTCCGTCTGCAGTTCCTGTTACTTTAAAGTCCATATCACCTAAGTGATCTTCGTCTCCTAAGATATCAGAAAGTACAGTGAATTTTCCGGTTTTTACGTCAGTTACCAATCCCATTGCAATCCCGGAAACTGGTTTTGTAATTTGAATACCTGCATCCATCAAAGCCAATGTTCCTGCACAAACTGTCGCCATAGAAGACGAACCGTTTGATTCTAAAATATCAGAAACGATACGGATAGTATAAGGATTTTCTTCAGGAATCATGTTTGCCAAAGCTCTCTGAGCTAAGTTTCCGTGACCAACCTCTCTTCTTGATGTTCCTCTTAAAGGACGAGCTTCACCCGTTGAGAACGGAGGGAAGTTATAATGTAAGAAGAATCTTTCGTCATAATTTACCATTACGCTGTCTACCATGTTTGCATCTTTTACTGAACCTAAAGTTACAGCTGTTAAAGACTGAGTTTCACCTCTAGTAAAGATTGCAGAACCGTGAGCTCCCGGTAAATAATCGATTTCGCTCCAGATTGGACGAATTGTTTCAGGATCACGACCATCAAGACGGATTTTGTCATTGATAATCATCTGACGCATCGCCTCTTTTTCAACATCGTGGTAGTATACTTTTGCGAAAGGAGTTACTCTTTCCAACTCTTCAGCATCTTCTACATATTGAGCTAAAAATTCCGCCAAAACAGCTTTGAATTTCTCACCTCTTTCTTCTTTTCCTGAAGGAGTTTTTGCTACTTCATATACTTTATCGTAAGTTTCTTTCCACACTTTTTCACGAATTGCTTCGTCGTGATTTTCGTGGCTGTATTCTCTTTTTGGTAAAGATTTGCCTACTTTTTCAGCTAATCTTTCCTGAGCTTCAACTTGTTTTTTAATTTCAACGTGAGCGAACTGGATAGCTTCCAACATTTCTGCTTCAGAAATCTCTTTCATCTCACCTTCTACCATTACGATAGAATCTTTAGTTGCTCCCACCATGATATCAAGGTCAGCAATTTTAAGATCTTCAAATTTAGGGTTTACAGAAAGTTCACCGTTGATTCTTACTACTCTTACTTCAGACATTGGTCCGTTGAAAGGAATATCTGTGATAGCAATCGCTGCAGATGCTGCAAGACCCGCCAAATCATCAGGAATAGATTCTCCGTCATAAGAAATCAATGAAATCATCACCTGAACTTCTGCGTGGAAATCTTCCGGGAATAATGGTCTCAAAACTCTGTCTACCAAACGCATCGTCAGGATTTCCTGATCTGAAGGTCTAGCTTCTCTTCTGAAAAAGTTTCCGGGGATCTTTCCACCAGCGTAGAATTTTTCTCTGTAATCTACTGTTAATGGTAAGAAATCTACACCGTCTTTAGCTTCTTTACTTGCTACTACGGTTGCTAAAAGCATTGTTCCGCCCATTTTTACTACTACAGATCCGTCAGCTTGTTTTGCCAGTTTCCCTGTTTCTAATGTGATTTCTCTGCCGTCTGCAAGAGTAATCAACTCTGTAATTGCTTGAGGTATACTCATAAATTGTTTTGTGTTGCGCTCCGTATTGAGCACTTTAATTATTGATATTTTCGTCTAAATGTGATGCAAATTTAGTGTTTTTGTTTTAAATAGAATATCGAAACTTCTTGAGGCTCAATTTCAGTCATTCAATTCATATCAATTACGGATTTTTCTTATTAAAAATCCTGTAACCGAGCCTCCATTCTATATAATCTGCTTTATGAAATTTAAAGGATCTCAAACCGATGCCTATCAACAGATTTTTTCCGACAGTATACTGAAAACCTACTCTCTGATAGAAAATAGTTTTATCATAACGTCGGTCAATTTCTTTTTTAAATATATAGAATCCCGGCTGAATCTGAATCGCAAATTTTGAAATCGAAAGTCGGTAAGAAGGGAATATATTTAATAAAAGCTGATCCCGTTGAAATCTTTTTGTACTTTGGATTATTCCGTTTTCATCCTGATAAAACTTGTGATTGTAATCTTCGTCATACATGAGACCAATCCCCAAGCCCAAAGATGATCTATAAGTAACCTGTCTGTGATACACCGTTTCTATTCCCCAGTTCTGGTAGTATTTACCTTCAAATTTTCTGATCATATCTACATCATCAGCCTGAAATCCCGGATCTACTCCATAAAAAATAGAATGCCTTACCGCTCCGAAAACATTCACATCCAGCGTAGAATATTTGTCAAATGCTGATAAAGAATCTTTTGGAGCAAATTGTCTTTCATCAAAATGATAAGTGAGAGATAATTTTGGAGAAAAAGTATTCATCCCTTTATTCGGAAGCTTTAGAGCCCCATTTGAAAAATGATTAAAATTTAAGCCTAAACCTAAGTCAAAATGTTTCCCCAGATAATATTTATAGTTAGCTCCTAAATTAATGTAAATACTTACGGAAGAACCAAAAGTCTGATTAACATATCCTTTTTTCAAATCATACGGAGTCCAGTTGAAGGCAAAACCTCCGCTTGTCTCATAGTTCCAGGAATGTGTGGGTGTTTCTTTGATGGCTCCACCAAAAGTTCCGTAAACAGCAAAAGGTTTTCCCATTTCACTGTTTTTCAGATAATCAAAAGCTACAATACCGCCACCATAATAAGGTCTTCCAAATCTTTTATGCCATTCCTGGCTGCCATCAGTTTGCACGGTAAGCTCAGCAGAAGCACCGATAACATCTCTGTGTTTAAGTTTTTTGAGGTAATCATTTGTTCCCAAAAACTTCCCAAACTGCATACTTACAGAACCTTGCAAATTTGATCTTCGAACAGTATCCATTTCCTGAGAATTGTAAAAAGCTGACGTCAAAAGAAAGAAAAAGAGATAAAAATATTTCAAATCTGTAGTTTAATTTTAAAAACGAGCAAATTTAAACGATTTCTTTAAAGATTTGTAAATTTTAATGTTCAATTTTTCAGAATTCCAAAAAACAGCAATAAAAAAAGCAACCTCTTTCGAAGTTGCTTCTTTATTTTGGAAATCGGATAGATTATTTTCTTAAACCAAGTTCAGCAATAATTGCTCTATATCTTGTGATATCTTTTTTCTTAAGATAATCTAATAAGCTTTTTCTCTTACCTACTAATTTCACCAAAGATCTTTCAGTATTGAAATCGTGACGATTTGCCTTCAAGTGCTGAGATAAGTGGTTAATTCTGAACGTGAAAAGAGCTACTTGCCCTTCAGCAGTTCCTGTGTCTTGTGCAGATTTTCCATGTTTTGCGAAAATTTCTGCTTTTTTTTCTGTTGTTAAGTACATTCCAATATTGTTTAATGATTATTATGTAACGGCTGCAAAAGTACGACTATTTTTTTAATCACCAAAACAGTAATTTAAATTCAGAAATAAAATAATATTGAAGCATGTAATTTTTCTAAATAATACAGTATCAGCATTTTTTAATAATAATTTAAGCAATCTACCATAGTTTGGAGACATTATTGATTCCATGTATTAAAATTGATAGAAAAATATGTTAACAAATTCTTAAATATATTATGCCATCCCGTTAAAAGACAGTAATTTTACAGCCGACAAAAAGATGAAAAAATTTTTATTTTATACGCTTATTTCTTCTGTATTTATCATCAGTGTTTCTTCTGTGAAAGCACAGAAAACCTCAGCTCATGATAAAATAAAGAAAGTTTTATATTTCAATCCTGAAGTTGAACCTGATATTGAAGAAATAAAAGAACCAACCAATCATGCATTCTTCAGTGCAGTTTCGGATAATATCAGCGCTTTTCGCAAAAACAAAATGCTGAGATCTGAAATTCAGGTCTCTTTTGACAGCATCGATTCTAAAACCATTACCGAATATAGTAAAAATAATGATGCCGACTTTGTCATTGTTCCTAAAGTAAAATATTTTAAAGTAGGATTAGGAAAATACGTTTTCTCTAATCAGGTTGTCGTAAGCATGAAACTTTTTGATGCGGAAGGTAATCTCGTTACCTCTTCAGAGTATGACACTTACCGAAAAAACATGCGCCTTCTGGGTTCCACAGAAAATTCAATAAAAATAGGAACCAACGGTGCCATGAAAAATATCCTTAAAGAATTAAGAAAGATAAAACCTTCTGCAGAAGCTGGTTTTTAAACTTTAAATAAACCTTAAATTTGTTTCATCATTCTCCTATTCTAAAAATTTGAGTTATTTTTGCATATCAAAAATTTCAGGTTTTGAATTCTACACACGAACTTACTTTTAACCCCGCCGATATTGCCGAAAGACTCAGTGAACTTCCCGCTGATGAAAGGCTACTCGCTTTCCTGAAGGTTCCGAAAGAATACAAAGCCGATGTTTTTTCGCACTTAGATCCTGATTTCCAGGAAGAAACTATCCGAAGCATTGGAAGTGATGACGTTTCAGACATTCTTAATGCGATGACTCCCGATGACAGAACAGCTCTGTTTGAGGATTTTCCGGATGAACTGATAAAATATTCTATCAATCATCTTAATCCACAGGAAAGAAGAATTGCCCTGAAACTTCTCGGTTACAATTCTGATTCTATTGCGCGTCTGATGACTCCTTATTACATCCAGATCCGAAAAGAATGGACGGTAAAAAGATGTCTACAGCAGATCAAAAAAGTAGGGAAAAGAGTAGAAACCATCAATCATCTGTATGTTGTGGATGAAAGAAATCATCTTATTGACGATTTAGCTTTAGGAAGTTTATTGTTAGTGGAAGAAGATACTTTAGTTTCAGAATTAACAGATAATCAGTTTGTTGCTATTAAAACAACAACTTCCAAAGAAGATGCCGTTACTTATTTTGAAAAATATGACAGAACAGCGCTTCCCATTATTACCGAAGCCGGAGTTTTGGTAGGAATTGTAACGATTGATGATATTTTAGATCAAATTGAATCTCAAAATACCGAAGATATTCAAAAATTCGGGGGACTTGAAGCTTTAGATTTACCTTATACGCAAACCTCTTTGATGGAAATGATCAAAAAAAGAGGAATGTGGCTTATTATTTTATTTTTCTCTGAAATGTTGACCGCTTCTGCGATGGGATTTTTTGAAGATGAAATTCAGAAAGCCGTTGTTTTGGCATTATTTGTACCATTAATTATTTCAAGTGGAGGAAATTCAGGTTCACAAGCCGCAACTTTGATTATTCGTGCGATGGCGTTACAGGAAATCGGTTTAAAAGACTGGTGGTACGTAATGAAAAAAGAAATTTTCACCGGATTATTTTTAGGTGGAATTTTAGGAATTATCGGATTTTTGAGAATTATGATCTGGCATAAAGCAGGATTTTTTGATTACGGAATTCATTGGGCATACATTGGCTTAAGTGTCGGATTTTCTTTAGTGATGATCGTTTTATGGGGAACACTTTCAGGTTCTATGGTTCCATTTATTCTTAAAAAATTAAAGCTAGACCCCGCTACATCTTCTGCTCCATTTGTAGCAACTTTGGTAGATGTCACCGGATTAATTATTTACTTCTCGGTTGCCGGCCTTTTCTTAACAGGAAAACTTTTGTAATTTTAGGCAAAGTCTAAAAATTGTATGAAATCGCCATGTTTGGGTTTCCAAATTATAGTGAAAATAGTGCGATTGCATATGACTTTTAAAACGCAATAAAATCTACATATGAAAGTAATTTCTCTCGTTCCTTCGATTACAGAAGCTTTATTTGATTTAGGATTAACAGAAAACGAAATTGTCGGAAGAACAAAATTCTGTATTCACCCTTCAGAAAAAATAAAAAATATAGATATTATCGGCGGAACAAAAAATCTTAATATTGAGAAGATTAAAAGCCTTAAACCAGATTTAATTTTAGCCAATAAAGAAGAAAACGTCAAAGAACAGGTTGAAATTTTGATGAAAGATTTCAAAGTAATTGTTTACAATACGGAAACGATTGAAGATAATTATTACTTATTGAAAAATTTGGGTCTGCTTTTTAATAAAGAAGAAAGAGCACAGGCTTTTAATCTAAAAATCTACGAAATCCTCAATCAAACCAAAATAAACACAAAAGTAAAAGTAGCCTATCTTATTTGGAATAATCCTTATATGACGGTGGGATCAGATACATTTATTCATCATATTTTAAATGAAATTGGTTTTGAAAGTATATTTAAAAACCAAACCCGCTATCCAATAAGCAAGACTGAAGATTTAGCTGACGCAGATGTCATTATGCTATCTTCGGAACCTTTTCCTTTTAAAGAAAAACATATTGCCGAACTAAAAAAGGTTTATCCTGATAAAAAGATTATGATTGTAGATGGTGAAGCTTTTTCGTGGTACGGAACACATATTGCAAAGTGTGAAAATTATTTTAAAGAACTGATTGCAGAATTTAATATTTAACGTGAATTCAAATTAAACATAAAATACTCTATTTAGCGCAAAACTTGATTTTTGCAAATCTTATTTTAAGGAACAAAGAGGAGAATCAATAAATTGATTTTATTAAGCTCTCGCTTTATTTAAGCTTCATCAGCGACTTGTTGCTATTCTTTGCTCCCTAAAATAATAAGCCTAAAAATAAAATCTTTGCGTTGTAAAAAGTTTTGTTCAATTTCTTATTCCGAACTCAGATTATTTAAATTTTGGCTAAAGCCAAATGTTTTTTTTAAAATTATTAAACGGGCTAAAGCCAGTTTCTATTGATATTTTAAAGCATAAAAAACTCCGACTTAAAAAATCGGAGATTATATTTGGGTAAGAATTATACTTTTAAATACACGTTTGAATTTTCAGAATATTAGTAGTCTCAAAAGATTTAAATTATTATGTCTATGTTATGCTTTTCATTAAATTTAGGTGAAGATTGGGTCACCATCACCTGCTAAAACATCAAATATGAAATCATAGGGTAAAATTGCAGATAAATCTTTATGCATCATGAAGCTCCTATTTCTTTCTTTCACATATATAAAATATTTTTTTTCTAATTTCTGATTTATTTCTTTATCATAAATTATAATATTTGTTATTTTGAATTTACTGAGGAAAATTATCAGAGCTTCGGTTATTTTATTATTGTTTTTATTTCCGTAAATAAATTGTAAAGTTGCTTTTCCATTACGTACTGTAAGCATCAAGACTGTATCTAAATTATTAGCGTCATAAATTTTAATAAATATATATCTAAAACTTTTGTCAAAATCAGAAAACTGGTAACTGCTTTCCTTATTCTCATTAGTATTTAGAATCCATGGATAATTTGTAATCCAATTAATATCCTCGACATTTCTATTGAAGATTTTTAATTTATCATGATGTTTAATGTATTCCTTAATTTCACTATCCAAATCTTCTGTAATTAAGAAGTGCTTTTCCGAACTTTTATTACGACGAATACTGTATAAAAATCCATTGATAATTTTATCCGTTAGTCTTAAAACTGGATATACATAATTCCAATTTTTATTTTTTTTAGGAAGAATTTCGGATAAATTAAATAAAAAATGATATGATGAACCATATAATGGTTTTTGTATTACAAATAAGTTGCTTCTTTCATACATATTCTTTGCTTCTTCCGTATATTCTGTAATTATAATATTTCCTTTATATGAGTTACAAGCTTCTTTTAGCAGCATTTGGGCAATTTTTTTACCACGATAATCAGGATGTACAAAAAGTGTACTCAGCCAACCAATCTTTATAAATTTATTACTAACCCTCATGTCATCTGCCAAAATTCCTATATAACCAGCTAGCTTATTTTCATAATAAGCCAGAATCAAAATTGTATCTTCATTATTTACATGAGGATTGTTTATATGCGAAATTGCTCTGTGATATGATATGGGAAGAAAAGATAAAGCATTAAATTCTTTTGAATTTATAAAGTTGAATAAAGCAATTTTATTGAAAGATTTCAAGACAATCATCTTCTAGTAATTTTATTTTTATTAAAAATCTTTTTCAAATGAAAATAATTGCTCTCAAAATTAATTTCATCAGCAGCTGAAAAGCCATTTTCCATTGGCACGCGCTGTAAATTTTTGTCTACACTATCAAATTTTAAACCCGCAGTACCCAAAGTAAATTTTAGATTTCTGTTGTCTTCAAAAAGTGTATTAAACATGCTTCTCTTTAAGCCAAAATCGGTAAAGGGAAATGCCATTGACTCAGTACTAAATCCATTTTCTTCCATAAAGTCTATAGATCGTTGAATATTTTTGATTTGATCATTAATAGATAACTCTGGTAAGTATGGATGATCCCAAGAGTGCGCAGAAATACCAAAACCCTTATCTTGAATATATTGTAAATCATCAATATTAAGGTATATTTTATTATTTTTCAAATAGTCATCAAAACTTAAATTTATATCTATACTTATTTGATTCAAAAGATGTCGACTTGTATATGATATTGCTTTAACTTTTGTAATTAAATCTTTTTTAGAAGCATTATTGGACAACATAAGAGACTTTTGTAATGAATCTGGTGTCATAAAATCTTTGTTTAGAATTCTCTCTATAATAAGACTTACTTTTAATCTAAACATCATATCGTCATTTTTTATAAATGCAGGATTTATGTAATTAATAGCATAAATACCTTTCCTCAATAAAATTGGCACTACAACATCTCTGAATTCATTATATCCATCATCAAATGTTAACAAAGCATACGGTTTATTAATCTTCTTATCGTGATTTTTTATAAATGTTTGCACATCTACAAAATTAAATCGAGTAGACATATAGTCTAAATCTTTTTCAAATTCCAGACTGCTTTTATAATTTATAATATGCTTAAGGTGTGGCAAATAAGAATCTGCAACAGAATGATATACAGGGATTATGTAATCTAAAGGAAATCTCTTTTGTATTAGGCTAAAAGCATTTGCTTTCTTAAAAAAAAGTTTTAGCATTTCAATATTATGATATATTTATGTTTTAACGTGAACAAAATTAATTAAATAATTATGGAAAAAGTTTTTTTATCATTGCACTTGCTTATGATATGAAATAAGCCCTCATTTTTCCAATCATTATTTAACTCCAAACCAAATGCACGAACAATCTGTATTGAAAACGAAAACCTACAAAACAAAAAACCAAAGCAAAAACATTTTTGCTTTGGTTATCTTTGACCTATAATCTGTATCGCTATTTCAGAACGGGACATACTTTACAGTTTATTATTCGAGATATAATAGATTTAGGTGTATCAATTCCGTTTTTAAGGTTTTTGAATATCTGGAAGATTTATATGCCTAATAAGCTATAGGAGGATTATATATTAAAAAGAAAATTCAATTAATATTTGTAGCTAGTTGGTATATCAAAATATTTTATTTTATATTGAGATAAGATTACAAAATCTTTGAAACCTCATTACAAAGCCATTCCAATAATTCTAAATCTTCTTTTGTAAAAGGATCGATCGTATGAGAATCGATGTCAATCTGACCAATGTTTTCTCCATTTTTAAAAATAGGAACTACAATTTCAGCTTTTGTATCAATCGAACAGCTCAGATAATTATCCTGTAAATGTACATCGGGAACAATAAATGTTTCGTTGGAAACAGCCACCTGTCCGCAAATACCTTTTCCGTAAGGAATAATGATATGATCGGTTTCAGCTCCTACGTAAGGACCTAATTTCAATTCGTCTTTATCACCGTTTTTAAAGTAAAAACCGGTCCAGTTGAAATAAGATATTTCCTGGTCTAATAAATGACAAACTTTCTCAAGCTTCTCATCAGTATTATGTTTTGGACTTTCAAGAATAGACGAAAGTCTTTTTTTTATTTCAGACATTGTAATATTTTTTTATGAAAATTGTTTTAAAGAAAGTTCGTTTTTAAACCCGAACATCCCTCTTTCTTTTATCATTTCTGCAACACCTTCCGGAACCTGGTTTTCCCAACCGCCGATATTACAAGCAATTTTTCTTAGAATTTCTCTTGAATATATTTCCAAAAACTCAGGATTGTAGCTGGTAATATCTACAATACGATTGTTGTGTTTGAAATATTTGTACAGCTCTTTTAGGTTTTCTTCCACTTTTAAGTTTGAAGAATCCAACAATTCATGAGTTTCAGGATCTTTGTAAGGATATAAATACACTCTCATTCCGTTTCTGAAAAACTTACCAAAAGCTTCCAAAATACCTCCTGAAAGATCTTTATAATATTTCTCATCAAAAACCATCAACATATTATTAACGCCCATCGTTACGCCAATATCACCATTGGTATAATGTGAGAAATAATCAATCAATCTGTAATATTCTGAGAAATTTGAAATAATAACTGTATAGCCTAATTTACCCAAAACATCTACCCGATCAAGAAAATCTCTTTCATCAATATCTCCGTCTGCACGAAGGTTTGAAATGGTAATTTCAATAAGTATCTCAGTTTCTTCCTGTGTACAGATTGCGTCTTTCAGGAACATATCCATTCCGTTTCGCAGCATATCTATATTTACTTTCGTAACTGGCCTGAAACTTCCTCTTACCGCAAAAATATTTTTCTTATATAGAATATCCGCAGGAAGCATGTTGTTTCCTTGAGAATTGAAGATCACAGCATCGGTCATATTATTTTTCACCAGTTGTAAAGACATCAATCTGTTGTCAACATAAGCAAAAGCCGGACCGCTGAAATCGATCATATCAATCTCAAGATTGTCTGTAGAAACCTCATCATAAAGAGATTCTATCAACCTTCTTGGGTTATCATAATAATTATATGCGCCGTAAATAAGATTCACACCAAGATTACCCAATGTTTCCTGTTGCAACGTGGCATCGTTCTCTTTGAATTTTACGTGAATTACGATTTCGTTGTAATCTTCGTTTTCTTTCACCTGAAAACGAATTCCGACCCAACCGTGACCTTTTACAGTTTTATCGAAATTGATGGTCGTTACCGTATTTGCATAAGAAAAATATTTTCTCCCGGGATTACTGTCTCTTGAAATTCTTTCTTCAATCAGTGATACTTCATAGCGAAGCATTTTTCTAAGTCTGTTTTGGGTAACATACCTGTTTTTTACTTCTTTTCCGTAGATGGCATCACTAAAATCTTTGTCGTAAGCCGACATTGCCTTAGCAATTGTACCGGAAGCCCCCCCTGCTCTAAAAAAGTGTCGTACAGTTTCCTGCCCTGCTCCAATTTCTGCGAAAGTACCATAAATAGTAGGATCTAGATTAATTGTTAATGCTTTTTGTTTAGGAGTTAGTTTCTGATACATTAGGACATTAAATTTTTCGTAAATTTACCAAAATTAAACCAACCTCAAAACAAATGAAGTTGAAATTTTTAGGAACCGGAACTTCACAAGGTGTCCCCGTTATCGGTTGCACCTGTGAGGTATGTACTTCTCAAGATCCAAAAGATACTCGTTTTCGGGCTTCAGCGATGATTACCACCGATGAAAACAGGAAAATACTGATCGACTGCGGACCAGATTTTCGTCAGCAAATGCTTATCAACAAAGAAAACCACATCGACATTACGCTTCTTACCCATGAGCATAATGACCATGTGATTGGTTTGGATGATATGCGTCCGCTAATTTTTAAAAGCGGTAAAAATATGCCCATTTATTGTCTCTCAAGAGTCGGACAGGAAGTGAAAAACCGTTTTCCTTATGCTTTTGCAGATATTCGTTATCCAGGAGCACCAGCTTTTGATTTACATAAAATCGATCACGAAAAGTTCACTGTTTTAGATACAGAAATCACTCCTATCGAAGTAACACATTATAAAATTTCCATCTTAGGTTACAAGTTTAAAAAGCTCGCCTATATCACCGATGCCAACTTTATTTCTGATTTGGAAAAAGAAAAGTTAAGAGATTTAGATATACTTATTTTAAACTGTATTCGAAAATTTGATCCTCATCCTGCTCATTTCGTATTAGCAGATGTTATTAAATTATATGATGAATTAAAACCTAAAAAATTATTTCTAACTCACATCAGTCACCATTTTGGTCTGCATGATATTGAAGATAAGTTACTTCCCGACGGAATGCACCTAGCCTACGATGGTTTGGAACTCAATTTTTAAAATTTTTCTTCAAAAAGCTTTTGAACATTGAAAAAAGTTCCTATATTTGCACACCAATTTGAAACAAACAATAACGTTTGGAGTAAACATCAAGCCCAGGTGGCGGAATTGGTAGACGCGCTGGTCTCAAACACCAGTTCTTAGGAGTACCGGTTCGATCCCGGTCCTGGGTACAAAAAACCTCTGAAATCATATGATTTTCAGAGGTTTTTGATTTTAGGGTGTTTGAAAAGGGTGGCTAATAATTATAGGATCAATCACAAAACTTGGGGGCTAGGCAAAAAGTTTAGACAACCTGAACAGAAAAAATGTTTTATCCCGCACGCCTCTTAATTGTAATCTGAAGTTTTTTATTTTCGCATTGAAAGACTCGGCGGAAGCATT
>NZ_JAVHYL010000015.1:0-78869 GCF_031118795.1 Chryseobacterium sp. CFS15 | reverse complement strand
AGTCGCCATCTTTGCTCCTTAAAATATTAATCTCAAAAATTAAAATCTTTGCGTTTTAATCCATAAGATTAAGTCGCTGCAACCGATTTAGTTTTAATAATTTTTCGCCATTCCAAGTAACCGGAAATTGCAACAATGAACAAGAAACCCGTCAAAACTGCATACAAATAAAGACCTTTATGAATCAACAAAGGAATTGCAATGATGTTACTGATATTGAGTAAAATCCAGTTTTCAATTTTTCTTCGAGCCATCAGCCACATTCCAGCCCATGCAAAAGCACTGACTAAAGAATCTAAAATTGGAACATCAGAATCTGTAAAATTTGTCAGGAAAAAATAGAAAACACCAAATGTTCCAAGTACGATTCCTACGGTAATTAATTTTTCATTATTGGTAGTTTCAGAAATGGTGGTTTCAGATTTTCGTTTTCCAAACTTCCAGTACAGCCATCCGTAGATACTCATTACCAGATAATAAAGATTAAGTGTAAACTCTGCGTAGAGTTTAGACTGTATCATCACATAAAGTGTTAATGAAATTCCGGCAATACCAAAAAGATAATTATTCGAATTGTTTTTTCTTGCCAATAAAACCTGAAATACTGAAAAGAAGACACCAAGCCATTCTTGCCATGTTGTCTGTTGTAAAATGTCCTGCATCAAATTAACTTAAATAAAATTAAATGATGAGATGATAAATCAAAATTCCCTACGCTGGAATTACCCAGATCAGGTGTGGAAAATTTTCCCGGGTATCATCTCAGCCGCAATTTGCAGCACCCCATTGATGGCGCAAAATTGATGTTTTAAAATGACATTAAAAAATATTTACTAAATTTTTATTACAAAAAGAGATACAGAAACAATTGAGACCAGAAATCTGTTTTAAAAAAGGTTCGCGCAGATTGAGCTAATTAGGTAGATTAATTTAACCTTTTGCAGAAAGTTTGTCATGCTGAAAGCATCTCAGCATTGATAAAATCATTTCGTACATCAGCAGTCGTTTACAAACGGATATTTTGTACCTTTAAATCTCAAATAAATTTATTGTGAAAAAAACTTTCAAAAGAACACTCAGAGTATCAAAATATGTAATTTATAAAGAAACACTTGTTGATTATAAAGAACATTTCTGGTCTTTTCTGGGTGCCTTTTTCGGAATCGGACTGATTGCTTTTCTGCAATCTCACTATTTATTGCAGCAGGAAAATGTATTTCTGATCGGTTCATTTGGCGCCTCAAGTGTTTTGATCTACGGAGCCATTCAAAGTCCGTTGGCTCAACCAAGAAATCTTGTCGGCGGTCACGTCATTTCAGCTATCGTTGGAGTTACCGTTTATCAGATTGTTCCCGATATTTTATGGCTTTCGGCACCTTTGGCTGTTGCTTTTTCCATCATTTTGATGCAGTATACCAAAACTTTGCATCCGCCGGGTGGCGCAACTGCATTAATTGCCGTAACATCGCCCGGAAAAATTGCTGATCTTGGATATTGGTATGTGCTCTCTCCTGTTTTGTCGGGCTGTATTATTTTACTTTTAGTAGCTTTATTTTTTAATAATATCACCAAAAACAGAAGCTACCCCACAAGTTCGAGATGGAAGAGACTTTTACATAAAAAACACAAACACAGTTTGAAAAATTAAAGAATATGGAATGTATAGAATGCGGTGAAAAAATCATTGGCAGATCCGATAAAAAATTCTGCAATGATGCCTGTAGAAATGCTTACAACAATAAGCAGAACAAAGATTCGAGCAACCTGATGCGGAATGTAAATAATAAACTCCGTAAAAACTACCGTATTCTGAATGAAATAAATATCGACGGAAAAACTAAAATCCCAAAATCTAAACTCGATGGCTTAGGTTTTGATTTTAATTATTTTACAAATATTAAAGTGTATAAAAACGGCTCAGAATATAAATTTGTTTATGATCACGGCTATAAAATTCTTGAAGAAGATTACGTTTTAATTGTAAAAAATCAGTTTTGATACATGATAAAATTCAAATATAATTTCAACCGCAAAAGAATCAAAAGAAATGATTGAAAAAGAGACATTCAGAAGTTTCCAAAATGTAAAATTTTCATTTATTTTTGTTTTGTTAGCCTTTGAATATCGAAATCCATCATAAATCTTTTGTTGCTTTTGCGGTTAAAAAATATCAAGTATTAAATAAAATAATGTAAAAAAGCATGATGAAAGAAATTGTATTAATCACCGGCGCAAGCGGAGTCATTGCAAAGGTGCTTTCCCAAAAAATCGAAAAAGATTATACAGTACGTTTTTTAACCCGCAAAAAGAAAGCCGAAAACGAATTTGAATGGGATCTAAACAATAGCACGATAGATGAACAGGCATTCGAAAATGTAAGTCACATTATTCATCTAGCAGGAGCCAATATTTCTGAAAAACGCTGGACAGAAGAGCGAAAAAAAGAACTGATCGACAGCCGGGTAAACTCTGCAAAACTGATTTTAAATACGCTCAAAAACAAAAATATAAAGCTAAAATCTTTCATTTCAGCTTCCGGAATTAATTTTTACGGAATTAAAACAACAGATAAAATATTCTCAGAAAATGATCCTGCAGGAAACGATTTTCTAAGTAAAGTTGTTCAGGTTTGGGAAAAAGCAGCTGATAAATTTACAGAACAAGATGTAGCAGAACGAGTGGTGAAAGTAAGAACTGCCGTTGTTCTTTCTAAAAATGACGGTGCTTTAGCGAAAATGATAACACCAATAAAATTTGGAATTGGTTCACCCATCGGAAGCGGAAAACAATATATGCCCTGGATTCATGTTGATGACATTTGTGCTATTTATGAATTTGCCTTAAAAAATCCTGAAATTCGGGGTTCTTATAATGCTTCGGCACCGCAGCATACGACTAACGAAAATTTAACACGGATAGCTGCAAAGATTTTAAAAAAACCTTTATTCATGCCTAACGTACCGGCGTTTGTTTTAAAACTTATATTTGGTGAGCTTGCCGATATTTTGCTTCAAGGCTCAAGAGCTTCATCAGAAAAAATAATAAAAGCTGGTTTTGACTTTAAGTTTCCGGTTTTAGAAGGAGCTTTGGAAGGTTTACTAAAAAAATAATTATTAAAAGATTGAAATATAATGCAAGAGCCTCATGTAAGTATTGAAAAGACAGAGATTTTATCTGATAACTGGTACACTTTAAAAAAAGTAACTTTTACTATTAAAAAAGAAAACGGAGACACCGAAACCCAAAGCCGGGAAGCCTATGACAGAGGAAATGGAGCCGTTGTTTTATTGTATAACACTCATTCTAAAAATGTAATTTTAACGAAGCAATTCCGTCTTCCTACATACATCAACGGAAATCCGACGGGAATGCTGATTGAAGCTTGTGCCGGACTTTTAGACAACGATAATCCTGAAGATTGCGTTAAAAGGGAAGCTGAAGAAGAAACGGGTTACAAGATTTCGAAAGTAGAAAAAATATTTGAAGCTTATATGTCTCCCGGATCTGTTACAGAGATTCTGCACTTTTTTATCGCAGAATATTCTGATGATATGAAAATAAACGATGGCGGCGGACTGGAAGATGAAGGCGAGAACATCGAAGTGCTGCAGCTTCCGTTTGACGAAACACTTTCTATGATTGACAATGGCGAAATAAAAGATGCCAAGACTATCATGCTTTTACAGCATCTTCGTCTGAAAAATATTCTGTAAATATTTAAACCAAAAATCTAACGTATTATGAAATTTATATTCACAATCGGTCTTTCATTATTGCTATCTTCTAATTTTTTTGCCCAGAAAAATGAAAAGTTGAGCACGAAAGATGCCGCTATAATTGAGCATTTTAAAACTGATTATAAAAAGAAAAATTATAAAAAATTTGACGGTAAAATTCTTGTCAAAGAAAATCTGGCACAGTTTGATAACAAGACCGTTTATTTTGACAAAGCCGATAAAATCACGACGACGATTGTAAGAGAAGGTCTCATTTATCCACAGCTCTTAACCGACTTCCAAATGCAGAAATTCCTGGATGAGACGACAGATAAAACACAGAAAAGATTTTTGAAACTGCAGAAAGATCCAAAAGCTTCTTTTGATGTAAATAACATCAAGTTTAGTAATACTTCTGAGTTGACATTTCTGACTTCAAATATTAAAACTAAGCGATTTAAAACCTCTGTAAAAGACATCAGATTAAATACAACCTCAACGTATCTTTTTGAATTGATGAATGATAAAGCAACAAAAAATATTTCTTTGGAAGAGTTTATTAAAGGGGCGAAACTGACGTATATTGATACTGAATAAAACACAGTTTTGATTTTAATTTCAGCTTATAAAATTGAAAAACACAAAAATTGACTATTTCAAATGTTTAATCCAACAAGAAGAAACCGAAATATAGGAACTGAAAATCAAGGTTTTGGTCAGGATAATAAATTTAAGATTTCTACACCTTATGGCACGCTGAAATCTTTTTATGAAAGAATTGAGAAATACCAAACAGAAATTAGAATTATCAATGAACATGAGTTTTTATTTATTATTGAAGAAACTCGGGAAAACTGTTTTCACTCCTGCTCTGTGAATGATTTAGCAAAAATGATTCAATATATTCCCACTGAAGATTATGGAGAGTTGAAATTTATCGTTCTTCGTCAACCCAAAAGAAAAGAAGAAATTATTTCTCCAGTTTGGGGAAGATTAGTATATAGTTTTGAATTTGAAAACGAATATTTTCCTGCAATAATTTTAGACTCTATTGACTTAAATAAAAAACTAGTCTGGTCTAAAAAACAAACTATTGAAGATCAAAAAGAATTTGCAAGATTAAAAGAGGATGGGCATTTTTTCATTGAGAATAAAAGAAATTTTGTCTCTGAATTACATTTAGAACCTTCAAGAAACACACAACTTTACAGAACATTGCTGCATGAATTCGGACATTATGTTCATTATTTAGAAGTTGTGGAAAGACCTGGAAAAGATGATGAAAATTACAATGCAAAAGAAAACAGAGATGATTATTACATCAGTCTTTCAAAAGTTGAAAAAGAAAAATTTGCACATCACTATGCAGAACATTTAAAGCAGAAATTAAAACACGATAAAATAATTCCTTTTAATTAATAGATAACTATGTTTAATACAACCGTGAATTTTACTCTTTTATAATATAGTAAGCAAAGAAGAATCAACAAGTTGTTTTAATAAAGCTTTGGCTCAAGCTTTTCGAAGCAAATTTATTTGCCTTTGCTTTCTAAAGTAGAAAGTTTAATTATAAAATCTTTGCGTTTAATGATTCACAAACTATTATAAAAATCTCTTATCCCGAACTGAGGTTAAACAAGTCTAAAATTGTGCAAATCAAAAATATTGACCATCTCGTCTTAACTGTTGCTGACATTAATAAAACTATAGATTTCTATACCAACATTCTGGGTTTTGAAGTCGTAACTTTTGGAAACAACAGAAAAGCTCTGACTTTCGGAAATCAAAAAATCAATCTTCATCAAAAAGGAAAAGAATTTGAGCCTAAAGCAGAACATCCAACAACAGGTTCGGCAGATTTATGCTTTATCTCAGAAACAGATATTGATGATGTTTTAAAAGAACTAAAACAGAAAAATATAGAGATCATCGAAGGAGTTGTAGAAAGAACTGGAGCAATTGGAAAGATTAAATCGGTCTATTTCAGAGACCCGGATTTGAATTTGATTGAGATAAGCAATTATTTTTAAGGATAATTTATTCAAAAAAATCGATGCTTATTTCATTTTGATAACTACTTTTCCTTTCGCACGACCACTTTCGATATATTGTAATGCATCATTGGTTTTTTCAAAAGCGAAAACTTTATCGATGACAGGTTTTATTTTGCCGGTTTCTATGAGATGAGTAATTTCTGAAAGCTGTTTCCCGTTGGCTGTCATAAACAGAAACGAATAGTTTACATTCTGTTTTTTTGCTCTTTTTCTTATTTTACTGCTTAAAAATCTTGTTGCCAATTTTACGTACCAAGGTAACCTGTGTTCTTCAGCAAATACCGGCGTTGGCGGACCTGATATTGAAACGATTTTACCTCCAGGCTTTATTACCTCAAAAGATTTTTCAAGCGTTTTGTTATCCTGGCTGTTTAATACGATATCATAATCAATTAAAGCATCTTCAAAATCCTGTGTTTTATAATCGATCAAAACATCTGCACCAAGATTTTTCAAAACATCAAAACTTTTTTCACTGGCAGTGGTTGCTACCGTTGCACCCATATATTTTGCAAGCTGAATGGCGAAATTTCCCACACCACCGGATCCTGCCTGAATAAAAACTTTCTGCCCGTTTTGAACATTCGATTGTTCAATTAAAGCCTGCCAAGCCGTCAAACCAACCAATGGAATTGAAGCCGCCTCTTCCATCGAAATATTTGTAGGTTTTAGAGCGACATCTTTTTCATCGATTGAAATAAACTCTGCAAAAGTACCAATGTGAAAATCGGAGGGTCTAGAATAAATTTCATCACCCACTTTAAAGTTTTTTACCTTCGCTCCTGTTTTTACGATAATGCCGGCAACATCGTGTCCCAAAACTAAGGGCATTTTATAAGGCAAAATCAGTTTAAACTCACCGCTTTTTATTTTTGAATCTAAAAGATTAACACTTGCTGCGTGTATTTCGACAAGAACTTCGTGATCTTTTACAATAGGTTCGGGAAGGTCTACCAATTCGAGTGAACTTTCTTTTTTATAACGGCTGATACTGAATGCTTTCATATGATATTTATTTTATTATAAGCTGATCTGCTTCCTTGAGGTTGATAATTAAAAAGCAAGTTTTGGAAAAAATCTCCTGATAAAATGATGCTGTTTTTTTAGTCATTGATTACTATTTTTCACCATTTTTTCAGTGGGTAATTTTTTCTGTTAATCTATGATAAGTTGGTTAAATTGTAGAAACTCTTCGTCAGTAAGATACTGAAAATAAACCGTTTCTGACGAAGAATTGTTTTTAAATATGATTATGCCAATTCTTTTACGAAAAACTGTTTGGTATCTCCTACCGGAACATCAAACTGATTTTTTTCTAAAGCTATCAACAATTCGTCTGCTACTTCAGAAGGCAGAATTCCGTTTGCTCCGCCGATTTCTGCAGAGAAATCTGTATTGACCAATGGCGGATAGACTTCGTAAATCTGAACATTATTCTGCTCCTCATACGTTTGTCTTAAAGCTTGCGTATAGCTGTGTAACGCTGCTTTTGATGCGCCATACGTTGGTAACATTTGATGACTTAAAAAAACTGCAATTGATGAAATATTGATGACTGCAGCTTCCTTTTTTTGACTTAAATACGGAAGTAAAAGTTCTGTAAAGTGGATAACGCTGAAATAATTGGTATTCATCTCGGCAGCAGCTTTTTCGTGTGCGTTTTCTGTTTCATTTAATAAATATGCGAATGCTGCACCAGCATTGTTGATGATGATATTGAGTTCGGGATGATTCGTCTTCAATTCTTCTACGATGCGAAATCTATCTGCCTCAACCGAAAGGTCACCCTTAATTGCAACTGCGCCCTCAAGTTCTTTCAAAGCATTCTGAAGACGTTCTTCATTTCTTCCGTTAATAATGATATTATTTCCTTGTGCGTGAAGTTTTTTAGCAATTGCTAAGCCTATTCCGGCACTTCCGCCACTGATGAATACTGTATTTCCTGTTGTTTTCATTTTTTGTTTGGTTTAAATGTTGTGTATTGTTGTTAAGGTCGAGTTTGCGACAGGGATTGCAGCGACATCCTTTTGTGAAACAAAAGATATAGCGGAAAGCCCGGCCGTTCGCCCAAATTATTTTAGTTGTTAAGAGTCGGATAATCGGTATACCCTTTTTCGCCCGGAGTGTAAAATGTTGCCTGATCGGCTTGATTGAGTGCTGCATTGGTCTTGAAACGCTCTACCAAATCGGGATTGGCAATAAACGGAGTTCCAAAAGAAACCAAATCTGCATCGCCATCCTGTAAAACTTTTGTAGCGGTCTCTTTGTTGAATCCGCGGTTGATAATAATGGTTCCGTTGTAGATTTTACGGAAATGTTTTGCGACTTCCTGGATAGCAAAAGAGTTATCTGAAACGTCGGTAAAAGGCTCTATCAGATGTAAATACGCCAAATCGTAATCATTGAGACGAGTGACAATATAGCTGTACAATGCAATGGTTTCATCATCGACCAAAATCCCCATGATGCCGTTGAGTGAAGGATTGAGACGAACTGCAACTTTTTGCAAATCTGCGACTTCTTTTATAGCATCCAGAATTTCGAATAAAATTCTTGCTCTGTTTTCTACTGAACCACCATATTCGTCGTTGCGGAGATTGGAATTTTTGCTGAAAAATTGTTGAAGCAAATAACCATTTGCACCGTGAAGTTCTACTCCATCAAAGCCAGCTTCAAAAGCATTGAGTGCAGCCTGTCTGAAATCATGTACGGTCTGTTTGATATCTGCCGTAGTCATCGGTTGAGGTTCTTCACTTGTCTGAAAACCCGTTGCTGTGAAAACCTGTTGTTGAGGGTTTACGTTTGACGGAGCCAAAGGTTTTTTACCATTATGCAAATCGGGATGTGAGTAAGCTCCTGTATGCCAAAGCTGGGCGAAAATTTTGCCACCTTCGTTGTGAACAGCTTCTGTTGTAAGTTTCCAACCTTCGATTTGTTCTACATTATAAATTGCGGGAACATTGATCACGCCAACCGCTTCGGGACTGATGAAAGTACCTTCTGTGATAATTAAAGCTGCGGTAGCTCTCTGCTGGTAATACTTAGCAGTTAATTCTGTTGCTTTATGTTCCTGGTTATCTGATCGGCTTCTTGTCATTGGAGCCATCACAATACGGTTTTTTAGATCTAAGTTTTTGCTCTTGTAAGCATCAAAAAGAATGTTTTTCATTGTATTTTAAATTTAATTCGGTAAATTTGCTTGCGTTTTGCAAGTACAAATCTATAACATTACTTTCAAAATGCAAGTGTTTTATTTAATTATTTAAAAATAATTTTATGTCCAATTCAAAAAATAGATCAGATTGCCCTATCAGCAGCTCATTAGACGTATGGGGTGACAAATGGTCATTGCTGATTGTAAGAGATCTGATGTTTGCAAAACAATGTACCTACGGAGAATTTCTAAAATCTGACGAAAAAATAGCGACTAATATTCTTGCATCCCGTCTTTTGATGCTTGAAGAAAACGGTATCATCAGCAAACAAAATCATCCTGACAGCAAAGCAAAAGTTCTATATAAACTCACCGAAAAAGGTATCGATCTGCTTCCGCTGTTGATAGAAATTAATCTGTGGGCTGAAAAATATTCTGAAATTCCGGAAAGCCAGAAGATGATTTTGAATGATGTGAAGAAGGATAAAGCGGGATTTATTGAGGAGAGAATTGAGGAGTTGAAAAGGGAGGTGTTGTGAGTGATGGGTTTCGAGGGAAAGCGTCAGAAGTTTGAGAACAATAAGACTTTAGTTATTTGATTTTAAGAGCCGAGGTTTATGCTTTTTTGTTTACTTTAATAATAAACAATATATTTACATCAAATTAATAATTCACAACAATGGAAATTAAAACTCAAAATGATATTCTTGCAGAAATTGTTGAATATTTTAAGGTTTATATTTTTGAAAATCATATTACAGCTTCAATAAATACTCATTCAAAGCTTAAGAGCTACAACATTAACCCTATTATTGTAAAATACTTATCAAAAGTTTTAGAAAATAACTACACTGCAATTGGTGTTGCAAAAGCATTATTTTATCCAAGAGTTTTAGGAACTTCAATTAATACATCATTTGGAGCAAGAATCCAGAATATGTTTGTTGATTTAAAAATTGCTGAGGGATCTTTGATTAAAGGAATGGACATTGAGTTTATTGATAAGATTGATAATAGAAGAAAGTGGTGTCAGTTAAAATCTGAACCAAATACAATAAACTCTGAAGATGTTAAACCTTTAATCAAAAAATTTACAGACACTATCAATCTTGCTCGAACCAATAAAGCTTTTAAAAATATTAATAATACTGATTTTATGGTTGGTGTACTTTACGGAGAAGTTGACGAATTAAGTATGCACTATAAAGTTATAGACAAAACCCATCCAGTCATCATTGGAAAAGAGTTTTGGCACAGAGTAACCGGATTTCCTGATTTTTATGACGGATTAGTTCAAAATCTTCAGTTACTTATTGAAAACATTGATACACAAGATTTGATTAATCTAGGCGTTGAAAAACTTTCTAAGGAAATTGAAAGTTCTCAACTTTTTGATTTTAAAGAATAATAAGAATTCAAAAAATTTATAATTGAATATCCGACTTCTCTTCCCAAATTTACAGGAACTGCATTGCCGATTTGTTTGTATTGCTGAGCTAAAGAACCTGCAAATTCCCAATCATCCGGAAAAGTTTGAATTCTGGCATATTCTCTTACAGTAAAAGGTCGAGTTTCATCCGGGTGGCATCTTTCGGTTTGTTTTTGAGCGGGGCTACATGTTAAAGTTAGACTTGGTTCATCCCAACCAATTCTTCTTGCCATTCCCGTTTTTCCTCCTCCAAGAAAAAAACTTCCGCCCATATATTCTTTTTGAATTTCAAGAGGTAGATCTCTCCAGTAACCTTTTGGTGGTACTAAATCTAAAACTACTTTTTTGCTTTGAGGATATTTTGCACCGCCAGAAATTGGAACATCCGTATCAAATAATTCTCCCTTTTTTAAAGCGTCTTTTAGATTATAAATTTTGTTAAAAGGTTTTGGATAATTAAATTTGATATGAATATCTTTTCTAATTCCAACCAAAATTAATCTTTCTCGTTTTTGAGGAACCCTATAATTAATAGCTTTTAAAACTTCGACAGGAACAACATTATACCCAATTTCATCCAGGATAGAAATCATTCCCTTCAATGTATTTCCGCTTTCATGACTTAAAAGACCTTTAACATTTTCACCTATACAAATTGGAGGATTAACTTCTTGTACAGCTCTGGCAAATTCATAAAAAAGAGTTCCTCTAGCATCTTCCAAACCTAGTCTTTTTCCAGCATAACTAAAAGCCTGACAAGGAAAACCACCAGTAACGACATCAATTTTATCTTTAAACTCTGAAAAACTAAAGTTTTTAATATCACCTTCAAAAACTTTCCAATGCGGTCTGTTTTGTCGTAAAGTCTGACACGCAAATTTATCTATTTCATTCAGTGCTTCACATTTTAATCCTGCTTTTTCAAGACCAATAGCCAATCCGCCTGCTCCAGCAAAAAGTTCTAAAACCTTATAATCATTATCTGGTTTTACATAATTGCTTAATTCAGTTTTATTGTCTATTAAAAAATTAGGAAATAAATTTTTTATATCATTTCTATGATATACACGATAATTACTCATTGGTTCTCTTACCGCAACCAACTTACCTTCTTCATCCCATCTTCTCAGTGTTTTTGTACTTTTATTTAAAAGTTCAGCAGCTTCAGATATTGTATAGTATTCTTTCATAACCATATTGGACAACATTAGACATTGGTTACAAATTTATATTAAATTTTATTACTTCGCAACAATTAATTTTAACATTTTTTTTGTATATACTAACCCAAATGTTTAGAAAAGCACTACTATAAGTTTGGAATTTTCAAAAAGAAATGAGTAAAAAAATAATATTACTTTTCAACTCAAATAAATTAATAATCAAAAACTTACAGATTTCTAAATAAAATTCCTTAATTTTGCACCCCGAAATAAGGATTGTACGTTATGAAAAAAATAGGTGATTACAGAAAACTTCTTGAGGTAGACAATACCGCTACTTTGAAAGATTTGAAAACAATTTACAGAAATGTGATGAAAGATACGCATCCTGATAAATTTGTGAATAATGAAGAAGGAAAACTGGCTGCGGAAGAAAAAAGTAAATCTGTGATTGAAGCCTATCATTTTTTGGTAAGCATCAACCCTGAAACTCAGGAAAAATACAAAGAAGAATATACGGAAACGATTACCACTTCAATTATTACTGATTTCTATCTTGAAAAATCAATTTTGAAAGTTCAGCATTTGAATGGTAAAATGTTTGAATACATCGGAGTTCCAAGAAATACGTATATCAAAATGGTGAATGCAGATTCGCCAAGCCGTTTCGCAAGAAGACATATCTATGGAAATTTTACCTTTAGAAAGTCTGGTGAAGTAATGGCTGACTAATTTTCTGAATAAAGATAAAGTTGTCAACGACAGCTAAAAATATAAAACCGTATTCTGAGAATACGGTTTTTTGCTTGTTGTATAGTGAAAATTAATTTCCGTTGAGATACGTTTTTATCGTTTCCAAAACACCAAAACTGTCATTGGAACACGCTTCGTATTTCGCAGCTTCTTTTACTGATGGATGTGCATTTTTCATAGCGTAAGAATAATGAGCATTTTTCAGCATTTCAATATCATTCAGATAATCGCCGAAAGCCATCGTTTGTTCGGGAAGAATATTTAAAGATTTCTGAAGTTTCTCAATTGCGTTTCCTTTATTGGTGTGTTTATTCATAATATCCAGCCAATATTTTCCGGAAACAACGATTACCAAATCTTCGTCTTCAAATTTTTTCAGTGCAGGATACAGAAAATCTTCTGCGCTCACGGGATGATACACTGCAATTTTAAAAACAGAATCATCAACTTCCTGAGTGAGGTCTTCTTTTTTCTGATTTTCAATATAATATTGTGTAAAATAATCTACAAAATTCTGGTCTGTACTTTCGTAATATGAACTATCTCTTGCACTCAAAACGGCTCTCGCATCAGGAATTTCTCTTACGGTACGAATAATATCTGCAATTGATTTCTGGCTCAATTTATCAGCAAACATTTCTTGATTTTTATAGACTACATACCCTCCGTTTTCGGCAATAAAACCAATTTCGTTTTCAATATCACCAAAATATTTTGTGATTCCCGACATCTGTCTTCCGCTTGCAGGAACAAAAAGAATATCCCTTTTTTTCAGTTCTTCATACACCTTTGGAAAATCGGGACTTACCTCGTATTTTGAGTTCAAAAAAGTTCCGTCCATATCGGTTACAATCAGCTTTATATCCTTCATAAAATTCTTTTTTTCTTCTTCTTAATTCTAAAACCTACACAAATATAGACTTTAAAATCTTACAGGTAGATTCCGTATCTATTACCAATAGGTTGTTTAATTTTAAATTTTCTTAAGATTAATTCTTAAACAAAATCTATTTCGGTAGAACTTAACTCATCTTAATTTAAAATAAACTTTATTTATTTCTTTTTTAACATTAAGATTTCCACTAAAACTCTTCAAACTTTTAAAAATCAAATTGATTTATTTTTATCGAGCTTAAAATCTAAACTTTCTTAATGGTTTAAAATTCATTCTTATTCAAATAAATAATTAAATTCTTTTCTGTATTGAGAAGGGCTTTTGCCCGTATATTCTTTAAATGTTTTATTGAAATAACTGAAGTTATTAAATCCTGATTCAAAACATACTTCTGTAATACTTAACGGCTTTTCGGCAAGCAGTTTTAAAGAATGGGTAATCCTATATTCATTCACAAACTGAGTAAACGTTTTATTGGTAATCTTCTTGAAATAACGACAGAACGAAGGCACTTTCATGCTTGCTAAATCCGAAATCTGCTCCAAAGTAATCTGCTCTTTAAAATGATCTTTTACGTAATTAAAAATGTGGTTAATTCGCTCATTGTCTTCCACCTGAGTTTGGAGATAATATTTTCCTGCATTTAAAATCCGGTATTCCTGAGTTGAAGCGAGTTCTTCCAATATTTTAAGAAATTTCATCAACTTATCCAAAGATGATGATTCATGCATTTCTGTAATTTTCAAACCGACTTCTTTTTTTATACTTTCTGAAAATACAATTCCGGCTTTTGCTTTTTCCAACAGATTGGTTATTTTCTGCATTTCGGGTAAAGTCCAGATTTCTTCGCCTAAAAAATCAGGCTTGAACTGAATGACCATTTCGTAATCATTGTTGGTATTTTCATTGGTCATTCCGCAATGTGGAAGGTTTGTTCCCATTAAAACCAAATCTCCATCAGAAAAATAGGAAATATTACTTCCAATTTGTCTTTTTCCGGAACCACCGCATACGAAAATCAACTCAATTTCAGGATGATAATGCCATACATGAGACTTTATATTTTCATTTCGTAAAAACTTTAAACTCGTAAAACTGCTTCCCAGATTGGGTTTCACAGCTTCGAAGGCAGGATGAGAATGTTTCATAGGAAAACCATTAATTCATACACAAAATTAACAATTTATATTTAAATAATTAATTTAAAGGTTAAAATAACACATAAATAAGAGAATTATGCAGTAGAAAGGCGTTGCGGTTTAATCTAAATTTGCAGTATTAACAAATGAAAAAATTAATCGTATGAAAAAAGTATTTACATCAGTTTTAATGATCGGTTTCTTATCCATTTCAATGAGTGCATTGGGTAAAGAAAAAGACTTTTCTCTTTCATTTGGAAAAGCTGAAGCAGAGACGGTAAAATTTGAGATTTCGAATGCCAAAAATGTATCGGTAGTCATTTACAATGACTTTTACGGAGAGCTGTTTTCTGAGACTTTTGAAGACTATAATTCTGTAAGCAAATCTTACAATTTTAAAGATTTAGATTCAGGAATTTATTATTTGGTTCTTGAGTCTCAACAGAAAATTGAGAAGTATAAAATTAAAGTAGATTCTGATAAAAAGGTTTTGATTGAAAAAGAACCTGTTTCAGAAATATTCAAACCTGAATTTTTGATCAACGGTAATATGGTTACATTACAGTTGTCGGGTGTAAAAAATACGGCCAAGATTTCAGTAACAGATTTTGATGATACGGTTTACTACAATGCTACAAAATCTGCAACGAACGGTGAGATTAAACTTACTTTTGATCTAAGTAAAAAGACCGCCGACAGCTATATCATCACTGTAGAAGAAAATGGTAGAGTTTTTAATAAAATAATCAGAGTGAGATAATTACTCTACTCTATTAAAAATATTTTTATATAGTTTTTTTTTAAAGTTAGATTTTTTCTGAATTTCAGGGAAATCTGACTTTTTTTTATTGGATTTGTTTTAAATTTTAAATGCAAAGTCCCTAAAGATTTTTTACTACTCAATTTTTATTTCAAGCCTGACAGCCATTTATTTAGCTGAATACATTAAGTTTATTAAAATGTGACATTCCTAAATGACTTTAACCGGTCTTATCACGTTGTTTATGGAGACGCCGAGGTTATTTACATATTTTTTGGGGGTTTGTATCTATCGGTTGAGGTTGATTGACCGTAATGATAAGGTTATTTAATCATCTATTCGGGTCTTTTATAGGTCTGTTGAGGTTAAAGATATATCCGGAATGCTTCCGAACCTATAAATTAGGGTCAGATAACGTATCGGCACTTTTTATTAACCTATAATTTACGGTTCAGTACCCCGACATTTGGGTTATGGAACGTATATTTTGGGGTTCATGAGACTGCAGGATAGTCTGGAGACATATCGGGAGTATTTCAGAACCTGTCGGAACCTTTCAAAAACCTCAGCCACAAGTTATGCAGCGAAATTTAAATAAAAAAGCGCATCAATCAAATTGATGCGCTTTAGGTTAATTAAGGCTGTTATATTAGTCTACGTGTTTCGGAGTAAATCCGTCTTCACTTAGTTCTCTGTGATCATATTCTGCTTTCATTTCAGCATCGTAATCTACTTTTTCATCTTTACCCATTCTTCTTAGAATTGAATCGAATAGTGAATACACTACCGGTACAATAATCAAAGTAAGGAATAATGATGAAGTCAAACCACCGATGATTACCCAAGCAAGACCATTATTCATCTCGGCTCCTGCTCCTTTTGCAATCGCAATCGGGATCATACCGAAGATCATCGCAATCGTGGTCATCAGGATCGGACGAAGACGTGCGTGGTTGGCCTGTATCAAAGCGTCATGTGTAGTTGCACCTGCTGCTTTTCTCATATTGGCAAAATCGACAATCATAATCGCATTTTTCGCCACCAAACCAATCAACATGATCATCCCCAACATCGTAAAGATGTTTAATGAATTTCCGGTGATGGCCAAAATAACCATTACCCCGATCAATGCCAAAGGAATTGAGAACAATACAACAAACGGATACACAAACGAGTCATACAATGAAACCATTACCAGATATACCAGTACGATAGCTGCCAGTAAAGCAATTCCTAACGTACCGAAACCTTCGGTCTGGTTTTCCATATCACCACTCCAGATATAGCTTACCCCTGCAGGCTTGGTTTTTTCGTTATCCATAAACTGAGCTGCCCATTCGTTGGCAACATCTCCTACAGGACGACCTACAACTTTAGATTTCACTTTTACAGAAGGTGCTTTGTCTCTACGTTCCAATAAACTTGGTCCTGAACCCATTTTCACATCTGCAAACTGACTTAGTCTGATCTGTTCACCGTTAGGATTTGTAAACATAAGATTTCTTACATCATCAATCGACTGTCTGTTGGCATCACCAAAACGGATGTTGATGTCATATTCGTATTCTCCGGCTCTGAATTTCCCGTCTGTATTTCCACTGAATGCAGTCTGCATCGTTTGTCCTACACTAGAAAGATTTAAACCTAAAGAAGCCATTTTATCTCTGTCAATATTCACCTGCACTTCAGGGTTTCCTGAGTCAGTTGATAATTCTGCATCTACAGAACCCGGAACTTTTTTAAGCAAAGCCAAAATTCTGTTGGCTTCTTTATTAGCGGTTTCGTTATCCTGAGCGGTTACCACCATTTCAATTGGTGCATTATCTGCTCCCATCAATCCGATTGGTGCTGTTTTAAACTCAACTCCGGTGAACTTTTCTTCTAAAGCTCTCTTTATTTTTGCTGATTTAATGTCTGTACTTTCGTTACGCTCAGATTTATCAACTAAAATTACCTGAATTTCTGATTGATACAATGTCGCCTGCGCACCACCAAAACCTGATGACTGCTGACCAACCGTTGTAATCATATCTACCACATCTTTATCATTTCTAAGGTATTTCTCAACCTCCAAAGTCAATTGATTGGTTTTTTCTACAGAAGCATCTTTAGGTAACTCCATCTGAACAAGGAACTGGCCTCTATCCATTTTAGGGAAGAATTCACCCCCGATAAATCCGAATGCCACCAACATAAATGAAGAGATCAAAATAATAAATGTTACAATAACAGTCATCACTCTTCTTAATGTTGTTTTTAAAGCCCATTCAAGAATTCCAGAAATCCAGTGTGTGAATTTCTCCAATTGCTTTTCAAACCAAAGGATAAATTTCTCAAAAGGATTTTTACCGGTAAGGTGTACCAATTTACCAAATCTTGATGATAACCAAGGAATAATGGTAAATGAAGCCAATAACGAGAACATTGTCGCAATAACTACCGTGACGCAGAACTGTGCCAGGATATCAGAAACTAATCCTGAACTCATTGCAATCGGTAAGAATACCACCACAATTACCATCGTGATCGCCGTTACCGTAAATCCGATCTCTGAAGCTCCGTCGTATGCTGCACGAATTCTGCTTTTCCCCATCTCCATGTGACGGTAAACGTTTTCCAAAACTACAATCGCATCATCCACAAGAATACCAACAACCAATGAAAGTCCTAATAAACTCATCAAGTTTAAGGTATACCCCATCAGATACATCCCGATTACCGTTGCAATCAACGACACCGGAATAGAAACCATTACAATAAATGCGTTTCTGATGTTGTGAAGGAATAAAAGCATTACCACTGCCACCAAAATAATCGCTAAGAATAAATCGAAAATTACGTGATCAGCAGCTTCTAAAGTAAACTCTGTAGAGTCATCTACAATACTTACTTTAACATCCTGTGCTTTATAATTGTTCTGAACCTGAGCAATTGTTGACTGAACCAATTCTGAAACTGCCACCGCATTGGCATCTGACTGTTTCTTCACCTGCATCAAAATCGTAGGATTTTGATTGAATCTTGCCACTTTCTCTACATCTTTCTGGGTATCGAAAACGGTTGCAATATCAGACAGACGCACCTGCGCTCCGTTTTTATTAGAAACGACAAGATTATTCATCTCAGCCACATCTCTATATTTTCCAGAAAGTCTGATGGTAGATCTTGAAGTTCTAGTTTTCAAAGCTCCCGTAGGGAAATCTAAGTTGGATGAAAGAATTGCCTGCTGCACATCACCAATTGATAGACCGTAACCCTGCAGTTTCTTCTCATCTAAATTTACCTGAATCTCTCTCTCCTGTCCACCCACAAGGTCAACCTGAGCCACACCGTTTACACGGGAGAAAATAGGCTCTACTTTTTTATCTAAAAGATC
Organism: Chryseobacterium sp. CFS15; assembly: GCF_031118795.1. NCBI lineage: Bacteria > Pseudomonadati > Bacteroidota > Flavobacteriia > Flavobacteriales > Weeksellaceae > Chryseobacterium > Chryseobacterium sp. CFS15. Next base: position 60,430 of record NZ_JAVHYL010000015.1, on the reverse strand, counting down.
ATAAAGCTCTTTATTATTCAGCTTATTACTGGTAATACTAAGCGTCATGATCGGTAGATCATCTAACGAGAATTTTTGAAGAGAAGGCGGATCTGCATCTTCGGGAAGATCTGCCAGAATAGCATTTACTTTTCTCTGTGCATCATTCAACGCATAGTTTACATCGGCACCTGTGTTCAGCTGAACCATGATTACCGATAAACTTTCGTAAGATGAAGATTCTACTTTTTTTACGTTTTCCAAAGAACCTACAGCATCTTCGATCTTTCGGGTTACCGAAGTTTCCACCTCAGCAGGTGAAGCTCCCGGATAAACCGTAGAAATAGTTACCATATTGGTTTCAAACTTCGGAATCAACTCGTACCCCATCATGGAGTAGCTTAATAAACCTCCCAACGTAAGAATCGTAAACAATACGATAACGAGGGACGGCCTTTTAATGGATATTTCTGCTAACTTCATCTGCTGTTACTTTACGATATTGATTTTTGAACCGTTATCTAGGTTGATTTGTCCACTGGTAATTACCTGCTCGCCACCGTTTAATCCGCTTAAGATCTGAACTTTGTCACCGTACACTTTACCGGTCTGCACTTTAATCATTTTAGCAGTTCCGTTGCTTACGATAAATAATTGTCCTGAGCTTACTCCGTTTACGAAGGCTTCTGCAGGAACGGTCAACATATTTTGAGTTTCAGCACCGTTGTTGGTTTTGAAAGTCGCTGTTGCGTACATACCCGCTTTCAGGTTTCCTCTGTTCTGAACTTCAATTTCAACAGGGAAATTCAAAGATGCATCACTTTTAGGAGCGATGAACGTAATTCTCCCACTGAAAGAATCGTCCGGTAAAACATTTACATTAATTGGCACTTCCTGACCCAGCTGAATTCTTCCGATCTGGCTTTCGTCAACCAAAACCGAAAGTTTCAATGAATTGATATTTACAATTTCAAATAAAGCAGTTCCCGGTGCAACCACCATTCCCGGCTCAACCATTTTTTTGTTGATGGTACCGCTGATTCCCGCTCTGATGCTTGTATCATTTACTCTTACACCCTGAGCTCTTACTGCAGCCTGCATATTTTTTAACTGTAATCTTGAGTTATCAAGCTGTTGCTTTGTAACACCACCAGTTTTATAAGCATTTTCGTAACGTTGATTATCGATAATTGCGTTCTGCAAATTGTTTTGCGCCTGAGTAACATCTACTTCAATCGCGTCTCTTTTAATCGTTGCTAATACTTGACCAGCACCTACTTTTGAACCTTCTTTTACCAAAACACTTACAATACGTCCTGAAATCTCAGAAGACTGCTGCATTTCCTGCTTTGGAATAAAAGTTCCGTTTGCGCTATAATCGGTATCAATATTTTGTCTTGAAACAGTAATTACATTCACGTTGATCTTGTCAACCTGTTTTGCTACTTCTTTTACTTCAGTTTCCTGTTTCTTTTTGTTATCTGCAATTTTCCAAGCTGCCAAACCAACCAGTACGGCTGCTACGATGATATATATTAAAGTTTTTTTCATTTGAAGTTATTTATTAATTAAAAGTCAAATGCAATCGCCAAATCTTTAGTAATTTTTTTACTGCAATTCATAGCGATTTCATGTTGTTATGGGTTTTGTAAAGTATTAAGCTCGCCTTTAGCTTTTATTAATTTAATCTCAGCCTGTTTGTAATCTAGTAATGCTGTGGTATAATTCTGCTTTGCATCTGTTAATGCATTTTCAGAATCTAAAACTTCAGTTAATGTTGCTAAACCGTACTGATAATTTGACTGGGTGTCTTTCTGTACTTTTTCGGCAAGCGTAACGTTGTTTTTCATGCTCTCAATATTGATTAATGAATTTTCAATATTGGTAACCGCATTTTTATACTCTAAACTTAGCTGAAGCTGTGTATTCTGAATATCCTGATCAAGATCTAAAATATCGATTTCAGCCTGCTGAATTTTTGATTTTGTAGAACCACCCGTAAAAATCGGAATGTTTATATTTAAACCAATCGCAGAATAATCACTCCAAAGAACTCCGTTATTCAATCCGTTTGTTAAAGGGAATTTTTTACCCATTCCGGCCCAACCGTAGTTTGCCTGCAATCCAACCGTAGGATAAAGATATGCTTCAGTAGCTTTTTTATTATATACTAAAAGCTCTCTGTTTTTCTGTAAAACCTTCAGTTCAGAACGTCCTTCAAGATTTACGGCATCAGCCAAAAGCTGTGGTTGAGGCTCGATTGTTTTTTCTTCCAGTTCAATTTCTGTATCAATAGGAATTCCCATATAAAACTTCAAAGAGTTCTTTGAAAGCTCCACCGCATTCACCAATTGCTGTCTGCTCGAACTGATATTCGTCAACTGAACATTGGTACGGTCTAAGTCGATTCCTTTTGCCAAACCATTATCTACCAAACTCTTAATTACGTTTCTTACTTTTTCTGTATTTGTGTAACTTACATTCAGAGTTTTAAGATTTTCTTCCTGCACAAAAACCTGATAATAGGCTGTTGCTACATTTTCGATCAATTGTTCGTTGGTCAACTGAGCATTTAAAACATAAAATTCTCTGGTAGATTTTGCTGCTTTAAGGCCTGTAAAAACTCTTTGGTCAAAAATAGTCTGATTAAGAGTTACAACAGCCTGTGACTGCCAAGCCTGCCCCAACTGTGCACGAATTCTTTCACCTCCAAATTCAAGCAATGACTCCTGAATCACCGGATTGTAAGTTACCCCTGCAGTAGCCCCAATCTGTGGTAAAGCTCCGGCTCTTGCTTCATTGATTTTGTACTCTGCTTTTTTAATCTGCAAAGCTGCTTTTTTTGCCTCAGCTTTATTTTGTAAAGCCTGCTTAATAGCTTCCTGCAGCGACACCTGTTGCTGTGCATAGGCAGATGAAGAGCCGAAAATCATAAATGCAGCAGCTATCCCAATTTTTAGCTTCTTTGCAGTTATACGTTTTCTGTTCATAATTTTATACTTCGTTTATTTTTTGTTTTCTCTGTTTGAATCTTTATTCCTAAAGGACGATCTAATTCTTAAATTACTTTAACAGTTTTTAATTAATTTTTAAAAAGCATGTTAAGAATGATATCTTTTCTCTCTGCAATCAACTCATCAAATTCTTTATCTGTGACATTCATGTTTTCCATAAATAATGGTCTGATGGCACTTGGGAAAATGAGTAAGGCGATCATATTGAGGATAAAATGTACCGGTTTCATTTTTTCGATGTTTCCCAGTTCCATTTCTGTTTCAATATCTTTATAAAGCTTTTCGAGATCGTCAGTTTCAATATCTTTTTTACGACAGTTTCCTTTATTAATTTGTGAAACGATATAAGTTTCCAGATAAGGATACTGAAGGCTTGTAGAAAGGCTTCCCTCAATAAATTGACCTATTTTTTCTTTAAAAGGAAGATCAGAATTCATAATGATTTCAGATTTTTCTTTTTCTACTTTTTGTGCGTCATCAAAAATAATCTGAATCAGATTATCTCTTGATCTGAAATAGTAATTAATAAGTGTTCTGTTGACACCTGCTTCATCAGCTATTTCCTGTGTTGTAGCATCAAACTTACCTTGTACAAAGAATAAATTCTTTGCAGTTTGCTTGATTAACTCTTGGGTTTGATCTTTTTTTTCTTGTTTTGACATTTTTGTTAAACAATTTTGTGCAAATATAAATCAATCATTCGTTTTGACAAAATTGTTAAACAAAATAATTAATGTGATTTTCGTCATATTTTTTCTGCGGATCACATATTCATGATTTATTAATTCGTATAAGATCTTTGTTTGATTATATTTGCAGAAATTATAATGATGAGAAAAATTTTATTACTGATTATTCTTTTATTTTCATTTTCAATAAATGCACAATGTAATAATTGTGCAAAAAATTTTGGCGAGTGGGTTTTTGATGATACTGTTGGAATGAAAAAAACAAATGATGGATTTTTATTCGTATACCATCCAAACAATTCTTACACTACAGCAAAAATGAAGAAATATGATTTTAATTGTAATCTTCAATGGGAAAAAACAGAAGTGATACAATCATTTAATGTAGATGAATATGGAAATATTTATACATTAGGAACTGATGGATATTACATGAATTATGTAAATAAATTGACCAAATACAATTCAAATGGTGTATTGATATGGCAAAAGCAATTCACTGGAGAAGTAAGAAGGCTCGCAAAAAACATTTTTATACATCAAAACACTGTAATAGTTACTGGTGTGTATAATTATAATTTAAATTTTTTTGGTCTGATAAACTTTACTAATAACAGCGGAAATACATCACCGTATGCCCGAGCTTTTCTCGCTAAATTTGATACCGATGGAAACTTTTACAATGCTATTCAGTTGGGACAAAATATTGAAAACTTTAAAGATTCTGCGATGGATAATGATGGAAATATATATATTTCTAAAGTAGATGCCAACTTTCAATATAGCAAAATTGAAAAATTTAACACCAACTTACAACTAATACTTTCAAAAGAGATTTCAAATAACACTGGAGTTTATTGGGCTTATTGCCCAACTAATTTACATTATAATAAATTGAACAATAAAATGTATGTTTATGGTAGTTTTTCAATTGCTACTAAAATAGACAATGTAAATTTTTCTACAGGAAATCCTAATAACGGAGTTATACAAAGTATCATCTCAGAATTTGATATCTCAACCTTAAATCTTACAAGACATTTACAGTTTTACAATAATTCTAATTTGCAAATACCTCAAGAGTACAATAATAATACATACACACTTAATAACGCTTACTTTGCTGAGACTAATGATTATCTTTACGGATTTGGTAGCTTTTCTAAAAATATGACTTTAGGAAATACTAATTTAACATCATCTAGTACTCTTTCAAGTTCAGGCTACACTTACAATCATGAAGATTTAGTTTTATTTAAAATAAATCTAAGTAATTTTCAGCCAGAGGTTTTATTTAAATCGAATACAACAATGCAGCCCAATCAATATGGATCATTAAATGCTGCCGATGAAATATTCATTCATAATGATGAAGTATATGTCTCGGCAAACTTTACTGCTAAACCTATTGTAATGAATGGCACTACAATAAACAATAATAGTGGTAATGGAGATACCGATGTTTTATTTTATAAATATAATGCAAATTCGCAAAATTCAGTTTCTTCAAATTCTCCTGTTTGTATCAATTCAAACATTCAATTAAATGCGACAGGAGGAGCAATTTACAACTGGACAGGACCAAACGGGTTTACATCTAGTCTCCAAAACCCGACTATTCCTAATTCTACTTTAGCAAATGCAGGAACTTATACATGTCAGATTTCAGGATCGGGAGCATGCGACGGAAGTTTCACTGTAAATGTTGTAGTTGGTGACAACATCGCGCCAGTTCCAAATACAGCACAACTTCCCGACATTTCAGGAGATTGCAACACCATAATTTCTAATATTCCGACTGCAACAGATAATTGCGTTGGAACTATTATTGCTACAACTACAGATACGCTTAATTATTCAATTCCGGGAACTTATATCATTCATTGGACTTACAGCGACGGAAACGGAAATATCTCCACACAGAATCAAAATGTAATTGTAAATTCTCCTGCATTACCAACGACAACAATTACAAATCAAGTTTTTTGTGCAACCAATCAACCAACAATAGCAAACCTTCAAATCACAGGTCAAAATATCAAATGGTATGATGCTGCAAATAATATTTTGCCTACAACTACTCCACTTGTAAACGGGCAAACTTATTTTGCATCACAAACGATTAACGGTTGCGAAAGTAATAAAATCTCTATTCAGGTTACGGTAAACAATACACCAAAACCTGTCGCAAATGTAAATCAGGATTTCTGTGAATCTGCAAATCCTACATTAGCAAATTTAGTGGTAAACGGAATAGGTTTAATTTATTACAATGCCACAGGAAATATTTTACCGCTTACCACTCCACTCGTTCATGGGCAAACTTATTTCGTTACCCAAACTTTAAATGGGTGTGAATCTGAAAAACTGGCAATTACCGTAACACTTTCGCAAAACAATGTTCCGGCAGACAATTACAGAACGTCACTTTGTAATATTTCTACAGACATTACCATGGTTGTAGATCTTACTTCATACCAAAGCAACATTATTGCAAATCCTAATAATTATATTTTCACCTTTACCACTCAAGCAGGAGCTCCAATTCCGAACCTGGCAAATTATACATTAAATATAGGCTCAAATGTGATCAATGTAAAAGTTGCAACGGCGGATGGATGTTTTAAAAATGTTGTTTTAGAATTAGTCTTAAATCCGAAACCAATTATTACACTTCCAGAAGATTTTGATTTCTGTAAAGGCAAAACGGTAACTCTAGATGCAGGAACAGGCTATACATCGTACTTATGGAATACCGGAGCGACCACACAAACAATTTCCGTTTCAAGTCCCGGAAATTATTCTGTAACCGTTACCAATATGTTTGGATGTACCAATACCGATACTATTCAGTTGAGTTATTCTGTTTTAGCGGAAATTGTTTCGGTGAATATCAATAATAATTCAGCCACGATTGTTCTTTCAGCCTCCGGAAACTATGAATATTCTTTAGATAATTCTTCTTGGCAGGAGTCTAATATATTCAATAATCTAGGAATGGGAGAATATATTGTTTATGTAAGAACAAAATCTGGCTGTATCATTGGCCAGAAACCTTTTTCTATCTTTAATATTCCAAATGCGATCAGCCCGAATGGAGACGGAATAAATGACAAATGGAAAATTGCAGGCTTAGAAAATTATACAGGATCGGAAATTCATGTTTTCGATAGAAAAGGAGTTTTGGTTTTCAAACAAATCATCAATAAAAAGCCTTTAGAATGGGATGCTAAAATCAAAGGTTCACCAATTCCTACAGGAAATTACTGGTATTCTATAAAAGTATCAGACGGCAGAAATTATACAGGCTGGCTTTTGATAAAGAACAGAGAATAACACAAAAAAACGAGCAGAAATTTCTGCTCGCTTTTGTTTTGGTAAATTAATTTCGTTTTAAACTAACTTGATTTTATCATCTAAAATATCGACGATTTTATCTTTATACAAACCGCCTAAGGCTTTTTTGAAGTTCTTTTTACTCATCTGCAATTCATCTTTGATCTCTTCCGGTGAAGATTTGTCTGAAAGATGAAGAAGCCCGAAATTTTCCTCTAATTTATTTAGGATTTTCTGCTTAAACTCATCAATATTCTCAAAACCTACAGGCTGAAGTGAAACGTCAATTTTCCCATCTTCACGAATATCCTTGATATATCCTTCTTCTTCTGAAAGCGGATATAGTTTTTTGTAAACATCAGAAGTATAAATTAATCCGATATATTTTTTGTTGATAACGACATTCCAGCCCAATTCGCTTTCATTCATCATCAATAAATCTACTTTATCTCCTTTTTGGAAAGGAAGATCTTCATATTGTGGATTTCTTTTAAATTTTGTAGTTCCGGTAATCAATTTCAGCTCATCATCTACATAAAGATGAACAAGGTATCTTTTACCCTCAATAATTTTTGTCTTCTGCTGTTTGTAAGGAATGAAAACATCTTTGATGATCCCCCAATCCATAAACGCACCGGTTGGAAGACTTTGCACACAGCTCATCACCGCAAACTCACCCACTTCAGCCAAAGGAATTTCGGTAGTTGCTTTCAGTTTGTTATCATCCTGATACACAAAAACTTCAATCTCATCACCAATTTCTTTTTCTTCACGAATAAAAACTTTAGACATAAAAGCGCTTTCGCCCGTCTCTGATTCAAGCATCCATCCTGAATTGTTTTTTTCTGAAATTTTTAAAGTTTGGGTTTTTCCGAGTTGCATTAATGATAAATTTAGTTGGCAAAGGTAAGGAAAATAAGTGGGAGAGTTTTAAGGGTTTTTGATTTGGAGAGTTTTAGAATTAGAGTTTATTATAATTTTTCAAATCATTTTTAAGATTTTGAGATTCTTTCAGATAATCTGTTTTTTCATCATTATTAAATGTTCCAACAGATTTTATCAGTTTATTATTTTCATAATAGCATCTTAATTCAGAAAGTTTTTGAGGCTTTTTTAAATATCCGTTTTCATCAATGGTTTGATATTTTATTGAGTGAACAAAAATCAGTTGATTATTTTTTGAAAAAAAATATTCAGTTACAATATTCCAGGCTGATAAGCCAACAAAATGCTCTATCTTTTTAAGCTCACCGTTTTTATAAAATCCTTTTAATTCAATTCCGTTATCTGTTACCTGATTATTATCCATAAAATATGAATAAGGAATTGTTGTAATTTTAAAATCTTTGGTTTGATTAATTTTTTGAACAGTTTTCCTTACAGGTTCAATATTTTGACCAAAACTCAATCCCGATAACATAATGAGTAAAAATGGAATCAATTTTTTCATCAAAGAATTTTAATTTTTAGATACAAAATCCATCAAATCTCGTCTGCTGCTTTCAAAATCAAATGCATCACCAACGACAAAATATTTTTGCTTATCAACACATTTCGAAAATAATGATTTAGCCAAAGCAATTTTATTTTTGTCAAAGCTCAGATCTTTTACCAAAACGCTAATTTGCTCCGATGTAAACATTGCGTGACGACCTTGTTGATTAATAAAAGTTATTTTTTTATCATCAAACCAGGCATCTTGTTTCATCGTACTTAAAAATTGCTGGAACGTTTGATTATCCATTACATTAGGATAATTTATGTTTCCCATGTTTCCTGAATTTCCGTAAGGATTGTTCCAGATGTCATTCCAATCATTAAAGCCGTAATAGCCATTTTGAAGCGGATAAGAATCTAAAAGATATAAACCTTCGTCCGTGAAAAAATCGAGAACCAGTCTGCTGTTATTTCTAACGTTTAAGGTTGTTCTGTACATCAAAAATCCGTTCTCGTAGATTGAGATAGGAACTCTTCCCGATGGTAAATCAAAAAATCTATACTTGTCCGAATTGTTCGCAATCAACTGATCTGCCAATTCCACAGAAAAATTTCCCTGCTCCGGAATTCTCAGGAAAACTTCCGCATATCCGTAATTATTATTCCATTGGTAATTTGAGTTTGCAGGTCTTTTGTTTGTGTTATTCTGATTATTTGAATTTCTGTATCCTGAAGAATTAGCTGAATTATCATTTCGAGAATCTTGCTTTTTGGAGGTTGTAGATTCAATTTCCCTTTTAGAGACTTCATTTTTTAAAAGCTCTCCTGCTTTTCCTGCTTCCTGCGCAAAAAATAATAGACCAGATAAGATTGAACAAATTGTAAATATTTTTTTCATAATGATTTCATTTCATAGTGAATTCGATGTCTATTTCCATGCCAAAAATGGATAATTTTAATTAAAATAAAATTTAAAATTAATCCATTTAACCTTGTTGAAAATATTGAATCCAAGCGAAATTCAGACAAAAAAGAAGAGAAATAAAATCAATTTTTTATTTTTTCTATTTCAGATTTCATTTTCTGTTCCCAGTTCTTCCCGTTTCTTTTTATTAAATATGGTTTTACAGTTTCATGATATTTTTCCTGGGCTTTAATATCCATAAAATCTATAATACAACCTGTATTAAAATAAGTTACCCCATAGTTTTTGCAGATACTGTCAATTTTATTTACTGTTTCTTCATTATAAACAGGAACAGTAAATCCACCTGCAAATTTATAGGTCACACTATCTTTTTCAATATCTTTTTTAGCTTGCTGTATGTATTCTTTTTCAAGCAGTGTGAGTGCTTTTCTCCTTTTTATATATTTTCAAAAACAAGAAAACCTAAAAACAGACAATTCAGTATTAAAAAAACACACAAAAATCTATTTTTAAAATTATATTTTTTGATTTTAACTGATGCAATTAGAGAAGCTAAAAACCCAATTATTAGTAAAAAAATTAAAATATATTGTGTTCCGTAATCTTTAAAATTACCGATAAAATCAAAAGGTATTGGGAAATTATAACCATAAAATGTCGCAACACTTGCAACAAGTATTAAGACGATTAAAATAATATTCAGATATAATAATTTTTTCAAAATTTGTTTTTTGTGATTTGTCCAGATTAATTCCTTAACTAATTTATAAACAATATTTTAACAAACAAAAAGACTGCCGTCAAATTGATGGCAGTCTTAATATTTAAGTGATTAAATTTTTAATCAAATCATTACATATGCAATGCTCTTTTTCCGGTAGCATCCAATGCAGCTTCCTTCACAGCTTCTGCGTAAGTCGGGTGAGCGTGAGAACTTCTTGCGATGTCTTCTGCACTTGCACGAAATTCCATTGCAATTACCCCTTCAGCGACCAAATCGGCAGCTCTAGCTCCGATCATGTGGAAACCAAGAACCTCATCCGTTTTTTCGTCAGCAATAATTTTTACCAAACCGTCGATATCACCACTTGCACGGCTTCTTCCTAATGCTCTCATTGGGAAAGTTCCGATTTTGTAAGCAACACCTTCTTCCTTCAATTGCTCTTCAGTTTTACCAACTCCGGCAACTTCAGGCCAAGTGTATACAACACCCGGAATTAAGTTATAATTAATGTGAGGTTTTTGTCCTGCCAAAGTTTCAGCAACGAAAACTCCTTCTTCTTCAGCTTTGTGAGCCAACATCGCCCCTTTAATTACATCACCGATTGCGTAAATGTTTGCAACATTAGTCTGTAAATGATCGTTTGTTTTCACTCTTCCTCTTTCGTCAAGCTCAACACCTGCTTTTTCAAGGCCAAGACCTTCTGTGTAAGGTTTTCTACCTACAGAAACCAAACAGTAATCTCCTTCAACGGTTACTTCTTCTCCTTTTTTATCTTTAGCCGTAACTTTTACAGAATCTCCATTTCTTTCAACTGCAGAAACCGCTGTAGAAAGCATGAATTTCATTCCTTGTTTTTTAAGAACTTTAGTCAATTCTTTACTTAAAGCTCCATCCATTGTAGGAATGATTTTGTCCATAAACTCAACCACAGTAACCTGAGCTCCAAGTCTCAAATAAACTGAACCTAATTCAAGACCGATAACTCCACCACCGATTACTACCAAATGCTTAGGAATTTCTTTTAAATTTAAAGCTTCTGTAGAAGTGATCACTCTTTCTTTATCTAACGTGATGAAAGGTAAAGATGAAGGTTTAGAACCTGTTGCAATAATGGTATATTTAGATTCTATCGTTTCTGTAGAACCGTCGTTTTTAGTCACTTTAATCTGAGTTGCAGATTCGAAGCTTCCAAGACCTTCAAAAACAGTGATTTTGTTTTTGTCCATCAAAAAGTTGATACCTTTTGTAGTCTGCTCTACCACTTCGTTTTTTCTCGCAATCATTCTTGCAATATCTGCTTTTGGCTCGTTAATGATAATTCCGTGGTTTTCAAAATTGTGCTTTGCGTTTTCGAAATGCTCAGAGCTGTCTAAAAGCGCTTTTGAAGGAATACATCCAACGTTAAGACAAGTTCCGCCTAAAGTTGAATATTTTTCAATAATTGCTGTTTTGAAACCCAATTGTGCAGCGCGAATAGCAGCTACATAACCTCCAGGACCAGAACCGATTACGGTAACATCGAATTGACTCATTTTATATTTTTATTTATTATTATCTGATTGATTAATTCTTACAAATTTAATGATTAATTATCACGCACCCAAGTGAGTTTTGTCAAGTTTTTTGTTGCGGGATGATGGGGTTAGACGAAGGGAGTTTATTTCATCGAGGATATTTTTTCAAGCAGGAAATTTGAAGATGGATGATGGATGTTTAAATGATTGAGAATATTTTTTAAGCATCTGACATCTAGCCTAATTTACAAATTCAATTTCCCTTCTCCAAAAACTTCTTTATTTCCAAAAAAGTTTCCACCGCCAATGTACCATTGGAGATTTTCCAAATATTCTATTGCATTTTCAGGTTTCATTTCTGCAACTTCCTTTTTAGCTATAATTCCCTTGAACCATCTGCTTAATTCTGGAGAGGTTTCGGATTCAACAGTGTATTTAAGCCAAATTCTTTGACAGAGTCTGCATTGAATGATGCTTACTTCTGCATTTTTATCACTGGTAAAATCTGTACCAACTATTGAAGTTCTATATTCAGATTCACTTAAGTCGTGTTTTTCGCAAGCACAACCCAGTTTCGGAAGTTTTTTCATGAATGAAATATTGATTTTTAAATAAAGTTGAGATGCAAATTTAAGGAAATATAAAGATTTTTTATTTCTTCATCAATTCCAACAAAATCTTCTCATATCTATCTAAAATAATCTCCTTAGAAAATCTTGATTTTATAGAGTTCTTAATAGAATCAGCATCGTAACTTCCGTGCAAGATCTGCATAATTTTTTGTGAGAAATCTTCGTGGTTTTCAATATCAGAAATCTCACCGTTGATTCTGTCTTGAATAATTTCGTTGATTCCGCCACGACAATTATTAGCCAAAGAATAAGTTCCACAGGCTCCCGCTTCCAATAAGACATTGGGAAAACCTTCGTAACGCGAAGAAAGAATAAACAAATCAGCAAACTTCAGAAATTGATACGGATTCTCTTGTCTTCCATGAAAAACAACCTTTTTTAAACCTAAAAAATCTTTCATCTGATTCAGCAATTCACGATCTCTTCCATCTCCTAAAATATGAAGGATAATTTTTTCATTTTTAAGCCTTGAAAAAACTTTAAGCAAATTGTCGAAACCTTTTCTTGCCGACAAATTGCCGATGGCAACCACGTTTTTATAATTGTATTGAAAGCTTTCAGGTTTTGTAGAAATGAGAAGTTTTTCATTGATAAAATCAAAATCTACAGGATTATTGATTTTGGTGATTTTATGTTTTTTTATATTGAAATTATGTACAAGATCATTCATCATATCATCGCTTTGCGCAATAATCTGCTGGTAATTGTTGTAAAAATTATAGAAGAATTTTATTTCTTTTCTGGTGACATGCTCAGAAACTACATTGGTTTCTCTTGCAATAAATTTAATTCTCGGGAAAAGCTTGATAAATAAAGATAAATAGGCATTCACCTCACCAAATCCTGAAAAAACAATATCCGGTTTTCTGCGGTAAATTTGTGAAAGAATAGGTTTTAAAGAATTTCTGATTCGTTCAATATTCAGATCAATAATTTCAATGTCTTTGTTAAGAAAATCCAGATAACCACCTTGTTTCCGTAAAAGCAAAATTTTAGGTTCAAAACGATCTCTGGAAAGATGATTTGCAATGGTGGTAACGATTCTTTCTGCACCTCCGGTTTCGAGATCCGGCAGAATAAACATGACAGAAATTTTCTTATTCATCCTAAGATTTTTTTAAAGTACTTCAAAGGAATTCAGTTCTCACAACAGGTCTGGAAAGTCCTGAGAATGATTATTTGTAATATGATTTATTAAAAATTTATGCTCTTTCTGATCGAACAATATATACCAAGACGTATTGTTGTTTGCTTTGTATTTTATAAACTTTTTACCAAATTTCTGATAAGCTAATGGTGAATTTTTGCTGATAGGTTTCATAACATTAAAATCTATAAAATCATAAATTTTATCTGCATAAAACTGACAATCAACTCTAAATCCGAAATATTCTTTAGCATATAAAATCTCAACTAATTCTTCAATAGATTGATGAAATTCTTCAGAATAAATAACTATTTCTTCCAAGGTAAACTATCAATAAATTTCCTTGTTCTTCTCCTTGATTCTTCTGATGTTAATCCTTTCGCAAATCGTTCATCAAAATCATCTTTTACAGCATATTCAGCTTGAGATTCTGCAACGTGACTCACCGAAGTTTTTCTATTCTTAATCTCAAGCAACTCTGCAATATCTTCAAGCTCATCCATTTCTTTTATCCACTGAATGAGTTCTTTTTTAGCTTCTGTTATTGGATTTTCCATTTTAATTTAATCAAAATTAATTGGCAACATCGCTGATAAATTTTATTCTCAGCATTCTTACTTCTTCGTCAGAAAGCTCATCTCCGAATTCATCAAGCAAAACTTTCATGCTGTCGCTTTCAGATTCGTTCATAAATTCCATAAAATCATCTACAACATCTTCATCAAAATTATCTTCGATATAGTAATCGATGTTTAGTTTTGTACCCTGATAAACAATACGCTCCATTTCTTTCAGGAGATCATTCATCGAAAGATTTTTTGCTCTTGCTATATCTTCAAGATCAATTTTTTTATCGGTACTCTGAATGATAAAAACCTTGTGGCTAGATTTATTCGCAACCTGTTTCAAAACCATATCCTGAGTACGCTCTATATTGTTGTCTTCAACATATTTTGCTATAAAATCGGCAAACTCTTTTCCGTATTTTTTGGCTTTTCCCTCTCCAACTCCGTAGATTTTAGCAATCTCTTCAACAGTAATTGGATATTGCACAGTCATATCTTCCAAACTAGGATCCATAAAAACCGTATAAGGTGGAATTTGATGTTTTTTGGCTACTTTCTTTCTAAGATCTTTTAAAAGTGCAAATAAATTTTGGTCTAAACCTCCACTCGACTGCATCTGTACCTGGTCACTTTCAGCTTTTGTTTGTGAAAGATCAAATTCACGGTCTTCAGCGATTAAAAATGGATCTTTTAAATCACCGGTTAAAACTTTTTTACCCTTTTCAGAGATTTTTAAAACACCATATGTTTCGATGTCTTTCTGTAAAAAATTTTGTACGGTTGCCTGTCTTAGAATTGTTTTCCAATAATTATCTTTTTCTGATTTTCCAAAACCGAAAAATGAACTTTGCTCTAATTTGTACGATTTTGTAACAGCATTTTCTTTTCCAACAATTACAGAAATTAAATCTTTTGATTTAAATTTTTCTTTTGTTTCGTTGATTAATTCCAGTGTTTTTCTTAAATCGTCTGTAGCATCTTTCAGCTTTGGCGGATTTGATGCATTATCACACATTTTGGCCCCGTCACCATTTACCGGATCGAAAGTTTCACCAAAATAATATAATATATACTGTCTTCGGCTCATAGAAGTTTCAGCATAGCCGACTACTTCATTTAAAAGCTGCAAACCGATTTCTCGTTCAGAAACAGGTTTTTGAGCCAAGAATTTCTCTAATTTCTCAATATCTTTAGGATCATAAAAGGCCAAACAATATCCTTCTCCTCCATCACGGCCTGCGCGACCCGTTTCCTGATAATAACTTTCCAGAGATTTTGGGAAATCATAATGAATAACGAAACGTACATCAGGTTTATCGATTCCCATTCCGAATGCAATTGTTGCTACAATAACATCCGCTTCTTCCATCAAAAACTTATCCTGATTGGCAACCCTCACTTTCTGATCAAGACCGGCATGATACGGAAGTGCATTGATTCCGTTTACCTGAAGAAGCTGGGCAAATTCTTCCACTTTTCTTCGGCTTAAACAGTAAACAATTCCGGATTTCCCTTTATTTTTATTAATAAATTTTACAATTTCTTTATCAATATTAACTTTTGGAGTGACTTCGTAAAATAAATTAGCTCTGTTAAAACTTTCCTTAAACACCAAAGCATTGGTCATTCCTAAAGTTTTCTGGATATCATCCTGTACCTTCGGGGTTGCAGTTGCTGTTAAGGCAATTACCGGAACATCTGCAATTTTATCAATGATTTGCTTTAAATTTCTGTATTCTGGTCTGAAATCATGCCCCCATTCGGATATACAGTGCGCTTCATCGATTGCAACGAACGATATTTTTACATCTTTCAGAAATTCCAGATAATCTTCTTTGATCAAAGATTCCGGAGCTACGTAAAGAAGCTTTGTTTTACCGCTTTTTATATCATCAAAGACCTGTTTGGTCTGAGTTTTGTTAAGAGAAGAATTAAGAACGTGGGCTACACCGGTTTCAGAAGAAAGACCATTTACTGCATCTACCTGATTTTTCATCAGGGCAATAAGCGGTGAAACAACGATTGCCGTACCCTCAGAAATAAGAGCAGGAAGCTGATAACACAGCGACTTACCGCCTCCTGTAGGCATCAGTACGAAAATATCTTTTCCGTTTAAGAGATTATTAATGATCTCTTCCTGCTGTCCTTTAAAGGTAGAAAACCCGAAGTATTTTTTTAATTCGCCTGATAAATTGGCTTTTTTTGCGCTCATCTAATTTTGTATTGCTAAATTTGCATCCAATCCAAAGTTATAAAATTTTTACTGAAAATAAAAGCAATAGAATTTTTTAGTAACCAAATTTATATTAAGTATAAATTGAAATCTTTGGCAATCTACATACTAATTTCGTTATAAAAATGGAAAGAGACAAAATTATCTCAATAGCAAAAAGCACACTGACCATAGAAATTTCCGAACTGGATAAATTAAAAGAAAGAATTGGAGACGAATTTATAAAAGCAGTACAGCTTATTCATTCTGCTACAGGGAAACTCATCGTGGTTGGTATCGGAAAATCGGCTCACGTAGGAAATAAAATTGTTGCCACGCTAAATTCTACCGGGACTCCATCTCAATTTTTGCATGCTTCAGAAGCTATTCACGGAGATTTGGGTGTCATCCAAAAGCAGGATGTAGTTTTATGCATTTCAAATTCGGGAAATTCCCCTGAAATCACCAATCTTGTTTCTTATTTAAAAGATTATTCTTCTGCATTAATTGGAATGACGGGAAACAGAAAAAGCAAACTTGCAGAATTTTCTGATGTCATTTTAGATACTCATGTAGATCTGGAAGCGTGCCCGAATAAACTGGCTCCGACAAGCTCTACGACCAATCAAATGGCTTTAGGAGATGCTTTGGCAATTTGCCTGATGGAACTGAATGAATTTAAAGAAAATGATTTTGCTAAATTTCATCCGGGAGGAAGTTTAGGTAAAAACTTAACGGCAAGAGTTGAGCAGTTTCTTTCTTCACAAAAACCTCAAGTTTATGAGGATTCTTCGATAAGGGATGTTATTATTTCGATCAGCGCATCAAGTCACGGTATAACCGTTGTTACAGATAACGATAAAATCACCGGCGTTGTTACCGACGGAGATTTGCGAAGAATGTTGATGAAAGGTGACGATATTTCTAAAGTTTTGGCGAAAGATATTATGTCTGCAAATCCTAAAACAATTGAGAAAGATGTTTTGGCAAAAGAAGCTATGAAAGTTTTAAAAGACAATAATATCGGACAATTAATTGTTACTGAAAACGGACAATATTTCGGAATTATTGATCTTCATACATTATTGGACGAAGGAATTAATTAAGATGGAAGAAGTGATTTTCTCCATTCAAAATTTCAAGCTATCCACAAAAGATCATCTAACTTATTTGCTTTATGAATCTTCGAATAATAAAAAAGTCATTAGAACAAGACTTAGAAATAGAATAATCTTTATTTTCTTGTTCTTATCTATTTTTATATATGTTTATTTCACAAGTTTCAACATCGCATTCTTAATATTTTTTATTCCTTTTACTATAGTTATGTTTTTAGTTAGAGAGATAACCGTAAGAAACACTTATGTAAAAGGATTGGAAAAATATATTAAAAATCAAAATAGCGAAAGTTCAGATACCACGTCAGAAATAACTTTTGCAAAGAGCTTTCTTTTAATCAATGAGAGCAATAGTGAGAGTAAAATCTCTTATAAGGATTTTAATGATATTATTGAGATAAATGAATGTGTTTTCATAAAAATATTAAATCGAAGTGTATTAATTATTAATAAAAACAATCAAAATTCTAAAACATTAATAGAACACTTAAAAAATATTTCATTACAAAATAACATTCCATATCAATTAAATTTACACTGGAATGGAAATAACTTTTGAGTTCCATATATAATTTCATAATTTCACAACATAATTTAATTCTTTAAATGAGCGAAGATAAAGACATGTCTTTTTTTGGACATATTGGGGAATTGAGGGGGCATTTGATCCGTTCTATTCTTGCAATCGTTATAGCGGCAGTGGTTGTCGGTTTTAATATCAACTGGATTATGGATCATATATTTTTTGGTCCCACACGTAATGATTTCCCTACTTTTAAAGTCGTAAACGAGTTTTCACAATGGATTTTAGGGGAAGACAGTATTACGTTGCCTGATGAATTTCCGGTGCGAGTTCAGAGATTGTATCAACAGTTTAATGTGATGATGGCGGTTTCTATTTTTGGAGGAATTGTGGCGGCTTTCCCTTATATTGTTTGGGAATTGTGGCGATTTATCAGTCCGGCTCTACATCCTAACGAGAGAAAAAATTCGCTTTTTATTATTAATTCGGTTTGGATTTTATTTATGACCGGAGTATTATGCGGGTATTTCCTGATTTTACCTTTTGCCGTCAATTTCGGAGTTATTTTTAAAATTTCAGACATCATTATTCCGTTATATGACCTTAGTGATTATACTACTCTGTTTTTGCAGGTTGTTTTAGGAATGGGTGTTGTCTTTTTATTTCCGGTTTTAATTTACTTCCTGACCAATATCGGAATTCTGAATCCCAAGTTTATGAAAACTTACAGAAGACACGCTATTGTTTTGATTATGGTTGTTGCAGCAATTATTACTCCTGCCGATGTTTTAAGCATGATTATGGCTGCGTTGCCACTCTTATTGCTTTATGAATTCAGTATTGTAATGTGTGGTTATACTTATAAAAAGGTGCAAAAACGAGATGCCGCTATAAAAACGGTTCAAAAATCTTAAAAAATTAATATAACATAATAGCGGCGCGAAAATCGATGATTTTCGCGCCGCTTGTTTTCAGAATACTCATCAAAAAACAGACATTCTTAAATAATATTCTTTAATTTTGATTTAATTAAATTTAAAATCAGATGAAGAAGTTTTCATACTCACTTTTATTGGTTTCCGGATTAGCTTTCGGGCAGTTTTTCGAAAAAGGTAAAACGTTTACAAAACAGGATACCTTAAAAGGTTCTAATACCGAATTCAGAAATTTCTGGGATGTAAAAAAGTATGAACTATCTGTGGAACCCGATTTTCAGCAAAAAAGTATTACCGGAAACAATAAAATAAGTTTTGAGATTACCAAAGATATTTCAAATCCTGTTTTTCAAATCGATCTGCAACAACCGATGAAAGTTGATGTGGTACAATGCAGTTTCCCTACTCCTAAACCATTTAAAAGAGAAGGTGATTTTATATTTATTTCATCGCATAAAAACTTTAAAAAAGGAGAAAAATACACCATTGATATTGGCTATTCCGGAAATCCTACGATTGCCAAAAGAGCACCCTGGGACGGAGGCTGGGTTTTCACAAAAGATGAAAAAGGAAATCCTTGGATGAGCGTTGCCGATGAAGGAATTGGCGCTTCAATATGGCTTCCTACAAAAGATATCTGGAGTGATGAACCCGATAATGGAATCATTATGAAAATTATTACTCCAAAAGATTTAGTTGGAGTCGGAAATGGAAGATTAATTAACAAAAAAACCGAAAACAATAAAAATATTTTCACTTGGGAAGTTAAGAATCCAATCAACGCCTATTCTATCATTCCGAATATTGGAAAATATGTAAATTTTAAAGATTCTTATACCGGAGAAAAAGGAAAGCTTGATCTTGATTATTGGGTAATCGACTATAATTTAGAGAAAGCAAAAAAACAGTTTCAGCAGGTAAAGCCAATGTTGAAAGCATTTGAATATTGGTTTGGTCCTTATCCTTTTTATGAAGATTCTTACAAATTGGTTGATGCACCTTATTTGGGAATGGAACATCAGAGCAATATAGCTTACGGAAATGGTTATCAGAACGGCTATTTAGGAAGAGATCTTTCAGGAACAGGAGTTGGTTTAAACTGGGATTTCATCATTATTCACGAAAGCGGGCACGAATGGTTTGCGAATAATATTACAGCAAAAGATCAAGCCGACATGTGGATTCATGAAGCTTTTACCAATTATTCTGAAGTTCTTTTCACCGAAAATTATATGGATAAAAAATCTGCGGATATTTATGCTCAGGGAATTCAGAATAATATTGAAAACGATGTTCCTATTATAGGAAAATACGACGTACGAAATGAAGGAAGCGGCGATATGTATGCCAAAGGCGCAAGTATGCTTCATACGATGAGACAGATCATTAATGATGATGCAAAATTCAGACAGATTTTAAGAGGTTTAAATAAAGATTTTTATCATCAAACAGTAACAACCGAACAAGTTGA
This sequence comes from Chryseobacterium sp. CFS15, assembly GCF_031118795.1. Classification (NCBI taxonomy): domain Bacteria; kingdom Pseudomonadati; phylum Bacteroidota; class Flavobacteriia; order Flavobacteriales; family Weeksellaceae; genus Chryseobacterium; species Chryseobacterium sp. CFS15. The sequence continues at coordinate 40,205 of NZ_JAVHYL010000015.1, read as the reverse complement.
AAAATATATTTCTGAAAAAGCCGGTTTCGACTTTACAACAATTTTCAACCAATATTTGCGTACAACCGATGTTCCTGTTTTAGAATATGCTCAAAAAGGTACAGAATTGAAATTCCGTTTTGTAAATGGTGTAAAAAACTTAAACCTTCCGATAAGATTTGGTGAATATACCATTTCACCGAATGAATCTTGGCAAACGCTGAAGCTTAAGAATTCAAATCCGGTAGAGTTTAGCAAGAACTATTATATCAGATATAAAAAGATTTAATGAAAAATTTAAAAGGCAAAATCATAATAATGGTTTTGCTTTTTTTAACTAAAGTTTAGCAAAAAATTATAAATCCTTCTGTAACAATTTCAATTTAAAATCAACTACTTATCAATAAAATAAACCTAATGAAAAAAATAGCAATAAGCTTAGGAATTCTTGCGGTGGCTTTCGTACAAGCGCAATCTATAAAAACAAACATCGACCTGGTGAATGTAAAAGACGATAAAATAGCCGTAACGATGGAATTTCCGAAAATGAAATCGAATGACGTGAAATTTCACTTTCCAAAAACAGTTCCCGGAACTTATTCTGTGGATGATTACGGAAGATTTATAGAAGGAATAAAATTTTTAGACAACAAAGGAAAAGAAATCGCTTTTACCAAAGTGAATGACAATACGTATTCTCTGAAAAATGCAAAAGCATTAAGTAAAATTACGTATTTGGTAAACGACAGTTTTGATGAAGAAAATGGTACGGATAAGCATAAAGCCGTATTCTCACCTTCCGGAACTGATATCGAACAGGGGAAAGTTTATTTAATTAATACACACGGTTTTGTGGGTTACATCGATAATATGCAGGATGTTCCTTACCAATTGGTGATTCAAAAACCTAATGATTTTTACGGAACTACCGCTTTGGTTGATCAGGATAAATCTGAAGCAACCGATACTTTTACATTAGCCAATTATGCTAAACTGACAGATTCTCCTTTGATGTATTCAAAACCTGATTACATCACATTCAATGCTGGCGGAATGGATCTTGTTTTGGGTGTTTATTCTCCAACTGGAAAATATAAAGCAGCAGATTTTAAAGAAAATTTAGAAAAAATGGTCGTTGCTCAAAAGAAATTTTTGGGTGATATGAATACCAATAAGAAATATGCAATAATGCTTTATCTTGCAGGAACCGAAGGTCCTCAAATCAAAGGTTTTGGCGCTTTGGAACATCACGAGTCTACAAGTGTTGTGCTTCACGAAATGATGCCTAAAGAAGCGATTGATGAAGCTATTGTCGATGTAGTTTCTCATGAATTTTTCCACACCGTGAATCCTTTGAAGACGCATTCTGAAGAAATTCATTATTTCGATTATGCAGATCCTAAAATGTCTCAACATCTTTGGATGTATGAAGGCGGAACCGAATATTTTGCCAATTTATTCCAGATTCAGGAAGGTTTGATTACAAAAGAGCAGTTTTTACAGAGAATTGGCGATAAAATTAAAAATTCTAAAAACTACGACGATACCATGCCTTTTACGGTAATGAGTAAAAATATTCTTCAGGATCAGTATAAAGATCAGTACAGAAATGTCTACGAAAAAGGAACTCTTTTGACGATGTGTCTTGATATTGAGCTGAGAAAATTATCAAACGGAGAAATGGGTTATCGCGATATGATCAGAAAATTATCTCAGAGATTTGGTGAGAACAAACCTTTTAAAGATGATAAACTGATCGACGAATTGGTAACCATTACAGGATATCCGCAGGTAAAAGATTTTTACAATAAATACATTGCAGGAAGCCAGCCAACGCCTTATGCAGAATATTTAGCTCAAGTGGGTGTAGAAATCAAGAAGCAGGGAACTCCGCCGATGTTTTGGTTTATCAAAGATCCTGCGCAAACCGGATATGATGAGAAGAACAATGCTTTTGCCTTTGATGATCACTCTGCTTTATCTTCATTCTCAAAAAGTATCGGATTTAAAATTACCGATCAGGTTCTTGCTTTAGACGGAAAAACCATTAATATTCAAAATGCTCAGGAATTTATCAGCTATGCACAATCGATCAAAGAAGGTCAAAATGTTACCGTAACCGTTCTTCGTAAAAACGGTGATAAAATGGATAAAATTGATTTGAAAGGAAAAGCGGTCTTAGATAAAATAACAATGGAAACATTACAATTTGAAGCCAATCCTACTCCTGCAGAACAGAAACTTCAGGATCAATGGTTGACCGGAAAAAAGTAAGTTAATTGAAATTGTTGATAGTTTTGAGTTGATAGTTGATGGTTTGACATGCTATGTAATAATCAAAAATTATATTATTCAACGAATTTAAAATAAAACAAGCGGGGAAATTTTCCTCGCTTTTTTGTAATTACATTTCAGCAGTTCTGCACAATAATGTATATGAGCAGCAAAATCATCTGTATGCCTCAGAAGATGATCTCATCATAACGCAATACCTGTTGTACACCTCGCAAAATCATCTGTATATGACACGATGTCACATGTATGCTTCGCAAAGTCGTCTTATCGTATCGCAAAACGAAGTGTCAGTGTCGCAAAATCATCTGTCTATGATGCAATGTCATGTGTATTGGTCGTAAAACCATCTTATTTTAAAGAAATGAGTCCTTCCGTTGATAAATACCGTCTGTCTCTTAAGGAATATCATCTGATTACCACGGAATGTCATCTGTCCGATAAGGAAAGCCGTCTCACCGCAAAGGAATGTCGTCTGACTGTTGGGGACTGTTGTCTGACTTACAAGGAACATCATCTGTCTGCCAAAGAAAAAACAGCATCTTTGTTAGAAAATGCTGTTTTCCAGATTGGTTATAAATAATTTCCTTTACAATGATTTCATATTCACGGAAACGAAAATTATGATAACGATAATAGTATTTTAAAAATAGTAAAGCGAGGGAAATCTTCCTCGCTATACTATTTTATTTATACAATTCCGGTTCGATAGGATTGTTATTCTTTTTGAAACCTTCTTTTGCTTTTTTCTCCATTTCTCTGAAAACCAGATTAGGATCTGAAATTTCTTTTCCGTCTGCAGATTTAGTTTTAAACACAACTTTATTGGTTTCTGTGTTTTTCATCATCATCTCGCGCATATTTTTCGTGGGATCGTTTTTATACGCTTTCCAGGCTTTTTTAAATTGAGATTTATTGATCTCAATATCCTTCCTTCCCATTCCGTAAAGTTGAACTCCTTGCGGAAGATTCATCTCTTTTTCTGTAGTAGTTTGAATCGTTTTATTTCCAACTAAAGTCAGGGAATGCGAACCTGTCTTATCTTCAATTTTCACAATCAAACCGGGAAGTCCGTAGAATTTATACGGTCCGTCCTGGAAAGGTAGATCTGTCGAAAACCAAGCCGTCCATTCTCTTCCCCCGTATTTTGTTGTTGCTTTTTGAGCATTATATTCACCAATTTTCTGCTTATCAGGAAGAATTTTCCATTCCGGTTTTTTATCTTCTTCAATTTTATAGCTGTCGCTGGAAATCTTTGTGAAAAGGTGAGTTTTAAAATCAGGATATTGTTTGGTAATCTTGTAAGTAATCATTCCCGGTTTATCGTTTCTACTTATACTGATGCTGTTGGGACTCAATTTTAATTGTCTCTCCAAATCTGCCTGAGAAGTAGAATCTGCAATAAACTTTTCCTGACCGTAATATTTTGATCCGCTTTTATCAATATCCAAAAGCATTATTTCTTTCAAAACGTTTGCTTTATCCGTAGAATCGGGAATAAATTTATAATCATAGAAAAAACGGTTTTGAGCAAAACTTGTGAATCCTATTATTAATAACAGCGCTAAAGATATTTTTTTCATTCTACTTTGTTTTATTAAGTTCTATTCTGTTGTTATCTTTTTTTATTTTTTCTTTCAGGCGTTCTTCCTGATCCTTCATTTGATTACCGGTTCCCTCTTTCATAATCATTGTCATACCGTTCATTTGTATTTGTTTTAAACCTTTTGTGGGATCATTTTCATATTCTTTAACCAATTTGTCATATTGTTTTTGATTGACTAAAATTTCTTTTTCGCCAAACACATCTTTTGGAATTTCTGTCAGATTTTTTACAGCCTGCAGGTTAAAGACATGTGATTTGCTTTGATCTTCTAATTTCACAATCAAACCCGGAAGACCATGAAATTTGTAGGGGCCATCCTGAATCGGAATATCTGAAGTGAACCATGCTGCCCATTTTCTTCCACCAAATTCAGTTTCGGCTTTCTGTGTATTCCATTCTCCGATTTTTTGCTTCTCGGAACTTATTTTCCAATCTATTTGTCGGTCATCAGCAACTTTATACTGATCCCTCAAAATTCTGTTATGAAAAAAGACTTCATATTTCGGATATTTTTTGGAAATCGAATATCTGATGGAGCCTTTTCGTCCATCCGTCTTAACATTCATCATCCCCGTTGAAGCCAATTGTTTTTCCAAATCAACTCTCATAATAGAATCGGAATGGTAAGCCGTATAGCTGTAAAACTTGGATCCCGAATCAGCAACATCAAGATTCATCATCTCCGTTTTTATATCGCCTGTGTTGGTAGAGTCTGGTATATAACGGTATTCGTAAGTAAAACGTTTGTTTTGAGCATCGGCAAAAACACCAATCATCAATACACAGAAAACGGTTATTAGTTTTTTCATTTTAAATTATTTTGAAAATATTTAAGGCTTGTTTAAAGATTATTTGAAAATAAAATTTTTAAATAATCTTCTTTTCTCCCCATCTAAATGGAGGAAATTATCTTGAAAATTGCATCAAAATTGCCCCCTTTAGGACTGGGGAATAATTTTGATGCAATTTAAAAAGGCTCTTAAAACTTAAGATTATTTTTGTTTTGTTTTGATATGGATTTCCCCGGTGTCTTTGCCCGAAACTTTCGTTTTATTAATGTTAATAGATTCGATGTTCTTTGGATCAAGACTTTGCATTTCTGCATTTGAGCTTGCATTCCCATCGATGAAATATTTTACATCACCAGCAGAATTAGCATTAATCATATCTTTTACGTTTGTTTTGAAAGTAGCACCATTAGAAAGAATTTTACTTTTCGGTGGCATTGGAAGTTCTGTGTAGGTAGAAGTTCCATAATATTTTCCTTTTGGAGCATGTGCATCAACAGCAATTATCCAAGGATTTCCCTGCATTTTTTTTGTTTGCTCTCTCACAATTTCAGCCTGTTGTCTTGCCACTTCAGCTTGTTTTGCAGCGAGTTCTGCTTTTTCTTTAGCCAACTTTTCCAGCTTTCTTATTTCTTTCTTACTAAGACCCGGAAGATTTTTATAATCAATATTGGGAATATTATAAGAATACATCTTTACTTTCGGAAAATTTGGAGCCGCTGGTGAAGCAGGAGGTAACGGAACTTCAGGAAAATCAAAACCAAGTTTAGCATATTCTCTGGCTGCGTTCTTATAATCATCAGATTTAAAATATTCTCTTGATGTTTTCAACTGCTCTCTCATTTTCTGAAGAGCTTCAGCATGATTGTAGTTTAAAGTTGAAATTTTACCAATTTCTTCAGATAACTTGCCAATTTCTGCTATATTTTTCTCGAAATCTTCACTTTCCGGCTTAAGAGTTTTCAAAACTTTTGATTTCTCTTCAATTTTTTTACTCAGTTCTGTAATTTTCTTCTGGTGTACATCAACTTTAAATGATGCTTTTGGAGTAACAATTTCCTGTGGTTTTTCTACCTTTTGTGGTCTTACAGTATCTTGTTTAATTTCAGAAACAGCTTTCTCAATTTCGTTATTGACTTCTTTTATTTCTTTATTTTTCGCATTAACCATATAGGCAAATGCAACAGTGAATAAAACCGGTAAGGCAAGTATTCTTCGCGCATACCCGAATTTCGTTTGTGGTTTTTGTAACATTTTGAGGCGTTTTTTAAGGTTTGAACTTAGAAACGGACTAGTCGCAGGCAACGGTTTTCCGGAAAAGTGGCTTGCTAAAAGCATCTGCGCAAATGCTTTTGTGTCCGATTGTTTGACGGCTTTTTTATCAGCCAGATATTCGTGTATTAAATTGATTTCTTTTTTGATAATATGAAAAAACGGATTGAACCAAAAAACAGAAGTGAGAACCTCTATAAAGATCTTGTCGATAGAGTGTTTTTGTTCAATATGAACCATTTCATGCTTTAAAATCTGCTTTCCTACTTCTGAATTGATGACAATCGTGTTTTTCCAGAAAAGATTCTTGAAATAAGAAAATGGAGCTTCAGAAAGATTGGTCTGGTAAAAATTTACACCTTCAAAACTTTCTTTTTTAAATTGCCTTTTGAGTTGTTGGATTCTAAAAATCCCGTACATGAATTTCCCTAAAAAATAGAGAGAAACCAATCCCAAAGCTGAAAAAATAATTCTAAAATAAATGTCGTCATGGCTTATGGTTTTATTTGTATTTAAATTTTGTAGCTTATTAAGCAAAACAAAAAGATTCTCATTCACCTCAATCGTAAAATCTTCCACTTTAATAAGGGGCAGCAAAATCGAGATCAGCATTGCAGACAAAAGATAAAATCGGTTGTAATGATGAAAGGTCTTGTCTTTTAAAGACAACCGATAATACAAAAACATTACACCCGAACAGATTGTTACTTTTCCGAAATAAAAAATAAGAGCTTCCATATTAGTCTTTGTTTTTAAGTTCGCTTAATAACATCTCAAGATCTTCAACGGTCATTTCGTTTTTTTCAACCAAAAAAGAAACGGCACTTTTATAAGAACCTTTAAAATAGTTTTTCACCAGGCTCTTCATCGTTTTCCCCGAATATTGTTCTTTTGTTACCAAAGGAAAATATTCGTGCTGTCTTCCGTACACATTATAATCTACAAACTCTTTATCTTTAAGAACTTTTAGAATTGTAGAAACCGTATTGGTATGCGGTTTGGGTTCAGGATAAAGATCCAAAACATCTTTAAGAAAACCTTTTTCGAGTTTCCATAAAAACTGCATTACTTGTTCTTCTGCTTTTGTTAAAGTCTGGATGATCATAATTTTAATTTAGAGTAAGCGATAAAATTACTAAAAAAATCGTATCACTAATAAATTAGTTATACAAATGTAGAAATATTTTTAAACTGTACAACTATTTTTTTAGTGATAAAGATTAAAAATAAATAAGTAATTGGTAATCAGCTACATAAAAAACATTAAAATATGTTAAATTTTTAATTAATAGAAAATATGGAGTTACTAATCTTCAGAGAAAACGTGATTATTTGTTAAAATTCTTAAAACTTGTTAAATTTTATTAAATAAAATTAAAATGAATGCGCACAGAATGAGAAAATATATTTATTTTAGTGCTTTAAAAATTTCTAATGAAAAGATATACTCTACTTTCTGTTTTAATGTTGTTGATATTTAATGTAACATCAGCGCAGACATCTTCTGTTTTCGGGTCGGTTACTGAAGCAAAAACAAAAATTGAAAACACCGTTCCTTTAGTTTTGGGACATCTGAAAAAAATAAGTGAATCACAGAATGACAACACCATTCTTACCAATGGTACCGCTGCTCTTAAAAAGGAATATGATGCTGTTGCTTTAGAATTTGATCTTTACAGAGGAAATATGGCGAGCTGTATTGTTAATAAATCTTCTAAAAAATCAACAAAATGTATGAATTATCATACGCAGTATTTCAGAAATACTTTGGGAATCTATGATAATTTCATCAATTATATTACAAAGAAAAACGGATATTTAGGAGTGGAAGACGAGGCTATAAAAAAAGATTTTAAACCTACAGAAATTGCAACTAAAATCGATACCGACTTTACAGCAGCAGCAAAAACAGCAGGAAAATTAAAAGGTACCGCAAAAGCATCATACTTTGAGCAGGTAAAATCTGAAGATTTTAAGCTGGCTCCTTTCGATACTTTAGTTAAATAAATCTTACTTAAACATACAAAATCCCGTTTCATTGAAACGGGATTTTTTTTATAGTTTTTTATATTCGTCACTTACTACTCTTCCGTCAAAAGGCTCACTCCACACAACGAAAACTTTCTCGTCTGCAGATCTTTTTATTTCTGCCTGAATTACTTCATATTCACCATTTTCATCTTGTCTTTCAACAATAAGGTCTACACCCTTTCCCACTCCCTGATCAATTGCTACTTTGTATCTTGTATCATCTTTTACAAAATCTTGTTTGCTAAAATTTATACTTCCCATAATTATTTATTTTATTGTTACGATAAGCAATTAATAAACCATTATTTATTTAAACTGAGGATTTTTTGAGGCTGATAAATTCATCAATTAAGACACAAAAAAAGGAGAACCATTTCTGATTCTCCTGTTGGTAGCGGGGACACGACTCGAACGTGCGACCTCCGGGTTATGAGCCCGACGAGCTACCTACTGCTCTACCCCGCGGTATATTTTAAACGTCTACCGAAAACGTTATACTTAGTAGCGGGAACCGGACTCGAACCGATGACCTTCGGGTTATGAGCCCGACGAGCTACCTACTGCTCCATCCCGCGATATATCTTTATAGTGTTTACCGAAAACACTTAGCTTAGTAGCGGGGACACGACTCGAACGTGCGACCTCCGGGTTATGAGCCCGACGAGCTACCTACTGCTCTACCCCGCGGTATATTTTTAAAACGTTTACCGAAAACGTTACTTAGTAGCGGGAACCGGACTCGAACCGATGACCTTCGGGTTATGAGCCCGACGAGCTACCTACTGCTCCATCCCGCGATATTGGATTGCAAATATACGAATATATTTCAAAACCGCAAGCGATCCTTTTAAATAAAGCATTTTCATGAAATATATTTAAATATTCGTACATTTGTTTATGGCAAAAATTTTGAAAATCTACCCGGACAATCCACAGGAAAACCTTATCAATGAGGTCATTAAATCCCTGAATAATGGCGGATTGATTATTTATCCGTCTGATACTGTTTATGCTTTAGGCTGTAATATTTTTGATATCAAGGCCATGGAAAAATTAGCACAAATAAAAAAACAGAAATTAGAAAAATCAAAATTCTCAATTATTTGTAATGATTTAAGCCATTTATCAGATTTTACAAGACCTATTGACACCTCAGTTTTCAGGTTTCTAAAAAGTCATCTTCCAGGTCCTTTCACATTTATTCTGGAAGCAAATAAAAGTCTTCCTTTAGCTTATAAAAATCATAAAACAATCGGTATCCGTGTACCCGATCATTCAATTCCGCAATTGATTGTTGAAAAATTGGGCCATCCAATCGCATCAACTTCCATTAAAGATGATGATGAAATTATTGAATATTCTACAGATCCGGAACTGATTGCTGAAAAATATGATCATTTGGTTGATATTGTAATAGATTCAGGATATGGTGATAACATCGCATCAACCATTGTAGATCTTACTTCGGGCGAACCGGAAATAATCCGTCAGGGAAAAGGAGAAATTTAGAACAGTTATTGAGATGAGTCTGAACGGAAGATATTCTTTAGGCATTGTACTTACTTTTGTATTGCTTGCCGCTTCAATGCTGTATTCAATCCCATTAATCAATTTATTTTTCAATTATAAAACTTTAACCGCTGATCTTTTTTTCTATAACAGGCTTTCATTGTGGCTGGTTTTAGTTCTTGTTTTGATTTATAATTTTTTCTTAGAAAACAGATCATTTTTTGTTTGGGAAGAAAAAAAGTATTCGCCTTTATTTTATTTAGGCGCAGTAATAAGCTTGTATTTTATTTGCTTATTTGGTGGTGCTTTTCTGAATGCGATTATTATTTTTTTAACTCAGGAAAAACCTAGCGAAAGACTTTTAGACCTTAAAAATTTATTTAAAAACAATTATTTTCTGATCATTTTCACCTGCCTTACCGCCGGAGTTATTGAAGAATTACTGATGCGGGCTTACATTCAGCCACGAATCGAAAAAATATACAACAGTCCGATGTTGGGAGTGATTGTTTCATCTCTTTTATTCGGAATTTTACACAGTACTTACGGAACAATCGGTCAGGTTGTTGTCCCATTTTTTATTGGGATTGTATTTGCTCTGTTTTATAAAAAATATTCAAACATTAAAATTCTAATTGTCTGTCATTTTCTGATCGACTTTATCTCGATGATGCTTATGAATTTTATTGATCCTAAACATTTATCTTTACTCAACCTATGAAAATCATAACCTCTCCTGCAAAATTAATGAACGTAGAAAACTCAACAGATTTATTGAGAAGTTCTACCCCGAAATTCATCGAAGAAGCAGCATTAATTCAATCTCATTTAAAGCATAAATCTCCAAAATATCTTTCTGAATTAATGGAAATTTCGTCAAAACTGGCAGACGAAAACTGGGAAAGAAACCAAAAATGGAAAGCTAAACCCACTGCAAAAGAATCTGCTCCCGCAATGTTTGCTTTTACTGGCGAAGTATATCGCGGTCTGGATGCAAAAACCTTAGATAAAAATGCGATTGATTATCTTCAGAAAAATTACCGAATGCTTTCCGGGCTGTATGGTTTGCTGAAACCTTCAGACAAAGTAATGCTTTATCGTCTTGAAATGGGCAGAAATTTCGAATTTGAAAGCTATAAAAATCTTTACCAATTCTGGACAGAAAAAGTAACGGATCAACTTAATTCTGAAATGAAAAAGAACGAAATTCTCCTGAATTTGGCAAGCGGTGAGTATGTAAAAGTTGTAGACCGAAAAAAACTAAATCATCAAGTTATCGATTTTGATTTCTACGAAATGAAAGATGGAAAATTGAAAACAATCGTAGTTTACACCAAACATGCAAGAGGTATGCTTGTAAGATTTTGTGCAGAAAACAATGCAAAAACATTAAATGATGTAAAAGCATTCAACTATGAAGGGTATTTAATTGATGAAGAAAAATCAACCGATACAAAACTCGTTTTCACAAGATAATGACGTTATCACTACTTAAAAAGCATTTTTCAGATTCACTTTCGGAAGTTTATACAGATTCTGAAAGTACCTTTATATTTCAGATTTTTACTGAAAATATTTTAGACTTAAATAATTTTCAGCAAAGACAATCTGCAGATTTGGAACTGTCTGATGAGAATATAAATAAATTCCAGCAAATCATTTCAGAATTAAAAACAGGAAAACCTTATTTACAGATTTTAGGTGAAACTGAATTTTACAGAATGAAAATTTTTGTTGATGAGAATGTTTTGATTCCTCGTCCGGAAACGGAGGAATTGCTAGAAATGGCGATTAAAGAGATAAAAAGATATATTTCAAGAATTGAATACATTCATTTAAGATCGAAACAAACAGATTATAAATGGACTGAAGAAGCAAAATATCCACCTTCGCAAGAACAGGAATTAAAAAGAGTCAAAATTTTAGACATCGGAACCGGAAGCGGAATTATTCCTTTGGTTTTAAAAAAATATTTCCCGGAAGCAGAAATTACTTCCATTGATTTTTCGGAAGCAGCTTTAAAAACAGCGAAAAAGAACGCAGAATTTCACCAGCTTGATATCAATTTTATTCATGCCGATTATCTGAGTTTAGATTTAAATCAGAATTTTGATGTTATTATTTCAAATCCGCCTTATATTGGGATTGATGAAGAGAACGAAATTGCAGATTCTGTAAAAGAATTTGAACCAACAATGGCGCTCTTTTCTCCGACTTCCGATGCTTTGATTTTTTATCGAAAAATTGCCGAAGATTCTAAAAAATATTTAAATGAAAACGGTTTACTTTTCTTAGAAATCAATCAGAAATTAGGGAAAGAAACGCTAGAACTATACAAAAATTTTTCACAAGCTGAACTCATAAAAGACCTTAGTGAGAATGACCGTTTTATTTTTGGAATAAAATAATATTAAATTCAAAAGTTCATATAAAATTAATTGTAATCAAATTCCGTTTTATTTTTATATTCTTAATTTTATCCCACCAAACAATAAAATTATATTATTATGAAAAATTTAATGAAAAGCGCATTACTAGCGTTCGGAGTTCTATTAACAATTACCAGTTGCAGTACTGATGCAACAACTTTAACGGATGCTGAAATGACAAATGCTAATCTCGCAAATAAAAGTGAGAATAGTAAAAAACAGCAGACTTATCAGTTAAAAGTAGGTACCATCCACAACGGGGTAAACTATATGAACGGAAGTTATGATATGGGCGGAATTTATGCAACCGATGTGAATACAGGGATTGTTTATGACGGATATATCACTTATTCTAACGGATACGCCAAACTACCCGGATATTTTACCGATCTTCCAGCTGGAACTTATGAAATCTCTGCTTATCAGGGACAAGGAGGCTGGGTTGGCTACGGTTCTACAACAGTTACCCTGACGCCATCTTCAGTGGGACAAGACGGTTATGTGAATGTATATATTCCAATTGCCTGGGAAGAATAGTAATTTTCAACACAATAAAAAAGACTGTTTTCAAATAGAGAACAGTCTTTTTTATTTCAAATAATTTGAAAGAGTTTATTAATTAATTCTTTTTCTAATAAATATTTCATACGCTAAATAAAGTAACGGAAGTGACATAATACCAATAAACATAGAGTTGTGAATTGCACTTTCAGGCTGACTAATCACAGCATACACAAGGCCGAAAAATGCACCTCCCAAATGGGCAGCATGCCCCAGATTATCCCATTGTTTAGGATTTAGCATCATATAAACAGAATAGCTGAAATACAGTAATCCAAAGATAAAACCAGGAATTGGAATAGGAATGAAAAAGAAGTAAATTCCGATATTCGGCATCATAGCAATTGCGGCAAACAAAATCCCTGAAACTCCACCACTCGCTCCAATTGCAGAATACCATGGTTGTTTTTGATAAATAAATAATGAAAAAATATTTCCTAAAAGAATAGATCCAAAATAAATAATAAGAAATCCTACGTTTCCGAATCCCTGTAAAATTACCGGACCGAAGAAATACAATGTCATCATATTAAACAATAAATGCATTATATCTGCATGAAGAAATCCGGCAGAGAGCACTCTTACATATTCTTTTCTATGGAGAATTGCACCAACATTGAATTTGTATTTTTCAAATATCTCTTTATTATTAAATGCGATAAAACTGATAATTGCAGTGATTGCAATAATTAATATTATGATATTCATATTTTCTATTTTTCGTTATCATCACTGTCAAACAAATCGCCGATTGTTCCACCCTCATCGTCTATGATGGGAGAGGTAAGATCTGGTTCTTCGTACACTTCCGGCTCCTCTTCTTCAGGTTCAGGAATGGTGATGTTTATATTTTTAACCTTAAATTTTGTAAACTGATTTCCGATCGCTTTAATTCCTTTTACGGCTATAAATTCGTCGATATTCACAATTTCAGGCTCTCTTTCTTTTCCTTTATCTTTTGCGAAAATAATTTCTGCCGTAGAATTATTAGAAACTATAATTCTTTCGACAAATGACTTCGGATGTTCAGATGGCATAAAAGTCTGTACATTGGTATTGTTTTCCAGCAAGAATCTTTTGATGAAATATATATCTTTTTCTCCGTCATAATAAATGCAGGTCACCGGTTGATGAGGACGCCATTTTTCCAAAATAATATACTCGTCATCAAAGCGGTTTCCAAGATCAAAACTTACGAGTTTTGCTTCGCCCTGTGCATTAATGGTTAAGATTTTATCATCCCCTTTAAAGTTTCCGAGGAGCGTTCCCCTTACATCCGCATTCAGTCTTCTTACCGTTTCGTCAAACCAGATCTTTCTTGGTGCCAAGGTAGAAACGCCTTCTTCCTTCAAATCAACTTTTTTTACAGAATATTTGGTTACCAAATTCCCTTTAGAATCTCTTCCTTTAATCGCAAGTTCAGAAAAATCGATTTCCATTTTATTCTTTCTGATTCTCGGATTGGGTTTTAATAAAACAGTTACAACCTCAGCTTCACCGTTCGGGTTTGCCGAAAAATAAAGCATTTCTGAGCCTTTCACATCCGATGCTAAAGGATAATCTGTATTTCGGGTAACCCCCGTCACCGAAAAACGCTTCATATAATAAGGTCCGTCTCTGCCTTCACGATAAATCATGTTGTAAACGGTGCGTTTATCGTTCTTTTTCCAGATAGCAACGTGTTGAATATCTTTACCAATGAAGGTTTTGGCTTCTACTTTCACGACTTTCATGTTTCCGTCTTTTCTGAACGTAATGATATCGTCGATGTCTGAGCAGTCAAACAAATATTGGTCTTTCTTAAGCGAAGTTCCGATAAAGCCTTCTTCAAAATTAACATAGAATTTTTCATTGGCTACTGCAACTTTTGTCGCATCAATGGTATCGAAGATCCTTAATTCTGTTTTTCTTTCTTTGCCTTTTCCGTATTTTTTCTGAATATTCAGATAATAATCAATCGCATAGGCTATAAGATTAGCCAAATGAAATCTTACCTGCTCAATTTTGCCTTCTAATGCAGCAATATTTTCTTTAAATTTATCTAAATCGAATCTTGAGATTCTTTTAATTCTAATCTCAGTTAACCTTAAAATATCTTCTTCGGTAACTTCTCTTAAAAGATGTGCGGTGTGTGGTTTTAAGCCTTTATCAATGGTTTTCAGCACTTCTTCCCAACTTTTTACCTCTTCGATGTCGTGATAGATTCTGTTTTCGATGAAGATTCTTTCTAATGAAGAAAAATGCCAGCTTTCCTGCAATTCATTAAGCTCAATTTCCAGTTCTTTTTTCAGCAACGAAACCGTATGATCGGTATTCATTCTTAAAATTTCGGAAACGTTTAAAAACATTGGCTTATCGCCCACAATTACGCAGGCATTGGGAGAAATCGTCACCTGACAATCGGTAAATGCATATAGCGCATCAATCGTTTTATCTGGCGAAACTTCATTGTGAAGATAAATCAGAATTTCAACTTTATCTGAAGTATTGTCTTCAATTTTTTTGATTTTGATTTTCCCTTTTTCATTAGCCTTAATGATCGAATCAATCAAATCACTGGTATTTTTAGAAAAAGGAAGCTCAGAAATCATCAAAGTATGCTTGTCTACCTGAGAAATCTTGGCTCTGGCTCTTACTTTTCCGCCTCTGTGACCGTCATTATATTCTGAAACATCGAGAAAACCTGCGGTAAGAAAATCAGGATAAATTTCAAATTTTTTCCCTTTCAAATGAGCAACAGACGCATTAATTAATTCGTTGAAATTATGCGGAAGAATCTTTGTGGAAAGTCCTACCCCAATTCCTTCAACACCCTGCGCCAGAAGCAAAGGAAATTTTACAGGTAAATCTACAGGCTCGTTATTTCTGCCGTCATAAGATTTTGACCAGATGGTGGTTTTAGGATTAAAAACAACTTCCAATGCAAAAGGAGTCAATCTTGCTTCGATATATCTTGCAGCAGCGGCAGAATCTCCGGTGTAAATATTTCCCCAGTTTCCCTGTGTGTCTATCAATAGTTCTCTCTGCCCGATCCCCACCATTGCATCGGTAATAGAAGCATCACCGTGAGGGTGATATTTCATCGTGTTACCGACAATATTTGCCACTTTATTGTACCGCCCGTCTTCCAGCTCACGCATAGAATGCATAATTCTACGTTGTACCGGTTTGAAACCATCGTAAACAGACGGAATGGCTCTATCTAAAATTACATAAGATGCATAATCCAGAAACCAGTCTTTGTACAGTCCTGAAACTTTTTTTAAGCTTTCGCCTTCGTGAGAGTTGTCTTCTATCATTATTTATTCTTGATGTCTTTTCTCTTTATTAGCATTTATTACTTTGTTGAGGGATGTTTTTAAATCATTAACTTCTTTTCTCGTTAAATAAGAAGTTTCGTATTTTAAGATTGCCGAGCCACCGTTTTTGCTAGAAACAGTCACATAAAGTCTCCTGAAAAACAATACGGAAATCATTTCAAATTTAATCAGTTTATACTTTGGAAATTCATCATTCAGCGGTTTATCTATAAAAGGAATAATATTTCTGTTTTTGAAGTGAAGTGCTTCACCTTGACTATCATATTCAAAAATCTGCCTTCCATATAAATAATTAATGATCAGCAATATAATAGGAATAATTATTAAAAGATAACTTTTCTCTTCCAAAACATCAAACTTCATTCTATCAATAATAAAACATACGTATCCCGCAGATAGCATCATCAATAACAATATATTGAAAAAATTATACACAGGTACTTTCTTCCTGTTACTGAGTCTCATGGTAAATATTAGTTTTTGTTGTGATTACAAATTTTAAAGCTCTGCTTCATCTAAAACCTCTTTTTTATTGATATCCTGGTCTTCTACTACTAGATTTTCGAGAATGAAAACCTGTCGGTCTGGTGTGTTTTTTCCCATGTAGAATTCCAGAATCTGCTCTATTGTCTGATCTTTTCCGATAACTACAGGTTCCAGGCGAATGTCTTTTCCAATAAAATGTTTGAATTCGTCTGGTGAAATTTCTCCTAATCCTTTAAATCGTGTAATTTCAGGATTTTTGCCTAATTCATTTAAAGCTTTCACCCTTTCCTGCTCAGAATAGCAGTATCTCGTTTCTTTTTTGTTTCTAACCCTGAATAACGGAGTCTGAAGAATATACAAATGTCCGTTTTTTATCACATCAGGGAAAAACTGAAGGAAAAATGTAATCATCAGAAGCCTGATGTGCATTCCATCGACATCGGCATCGGTTGCAATAATTACCTGATTGTATCTTAAATCTTCCAGACTTTCTTCAATATTTAAAGCAGCCTGCAGCAAGTTGAATTCTTCATTTTCGTACACCACTTTTTTGGTTAAACCATAACAGTTTAACGGTTTACCTTTTAGCGAAAATACAGCCTGCGTTTCTACATCTCTCGATTTTGTGATAGATCCTGATGCAGAATCTCCTTCGGTAATAAAGATTTGTGTCTCCGCTTTTCTTTCAGCTTTTTGATCGTTGTAATGCTGTCTGCAGTCACGAAGTTTTTTATTGTGAAGAGAAACTTTTTTGGCTCTTTCTCTTGCCAGCTTCTGAATTCCGGAAAGTTCTTTTCTTTCTCTTTCAGAAATTAAAATTTTTCTCTGTATCGCTTCTGCAATCTCAGGATTTTTATGAAGGAAATTATCTAATTTATTTTTTAAGAAATCGATGATAAAGGTACGGACAGTCGGGCCGTTCGGTCCCATATCGCTCGAACCTAATTTTGTTTTGGTCTGAGATTCGAAAACAGGTTCTTCAACATTGATGGAGATGGCAGCAACAATCGATTTTCTTACATCTGATGCATCAAAAGTTTTATTGAAAAATTCACGAATTGTTTTTACATACGCTTCACGGAAAGCATTCAGATGCGTTCCACCCTGTGTTGTATTTTGTCCGTTAACGAATGAGAAATAGGTTTCTGTCTGCGATTTATCGGTGTGCGTAATCGCAACTTCGATATCGTTATCTTTCAAATGAACAATCGGGTATAAGGTGTCACTTTCCAGCTCTTCTTCCAACAAATCCTTCAATCCGTTTTCTGAAAAGAACGTCTCGCCGTTAAAAAGAATTTTCAATCCCGGATTCAGATACGCATAATTACGGAGCATTCTTTCGATATACTCTTTTCTGTATTTAAAATGAAGAAAAATATCAGCATCGGGAATAAAAGAAATTTCGGTTCCATTTCTGTCTGAAGTTTCTTTTTCATCGTGTTCTTCAGTGATTATACCTCTGGAAAACTCTGCAATCTTCATTCTTCCTTCACGGAAAGACCGTACTCGGAAATAATCTGAAAGCGCATTTACAGCTTTTGTACCGACACCATTCAGTCCGACAGATTTTTTGAAGGCCTTGCTGTCATACTTACCACCGGTATTCATTTTTGAAACAGCATCAACTACTTTTCCAAGAGGAATCCCACGACCAAAATCACGAATCGTGACTTTTCCGTCATCTACTTTTATTTCGATTCTTTTACCGGATTTCATTCTGAATTCATCGATCGAGTTATCCAGAATTTCTTTCAGTAAAATATAAATACCATCATCAGCAGACGAGCCATCGCCAAGCTTACCGATATACATACCGGGACGCAAACGGATGTGTTCCTGCCAATCGAGGGTTCTGATATTATCTTCGGAATAGATAGGTTGTATTTCTTGTGACATATATTATTTCAGCAAACATACAAAAGTACGAAAACGGACAAAAATATCCGAATTTTTCAGTTTCTATTTATTAACATTTTAGTTAAATTTTAATAGTACAATCACACATTTATTGAAATTTAAATCAGAAATATTGAAAATTTGACCTAATTTAGATTCGTAAAGATTTTAAAATGATACAACTTCCTTCTTCGAAACTCCCAAATGTAGGAACCACCATATTTACACAAATGTCTCAACTGGCCAATCAGCATCAAGCCATCAATCTATCACAGGGATTTCCTGATTTTTCGACTGATTCTGAATTACTTGATTTAGCGAATAATTTCATTCAAAAGGGATTCAACCAATACGCTCCTTTAGGCGGAATCATGGGTTTAAAAGAAGAAATTGCAAGAAAAATTGAGAACAGCCACAAAGCAATTTATCATCCCGAAACTGAAATCACCATCACAGCAGGCGGAACTCAGGCGATCTTTACAGCAATTGCGACCTTTGTAAAGGAAAATGATGAAGTGATAATTTTCGAACCTGCTTATGATTGTTATGAACCTACCGTTGAACTTTTCGGAGGAGTTGTAAAACGCTTCCAAATGAAAGCTCCCGATTACGAAATCGATTGGAATGTTGTAAAAAAACTGGTTTCAGAAAAAACAAAAATGATTATTCTGAATAATCCGAACAATCCTTCCGGGAAGATTTTAAAAGAAAATGATATTCAGGAGTTAATTAAAATCGTAAAAGACACTAATATTTTAATTTTGAGCGATGAAGTGTATGAAAATATTGTTTTTGACGGTAACGAACATTTAAGCATTTGTAAATATCCTGAGCTTAAAGAAAGAAGTCTTTTAGTAGCATCATTCGGGAAATTATTCCACATTACCGGTTGGAAAATCGGATATTGTGCCGCCCCGAAAGCTCTGACTGATGAGTTCAGGAAAGTACATCAATTCAATGTTTTCTGCGTGAATACTCCACTTCAGATGGCTTTGGCAGAATACATGAAAAATGACGAGCATTATAATCTGCTGAATCAGTTTTTTCAGGAAAAGAGAGATTTTTTGAGAGCCGGACTTCAAAATACATCGTTTGAACTTCTAGACTGTGAAGGAACTTATTTTCAGGCTTTGAAATACGATAAAATTTCAGATAAAAATGATTTTGATTTCGCAACTGAATTAACGATTAATCATAAAGTGGCAAGTATTCCGTTTTCGGCTTTTTATAAAGATAAGCTGAATGAAAATGTGATCAGATTGTGCTTTGCAAAGAAGAATGAGACCCTGGAAAAGGCTATCGAAAATTTAGCTAAACTTTAAAATAAATCTCTCGCCGATTAAACAGATGACACAGATCAGGTAAAGACCTGCTCGATTTGCTCAATCTGCGAGAGGAAATAAATTATTTTTAAAAGAACATTCCGCCGGAAGCTTCAATTCTTTGTGCAGTGATCCAACCCGCATCGTCGGTACATAAAAATGCTACCACTCCACCGATATCATCCGGCAAACCAGCTCTGCCTAAAGCAGTATTTCCGGCAATCATAGAGTTCACATTTTCATCATCTCTTGTTCTTCCGCCACCAAAATCAGTTTCAATTGCTCCCGGAGCGACTACGTTCGCTTTTATTTTTCTTGGCCCTAATTCTTTCGCCATATATTTGGTCAACATTTCAACACCCGCTTTCAATGAGCCATAAACAGACGATCCCGGCAAAGCAAATCTTGCCAAACCTGAAGAAATATTTATAATTCCTCCTCCATCATTAATGAATGGCAAAAATTTCTGAGTTAAAAAGAAAACTCCTTTGAAGTGAATATCAACCATCTCATCAAGTTGGTCTTCTGTAGTCTCAGCAATCGGAGAATACAATGCTGTTCCTGCATTATTTACCAGATAATCTAAATTTTTGCTTCCTGTATTTTCCTCCAAATGATCCGTCACTTTTTTGATAAATTCGTCAAAGCTTTTTGTATTTCTCGTATCCAGTTGATAAGCGATCCCTTTTTGACCTAAAACCTGAATTTCTGCGACAACATTTTCAGCTTCTTGCTTATTACTGTGATACGTAATGATTACGTCCAATCCTTTTTCAGCAATTTTTAAAGCTGAATTTTTACCTAAACCTCTACTTCCGCCTGTTACAAGGGCAATTTTTGTTTTGTTATTCATATTTGATTTTTTGATGTTACAAAGTTGAGTCAATTTCAGCCTTGATGATTTACTTCAATCAATCTGAAATTTGCAAAATTCAAATCAGGCACGAAATTCCATAGGTGCAAATGAAGTTTTTCGTTTAAAGAAATTAGAGAAGTGAGCAACCTCTTCAAAACCTAAAGCATATGAAATTTCAGAAATATTCCAGTTGGTTTGTTTTAATAATATTTTAGCTTCCTGAATCAATCGATCTGCAATAAATTCTGTAGTTGTTTTCCCGGTTTTTTCTTTTACATTTTTATTTAAATAATTCACATGAATAGACAATCGATCTGCAAAATCTTTGGCTACTTTCAACTGAATTCGTTGATTGGAAGATTCAATCGGAAACTGTCTTTCCAACAATTCGATAAACAGAGAAACTACTCTTACCGCTGCATTGTGTGAATGACCAACTTTTTCTGCGGGTTGTAATTTTTGTCCGTAATGAATCAGTTCGGAAACATAATTTCGTATTAAATCATATTTAAATTCATAATCAGAATCAATTTCTTTTTTGATTTTTCCGAATAGCAAATCAACCTCATCGGACAATTCATCATCAATTTCAAAAACAGGAATGGTACCCGGCTGAAATAAAGGCAAATCTTCAAGAATATTTTTAGACGAATTTTTAGTAAAAAAATCAGCCGTAAAAACGCAAAAATTCCCTGACTGATTCTCATCTTCAGGTACATAATGATAAGGAACTTTCGGGGTTGCAAAAAGCAAAGCATTCTTTTTTATAGAGATCACTTTATCGGCATATTCAGCCCTGTTCTTCCCTCTTATTAAACTGATTTTATAATATTTCCTCCTGTTGTAAGGCATTTCGGAAGTTTTTTTGACATTGGCAATGGTCTGCGCAATATCAAACACATTAAAATGACCAATATCTTTATGAAGACCTTTCGGAAAGATGCTTTCGATATCTTTTCCCAGTCCTTTGGTCATCTCAAGGTAAAAATCTTCCAGAGAAGCATGAGCTAGTTTTTCCATGATGTGGAATTTGTATAATTCAAATATAGGAATTTATGAAATATGAGTTAAATTACATATCCTCCAGCAATTTCTAAAATCCATTTTCCATTTTTATATTCTGCAGAATAATCCGTAGAGCTACTGTTTCCCCATTCTTTTATATAAAAAATATTAAGATTATTTTTATTTCTTTTAATTTTTCCGATTCCGTGTGATGAGACATCCGTAACTTTTAAATAATCAGTTTTTGATTTTGAATCTTCAGGACTAAACAACACATGATATTTAGGGCTTATCTGATGAAAATAATCACAATCACTAATGAAAATTTCAAAATAGTAGTTTTTATTACTAAGATTTTCAGATCCGTAATCAGGTAACAACGTTTCATAAAGCTGGGTAAACTTATTCTTTTCAGATTTAAACATTGGATTCAAATCATTAAAATCATCCATTCCATCTCCATCGGTATCTTTATTATTGGGATTTAACCCAAAGCTTTTTTCAAAAATATCGTTATAACCGTCGTGGTCAGAATCTTTTACTAAATCTTCTAATTTTATTTTGAATAGTTTTCCATCTTCAATTGCTGAATAATCATCATAACCTGGCAAACCTGGAACTTTTACGATTTTAACAAAACTTCCCTCAAGCTCTAAAAAACCATTATTAACAATCGGCTTTTCCTGAACTTCATTAATATAATAATGACTAAAGCTTAATCCTAAAAAATAAGCAGAAGGCTTTTCATTTTCTATTTTACAAAGCCAAAATCCGAGCTGGTTTCTACCAAAAGCATACATTACATTTCCGATTTTTTGCTGATTAGAAAAAGCAAATTGTTCTGAAAATTTATTATTAAATGCTTTAAATTCCGAATCATATTCTTTCCATTTCTTTTCCATAATCTCTTCCGACTTCGATTCTAGACTGTCTTTTTTAAAGCTTCTAAATTTTTTGAGATTAACAATCTGTAGATAATTCGGCTTTTCAGTAATAATCTTTTTTACATTATATTTTTGTGCGTGTGCATAATAATTATCATTGATTAAATCCTCACTATTTTTAAAATACTTAGTCCAGATATCATCAGAAGTTGTAAAACACCTTTCTTCCAAACTCTTTGAACACGAAACAATCAGAAACAAGAAAAATAAATATCTCATAAAATGTTTTTACTAATATATAAAAAACGCTTCCAAATTCATGGAAGCGTCTTTAAAATACTATATAACTAACTTTTAATATTTTTAAACATTAAATCTGAAGTGCATCACATCACCGTCCTGAACGATGTATTCTTTACCTTCTACAGAAAGCTTTCCAGCTTCTTTTACCTTTGCTTCAGAACCAAACGTCACATAATCATTGTATCTGATTACTTCTGCACGGATGAAACCTTTTTCGAAATCTGTGTGAATTACTCCTGCAGCTTGAGGAGCCGTCCAACCTTGTCCGATTGTCCAAGCTCTTACTTCTTTTACACCTGCTGTAAAATAGGTTTGAAGCTTTAATAAATCGTAAGCTTTTCTGATCAAACGGTTCACTCCAGGCTCTGTAAGACCCAGTTCGTCCAAGAAAATTTCTCTTTCTTCAAAAGTTTCAAGCTCATTGATATCAGCTTCGATCTGAGCTGCCAAAACAACAACTTCAGCACCTTCACCTTTCGCCATTTCTTCAATCTTTGCAATCCATTCGTTTCCGTTTTTAATTGAATTTTCATCCACATTACAAACGTAAAGAACCGGTTTATTTGTCAAAAGCTGAACTTCACCAATGACTGATTTTGCAAAATCATCCATTGCAAATTCTCTTGCATTTCTACCGTCTTCGAGATGTTTCTGAAGATTTTGAAGTGTCTCATATGTTAATAAATCTTCTTTCTTACCAGACTTGATGAATTTTTTAGCTTTTTCAACAGCTTTTCCAACTGTTTCCAAATCTTTTAACTGAAGCTCGATATCGATAATATCTTTATCTCTCAAAGGATCTACTGAACCTTCAACGTGGATAATATTTCCGTTTTCAAAACATCTCAAAACATGAATAATCGCCTCACACTCACGAATGTTTGCCAAGAATTGGTTTCCTAAACCTTCTCCTTTACTTGCTCCTTTTACAAGACCAGCAATATCTACAATCTCTACAACAGCAGGCAAAACTCTTTCAGGATTTACTAATTTTTCAAGCTCAAATAATCTCTGATCCGGTACAGAAACCGTTCCTAAATTAGGCTCGATAGTACAGAAAGGATAATTGGCAGACTGCGCTTTAGCATTGCTTAAGCAGTTAAAAAGAGTTGATTTACCTACATTCGGTAAGCCTACGATTCCACATTTCATAACGTTAGATTCAAAGTTTAAGGTTTAAAGTGTAAGGTGATATTACCTTTCACTTTCAGCGGGCAAAGATAGTGATTTTACGGTGGATTTCATAATAAAAAAAATCTGCCACTATTGTGACAGATTCTATGAATTATTTTTGTGCGTTTACTTTTACGGATTATCTCCTGTCGCTTCCTGAGCAAGGGGAACATCATTTGGAGCCGCTTCCAATGCACGATCCAATGTAAAAAGTGATTCATTGCTTGCTCTGTCACCGCCTGCAATTTTTAATTTATCAATCAAATTCGCAGCTAATGTTTCTTCCTCAATTTGTTCCTGTACAAACCACTGCATAAAATTCCACGTTGCCCAATCTTTTTCTTCTAACGCTAAATCGACCAATCTGTAAATCGCCGTAGTATTATCTACTTCGTGCTTAAAAACTCCATCGAAGCAAGCAGTTAAAGATTCGGGATCAACAGGAGGTTCCGGGATGGCTTCCACTTTTGGCTTACCGCCTCTGTTTAAAACATATTCCATAAATTTTATGGAATGATTTCTTTCTTCCTGTGCATGACGGTACAGAAAGTTGGCAATTCCCTGATATCCTTTATCATCTGCCCAAATTCCGTAAGATAAAAATGTGTGTGAAGCGTGAATTTCTTTATTCATTTGGTCACTCAATGCTTTTTCCAGCGCAGGTGAAAGTCTGTTGGTATTCATAATTGTATATTTAAATGTGATTATCAATATGGATACAAAAATGATTCCGTGAAATGTATTTTTTATACCCTTTTAAAAACATCATAATACAATTAACTATAAAACAAATACTTAACAACGCAATTTATAGTTAGTCTAAAATAAAATGATGTATAATTTAAAGAATTAGCTTTAAATCTGATCACAATAACAATCATTATTTTTGATATTCAATGATGATTAGATTGAAAATTTCCCTTTTAAATAGTATAAGAATTTGTTTAAAGAATGATCGCTCGAAGAAGCGTAACCTTTGTAGCAAATTATTGAAATGATGATGGTGGACTGTGTAGGAGCGCTACCTTTTTTTTAAAATATATTTGTGACTTTTGATTTAGCCCTATTTTTTTGTCAGCTTTGCCAAATAAGAATCCTCATCCTGCAAAACTTTTTCAATAGTAAAACCATTATTTTCAGCAGCATTTTTTAAGGTATTAAAATCAAGATACAGCCATTTAATTGGATCTTCAGATTCACCTTTATAATGAACAATATAATCTAATTCCCCATAATACCCATTTGCTGGAATCAAAACTCCGCCATCTTCATCTTGATCAAACATATACAGAATATCAGTGCTGTCAATCAGAATTTGCCCATTTTTATTTAACAAAGAATGAAGTTTTTTAAGGTAAATATCAATTACTTTCAGGCTTTGAAAAATTCCGGTTCCGTTCATTAACAAAAGAATGGTATCGAAAGTTTCGCCAGAAAACTCAAGCATATTCTGAGCAATTGCTTTCTGTATTCCTCTTAACTGACAAACCTGAATCGCCTTTGGCGAAATATCTAAAGCGGTTATATCTAAATTTCTTTCATTCTTAAGATATAACGAATGCGAACCCGCTCCTGCTCCAATGTCCAAAACTTTTCCGTGAGATAATTTTAAAGCTTTCTTTTCGATTTTATTCATCTCTTCAAAATCTCTGAAAAGATATTTTACCGGAAGCTCATCGAGTTCAGAAATTGATGTTTCAGTCTGCAAATCTTCAGGGTTTTCATTGTGAAAATAATCCCAGATTGCGCGTCCCATTAAGTCTTTCATGCTGAATTTTAAGAGTGCAAAGATAAAATATTATATGGGAAATTAATAAGGTAATCGTAGATTCGGATATAATGATCTCACCAATAATGCATGTCTTAGAAAGAGTTTCATTAAGAAATATTATTAGAATAAAGCATCTAAAATAATTTGTAGATTTGTAAATAAGCGAAAACTTAAATGGACAATAGATTTACTGATATCATCAATCTTATAATAAATTCCAGAGCAAATGCCATCAAAACTGTTAATGCAGAATTGATTAATCTTTACTGGAATATTGGGGAATATATCAGTGAAAAAATACTCCAAAGCGAATGGGGACAATCGGTCGTAAAAGAATTATCTGAATTTATACAAACCAAGGAACCTGATATCAAAGGTTTTTCAGATAAGAACCTTTGGAGAATGAAGCAGTTTTATGAAACTTACAAAGACTTTCCAAAACTCTCACCACTGGTGAGACAAATAAGCTGGACACACAATCTCATTATATTTTCAAGATGCAAATCGATTGAGGAGAAGGAATTTTACCTCAAACTTGTTAAAAAAGAAAGTTACAGTAAAAGAGAATTAGACCGTCAAATTTCAAGCAGTTTTTTTGAACGCACAATGATTGGAAATTCTAATTTCTTTCCCATCATTGAAAAAGAATTTAATCAGGACATCACAAAAATTTTTAAAGACACCTATATTTTTGATTTTCTAAATCTTCCGGAACCTCACAACGAAAGTGATTTGCAAAAAGGATTGCTGCAACAGATGAAAAACTTTATTTTGGAATTAGGGAAAGATTTTCTTTTCGTTAGCCAAGAATATAAAGTGCAGGTTGGAAATTCTGATTTCTATATTGATCTTTTGTTTTTTCATCGAGGTTTGCAATGTTTGGTTGCTTTTGAACTGAAAGCAGATAAATTCAGACCGGAGCATTTAGGTCAGTTAAATTTTTACTTAGAAGCACTCGACCGTGATGTAAAACGTAAAAATGAAAACCCAAGTATTGGCATGTTACTTTGCAAAGATAAAGATAGTGAAGTTGTAGAGTATGCGTTAAGCAGAAGTCTTTCTCCTACCATGATTTCCGAATATAAAACTCAACTTCCGGATAAAAAATTATTGCAACAGAAACTTCACGAATTATTCGACGGAGAACATTCACATCAGTCATAAGAATAATTTAATTCCTATCATCACAATCAGTTTTTTCTATTTTTAAGACCACCTCATTCCTACAAAAAATACCTAACTTGTCTTTTCTAAAAACGAGATTCATCTCATGACAGATAAACAATTTACTTTTCAACAGGGTTTTACATTCAGCAAACATATTCCGGAAGAAATTTCGCATTTTGACCGGGTTTTTGATGTGTTCAAAGACTTGCTGACACACACTTCCGGTGATATCGAAGAAGCTTTTGAGTGGCTTGATATGCTCGATAAAGAATATGATATTTTCACCGATGAATATACGCTTGAGGATTTTGAAGAAGATTTAAGAAAGCGAGGTTACATTAAAAAAGAAGACGATTCTGAAGATGGCAATTCCGGAACTGGAAAAGGAAAAAACATTCTTACGGCCAAACTGGAAGCTGCTTTACGGGAATATGCTTTAGACCAGATTTTCGGAAAGCTTAAAAAAAGTGGCATTGGAAATCACAGAACCAACAAATCAGGAGTTGGCGATGAACGGGATGGTGAAAACAGAAATTTCCAGTACGGCGACGACTTATCCTCAATAAACATGACGGAAAGTCTGAAAAACGCTCAAATCAACAATGGAATTTCTGACCTTCGAATGACCGAAGACGACCTCATAGTAGAAGAAACCAAACACAAAGCCCAAATGAGCACGGTTTTGATGATCGACATCAGTCATTCGATGATTTTGTACGGTGAAGACCGCATCACGCCTGCCAAAAAAGTTGCGATGGCTTTGGTTGAACTGATTAAGCGAAAATATCCAAAAGATTCCATCGATATTATTGTTTTCGGAAACGAAGCTTGGCCTATTAAAATCAAAGACCTTCCCTATTTACAGGTTGGTCCGTATCACACCAATACGGTTGCAGGATTGGAATTGGCAATGGATATTCTTCGTAGAAAAAGAAATACCAATAAGCAGATTTTTATGATTACCGATGGAAAACCAAGCTGCTTGAAACTTCCTACCGGAGAATATTATATGAACAGTGTTGGCTTAGACGAAAAAATTGTTTCCGAATGCCTCAATAAAGCTGCACAAGCCAGAAAACTTAAAATCCCTATTACAACATTTATGATTGCCCAAGATCCTTATCTACGACAATTTGTGAATGCATTTACTGCTCAGAATAAAGGAAAAGCTTTTCTCACAGGTCTTTCAGGATTAGGACAAATGATCTTTGAGGACTACGAAAAGAACAGGATTAAAAGAATTTGAGGAAGCCCAGAAGATGGAAGCTTGAAGCAGGAAATCAATGTGGAAATTTCATCAAAATTATTTCCCCGACCCTAAAGGGAGTAATTTTGATGAAATTTTAATGAGATTTTTGCTCCCTTTAGAGTTGGAGAAAACAAAATGTCTTTAAAAATTTCGAACATCAAGCCTCCATCTTCCAACACCCAACCATTAACAAACAACATCATTACAACAAATGAAAAACGATATTACATTTAAAGAATTAAAAAAATCAGGATATACAGATAAAACCATCAGTCAGGAAATTCAGGCAAATTTGATTGCAAAAATCAAAGCTAAAGAGCCGGTTTTTGAAGGACTTTGGGGTTATGAAGATTCTGTAGTTCCACAATTAAAGAAGGCGATTTTAGCAGGCCATCACATCAATTTATTAGGTTTACGCGGACAGGCAAAAACCAGAATTGCAAGAAGTATGGTGAATCTTTTAGATGAGTATATGCCGATTGTAAATGGCTCTGAAATCAATGACAGTCCGTTCCAGCCGATTTCAAAATTTGCAAGGGATCTGATTGCTGAACTAGGCGACGAAACCCCGATTTCTTGGGTTCACCGTTCCAATCGTTTTTTTGAAAAACTGGCAACTCCCGACGTGAATGTTGCCGATTTAATTGGTGACATCGATCCTATTAAAGCAGCAACTTTAAAACTTCCTTATTCTGACGAACGTGTTCTGCATTACGGAATGATTCCAAGAGCCAACCGTTCCATTTTTGTTTTAAATGAATTGCCCGATCTACAGGCTAGAATTCAGGTTTCTTTATTTAATATTTTGCAGGAAGGCGATATTCAGATTCGTGGATTTCAATTGAGAATGCCGCTTGATATTCAGTTTGTATTTACGGCAAATCCTGAAGATTATACCAATCGAGGAAGTATTGTAACGCCGTTGAAAGATAGAATCGGATCGCAGATTTTCACGCATTATCCGAAAACCATTGCCTTAGCAAAACAAATCACCGAACAGGAAGCTCAGATTTCTGTTGAAGATAAAAAACAGATTCAAATTCCGGATTTGGCGAAAAATCTTTTAGAAGAAGTTGCTTTTGCAGCCCGTGACAGCGAATATGTAGATGCGAAAAGTGGTGTAAGTGCAAGATTGACGATCAGTGCGATGGAAAACCTTGTTGCTGCAGCAAAATTACGTTTAATAGAATCTGATGCTCAAAAAACTACTGTTCGTCTGCTTGATTTCATGTCGATTATTCCTTCAATTACCGGAAAGATTGAATTGGTTTACGAAGGCGAACAGGAAGGTGCTGATTATGTTGCCAAAATTTTGATTGATAAAGCCGTGATGGTACAGTTTGAAAGTATTTTCCCACGCATTTCAAAATTAGAAAAAGAGGGCATCAAGACGCCATACACTGATTTAATCAAATGGTTCAACAAAAATCAGCTGGAACTTAATTATACGGATACGGATGAAGAATTCTATAAGAAACTCAACAGCATTACACCTTTAACAACCGTTGTTGAAGAAAATGCCTCTGAACTCAATGAAGAAAATAAAAACTTCTGTAAAGAATTGGTTTTATGGGCTTTGACCATCAGTAAAAAATTAGATAAGTCTGAAAATTCAACAGCGTATACTTTTGATTCTGCAGATGTAAGACAATTGTTCAGAAATTAATTTTTGAAACAATAATTATGATATAGAGGAAGCATAAATCTTTGAGATTTGTGCTTCCTTTTTTTGTTTTTTATGTACACGTCAGTTCGAGTAAAAATTCTGAAAGAATTTTGTATCGAGAACAGGCATTATAAAAAGTTCTCGATATATTTTTCCTTCTCTTCGTTACGGAAAAACACTCGAACTGACGAATTTCATTTTTTCTAAAAATCATTCATTCTAAATTGTATATTTGTCAAAACTAAAAGCACAATTTTGGAATTACAGGAACTTTTTGAACGTTTAGCGATACTTTGCATATCGATTTTCACTCTTTACTATTTTTCAAACAGAAACCGTAACATCAGGCTGCATCCTTTGCTAGGATTGATTAGTGTCTGCACATTTTTCATGTGTCTGGTTTTTACCAAAGCCGAATATAGTCTCGGAGTGGGTTTTGGTCTTTTTGCCATCTTTTCAATCCTTCGTTTCAGAACGGAAACTTTTACCATTCAGACCATTGTTTTCCTTTTTGTTTCCATCACACTTTCATTGTTAGATGGGCTTTTACCCATTAAAAACCTTGAAATTCTTTTAGGAATCAATATTTCAATTGTTGTGATTTATTTAATCTTAAATTATTTTGAAAAAAAGTCACCTATCGTTTCTGAAAAAAATTATATTGAAGTTATTTCTTCATTAGATTTCCTTCAGCTTGAAGAAGCAGAACGTAAAAGAGTTTTAACCGAAAAAACCAAACTGAAAAATTTCAGCTATAATATTAAGAGTATTAATCTGAATGATAATATTGTGATTTTAAAGGTTTCGCATTAATGCATTTATAACGCAAAGTTTTAATAAAACTGGAGCATATTTAAGAAGCAAAGAATAACGAACAAGTCGCTTAAGCGTAAGGAATATTAGTAAGCTTTATAAAATCAATTTTATTGATTTATCTTTGCTCCTTTACTTATTATAATAGAAACATCATCTTTGCGTTTATTATAAACCGTGAAAATTTAAAACTCAATTCATCTAATCAAAATTTATGAACACTTATAAAACATTTATTTTAGAGCCTAACCAATTTTAGTGGTTTAGCTTTTTAAATGAAAATGATTTTTTTGCCACGCAAAGTTTAATAAAACAATTTCTTATTTTAAGGGGCAAAGAGTAGCAAACAAGTTGCTTAAGCTTGAAGAATATGCGTTATTTTATTATGAAGGACTATCCAAGTTGAGCAGATTTTTAATTTAATGATCTGCGAAATTAGCTCAATCTGCGAGAGAAAACTTAATCCATATAAGCTCTTGCCTGCTTAATATACAATTGCTTTTCATCACCCAAATATTTGAATTCAATATCTAAAGGATAACTTCTCTTGGCCATTTTTCGTTTCTGCCAAAGAAGATAAAGTTTTCTTTCTAAAACAGGAGAAATATCAAATAACTTTTTAATTTCAGTTTCTGTAAGAATAGGTTTTCCGTTATTTAGGCTTGATGTAGAACGATAATCAACAACAAAAGAACCAAATCCGTTGAAATTGTGACAGTAAAATTCATCACAGGTTACGCCTGGTTCAGGTTTTACAACAGATTCTTCACCCAACTGAACATTCACGGTAATTCCTGCATATCGGTCGCGGTATAAATTTCTTGTAACCAAAACTCCATTAGCTTTCTCATCCGGGAAAGAACGATGTACCAACACGCCCATTGCACAGCTTTCATGATTGATTCCAAACAAATCACGTTCCTGAAAAGCACGGAAATTCCAGAAACTTGACCAGACTTCCAAAATAGCTTTTTCTACAGTTTTTTCAGTGTCTCCGATGATCGCGGTTTTAGAATCGTATAATCCAGCCCCGTTGAATCCTTCCATATCTTCAGCATTGGTTGAAGAACGGAATCTAAAGTTTTTAAAATCATTTTGAGCATTGAGCTTTTCTTCTATTTTCTTTAAAAGTTCAGGATTCACTTTAGAATTTTTCACCGTTTTTCTAAATGCTTTTAATTCCTTTTCTAAAAGTTTCACAGAATCTTTCGGAATCGCATACAATGCATTGATTTTATCCTGAAAATGATTATCCTTAATATGCTGATCAAAATAATAAAACGGAATTGCAAAGGCATATTCCGGAGTTTTATAGGACTTTATTTCTTTTTGAATCTGCTTTAAAAGTCCAAGGTTTGTAGCCTTTGATCCGATAGAATTGACAATATTTAAAGGCGTTACGGTTTCCAGATCAACTAAATCGGTTACCGAAAGGTCTCTTTTCAGAATAATTTCTTTCACCGCTTTTTTAACTGGAATTGGTTTTTGTGAAGCTTTTAATAAATAAGAATTTTCTTTGGTAATCAATTCTACTTTCTTACCTAAAAGATTATTAACTGATTGCTTTTCCCAAACTTTTGTATCAACATACACCGGAATATTTCTGTTTTTTGCCAGCAAAACCAAATGACTTAAAGGGGTTTGAAGTTCTGTAATAATAATTCCACGAACGGTTGGAATAAACTCGGGAGTTGTATTAATGATGATAATTTCATCAGCTTTAGGATTAAAATCTTCCTTCTTCCGTAAATCATATTTTTTAAGAATCCCGATACTGGAAGTATTTTCAATCGACTGTTCTGTAATTCTTTTAAAAATAAAATCTGAGAAAACAGTTGGAATTTTCAACATTTTTTTTGAATTTAGGCCGATTACATGCGGAGAATTCAGATAAAACTTAAGCTTATCTTTAAAAAACACATTTTTATTGACTTCATTAAAAAAGAAATTGATCAAACTTGCATTCATCTCGTCTGACGCAGCCAGTTCCATCACCCAATCATCAGAATCTTCCAGATAATTAATATTGGCAAGAAGATAAGTTCTCTTATTGGTTGGATTGTAAGATTCTTTATTAAACTCACCAATTTCTTGGCTATACCCCAAAACCTGCACGCAGAAATCGTAATGATAGGTATATCTTGTACTGTTAAAGAAATACATTTTTTTCGCACCGTAGTCGTAGACCACTTTTACAGATTTCATATTCGTAAACTTATCTGTAAGCGGTTTTCCTGCAAGATTTAGAAACTGCTGTTTCTTGGTAATAGAATGCACATAATTATCCTGCGAATACGATAAAAGTGACAAAGTGAGAAATAAGAATACTAAAATATTTTTCATGTGTTTGTGAAGATTACCTCACAAATGTAGACATTATCCTGAATGTGGCAAATAGTAATTAGCCCCGATAGAAACGACATCCTTTTGTGAAGCAAAGCGGAACAAAAGATATAGTGGATAGCGGGAAAAAGCTCCGGAAAATATAAGTAATCGGTAATGATTAATAAATAATGATTAATATTTACTTTTGATGACTGTATTTTAAAAGTAAAGTCCCGCTTTGAAAATAAAACGAGACTTTACAAGTGAAAACAAGGTATCTTTAAACGACAGGTCCTGCCGCATCTTTTATTTCTTCTAATAACTTTTTGCGTTCCTGCAATCTTCTTCTGGCAATGACCGATTTACCATTGATGAGTCTTATAAATCTTGGATATTTGAATTTTTCTTCCCCAAAATGATGGGTTAAAACGAACAGCAATACTCCAAGACCTGCAACGATGATGTAACCGAAAATTTTCTTGTTGGCAGAAAGAATTGCGTTTAGTTGAATGCTTTTTAAATTGGCCGAAAGATCTTGCGGAGTGAGTATCATTCCATCTAAATAGACTGCTAAATTGCCCAAACTCTCGATCTGAAACTGATATTGAAACCATGAAAATAATGCTGAGAAAAATCCTACCGCAAGGAATGTACGCCAAACCAAAACCAATCCGATGGCCGCCAACATATCATCGAGTTCCAACTTATCTAAAGTATAATACCAAACGGAAATAAAGAGCGAGCCCATCCCAAAACCTTTCAGAAACATCGGCAAATACCATTTCTCATAATTAAATTCGAGAACCATTGAAAAGTACATAATAATAGCATAACCGATCATCGCGGAAAACCCTGAAAAGATGAACATTTTGAGAGGTTTCTCTTTTTTAAACCAATAAACAGCGACAATTCCGGCAAGAATTAATCCGGGAATCATCATCAGATTCAGTTTAGCATTTGTCAATTGGTCATATCCTAAAACTCCGACCGAAAAGATATTTTGAATGGAAGCGGTTCCTAAAAACATTCCCAAACAAAACAGCATAAACAATCCGTTTTGAACATTGCTTCGCTTGAAGATTTTAAAAGATAAATAAGGTCTTTTTAAAGTCATCTGACGAATTGCCAACAAAGCAAAACTTACAAACGCGGCAATACTTGCATTGATAATTCTTGTAGAATTCAGCCAATCCTGCTGTTTTCCAAATGAAAAAACGTAAGCCGAAAACATAAAAGTGGAAACAAATAACAGAATACTCAGCCAATCGATATAATGCAACGGAACTTTTAAAGCAAAATATTTATTGTGCATAAAAATCCAGCAAATCAAAGCCATTACAAAACATAAAAACGCTGCGATAACGAAAAACTGCTGCCAATTGTAAAGCATCGAAACTTCTACCGCATAATAACCAGAAATCTGTGTCAAACTCAAAACAAATGTATAAAATACGCCATAGAAAACCCCTCTTCCACCCATCATTGCCATCAAAGGAAGAAAAAGCTCGATCGTGATCATCATTTTAAAAAACCCAATAACCAAAGCACTTGCAATGATAATTACAGGCTCCATCGTAGTTCCGTTAATGTAACTTAGCAGTCCTAAAAGTACCAATAAAAGCACTACTTTATCACGTACTTTATATCGCATTTTAAATCTGAGAACGACCGGCATACAAGCACCCATCCCAATTGTTGTGGCATAATTTGCCCACATAAAATATTCGGTAAGCTGACCGGTTCCACTGACCATAAAACTCAAATTTCCCGTATAAACGCCTCCTAAAGGCATCACGACAATAAGCAATAAAACTATAATTAACAGCTGAACAGGTTTCGGAACCCAATCGCTGAAAAGACCTTTGTTATACATTTTTTTATTTATTAAGAGCCAAGTGAAAGGTAAAAGAGTCAAGTTATTGAACTACTTAAGATTTTTATACATCTTACTTGGTTCTTTTTACTTTTTACTTTTTACTTGAAATAGAAACATTCATATTCATCCCGGCGCTCAGCTTGGCAATATCTTCTTTTTTGTTTGATGATGTAAATTCTATTCTTACAGGAATTCTCTGTTGCACTTTAATAAAGTTACCCGTAGAATTATCTGTTGGAACACTAGAATATCTCGAACCCGTTGCTGCAGAAATTGCAGTTACCGTTCCTTCAAATTGTTTTCCACCCAAAGCATCTGCGGTCATCATGATTTTTTGTCCGATTTTAATATTCGGCATCTGGCTTTCCAAAAAGTTGGCAGTAACCCATTTGTGATTATTTAAAACAATGGTTCCCACCTGTTGTCCCGGCTGAATCAGCTGACCTTCAGAAATTACTCTTCTTCCCATCACGCCATCGTAAGGCGCAGTAATTACGGTATAAGAAAGATTGATTTTTGCCATTTCCAACGCAGATTTTGTTCTTTTGATTTCTGCATCGTTGATTCCTAATTTGCTTTTCACTTCGGTTGTAGAAAGATTGGCTGACTGCTTTTGATTGACTAATGTTTCGTATGCTGCTTTTTGGGCATCATACTCTGTTTTCATCTGGTCAAATTGTTGTTTTGTGACCGCTTCCGAAGCTAAAAGGTTTTTGTATCTGTTTAAATTCTGTTCGGCATTCCAAAGTCTGGCTTTTGCTCCGGCAATATTAGATTCCATAACACTTACATTGTTGGAAACTGTATTTACCGATGAACTTGTCGCCGATTTTTGTGCCAAAGCATTTTGATAAGCAGCTTCTGCCTGACCAAGCTGCGTCATAATTTCTCTCTCATCCAATATGACCAAAGTGTCGCCTTTTTTCACCTGTTGATGTTCGATGAACTTAATTTCTTTGATATAAGCTGAAACTCGTGTGTTGATTGGATTTATAAATTCCTCCACCTGAGCAGCTTCTGTATAGGTTTTATCGCCGATATGAAAATATTGACGAATCAGCCAAAACAGTCCAAAACCAATCACCAGAAAAACAATAATA
This sequence comes from Chryseobacterium sp. CFS15, assembly GCF_031118795.1. Classification (NCBI taxonomy): domain Bacteria; kingdom Pseudomonadati; phylum Bacteroidota; class Flavobacteriia; order Flavobacteriales; family Weeksellaceae; genus Chryseobacterium; species Chryseobacterium sp. CFS15. The sequence continues at coordinate 4,526 of NZ_JAVHYL010000015.1, read as the reverse complement.
TTTGAGATGATGGCTCTTATTTTATTCTTTTTATTTTGTTTTTTCTTAGCTTCTGCACTTGAAACTGCAGGCTGTGTATCTTGAGTATTTTGTTCCTTGTTTTCCATTATTTTGATTTTCAGTTTTAAAAATTAAAGTGTTCCCGTAGATTTTAGCAGATTATAATATTGATACAGAACATTGATTTCTGCATTGGCAAAATCTAATTCCGACTGCAGTTTTTGGTTTTGTGCATCAAGCATTTCTGCTTGTACAGCCAATTGATTCAGATATTTGGCTTCCGTAATTTTGTAGTTTTCATCCGCCAAATTTTTAGCATCATTCAGAATCTCAGCCTGCTGTATCGCTTCCTGATATTTTGTATATGCTGCATTCACTGCCATATCAAGATTTTGCTGTACCAATGTCATCGCATCATTTGCCTGATTTTTCTGCATCTCACCAAGCTTCACTCTTTCTTTGGTTTTATATAAATTATCAATATTATAACTCAAAGAAACCCCACCTTGCCAACCGCTTGAATACATATCCAACACAGGATTTCTTGTCGTAATAGGCCGTTGCAAACTATAACCTCCAAAACCTGAAACTGTCGGCATTTTATCCGTTTTGATGATTTCTATATTTTTATCGGCAACGGCAATGTTGGTTTTTGCAGATTTTATTTGTGGATTGTTCTCGTGAGCCAAATTCAGATAATAATCCATCCCGATTCCGGTTTCTTTATTGCCTAAATTTTCTATGGGAATAATCTGTGTTTCAGAATCTAATCCTAAAGCAATATTCAGATTATAATTGAGGATTTTTCTATTGTTGACTAAAGTTAGCATTCCCTGGTCTAAATTTTTAATCGCCAATTCGCCACGAATGACTTCATTTCTGGTAATCATTCCTTGCTGATAAAATTTTTGAATATTTTTCAGCCTTTCCTGGCCCAGCTTTTTATTGTTTTGAATGACAACTTCCTGATTTAAAATTTTATAAATGTCTAAATAATTAGAGATCACCAAAAACTTTATATCCTGTTTTCTATTCTCTAAATCTAATTCCGAAAGCTGTTCACGAAGTCCTGCCAATTCAATAGACTTATTGACCAATCCGCCTTTGAAAATCAATTGAGTCGCCTGTACAGTATACGAACTTCCGTAATGCGGCATCGGAATAGTCGTTGAATTCGAGAAATCTTTGTCAATTGCGATCACATTTCCCAAATAAAATTGGCTCGTAGAAGCTGTGATTGTAGGAAGTTTCTGAAGTTTTGTAATATCTGTCTGCTGTTTTGCAATATCGATATTCTGAGCAGAAACTTTAATTTGCTGATGATTCTGAATTGCCAATTCGGCAACTTCACTCGCTGTCATCTGTTTTATTTCTTGTGAAAAAAACAGCGCAGGAAAAAGACCTATCAAAACTGATAGTGCTGTTTTTATGTTTTTTACCATTTTACCTTGCTTTACAGATGCAAAGTTAGGCGATGCATACATTCAAACAAATGTTTGAATTTTGGAAAAAGATGTTCAAATGTAGGATTCAGTTATTGATATTGTTGTCGGTACTGAGTCGGACTTATATCTAAATGTTTCTTAAAAAAATGAGAAAAAGAATATTGATCACTGAAACCAAGTATTGTAGAAATCTCTGCAATAGGCATTTTTGAAGAATTTAAGTAGACCTTTGCTTCATTGATTACAATAGAAGCAATAATCTGACTTGCCGACTTACCTGTTACCGACTTCACAACCGATGAAAGATGTCTGGTTGTAATCGACTGTCGCTCGGCATAAAACTCTACTGTTCTATTATTAAGATGGTGAGACGATAAATCATTTAGGAAAACAAAAACGATCTCTTGCTGTCTCGACATCTGATTCATTGCACGGCTATCTTCATTAGAAATAATTCCTGCTATCTGATAACAGAACACCGAAAAAAGATGCTCTACAATCTCTTTTTTATAAGTCATTTCGGTTTCAGAATCTAAAATATATTTTAAAAAATTGACACTTTTCCAAATTAAATCCAAATCATTCTGAGAAAAAGGAACTCCTACATTCATTTGCTGTCGAAAATACCGGTACGTAATCAACCTATTGAATTTCAACGACAAAGCAGAAATAAATTCACGTTTATAAGAAACCATTCTCGATTGGAAATCATCACTCACAGAAATCATCTCATAAACCGTTTGCGGATCTGTCACCATAAATGTATTGGCAGTAAGCTCAAGATCGTTGAAATGTTGACGAAGCTTTATAGACCCACTTTTAATAAAGATAAAAGCCGGATTATCTGGGCGGAAAGGTTTATCCACAGATATTCTTTCGAAAATATTATGTTGCGTAAAAACATCAACTCCAAATTTTTCTAAAGCAGTCATTTTATCCATTTCAATTTAATCTTCCAAAGCATACACCGCAAAACTTGCCAGCCAATGATCTCCACCATAATTCCCTTGAAATAATAAGGGAAGACCATTGTTTAAAAAGATATTTGCCGTATTTTGGAATTGCTTTTTTAGTGGATGATTATCTGGAAGAGAGTTTGCGATGCCTTTCATACACCAAGCTTTAGTGAAAGATAAACCAACTAAATGTACGGTTTGATAATCGCTCAAATCACTTACTACAGGAATTTTTTCGATATTCTCAATACTTCTTTTTTCATAAAATTGGTCAAGCCATTTTACAAATTCTTTCTGAGGAAGAATTCTTCTCATTAAATCTGCAATTTCCAAACTTGGCGAGAAAAAATCAGAGCCGTCCGGTTCGAGATATGCCGGAGTTTTGGTATTATTTAAATAGAAATATTTTGCTTTTTCAATCAATTCGTTTTCAAAAGTTTTATCACCTGTTGCTCTTGCCCAGTCTAATGCAAAAACCATTGCAAAAGCCGTATTGGGATGAACACCAGTTCTGTTGGGATACGTTTGCTTCGGAAGATAAGTTTTCCAGGAGCTCAGAATTTTATCTGTTAAAGGCTTTAGATTCTGATGCCAGATTTTAGCTTTCGGATGGTTCCAGGTCATTAATTCTTCATCTAACTTTAATAACCATGCCCAACCGTAAGTTCTTTCAAAAGTCGTTGTTAACTGATATTTCGTAAAATAATCAGCTTCAGTCTGTAAATTTTCTTTTGTAAATGAATTGTCTAATATTTTTTCAATGTCTTTAGCAACTGATAAATTCGGTTTTGTTTTTAGCAATCGAACTAGCATCCAATGACCATGAACGGAGCTATGCCAATCAAAACAACCATAAAAACTAGGATGAAGATCTTTCGGTGTCAAAATCACTTCATTAGCATTATTAATAATGTGTGCCGTTTTATTCGGATATTCCTGATTGATGCAATGAAGCGGTTTTTCGGATAGTTTTATTGCCATTTCATCCGTCAACTTGGGGTTTTCCTGAGCGAAAATTAAAACCGGTAAAAATGCCAATGCTAAAAGACTTTTTTTCATTCAATAAAAATATAAAAGTAATTCTAGATTTTAAGCATAGTTTTTGCTCAAATTCACAAAATCGATTTATGAAAAAATTATTTATCCCTTTATTTCTCTTAATTCTTATTAACTGCAATAAATCTGGCAATCCACAAGAAATAAAATCTGATTTAGTTGAGATTATCTCAGAAGATAAAGTAATGGATATAAATGCTTCACCTGCTCAAGAAATACCCGTAGATGCAATGGTTTCGGCTAAATCTGTCAATACAGAACCAAAATCTTCTCCATTACAAAGTAATACTATTATTGTTAAAAAAGTTATCAAAAATGGCGATCTTGATATTCAGGTGGGTGATATTAAAAAAGCACATCAACAAGTCAATGAAATTATAAAAAGCAACAACGCTTATATACAAACTGAACGTTTTAATAATACTGATATTGATGAAAGGCAGTTTTTCACCATCCGTGTTCCACATAAAAATTTTGATGCTTTAATCAATTCTTTTTCAAACGGAATTGGTTCTGTTTTATCAAAAAATATTGCTTCCAATAACGTAACCGAGGAATACACCGATGTTTCAATAAAATTAGCCAACAAAAAAATATATCTCGAAAAATACCGAGATATGCTTCGAAATGCAAAAACTACGAAAGACATGCTGGAAATTCAGGAAAACATTCGTGAACTTGAAGATGAAATCGACGTTGCAGAAGGCAGACTTCGCTTTATTGACGATAGAGTAAATTATAGTACCTTGAATTTAATGCTGTACAAAGAAAAAGTAAGGAGCTCTGCAACTTCGAAAATTGGTTTTGGAAATCTTTTCGGAGATTCTTTCACAGAAGGCTGGAACAGTTTTGTAGCATTTTTCCTTGGAATTATTTCTCTTTGGCCATTCTTTTTATTAATCCCACTTGTTATTTTAATCTGGAAAAAATGGAGAAACAAAAAGAAAATAGAATAATGGATCAATCACAAAACTTGGGGAGAAAAAAAATATTGATAATTTTGTGGAATGTTAAACGATGCCGAACTCCTCAAATTATTTTTACCTGAACTCTTGATTGAGCATTTTGA
>NZ_JAVHYL010000014.1:0-92126 GCF_031118795.1 Chryseobacterium sp. CFS15 | reverse complement strand
TCTTGCATTTTTAAAGGGTTTTCCTTAAGTTTGCACAGCGTTTACCAATAGTTTTGGAAACAAAATTGCGGAAGTAGCTCAGTTGGTAGAGCGTCAGCCTTCCAAGCTGAATGTCGCGAGTTCGACCCTCGTCTTCCGCTCAAAAAAAATCATACTCTATAGTGTGATTTTTTTGTTTAGGCCGACTTAGCTCAGCGGTAGAGTGCTTCCTTGGTAAGGAAGAGGTCACGGGTTCAAGTCCCGTAGTTGGCTCACTTTTCATCCCGATTTCTTCGGGATTTTTTTATGGCGTAAACTTTCTTAATGTCATTTTAAATAAACATCACTTTCAAAATTAAAGTTTAATATTATTTTAATCAATCATAATATAAGGTTTAAAAGACTTTAGAAAGAAGTCTTTATGAAATCTGAGCATTAGACTTAAAGGTTCCATCAAATCAATTCCAACAAATCGTCTTGAAATTTTCATTAAATTCGTTATAAATATATTATTGATGAATATTCTCTTATTGGAAGACGACCTTATTCTATCGGCAGAATTGAGTAAGTTTTTAGAATCAAATCATTTTACCTGTGATAGAATTTACGATGGCGAAACTTTTCTCCGTCAAATAAAGAGCAGCAGCTACGATCTTTATCTTTTAGATATTAATGTTCCAAAAGTTAATGGGCTGGATGTTTGCCAAACCATTCGCTCTTTCGATAAAAATACGCCTATCATTATTATTTCGGCGTATGGAGATATTTCCGATAAGAAGGATGCTTTTACGAGATTGGCAGATGATTATTTAGTTAAGCCTTTTCAGTTTGAAGAATTATTACTTCGAATGAATTCTCTTTTAAGAAGAAAAGTTCCTTCAGACAATATAGATCTAGATATTATAAGGATTGATGATTTAATTATCAATAAAACCGAACAAAAAGTTTTCCGTGCAGGAAACGAAATCGCTTTGACCTTAAAAGAATTTCAGCTTCTCGTTTACCTTGCAGAAGCGCAGGGTAGAACCGTTTCTAAACAACAGATCACCGAAAATGTCTGGGAACATAATTTTAATACGAATACCAATACGGTAGAAGTGTACATCAATTTTCTAAGAAAAAAAATCGATAAAGAATATAAAGTAAAGCTTATTCACACCAGATCTGGTTTTGGGTATTATCTAAATCCATTATAAGCAAACAACAACGGACAACCAACCACCAATAACTATTTAAATGTCTTTAAAAAGAAAGATTGCGCTTACGTTAAGTGTTTCATTTTCCCTGCTTTTTGGGGTTGTTCTGATTATTATTTATATTTCGTTCAATGATTTCCGCAGAGAAGAATTTAAAGACCGATTTGTAAGGCGATTAGGATTTACCACCAATTTTATTTCAAAATCTAAAAATTTTGAGAATGAGGCGCCTATCTTTTTTAATGAAAATTCTGATAATTTTCTTCTCAATGAAACGATCTTGATTTTTAATGGTAACAAAGAACTTATTTACAGCACGATTAAAGATCAAAAAGTAACCTGGAATAAAGAACTTCTTACCGAGCTCGACAAGAAAAAAGATATTTATAATGAAGAAACGGTTCCGGAAGTGTATGCCGCTTTAAAACACATCAACGGAGAAAACTATTACATTCTCACCAGCGCCTACGATACCAACGGAAAATCGAAGCTTGAGTATTTGAAATACCTTTTAATTACCGCTTTTATTACCTGCACTTTGCTGATCGGTTTTTTCAGTTATTATTTTATGGGAAAATTTCTTCAGCCTTTGGAAGATTTGAACAAAGAAATTTCTGAGGTTACGGCTCATAAACTGACAACACAAATCCCGGTGGAGCAGTCGAATGACGAGATAAGTATTCTGGCAAAGTCTTTTAATACGATGATTGTACGATTAAATGATGTTTTTCAGTCACAAAAAGATTTTACGGCAAGTGCATCTCACGAAATTAGGACGCCGATTACAAGAATGGCTTTTCAACTGGAAAATTTAATTAAACTCGAGCAGCATTCTCCTGAAACTCTTTCCGCTCTGAAACAGATGTTGAAAGATGTATATCAATTGTCTGATCTTACAAATTCACTTTTACTTCTCACAAAATTTGATAAAGAAAATATTCAGACCATTTATGAAGAAGTAAGAATAGATGAAGTGATTTTTGAATCATTTGACCGTGTACAAAAAAGTTATCCTAATCTTAAAATGGATTTTCTCATTTCTGAAGAAACACAGGAAAATGCTTTTTTAACGATCAGCGGAGTTCAGTCACTTTTAGATATTGTCTTTATAAATTTATTGAAAAACGCTGCAGTCTATTCTGATAATGCTGATGTGAAAATTTTAATTACCGAAAATGAAACTCATCTTTCAGTAGACGTATTTTCGGAAGGTAATACCATTTCAGAAGAAGAGCAGCCAAAACTTTTTGAAGCTTTCATGCGAGGAAACAATTCTCAGAATATTTCCGGTTCCGGTCTTGGACTTCGAATTGTAAAAAGAATTTTAGAATACCATAATGCAAATATTGAATACAATTCTCCTTCTGAAAACATGAACAAGTTTAGCGTAATTTTCAATAAATAAAATTAAAAATATTAAAAGTGTCTTTAAAGTATAAATCTTTTATTTTCTCGCAGATTAGCAGATTAGAAATGCTAAAATAATCTGCTTAATCCGTCAATCTACAAGAATATTTTTTCAGGTATCTCATATTATTCAATAATAAAATAGATCTGTGAAATCTGTGTTATCTGCGGGACAGATTATATCCATCAAAATTTATTAGAGATTTGAGAACCATAAGTTGAGTTCACTTCAAGCAATTAAAATCGATTAGATTTTTCTTAATGAAACTTAACTTTTTAAATCCCTTAATGTTTCAAATAAATGGTTAGAAAAAATATTTCAAAACCTTCCCAAAACCAAATTTAATTTTATTTTAAGCCTCCTTTAAGTTCGTTTTAATCGAGCAACCGCACTTTTGTCATCAAAATTGAGAGAATGAACAAAATTGCAGGACTGCTCGTGGCGATTTCTTCGATGATATCAGCGCAGCAGCAAATGTCGCTTTTGGAGTGCGAAAATGCCTTTCAGCAAAACAACCTTCAGCTTCTTGCCGAGCAATACAGCATCAACATGGCAGATGCAGATATTTTGCAGGCGAAAATCTGGGAGCTTCCGCAGATGAGTGGTTATATCAACGGATATAATCCCCAAGACCGTAGATTTTTAGACGCAGGAAGAGCTAAAGGTTTCGAAGTTACCCAACTCATTTATATGGGTGGTAAAAAGAAAAATGAAATAGCTTTTGCAAAATCTAATAAAGAGCTTTCACAATTGCAGTTTTCACAGCTTCTGGTAGAGTTGAGAACACAGCTTCATACCAATTATTATAATCTTTACTACGAGAAACTCAAACTTGAAAATACCAATAAGCAATTAGGATATATGAACGATCTTTTGAAGGCATACAAAGTACAGTCTGCAAAAGGCAATGTTTCCCTGAAAGACGAAGTAAGGCTTCAAAGTATCGTTATTCAGCTGAATAATGATAAAGTAAATATCAATAAAAATCTTTTGGAGTTTGAGCAAAATCTTAAAGTGCTTACCGGAATTACAGAAAATATCGAGCCTGAGATTTCAGAAGAAGAAGCCAAACTGGTTTTAACGGCACAGCCTTTCGGTGATGATGATGAATTGAAAAGAAAAGCACTCGAAAACAACGCTGATTATTTATTTATTCTAAAACTGATTGATAATTCTAAATTATATGCGCAGTGGCAAAAATCGTTGAATGTTCCCGATTTGAATGTCGGTGCAGAATACGATCAGGCTTCAGGTACTTTTAATAATGAAATTAATCTGAAGGTCGGAATTCCAATCCCATTATGGAAAAGTAATAAAGGAAATGTAGAAAAGGCCAATTACGCCATCAAGCAGAATCAGAAAAACGCAGAATTCCAAAAACTCAATTTAGAAACGAAAGTACAATCTGCATTTCAAATCTGGAAAACCCAATATGATCAGTTAGCGGAGATAAAATCTACAGACTTAAGTAATCTTGATCTTGTTTATGACGGAATGCTTAAAAATTTCAGAAACGGAAATATCAGTCTGATTGAGTTTACAGATTTCATGGAAAGTTATCGCCAAACCGCACTGCAGATTTATGATATGAAAAATGATTTGATGGAATCTGCCATTCAGCTTAATCAATTAGTACAAACCAAAATCTTCTATTAACAATACAATGAAAAAAATAATTATACCCTTGTTTTCAGCTTTTCTTTTATGGTCATGTTCAAAGCCTGAAATTGCAAAAACTCCCGAACCAAAAGGTTTTGAACTGAGTAATACAATGCTCGAATCAATTTCCACTGCGAAAGTTGAGAATAAAAATGTAGAAGATTCTTACAGTTTTTACGGTAAAATTGCTGCAGATGCCAATTCATATATCGATGTTTTCCCGTTAGTCGGAGGAAATGTAATGAGTGTAAACGTGGAATTGGGTGACTATGTAAGAAAAGGGCAGGTTTTGGCAACCATAAGAAGTACCGAACTGGCAGAAGTACAAAAAGATGTGAGCGATTCAAGAACAGATTTGCAGGTTGCTAAAAACAATCTTCGTGTTGCAAGGGAAATGTACGAAGGAAAGCTGAATACAGAAAGAGATGTACTTGAAGCAAAAAGCCAGCTTCAGAAAGCAGAAGACCAAATGCAGAGAGCATCTGCAGTAAGTACGGTTTACAATGTGAAGAACGGAAATATTTACAGTGTTTTGGCACCAATCAGCGGTTATATTGTTCATAAAGACATCAATAAAGATATGCAGCTGAGAAGTGACAGAAGTGAAAATATTTTTGATGTTGCCAATACCACGAATGTTTGGGCGATTATGAATATCAATGAAGCGGATATCGATAAAATAAGCCTTGGAATGCCAGCGCAGGTTTCTACACTTTCTTATCCTGATAAAGTTTTTGACGGGAAAATTGATAAAATATTTAAAATTATCGATCCTGAAACCAATGCAATGCAGGCAAGAGTTGTTCTCGATAACGCCAACGGATTGTTGATTCCTGATAGTAAAGCAACGATTAAAGTTTCAAAATCTGAAAATAAAACTGCTCTTTCTATTCCTTCAAAAGCCGTGATTTTTGATGATGACAGAAGTTATGTTGTGGTTTTTAAATCGAGAACTGATGTAAAGATTAAAGAAATTCAGGTTTTAAAACAGCTTGGTGAGGTCACTTATATTTCAGAAGGCCTTTCGGAAGGTGAGAACGTAATTACCAATAATCAGCTGTTAATCTATCGCTCTCTAAAAAATTAATTTACCAAACCATTAAGATATTTTGAATACATAAGCGATTAAAATTAACCTATTATTTAACCAAAGCTAAGTCATCTTTTTGATGCGCTTTAATCATCTTTATCATTCATTTTCTTAATGGTTTTTAAATCATTTAGATACAATTAAACATTAGAGATTAGCCTGAAAACTAAAACCTAATATCTAACATCTATTCACATGAATAAATTCATAAAAAATATAATATCGTTTTCACTTAAAAATAAGGCTTTTACCTTTATTTGGGTTGCGATTTTGGCAGTTGCAGGATTTATAAGTTTCAAAAATATGCCGATTGAAGCTTTTCCTGATGTTACCAATACCCAGATTGTAATTATTACCCAATGGGATGGCAGAAGCGCTGAAGAAGTGGAACGTTTTGTCACCACACCGATTGAACTGGCGATGAGCCCGGTTCAGAAAAAAACAAGTGTGCGAAGTACCACAATGTTTGGGCTTTCCATTGTTAAAATTCTCTTTGATGATGGAGTTGACGATATGTTTGCCCGAAATATGGTCAACAATCAGCTTCGAAATATAAGTCTTCCCGAAGGAATTGATCCCGAAGTACAGCCTCCTTACGGACCGACGGGAGAAATTTTCAGATATACTTTAGAAAGCAAGAAAAAAGATTCCCGTGAGCTTCTTACTTTGCAGAATTGGGTCATCGACAGAGCGCTTCGTGGTGTTCCCGGAGTTGCAGACGTCAATGTTTTTGGAGGTCAGGATAAAGTTTTTGAGTTGAGTATCGATCCGAGGGCTTTAGATAAATATAATTTAACTCCGCTGGAGGTGTATGAAGCAGTGACAAAAAGCAATCTGAATGTTGGTGGCGATGTGATCGAAAAAAACGGACAGGCTTATGTGGTACGAGGAATTGGTTTGGTACAGTCGATAGACGATATTGGCAATATTACCATTCATAATGACAGCGGAAACCCAATTTTGGTAAAATATGTTGCTGAGGTACATGAAAGTTCGAGACCTAGAGTAGGGCAGGCTGGATTAAATAATCAGGATGATACTGTAGAAGGAATTGTCGTGATGCGAAAAGGTGAAAATCCGCGTGAAGTTTTGGTGGGTGTGAAAGCTAAAATTAAAGAGCTTAACGAAAAGATTCTTCCTAAAGATGTAAAAATGGTCACATTCTATGACCGTGATAATCTGATGGATTTTACCACAGAAACCGTGATGCACAATTTGATGGAGGGAATCATCCTTGTTACGGTAATTGTGTTGATCTTTATGGCAGATTGGCGAACGACTTTAATTGTTTCCATCATCATTCCTCTGTCTTTGCTTTTTGCATTTTTATGTTTAAAAATAGCAGGAATGAGCGCCAATTTACTGTCATTGGGAGCGGTAGATTTCGGAATTATCATTGACGGAGCCGTCGTCATGGTTGAAGGAATTTTCGTAATGCTCGACCATAAAGCCAAAAAATACGGTACTGAAAGATTCAATAAACTCGCAAAAGCAGGCTGGATTAAACAAACCGGAACCGGTTTAGGAAAAGCTATTTTCTTTTCAAAATTAATTATTATCACCTCATTAATTCCGATTTTCTCATTTCAGAAAGTGGAAGGTAAAATGTTTTCACCTTTAGCATTTACCCTTGGTTTTGCATTGTTGGGAGCTTTGATTTTTACTTTGACTTTGGTTCCTGTTTTAACGCATTTGCTTTTAAATAAAAATGTAAGAGAGAAGAACAATCCGTTTGTAAATTTCTGGGACAGAATTGTGTTGAATGGTTTCAAATTTACATTTAAGAATAAAAGATTAAGTTTAATTATTTCAATCTCATTTGTAGCAGTAACTTTATTTTCAGGGAAATTTTTGGGAACAGAATTTTTACCTCAATTAAATGAAGGTTCACTTTGGATTACTGCAGAAATGCCGATGAGTTCATCTTTAAAAGAATCTTTGAAGACCGCCGATATTTTGAAGAAAGATATTATGAGCGTTCCTGAAGTGACCGATGTTTTGGCGCAAACCGGACGAAGCAACGACGGAACAGACCCGAATGGATTCGGATTTGTACAGTTTGCCGTAAATCTTAAGCCTAAAGATGAGTGGAAAAGAAAGATCAGCTATGAACAACTCACCGAAGAAATTGATAAAAAACTCAGCAATTATCAGGGAATAACATTTAATTATTCTCAGCCGATTTCTGATAACGTTGCTGAAGCGGTTGCCGGTTTTAAAGCTGAAAACGGAATTAAAATTTATGGTGACAATCTTCAGACTTTGGATGAATTGGCGGATAAAGTTTTAAAATCAATAAAAGATGTGGATGGAGTACGTGACGCCGGAATTATTAAAAATATCGGTCAACCGGAAGTAAATGTGGTTTGGGACAGAAATAAAATGGCAGCATATGGTGTAATGCCGGAAGATGCGCAAACTGTTCTGGAAATGGCTTTTGGTGGAAAAACGGCTTCAGAAATGTATGATGGCGAAAGAAAATTCCCGATTCGTTTGAGATATTCTCACGAATATAGAAAAGATGAAAATGATATTGCTTCACTGATGATTCCTACGCAGGAAGGAACAATGATTCCACTGAAGGAAGTTGGAAATATTGAAAAAAATAATGGAGCAGCATTTATTTATCGTGATGATATCAAACGGTATATTGGAATTAAATTCTCGATTCGTGACCGAGATTTGGGAGGAACCATTGCTGATGCACAAAAAGAAGTGGCAAAAATTAATCTTCCGGAAGGCTATAAAGTAGGCTGGACCGGTCAGTTTGAAAACCAACAAAGAGCAACAGCACGGTTAACAGAAGTAGTACCCATCAGTATTTTAGGGATATTTTTTCTGCTATTTATCCTTTTTGGAAACATGAAAGATTCACTTTTGGTTTTAGCGAATGTACCGTTTGCTTTAATTGGCGGAATCATCGCATTGCATGTGACCAAAATGAATTTCGGAATTTCTGCCGGAGTTGGGATGATTGCTTTGCTGGGAATTTGCATTCAGAACGGAGTCATTTTAATTACAGAGTTCCATCAAAATATCAAAGATGGCCTCAAACTGGATGAAGCTGTGTTTAATGGAGTAAAATCTAGAACAAGACCCGTCATTATGACCGCTTTAATGGCATCGATCGGATTATTACCTGCAGCATTATCTACCGGAATTGGTTCTGAATCTCAAAAACCTTTAGCAATTGTCATTATCGGAGGTTTGATTACGGCAACCATTTTAACCTTATTAATCTTCCCCATTATCTTCTGGATCTTTAACCGAACAAAGAAAACAGTAGAAATTATTTAAAATTATCTTTCATTTACATTATATAGTTAGAAGCGCTGAAAAATTAATTTTTCAGCGCTTCTTTTATAAATATTAAACTATGTCGGATTTTATCTTTAGAATCCTAAACCAATTGTAAAACCTCTTACAGCATTAGGATAATTGGCCAAAGAAGTAGTAGAACCATTTGTCGTATTCACGGTATAAATTTTTGTGGTTCCGGCTGTAGTAGCTACCAAATAAGCTTTTTGGCTTGTACTTCCAATATCGAAACCATTGGCACCGTCGATATTGATGCCTAAAGATCCTTGCTCAATCAAAGTTCCATTGTTGGGCGGATTTTGTAAATATAATTTGTCTGTTGTATGATCAATCACAAAAAGTGAAGTTGTAGTGGCGCCGGCAAAATTGTTTGTATATGCGGCTGCACCTAAAGTAGGCGTTCCCGGATTAATTATACCGTCTGTCGCAGTAATTCCTCCTGTGACAGGATCTAATCTTAAATTCTGTCCGGTATTGCTTACGACTCTTATTTTATCAACAGTTGGATTAAAATCAAAACCGAATTCTGTCCCTGCCAATAGAGTAGGTAACTGTGTTCCAACAACGGTTGCAACACCATTTCCTAAATTAATTGTATAAATTCTGCTTGAGCTTCCTAATGCATAAAGCTGCCCGTTTAAAGGTCTGAAATCAATTCCTAGAATATTTTCTCCAGATTGAAGCCCGGTAATTGCTTTCGTGACAGGTTGCGGATTATTAGGATTAAAAATTTGCAATGCATTAGAATTATCAACTGCATATGCAACAGGATTTGTAGGAATTGCCAAATCGATTACTTTTTGTGAAAGATTTCCAAGGCTTGTCGCTTTTCCATTGGTTAAATTTACAGTATATAGACTGTTTTGGGTACCTGTTGTAGCCGCCATTACTGCCAGAGTGTTATCAGGATTGATGTCGAATGCAGCTTGTCCTGTAAAAGTAATTCCTAAGCTTCCTACTTCTACTAAAGTACCATTATTTGGAGGGTCTTGCTTAAAAAGTTTTCCTGAAGTAGCATCAAGATCGTATAAAATTGTAGAAGCTGCTCCCGAAACGCTGTTGGTATATGCAACGCCCATAATAGATGAAGTGGTTGCAATATTGGTATCAACAGCTGCGATAGCGCCTGTTTCAGGATGTAAACGTAGATTTTGTCCCGTATTGGTCACCAATCTGATTCTGTCTACAGTAGGATTAAAATCAATAGAGGCCACAGTTCCCGAAATGACAGGTAAAAAAGATGTTGTACTTACAGCTCTGCTAGAGGCGGTAGAAGTATTGATAATATAAAACTTGCTCGCATTGGATACAGCATACAATTCACCGGTGGCGGGTCTGAAATCAATACTCATTAATTTTTCTCCCGACGGAATTCCCATGATAGATTTTGTAGAAGCAAAGGTTGAGGAATTGTTGGTATTAAAAGAAACCAACTGATTATTTTCTGTTAACCCATACACCATTGCATTGGGTAAAGCAGTAACAGGCTCTTCAGGCATCGTCATCATATTTTCGTCATCGTTACAAGAGATTACCGTGACAAAAGCAAATGTAGCCATACAAAAGTAGAATAGTTTTTTCATAATAATTTATTTTAAAGGATTTCTGATGGTATATACGGAAGAAAATTATCCACGGATTTTTACAAACACTTTTTTTAATTGATTTTTTTTGCTTAAATTTGCATTCTGTTTAGAAAAAGCAGTCTGGTTTGTGACTTTCTGGGTTTAGTATTAAACTTTTTTTGATAAAAAGATTTTGGTATATAAAAATTCATTATATTTGCACACCGAAAATTTGAATAAAACAATAAAATAAATAATTTAAATCATGGCAAAGGAAACGTTTAATCGTAACAAACCACACTTGAACATTGGTACTATTGGTCACGTTGACCATGGTAAAACTACACTTACTGCAGCTATTTCAGCTGTATTAGCGAGCAAAGGTCTTGCTGAGAAAAAAGATTTCTCTGCTATTGACTCTGCTCCAGAAGAAAAAGAAAGAGGGATTACTATCAATACTGCTCACATCGAGTACGAAACTGAAAAAAGACATTATGCTCACGTTGACTGTCCAGGTCACGCGGATTATGTGAAGAACATGGTAACGGGTGCTGCTCAGATGGATGGAGCTATCGTAGTATGTGCTGCAACTGACGGTCCTATGCCTCAGACTAGAGAGCACATCTTGCTTTGTCGTCAGGTAAACGTACCTAGAATTGTTGTTTTCATGAACAAAGTTGACATGGTAGACGATGCTGAATTATTAGAGCTAGTTGAAATGGAACTTAGAGACTTGTTGTCTACTTATGATTTCGACGGAGATAACTCTCCAGTAATTCAAGGTTCTGCATTAGGAGCTCTTACTGCTGCTACTGCTGCTACTCCTGATAGCGAAGACAAATGGTTCAAATCTGTTGAAGAATTGATGGATGCAGTTGATAACTGGATCGAGCAACCACCAAGAGATACTGATAAGCCATTCTTGATGCCAATCGAAGACGTATTCTCTATTACTGGTAGAGGTACTGTAGCAACTGGTAGAATCGAAGCTGGTATTATCAACACAGGAGATCCTGTAGATATCATCGGTATGGGTGAAGAAAAATTAACTTCTACTATTACAGGAGTTGAGATGTTCAGAAAAATCCTTGACAGAGGTGAAGCTGGAGATAACGTAGGTCTATTGTTGAGAGGTATTGAAAAAACTGACATCAAGAGAGGTATGGTAATCGCTAAGAAAGATTCTGTTAAGCCACACAAAAAATTCAAAGCATCTGTTTATATCCTTTCTAAGGAAGAAGGTGGACGTCACACTCCATTCCACAACAAGTACCGTCCTCAGTTCTACGTAAGAACTACTGACGTTACAGGTGAGATCTTCTTACCAGAAGGAGTAGAAATGGTAATGCCTGGTGATAACTTAGAGATCACTGTAGAATTGTTACAGCCAATCGCTCTTAACGTAGGTCTTAGATTTGCGATCAGAGAAGGAGGTAGAACAGTTGGTTCAGGTCAGGTTACTGAAATCTTAGACTAATCATCTTAAAATAAATAAAGCTTCCGAAAGGAAACTCTCGGAAGCTTTTTATCTACGGGCATCGTCCAATGGTAGGATACCGGTCTCCAACACCGTTGATCAGGGTTCGAATCCTTGTGCCCGTGCAAATATAAATTATGAGTTCATTTGTCAATTTTTTAAAAGGTTCTTATAACGAATTCAGACATAAAGTTGAATGGCCAAAATGGTCAGACTTACAGTCTTCTACAATTGTAGTTACTGTTGCTACTGTCATTTTAGCATTATTTACTTTTGGTGTTGATGAGTTGTTTTCAAAATCAATCAGCAACATCTTAGGAATACTAATTAACAGCTTCAACTAATAAAAAACTATTTTCCATAATGAGCGAATTGAAATGGTATGTGCTGAAAGCAATCAGCGGACAGGAAAATAAAGTGAAAAACTATATTGAGACAGAAATCAAGCGTTTAGGGTTTGAGCAGTATGTTACTCAGGTAGTTATTCCTATGGAAAAGGTGATTCAGCTTAGAAACGGAAAAAAAGTTCCTAAAGAAAGACCTTACTATCCAGGTTACCTGATGGTAGAAGCAGATCTGATGGGGGAGATTCCTCACGTTATAAAAAACATTCCGGGTGTAATTTCTTTCTTAAGTTTAACCAAAGGTGGTGATCCTGTACCAATGAGAAAATCTGAGGTTAACAGAATGCTAGGTAGAATGGATGAGCTTTCAGAATTTGCTACCGATGCAGAAATTCCATTCATTGTTGGAGAGAATGTAAAAGTAATCGATGGTCCTTTCAACGGATTCAACGGTACAGTAGAAAAAATTCTTGAAGATAAGAAGAAAGTAGAAGTATCAGTTTTGATCTTCGGAAGAAAAACTCCAATGGAGCTAAGCTATATGCAAGTAGAAAAAGTATAATTAATACTTTGATATAATATAAATACCGTTCAGATTCTGGACGGTATTTTTTGTTTAAATATTTTATTAGTTTAAAATAAATAGATGACTTGTATCAATAAATCATCAATTTAATCTTTAATATAAAGGCTTTACTGCAGAGGTTTAATTTTCATGAATGTAAAATACCTTTTTCTGAATGTACAAAACTCTCAAATAAATTTTATTTAATTTCTGAATTTTAATGAGTTAAGTATTTGCTAATTCAAAAATATTTCATAATTTTGCAGTCCGAAAAGTAGGTTTACTTTATGTGAGTGCGGTAACCTACTGAATAATGAATGCTTCCAAACTCATTAATTATTCAAATTTAAAAAATAAAAAATGGCTAAAAAAGTCTTTAAAATGGTAAAACTTCAGGTGAAAGGTGGCGCTGCTAACCCTTCTCCACCAGTAGGTCCAGCTTTGGGTTCTGCAGGTGTGAACATCATGGAGTTTTGTAAGCAGTTTAACGGAAGAACCCAAGATAAGCCAGGACAAGTTTTACCTGTAGTAATTACAGTGTACGAAGACAAATCTTTTGAATTCGTAATCAAAACTCCTCCTGCAGCAATCCAGTTAATGGATGCGGCTAAAATCAAAGGTGGCTCTGGAGAACCAAACAGAAACAAAGTAGGTGCTGTATCTTGGGCTCAGGTTCAAAAAATCGCTGAAGATAAGATGACAGATCTTAACTGCTTTACAATGGATTCTGCAGTTTCTATGGTTGCAGGTACTGCTAGATCTATGGGATTAAGAGTAACAGGAACTAAACCAACTTTTAACGCTTAATACTTAGAGAAATGGCAAAATTGACTAAAAAGCAAAAGGAAGCTTTAAGCAAAGTAGAAAAAGGAAGAATCTATAACCTTGAAGAAGGTTCTGCTCTTGTAAAAGAGGTGAACACTGCAAAGTTTGATGCTTCTGTAGATATCGCTGTAAGATTGGGTGTAGATCCAAGAAAAGCAAACCAAATGGTAAGAGGTGTTGTATCTCTTCCTCACGGTACTGGTAAAGATGTTAAAGTTTTGGCTTTAGTAACTCCAGATAAAGAAGCTGAAGCTAAAGAAGCTGGTGCTGACTATGTAGGTCTTGACGAATATTTACAGAAAATAAAAGAAGGTTGGACAGATGTTGACGTTATCGTTACAATGCCGGCTGTTATGGGTAAATTAGGACCATTGGGTAGAGTATTAGGACCAAGAGGTTTGATGCCTAACCCAAAATCAGGTACTGTAACTATGGAAATTGGTAAAGCAGTAACTGAAGTAAAAGCTGGTAAAATTGACTTTAAAGTAGACAAATACGGTATTATCCACGCTGGTATTGGTAAAGTATCTTTCGATGCTGCCAAAATCAAGGAAAATGCTCAGGAATTGATCTCTACTTTGATCAAAATGAAGCCAACTGCTGCAAAAGGAGTTTATGTAAAAAGCATTTATTTGTCTTCTACAATGAGTCCTGGTATTGCAATCGATACTAAATCTGTTAACTAATTATAATCCTTAAGACAATGACAAAAGACCAAAAAGTTGTAGCGATACAAGAGATCAAAGACTTGCTTCAGGATGCAAAAGTAGTTTATGTAGCAGATCTAGACGGTTTGAACGCTGCAAAATCTTCTGACTTCAGAAGACAGGCTTTCAAGCAAAATATCAAAGTAAAAGTGGTAAAAAATACACTTTTGCAAAAAGCAATGGAACAAATTGACGGAGTAGATTTCTCTGAAATGTTCCAGACTTTCAAAGGTAACTCTGCATTAATGATTGCTGAAACGGCTAACGCTCCGGCAAAATTAATCAAAGACTTTAGAAAAAAAGAAGAGAAGCCGGCTTTAAAATCAGCTTTCGTTCAAGAAACTTTCTATGTTGGTGACAACAACCTTGATGCTCTAGTAAGCATTAAGTCTAGAGAAGAAATGATCGGTGAAATCATCGGATTACTTCAGTCTCCAATCCAAAGAGTTGTTTCTGCTCTTCAAAACAAATCTGAAACTGCAGAAGCTACTGCTGAAGAAGCTGCACCTGCTGTAGAAGAAACTCCAGCTACTGAAACTCCAGAAGCTGCTGCAGAAGGAGAAGCTCCAGCTGCAGAATAATTAGACTCTCAAAAAAATCAATCAATAATCAACAAAAACATTACAACAATGTCAGATTTAAAAAATTTAGCTGAAACGCTAGTAAACTTAACAGTAAAAGACGTAAATGAATTAGCTACTATCCTTAAGGATGAGTACGGAATCGAACCAGCTGCTGCTGCAGTTGTTATGGCTGGTCCTGGTGCAGGTGAAGCTGCTGAAGAAAAGACTGAATTCGACGTAATTCTTAAGTCTGCAGGTGCTTCTAAATTAGCTATCGTTAAATTGGTAAAAGATTTAACTGGTGCTGGTCTTAAAGAAGCTAAAGATATCGTAGACGGAGCTCCTTCTGCTATTAAAGAAGGTATCTCTAAAGACGAAGCTGAAGCTCTTAAGAAGCAATTAGAAGAAGCTGGTGCTGAAGTAGAATTGAAGTAATCATTTACTTTCAAAATATAAGAAGCAACTACATTTGTAGTTGCTTTTTTTGTGCATTATATCGAGCTAATTCCATAGTATTTTATTTTTAAATAATTTCCCAAGGTTTTTCGCATCAAATAAATTATCGTTGACAATGTTTACATTATTTCGCAGAAAAAACATTTACTGTTGTTGTTTTGGAATGAATAAATTTCAGTTTAGATAACCAACTCATTATGAGTGCTTTTTTGTTGTGTATGAAATTAATAATCCGTATATTTGAAGTCTCTTTTGGCGCTAAAAATTAAACATAATACGGTAAAATATTGAAAATCAGCTCTTTCATTAATTTGGAAGGGTCGTCTGTGTTTTTACTGTTTACACTTTTTTGCCATTAGATAAAAAAATAAAAATATTTTGCATTACACTGTGAAAAGATATACCAGTGTTGCAGTTAGAAAGAGACATGTATAAAGTAGTAAGAGCCAAGGTCTTTCGTGAGCGCCAAAAACACTTCTTCCTTGTTACTTTTGCCTTTTACCTTTCTTTTCTGATATTTTTGAATAAAAACAAAATATTTTTTAACCCTTTCTTAAAAGTTTTATGAGTAAAACAACATCAACAACTAGGGGAGTTGAGAGAATTAATTTCTCTTCGGCTAAAGGAAAAATCATTACTCCGGATTTCTTAGATATCCAGCTAGAGTCATTTAAAGATTTTTTCCAGCTAGACACACTTCCTGAGGACAGAAAGAAAGAAGGTTTGCACAAAACCTTCCAAGAAAACTTTCCAATTACCGATTCTAGAAACCAATTTGTATTGGAATTCTTAGATTATTTGGTAGATTCTCCACGTTATTCAATCAATGAATGTGTGGAAAGAGGTTTAACGTATTCAGTTCCTCTAAAAGCTAGACTTAAATTATACTGTACAGACCCTGAACATGAAGATTTTCAGACTGTTGTACAAGATGTGTATTTAGGTCCGGTTCCTTATATGACAGACAGTGGTTCTTTCATTATCAACGGAGCAGAAAGAGTTATCGTTACGCAACTTCACCGTTCACCTGGTGTATTCTTCGGACAGACTTACCACGCAAACGGAACAAAATTGTACTATTCAAGAATTATTCCTTTCAAAGGATCTTGGATGGAATTTACAACCGATATCAACAGCGTAATGTACGCGTATATCGACCGTAAGAAAAAATTACCTTTAACAACGTTATTAAGAGCGATCGGTTTCGAATCTGATAAAGACATTCTTCAGATCTTTGACCTTGCAGAAGAAGTGAAAGTTTCTAAAGCTGCCCTTAAAAAAGTAGAAGGTAGAACTTTGGCTGCGAGAGTATTGAACACTTGGTTCGAAGATTTCGTAGACGAAGATACTGGTGAAGTAGTTTCTATTGAAAGAAACGAAATCATCTTAGACAGAGAAACTATTCTTGAAAAAGAACATTTAGATCTTATTTTGGATGCTGGTGTGAAATCTATCTTGATTCACAAAGAAAATTCAAACGAATTCTCTATCATCCAGAATACTTTACAAAAAGACCCTACCAACTCTGAAAAAGAAGCGGTAGAATATATTTACCGTCAGTTAAGAAATGCAGATCCACCCGATGAGGAAACTGCAAGAGGAATTATCGAAAAATTATTCTTCTCTGAGCAAAGATATTCACTTGGTGAAGTAGGACGTTACAGACTAAACAAAAAGTTAGGTCTAAACATTCCTACAACTACTGAGGTTCTTACAAAAGAAGATATCATTGCGATTGTAAGACACTTGATCGAATTGGTAAACTCTAAAGCGGAGGTTGATGATATTGACCACTTATCAAACAGAAGAATTAAAACTGTTGGTGAGCAATTAGCAGGACAGTTCGGTGTAGGTCTTTCTAGAATTGCAAGAACAATTAAGGAAAGAATGAACGTTAGAGATAACGAGATATTTACTCCTCTTGACCTTGTTAATGCAAAAACTTTAACATCAGTTATTAACTCATTCTTTGGTACCAACCAGCTTTCTCAGTTCATGGACCAAACCAACCCATTGTCAGAAATTACGCACAAGCGTAGACTTTCTGCCCTAGGACCTGGTGGTTTATCAAGAGAAAGAGCAGGTTTCGAGGTACGTGACGTTCACCATACTCACTATGGTAGAATCTGTCCTATCGAAACTCCTGAAGGACCAAACATTGGTTTGATTTCATCTTTAGGTATTTACGCTAAAATCAATACTTTAGGTTTCATCGAAACTCCATATAGAAAGGTAAATGACGGTACTGTAGATTTAAATGCAGATCCTATTTACTTAAACGCGGAAGACGAAGAAGATAAAGTAATTGCTCAGGCAAACGTTGAGTTGAATGACAACGGTACATTTATCACAGACAGAATTATTGCTCGTCTAGATGGTGATTATCCTGTAGTAGAGCCTTCTGAAGTTAACTTGATCGACGTTGCGCCAAACCAGATTTCCGGTATTTCAGCTTCATTAATTCCATTCTTGGAGCATGATGATGCGAACCGTGCATTGATGGGATCAAACATGATGCGTCAGGCAGTTCCTTTGTTGAAGCCACAAGCTCCAATCGTAGGTACAGGTCTGGAACAACAAGTTGCGAAAGATTCTAGAATCTTGATCAATGCTGAAGGTACAGGTACTGTAGAGTACGTTGATGCAGACAAGATTACAATTAAATATGAAAGAAGCGAAGACGAAGATTTAGTATCATTCGAATCTGCTACGAAAACATATAATCTTACGAAGTTTAGAAAAACTAACCAGAGTACTACAATTACCCTAAGACCAAACGTAAGAGTAGGTGAAACAGTGGTAAAAGGACAGGTACTTTGCGACGGTTATGCTACTGAAAAAGGAGAATTAGCTCTGGGTAGAAACTTAGTGGTTGCGTTCATGCCTTGGAAGGGTTACAACTTTGAGGATGCGATCGTAATCAACGAAAAAGTGGTACGTGAAGACTGGTTTACTTCGATACACGTGGATGAGTATTCTCTTGAAGTTCGTGATACCAAATTAGGTATGGAAGAATTGACAGCAGATATTCCTAACGTTTCTGAAGAAGCTACAAAAGATCTTGATGAGAACGGAATGATCAGAATCGGCGCTGAAGTGAAGCCTGGTGATATCATGATTGGTAAGATTACTCCAAAAGGTGAATCTGACCCTACTCCTGAAGAGAAACTTCTTAGAGCAATCTTTGGTGACAAAGCTGGTGATGTAAAAGATGCTTCATTGAAAGCAGATTCTTCATTGAGAGGTGTTGTGATCAACAAAAAATTGTTCTCTAGAAACATTAAAGATAAAAAGAAAAGAACTGAAGAAAAACTTAAACTTGAAGAGATTGAAAACACTTACAAGGCTAAGTTTGACGAGTTAAGAAATAGTTTAATTGAAAAATTAAATACTCTTGTTAGCGGTAAAACTTCTCAGGGAGTTACCAACGACTTAGATGAAGAAATCATCGGTAAGGGTATGAAATTTACTCATAAATTATTAACTTCAGTAGAAGATTACGTTAACGTTAGCGGTGCAGATTGGACGGTTGACAACGATAAGAATGAATTGATCAAACAATTGATTCACAACTATAAAATCAAATTCAACGATATTCAAGGAGTTAAAAACCGTGAGAAATTCGCAATTTCTATCGGAGATGAGCTTCCGGCAGGTATCATGAAGTTGGCTAAAGTATATATCGCTAAAAAACGTAAACTAAACGTTGGAGATAAAATGGCGGGTCGTCACGGTAACAAAGGTATCGTTTCGAGAATCGTTCGTGAAGAAGATATGCCATTCCTGGAAGACGGAACACCGGTAGATATCGTATTGAATCCACTTGGGGTACCTTCTCGTATGAACATCGGTCAGATTTATGAAACAGTTCTTGGATGGGCTGGTCAGAAATTAGGAATGACGTTCGCTACGCCAATTTTTGATGGGGCAACGCTAGATCAGATTACAGAGTATACTGAGAAAGCAGGAGTTCCTAAATTCGGTCACACTCACCTTTATGATGGTGGTACCGGAGAAAGATTTACTCAGGCTGCAACGGTAGGTATTATCTATATGTTGAAACTTGGGCACATGGTAGATGACAAAATGCACGCACGTTCTATCGGACCTTACTCATTGATTACTCAGCAACCATTAGGAGGTAAAGCTCAGTTTGGTGGACAGAGATTCGGAGAGATGGAGGTTTGGGCTCTTGAAGCATTTGGAGCATCAAATATCCTGAGAGAGATCCTTACTGTGAAGTCAGATGACGTGATTGGTAGAGCAAAAACTTATGAAGCAATTGCGAAAGGTGAAGCAATGCCTGAACCAGGTATTCCTGAATCATTCAACGTACTACTTCACGAGTTACAAGGTCTTGGATTAGACGTAAGACTAGAGGAATAATTTTAAATTTTAAATTATAAATGTTGAATGGCAACATTCAAAAATTAATCTAAAATCTGAAATCTAAAATTTAAAATCTAACAAATGTCAAATAAAAATAAATCAAGTAGATTTAATAAAATAACCATCGGTTTAGCTTCTCCGGAGTCTATTTTACAGGACTCAAGAGGGGAGGTTCTTAAGCCGGAAACTATTAACTACAGAACGCACAAACCTGAAAGAGACGGTTTGTTCTGTGAAAAGATCTTCGGTCCTATCAAGGATTACGAATGTGCTTGTGGTAAATACAAGAGAATTCGTTACAAGGGGATCGTTTGTGACCGTTGTGGTGTAGAGGTTACGGAGAAAAAAGTACGTAGAGAGAGAATCGGGCATATCAATTTGGTAGTTCCTATTGCTCACATCTGGTATTTCCGTTCTTTACCAAACAAAATCGGTTACCTTTTGGGTATTCCTTCCAAGAAATTGGATATGATTATCTATTACGAAAGATATGTGGTAATTCAGCAAGGTATCGCTAAGAAATTAGACGGTGCTGATTTTGACCACATGGAATTCCTTACAGAAGAAGAATACCTTGATATCATGGAAACTCTTCCTGTAGAAAACCAATATCTTGACGATTCAGATCCAAACAAATTCATCGCTAAAATGGGTGCTGAAGCTGTTGAGGAGCTATTAAAAAGAATCGATCTTGATGCATTGTCTTTCGACTTGAGACACAAAGCTCACAACGAAGGTTCTAAGCAAAGAAGAACTGAAGCTCTGAAAAGATTGAACGTTGTAGAAGCATTGAGAGGTGCTAACACTAGAATGATCAACAGACCAGAGTGGATGATTATGCGTGTACTTCCTGTAATACCACCAGAACTAAGACCATTAGTTCCATTGGATGGAGGACGTTTCGCTACTTCTGACTTAAATGACCTTTACAGAAGAGTTATTATAAGAAACAACCGTTTGAAGAGATTATTGGAGATCAAAGCTCCAGAAGTAATCTTGAGAAACGAGAAGCGTATGCTTCAGGAATCTGTAGATTCATTATTCGATAATACAAGAAAATCTTCTGCAGTAAAATCAGAATCAAACAGACCATTGAAATCACTTTCAGATTCATTGAAAGGTAAGCAAGGTCGTTTCCGTCAGAACTTACTAGGGAAAAGGGTAGATTACTCGGCTCGTTCGGTAATTGTTGTAGGTCCAAACTTACAGCTTCACGAATGTGGTATTCCTAAAGATATGGCTGCTGAGCTTTACAAACCGTTTATCATCAGAAAACTGATTGAAAGAGGGATTGTAAAAACAGTAAAATCTGCAAAGAGAATTATTGACAGAAAAGAACCTGTAGTTTATGATATCTTAGAAAACGTGATGAAAGGTCACCCTGTTTTATTGAACAGAGCACCAACTCTTCACAGACTAGGTATTCAGGCTTTCCAACCTAAGATGATCGAAGGTAAGGCAATCCAACTACACCCGTTAGTAACAACAGCATTCAACGCCGATTTCGATGGTGACCAGATGGCGGTACATTTACCGTTAGGGCCTGAAGCAATTCTTGAAGCTCAGTTATTGATGTTAGGTTCTCAGAATATTTTGAACCCTGCAAACGGTTCTCCAATTACGGTACCTTCTCAGGACATGGTTCTTGGTCTTTATTTCATGACCAAAGAATTGAGCTCTACAGAAGATATGAAAGTTTTGGGAGAAGGTCTTGCATTCTATTCTCCGGAAGAAGCAGAAATCGCTTATGCTGAAGGTAGAGTTTCATTGAACGCTAAAGTAAGATGTAGACTTCCTATTAAAGAAAACGGTGAAATTACTACGAAATTAACTGAAACTTCTGTAGGTAGAATCTTATTCAACCAAATCGTTCCTAAGCAGTCAGGATATATTAATGAGCTTCTTACAAAGAAATCATTAAGAAATATTATCGGTAGAGTACTTGCTGATACAGATTTCCCTACTACTGTGAAGTTCTTGGATGCAATGAAAGATTTAGGGTATTCAAACGCATTCAAAGGAGGTCTTTCGTTCTCATTAGGTGACATCGTTGTTCCTGTTGAGAAAAAGAAAATGATCGCTACTTCAATTGAAACAGTTGACGAAATTAGAGCCAACTATAACATGGGTCTAATTACAGATACAGAACGTTATAACCAGGTAATCGACGTTTGGACAAACACAAACGCTGGATTAACTGAGATGATCATGAGCAGAATGAAAGTTGACCAAGGTGGATTCAATTCTGTATATATGATGCTTGATTCTGGAGCAAGGGGTTCTAAGGAACAGATCCGTCAGTTATCAGGGATGAGAGGTTTGATGGCAAAACCGCAGAAAGCTGGTTCTACCGGTGCGGAAATTATCGAAAACCCGATTCTTGCAAACTTTAAAGAAGGTCTTTCCATCTTAGAATACTTTATCTCTACTCACGGTGCTCGTAAAGGTCTTGCGGATACCGCTCTTAAGACTGCCGATGCGGGTTACTTAACGAGAAGATTGGTAGACGTTGCACAAGACGTTATCGTTACAGAAAACGATTGTGGAACATTAAGAGGTACAGAAGTTACTGCACTTAAGAAAAATGATGAGATCGTTGAAAGAATCTCTGAAAGAATCTTAGGTAGAGTTTCTCTACACAATATCTATGATCCTGAAACTGATGAGTTAATCGCTCCTGCAGATCAGATCATTAATGAAGCTTTAGCTAAAAGAATCGAAGAAATCGGTCTTGAAGCAGTTGAGGTTCGTTCACCATTAACATGCGAAACCAAAAAAGGAATCTGTGCTAAATGTTACGGTAGAAACTTAGCGACAGGTAAACCAATTCATATGGGTGAAGCAGTAGGTGTTATTGCTGCACAATCAATTGGGGAACCGGGAACTCAGTTAACATTGAGAACCTTCCACCAAGGGGGTGTATCTACAAACGTATCAGAAAACCCTTCAATTACTGCAAGAAGAGATGGTATTGTAGAATTGGATGAAGTAAGAACAATTACTTCTGAAGATGAAAACGGAAACACTGCTGAAGTAGTAGTATCTCGTACAACAGAATTTAGATTGGTTGCTGATAACGAATCTAGAACTCCATTGATGATTGCCAACGTACCTTACGGTTCTCAGTTATTGGTAAAACCTGGTGATAAAGTGAAAAAAGGAGATACCATTGCAAAATGGGATCCTTATAACGCGGTAATCATTGCAGAAAATGCTGGTAAAGTAGAGTATGAGGATATCATCCAAGGTATTTCATTCCAATTGGAGATTGACGAACAGACAGGATTTGAGGAGAAAGTAATCTCTGAATCTAGAAATAAGAAAGCCGTACCTACTTTGAAGGTGGTAGATTCTAAAGGTGTTGAACAAAAAGGTTACAACTTACCGGTAGGAGCCCACTTAATGGTAAACGATGGTGAAAAAATTAAGGCTGGTAAAGTCTTAATCAAAATCCCAAGAAAAGCTGCTAAGACAGGGGATATTACCGGAGGTCTTCCGAGAGTTACAGAATTATTCGAAGCAAGAAACCCTTCAAACCCGGCGGTTGTTACAGAGATCGATGGGGTAGTTTCTTACGGGAAAATCAAGAGAGGTAACCGAGAATTGATCGTTGAGGCTAAAACTGGGGAGAGAAAAATTTATTTAGTTAAATTATCAAACCAAATCTTAGTACAGGAGAATGACTTCGTGAGAGCTGGTTCGCCACTTTCTGACGGTTCAGTTACTCCAGACGATATCTTGAAGATCAAAGGGCCAACTGCGGTTCAGGAATATTTAGTAAATGAAATTCAGGAAGTTTACCGTCTGCAAGGGGTAAAAATCGACGATAAGCACTTCGAAATCATCGTAAGACAGATGATGACAAAAGTATCAATCGTTGATGGAGGTGATACTCAGTTCCTTGAAGCTGCTCTTGAGCACAAATATGATTTCTTAATGGAAAACAACAGAGTATTTGGTCTTAAAGTAGTTACAGAAGCTGGTGATTCTAAAGAATTCAAGCCAGGACAGATGATTACTGCAAGAGAACTAAGAGACGAAAACTCTAAGTTGAAGCGTGAAGATCAGGCTTTAGTTGAAGTGAGAGAAGCACTTCCTGCAACGGCTACGCCGGTATTGCAAGGAATTACAAGAGCGGCTCTACAAACTAAGTCGTTCATGTCTGCAGCATCGTTCCAGGAAACAACTAAAGTTCTAAACGAAGCAGCAGTTGCTGGTAAAGTAGACAGCTTGAATGGTCTTAAAGAAAATGTAATTGTAGGACACAGAATTCCTGCAGGTACAGGTCTGAAAGAGTATCAGAATGTAATCGTAGGTTCTAAGAAAGAATTCGAAGACCTTAACTAAAATTAATGATTTGAAATTTGAGGTTTGAAATTATTTTTATACTTTCACAATCTCAAATTTCATATTTAAAAATATAACTTATACAATGGACAATCAAAATCAAAACAACGATCCAAACAACATCAACATCCAACTTAACGAGATGGTAGCTTCAGGAGTTTACTGTAACCTTGCGTTAGTAAACCACTCTCCATCTGAGTTTGTAGTAGATTTCATCCAGTTAATGCCGGGTGTACAGCAAGCTAACGTGAGATCAAGAGTAATCTTGGCTCCGCTTCACGCTAAGAGAGTTTTAGCTGCACTTCAGCAAAACATCACAAACTACGAGCAACAATTCGGAGAAATCAAAGAAGTTGAGCCTTTCGTATTAGGAGGAAACAACGTTAACGCTTAAGATTTATCTTAAATATATAAAATACCTCAACGAAAGTTGGGGTATTTTTTTTGTCATTTATATAAATATTTGAACGAAAATACAATACGGATCATTCAATTGTATATCTTTGGTTTAGGATATGATAAAATGACATGATAAATAATGAGTTTATATTAAATAAATTTGGCTACTTAGGTAATGATTTTTCAATAGAGCTTCAGAAGCACGCTGTGGTAACAGAAGTCAAAGCTAAAACCGAAATTATCAGAGAAGGGCAAAAGAATAAATATGTACCATTTTTAGTAAGAGGTTCTATAAAAGTATATGCCTTAAACGACGGCAGAGAACTTATATATTATTATATCAGACCCAACGATAGCTGTCTGATGACATTTTCGTCAATATTCTCAGACTGTATCAGCAAAATATACGCTGTTTCGGAAGAAGACTCAGAAGTAATATTGGTTCCGGTTTCTGTCGTTCTCGACTGGCTCATCAAATATCCTCAAATCAACAGGCTTTTTTACCACGAATACGACAAAAGGTTTTCAGATGTCATGAATATGGTTAATGAGGCAGTATTTCATAAGCTTGATAAAAGAATTTTAAGCTATATTAAACAGCAGATCTCAATTACAGGAAACAATCCTATTAAGCTTACTCATAAAGAAATTGCTAACAATTTGGGGACTTCAAGAGAAGTGGTCAGCAGGGTTCTGAAAAAAGTAGAAAATGAAGGTGAAATTATCCAGACTAAAGAAGGAATAAGAATACTTGTAAATGAGGGTGTTAAATGAAACTAAGCCATCTTATTAAAATAAATTTAACACTTTGATTGATTAAAATAACTCACTCGGTGACTTTTATCACCAAATTTTAGCATCATAAGTTGATAAGTTTGTCATACGAATTAAACATTTATGCGTATGACAAAAACTTTCCTTTTTTTGTCAATATTTATTTCAGGTTTTACCTTTGCTCAGGAAGACCTTTTGAAAGATATTGACACCATTCAGACACACAATACAGAAAATTCACCACCAGCGTTCAAGGCGCTTCAGATTGTTACAGGTCAGTCTACAAAATTGTCTGCAAAAAATGAATGGTACATTGTTATTGCACATCGTTTTGGAGATGTAAGCAAAGGCTTCAAAGACTTCTTCGGGTTAGATGATGCTTCTACGAAATTGGGGGTAATCTATGGTGTTACAGATAATATCTCATTGAGTCTTTCGCGAGAAACTAATCTCAAAACTTTTGAAGGTGCTGCGAAATATAAATTAATAAAGCAAAGTGAAAATTTTCCGGTTGATATTGTAGGATATAATGTTATGGCGGTGAATACAGACCTCAGCAAAGATAATTATCCGCATCTTCAATTTGGAGACCGACTTTCTTATCTTACTCAGGCATTGATTTCGAGAAGGTTTAACGAAAATTTTTCTTTACAGTTAACACCTTCTTACGTTCACAAAAACCTTTATGAGCCGGTGATTGAAGATAAAAATCAATTTCTTGCAGGTTTGGGCGGTCGTTATAAAATTTCGAAAAGAATATCAATTAACGCCGAGTATTTTGTGAATTTTGATAATCACAGTTTTTATAAAAATCCACTCTCTTTAGGGATGGATATAGAAACCGGGGGACATGTGTTTCAGCTTTTATTTACCAATTCACAGTTGAATTCAGATATTGGTTATCTCACAAACGCTTCAGGAAAATGGGAAAAGGGGCAGATTTTTTTTGGGTTTAATCTTTATAGAGTTTTTTAGGTATGAAAAAAATAATCTACATCGTTTCACTGGCAATACTATCAATTGCTTGTGAAAGCAGAACCTACGAAGAGATTTCAGACAAAACTCCTATTGCAGAGCTGGTAACCTATAACAAAGATGTAAAACCTATTATTGATGCCAACTGTATAAGTTGTCATTCGCCGGGTGGTTCAGCTTCATTTCAACCTTTAACAGGCTATAATCAGGTGAAAAATAATATTGATAAAATTATTGATAGAATTAATCGGCCAACCGGAGATCCTCAAAAAATGCCTCAAGGCGGTAGTTTATCATCATTACAAACTATGATCATCACAAAATGGAAAACCGATGGGTTGACAGAAAATTAAAAGAAACAATATGAAAAATTTAATATTATTAATCGTTATACTAAGTTTCGGATCTATTGTGTCGGCTCAGAAGTATACAACCAAAACTGGCAAAGTAACGTTTGAGGCATCAGTACCATTATTTGAAGATGTTTTTGCACAGGATGATAATAATGTTGCTATTGTTAATGCTGATACCGGAGATTTTGCTTCTGTTTCATCGGTAAAGAATTTTCGTTTTAAAGTTAAATTAATGGAGGAACATTTTAATGAAAGCTATGCCGAATCTGCAAAATATCCCAAAACAACCTTTAAAGGTAAGATTGTAAACTTTGATAAAACAAAATTGACGGCATCACCACAGAAATACACAGTTCAGGGCACTTTAAATTTTCACGGAGTAGATAAAGCAGTGAGTTCAAGTGCTGTAATTCATTCTAAAGACGGCAAAATTTATATGCAGGGAAATTTTGATGCAAGACCCGCAGATTTTAAGGTGACCATTCCTAAAATGGTTACTAAAAAAGTAGCAGAAAATGTAAATGTTGAATACAATTATATACTATCAAAATAATGAAAAAAATATTTTTTATCCTAAGTTTCATATTGAGTTTTACCGTAATGTCGGCTCAGGAAAAAGCAAAATCTATTTTTGATATTGCCAGAAGCGGAACTGTTGCAGAAGCAAAAGAGCTGATGAAGCAGAATCCCGATGTTATTAATCAAACCAACGAAAACGGATTTTCTCCGCTAATCCTCGCTTGCTACAGAGGAAATACTCCTGTTGCAGAATTTTTGATGGCAAAAGTAAAGGATATTAACTACGGTAGTGATCAAGGTTCAGCGCTTACGGCAGCGGTTTTTAAAAATAACAAAGAACTCACTCAAAAACTATTGGTAAATGGAGCCAATCCAAATCTTGCAGATACCAAAGGCACCACTCCTTTGATATATGCTGTTCAGCTTCAGGATAAAGATCTCGTAGAAACACTATTAAAAAACAAAGCCAATAAAAATTTGGCAGATAAACAAGGTAAAACAGCATTCGAATATGCCGTATTTACTAAAAATATCGAAATTATTAACTTATTAAAAAATTAAAGATGAAAAAAACATTATTTTCTTTACTATTAACTATGGGGTTTTTGGCTTCTTCACAGCAAAAATCTACAGGAGTGATGACATGCACGGTTGGCACAAGATCTATAACCGCTAATATTACCTTAAATAATACGACAAATAAAGTGAGACTGGATTTAACAGGACCTTCTGACAGATGGTTTGGATTTACATTCAGAAGTGCAGCCAACTCCGGGATGTCTGGTGCTCCTACAGATGCTTTGACGTATAGCAGCGCAGGCTTTTCCGACAGAAATCTGGGAGGCATCGGAGTATACAACACAGACACTCAAGACTGGACTGTAGTAAGCGCTCCCGTAGTTTCTGGTGGTATAGTTTCAATGGCTTATGAGCGTAATATGACAACAGGAGACGGGGTTAACGATTATCAGTTTAATTATGCTTCGGCAGGCAGTATTACTACCAAATGTGTTATTACAGGTGCAGCAGACTTAGCTATAGCACCACATGGAGGGTCTGCCAATACAGCTGTTACAAGCGGAACATTTTCAATTTTGGGTATAAGCGAGCTGGAAGCTGAAAGCAAAGCGATTAAAATGTATCCTAATCCTGCGAAGGAAACAGTATATTTCAAAAATGCTGATAAAATAAGATCTGTTGATATTTACGAAACTACAGGCAGAAAAGTAAAAACAGTAAAAGTTGACGGTGAAAACATCAGTGTAGCTGATTTAAAATCGGGCAATTATTATTTTGAAATCACTTTAAAGGACGGTTCTACTTCTTATCAACAGTTAATTAAAGAATAAATTGAAGCCACTGAAAAGTGGCTTTATTATTTAAAATATAAAAACATTTTTCCGCCCTTAAGGATTAGGGATGGCTCGAAAAATCTTATCAAAATTACTCCATTTAGGGGTAATTTTTTTAATGAAATTAAACCGGCTCTTAATGTTTTTTTAACGTACGAAACTTTTTTGTGAAATTTACTGAGGCTACCTTTGCAAAAAAAATAAAATGAAAAAAGTATTGGCATTTTTAATGCTCACTTTATCACTAACAATATTTGCTCAGACAGGAACAGTTGACACGGCTCAAATTGTTATTCCTAATCGTTTTAATAATGCAGAAGCGATGCAGAAGCCTTATGTTATCATGATTTCTGCAGACGGTTTCAGATATGATTATGCTAAAAAGTACAATGCTAAAAATCTTTTAAAATATTCAGGTGAAGGTATCCGGGCAAAAGCAATGACTCCGAGTTATCCGAGCATTACTTTTCCAAATCACTGGACATTAATTACAGGATTATATCCTTCTCATCACGGTTTGATTGATAATTTTTTCTACGACTATCAACGTAAAGAAGCGTATGCAATGAGCAATCGCCAAAATGCTGAAGATGGAACATGGTACGGTGGAACTCCGCTGTGGAGTTTGGCAGAAAAGCAAGGAACAATCAGTGCTTCTCTGCAATGGGTAGGTTCGGCAAGTGATGCAGGTGGAATGAGGCCAACCTATTATTATCCTTATCACGAAAAATTTACGCCTTCAGAAAAAGTGGATAAAGTAATTAACTGGCTGAAACTTCCTGAAGATAAAAGACCGCACTTTATTTCATTATATTTTCCTGAAGTCGACGGAGCGGGGCATCATTTTGGTCCCGAAGCCAAAGAAACTGAAACAGCAGTTCACTTAATTGATGAAGCAATAGGAAATTTGGTTCAGAAAGTAAATCACTTAGGTTTAAAAAATGTAAATTTCATCTTCGTTTCCGATCACGGAATGATAAAAGTTGATGGCGGAAATCCACTCGAAATTCCTGCTATGCTTTTTGATAAAAAAAGATTCGATTATTACAATTCTCAGACCTTATTGAGGGTTTACGTGAAAAACTCTGATGAGGTTAAAAAGGTTTATAAAGAATTAAAAATCAATAAAACAGATGACTACGAAGTTTATCTGGATAAGAAACTACCAAAATATCTTCATTTTGCTACGAAAGATGACCGATATAATAGAATAGGACAAATTTTATTAATCCCAAAAGCTCCAAAAATATTTTTAGAAAGAGATAAAAGAACTTCGGTAGGCAAACATGGTTACAATCCTAAAATTGTTCCTGAAATGAATGCTACATTCTTCGCTTGGGGGTCAGAATTTAAAAATAATTTGGTTATTGATCAATTTGAAAATATCAACGTTTATCCTTTGGTTGCTGAAATTTTAGGTTTAAAAATCATTGAGCCTATTGACGGAAAAATAAAAGTATTGAAAAAAATAGTAAAGAAATAATATAAGTCCTGAAAGGACGACTTAGAAAGGGATAGGGCGAACCCCTATCAAAAAACAATTAGAATAAGATTTCGGCGGGGCAAAAGGTCGCCGACACTGTATTTTGCAATAGTCAAACAAAAGAAATTATGAATTAAACTTTTGTAAAAAAAAGACTCTCCAAAAATGAAGAGTCTTAATTTATAATTAAATCTGAGGAGATTACAGAGATTGCATATCAATCACAAAACGGTATCTCACATCGCTTTTCAGCATTCTTTCATACGCTTCGTTGATGTCTTGCATTTTGATAACTTCAATTTCAGAAACAATATTGTGCTCACCGCAGAAATCAAGCATTTCCTGAGTTTCAGCAATACCTCCGATCACAGAACCGGCAACCGATTTTCTTCCCATAATCATCGGTGGAGTAAATAAGCTGTCTTCCATTTTACCGATAAAACCTACCAAAACATGAGTTCCGTTTATGGTCAAAGTAGAAATATAAGGGTTTACATCATGATCGTAAGGAACCGTGTCGATAATTAAATCAAACTTTCCTTTTACAGAATTCATCTGCTCCTCATCAGTAGAAATAATGACGTGGTCTGCACCCAATTTTTTTGCATCTTCAGTTTTTCCCGGAGTTCTTGAGAATAAAGTTACTTCCGCTCCCAATCCTTTCGCAAGCTTGATTGCCATATGCCCTAATCCGCCCAAACCGACAACCGCAACTTTAGAATCAGAACCAACATTCCAGTGTCTTAAAGGCGACCAGGTGGTAATTCCTGCACAAAGAAGCGGTGCAACTGCAGCCAAATCCAGATTTGCCGGAATTTTTAAAACATGTCCTGCATCTACCACTACTTTTTGAGAATATCCACCAAAAGTATGACCTCCCAAATGCTCATCTTTTCCGTTGTATGTTCCGATAAATCCGTTTTCGCAATATTGTTCCAAATCATGCTTGCAGCTGTTGCAATGTCCGCAAGAATCTACGATACAGCCAACTCCTGCAAGATCGCCGACTTTGAATTTAGAAACTTCGCTTCCTACTTTTGTAATTTTTCCTACAATTTCATGACCGGGAACTGATGGATATTTCGTTCCGCCCCAATCGTTTCTTGCGGTGTGAAGATCAGAGTGGCAAACGCCGCAATATAGAATTTCAATTTCTATATCATTCGCTGTCACTTCTCTTCTTTCAATATTCATTTCTGCTAAATCGGCAGTTTTAGATTCTGCTCCAAAAGCTTTTACTGTGAATGTGTCCATATATTTTTTTTAAGTTTTAAATTAATTATAATATTTCTGTTTTCTATTTACAAAATTCGATAGATTTAATGTAAAAGTACTTATATAAATTACAGAATCATTTACCAATTTTACTTACAGTGAAAATTGTAGGCAGGAAATTGGTAATTTTGAATAAAAATTTACTTCATGGAAGATCAGGAAGTTGAAATATACAACAGCGTTTCAGAATACAATAAAATGGTGAATCAGGAAACGATGCATCCTTTGGTGAGTGTGTTAGATTTTTCAAAATCTGATCCTATTTGTCAGTTCAAAAGAACCTTTGGTTTTTACACTGTTTTTCTGAAAGACGTAATGTGTGGCGATATGCAGTACGGAAAACACAGCTATGATTATCAGGAAGGAACTTTAGTTTTCATCGCTCCCGGACAGACTTACGGAATTTATAATGCAGGAGCTTATATTCAGCCTGCAGGTTTTGCTTTAATTTTTCATCCGGATTTGTTGAAAGGAACCAATTTGGGAAAAAATATCAGAGAGTACAGTTTCTTTTCTTACGATGTTCATGAAGCGTTGCATCTTTCAGAAAAAGAAAGAGAGATTATTTTAGAATGTTTTAAAAATATAAAGCTCGAGCTCGAGCAAAACATTGATAAACACAGTAAATCATTAATTGTTAATAATATTGAACTGTTTCTGAATTACTGCATGCGTTTCTACGACCGCCAATTTATTACTCGTGATCATATTAATCAGAATTTTATAGGCAAGTTTGAGAAATCTTTGGATGATTATTTGAAATCTGATAAGCCCAAAAATCTTGGTTTTCCGATGGTCAACTATTTTGCGGAGCAGCTTAATCTTTCAGCGAATTATTTTGGCGATTTAATTAAAAAAGAGCTTGGGATTTCTGCGCAGGAATTTATTCATAATAAGCTTATCGATGTGGCGAAAGATCAGATTTTTGATGCATCAAAATCTATCAGTGAAATTTCTTATGATTTAGGATTTAAATATCCACAGCATTTCACAAGATTATTCAAAAGTAAAGTTGGGGTTTCTCCAAGCGAGTTTAAAGCTCTGAATTAAATTTGTGATTAGTTTTTTTAACAAAAATTTGTAAATTGTAATTATAAAAAAGTTTAAAGTCTATTGCGAAAACGATGACGGCAAATCGAAATAATACATATACTTTTCGGACACCTTTTGGAAAAATTTTAGCTTTTAGAGAAAACGGAATATTAAAAGCTAAAAACATTCGCTATGCGTATTCTGAAAGATTCAAAAAGCCAATTGCTGTACAGCCTTCAGATTCGGAAATTATTTTTCCTGAAAAAACTCCCGTTTGTCCGCAAAATATCAGCCCACTTCTTGAAAAAATGATTGGTAAAACCAATTTAGATGATTTTGAAGTGGATGAATCTCCTCAATATATTTCCATTTTTCGCCCTGAAAATTTTAATGAAAACGAAAAATTTTCTGTCATTGTATGGATTCATGGAGGTTCGTACGAAATCGGTTGTGGTGATCTTCCAACAGCAGATCCAACAGATTGGATACAAGAGCAAAACATCATCGTTGTTACCGTTTCTTACCGATTAGGCATTTTCGGATTTTTGGGAGGTAACGAAGAAAAACCAGCCAATTTAGGTTTGTTTGACTTAATCGAAGCTTTGAAATGGATTAAAAATAATGTAGAATCTTTTGGTGGAGATTCAGAAAATATTACCCTTTTCGGGCAGTCTTCTGGTGGCGATGCAATTGCTCATCTTATGATTTCAGAAGGAACTGAAGATTTATTTAAAAGAGTGATTATTCACAGTGCTCCTTTAGGTTTAAGAAAAAACCGGCAAAAAATGTCAGCTGAATTTCTGAAAAACACTCAAATTTTTAACGGAAAGTCTGATGCTCTGGAAATTATTGAAAACTATAAAAATTGTACACCTTCTTTTCTAAAGTACGGATTAAAAGCTGCAATGCCTTTCGGAACACAATATGGTTTTCCGCCTTTGTGTAATGAAGGTGAAGCAGAAGAAAGATGGATGCAAAAAGCAAAAGAAATAGATGTTTTAATTGGTTTGAATGATGAAGAAACCTCCTTTTATCTGAAAACTTCCGATATCGTAAATAAGTATTTTCCTGTAAAAATTTTGAACAGGGCGATTCGTACGACTACAGAAATTATTTATGGAAAACCCGCAAAAGACTTTGCTGAAAACTATGCGCAAAACGGAGGAAATGTTTATTTGTTCAGAATTCATCCTCGTTTGAAAATAGCAAACCACTTTTTAGGAGCGCATGCTATTGATTTACCTTTCATTTTTGGAAATGAATCTGCATGGAAATCTTCTGGAATTTTAAAAAATATTCCTTGGAAATACATTGATGAAAACGGAAGGAAATTAAGAAAGCTTTGGACTGAATTTGCCCAATACGGAAAGATTTCAGATGATTCAGAAAGACCGGAAATTCTTGAAATTTATAAAGTTTAATTTTCCACTAAACTTCATTACATTCATAAAGACAAACTTTGTAAACACTCTTTATGCAGCCTCTTTGTCATTCTGACGAACGAAGAATCTCAACCTTTTATCAAAAGATTCTTCAAAACACTTCATTCATTCTGAATGATAAGCTCGACGCAAACATTTGTCTCGACCTCAATCTCAACCTCAATCTCAACCTCAAATAATTTAGAATCATTCAAAATATGACGGAAATCATAAAAATTTTGTCATGTTCCAAATTCTTTTTAAATTTACACCTAACAAATGTTAGTTAGTAATGGAGTTTGATGTTGAATATCTAAGTCTTAATGAATTGAGAACTCTTCAGTCCGAGAGATTGAAGAATTTGGTTGTGTATCTTGAGGAGAAATCAGATTTTTATAAAGGAAAATTTGATGAATTACAAATATCAACTGGGGAAATAAGGACAATTGAAGATATTACGAAACTGCCGATTACTTACAAACAGGATTTAAGAGATAATTATCCGTTCGGATTATTTACTGTTCCGAAGAATGAATTACAAAGAATTCACTGTTCAAGCGGAACAACCGGAAAGCCGACGGTAGTAGGATATACAAAAGAAGACGTTGATTTATTCAGTGAAGTGGTAGCGAGATCGTTGAATGCAGCGGGAGCAAAACCGGGAATGCAGTTACACAACGCCTATGGATATGGAATTTTCACGGGCGGACTTGGACTTCATTACGGAGCAGAAAAATTAGGGATGAGCGTTCTTCCGATTTCGGGAGGAATGACAACGAGACAGGTTGATTTAATTATAGATTTTAAACCTGAAGTTATTTGTTGTTCGCCGTCTTACGCTTTAACAATCGCTGATGAATTTGCGAAAAGAGGGATCTCAGCAGACGAAATCAGTTTAAAATATGCCGTTTTAGGTTCAGAACCTTGGACGGAGATTATCAGACATCATATTGAAGAAAGATTGGGAGTTCATGCAACCAATATTTATGGTTTGAGTGAAATTATCGGACCGGGAGTTTCGATGGAAGATTTTGAGGAAAAAGGTGGTTCTTACATTTGGGAAGACCATTTTTATCCTGAAATTTTAGATCCGATCACAAAACAGCCTGTTCCTTTCGGGGAAGAAGGAGTTTTGGTAATCACAACTTTAACTAAAAAAGCAATGCCACTTTTACGATATTGGACGAATGATATCACGAGTCTTTATTATGAAGAAAACTCAAAAAGAACGATGGTTAAAATGAAACCAATTCTTGGAAGAGCCGATGATATGCTGATTGTAAGAGGGGTAAATGTGTATCCAAGTCAGATTGAAGAAGCGTTTTCTCATGTGGAAGGCGTGGTTCCGAATTATTATTTAACACCGATTGAGAAAGAACAAATGTGTGTAGCATTAGATATTGATCTGGAAATTGATGATGAATTTGTGAAAGCCAAACAAATTGAAATTAATACCGATGATTATGCTATTTTTGTCGGAAACTTTGCAAAAAGTATAGAAAACGAAATAAAAAAACGAGTAGGAATCACTACGAAAGTGAAAATTCATGCTCAGGACAGTTTGCCTAAGTGCGAAGGTGGAAAAATTAATAGAATATTAAAAACAAAATGAATTCATTTTATAAATTAAAAACGGTAAGGGTTCAGAAAGATACCA
This sequence comes from Chryseobacterium sp. CFS15, assembly GCF_031118795.1. NCBI lineage: Bacteria > Pseudomonadati > Bacteroidota > Flavobacteriia > Flavobacteriales > Weeksellaceae > Chryseobacterium > Chryseobacterium sp. CFS15. The sequence continues at coordinate 56,998 of NZ_JAVHYL010000014.1, read as the reverse complement.
ACGATGCAGTGAATGTAGCCGTTGAGATTCCTGAGGAACTGAAGGATAAATTCAGGTTCAAGCAGGGGCAGTATCTTAACTTCCGAGTAATGATCGACGGAAACGAAGAGAGACGTTCTTATTCTATCTGTAATGCTCCAAGTGAAAAGAGTAACACGTTGGAAGTATTGGTTAAGTTGTTGGAAAACGGAAAAGTTTCAGGCTACTTCAACGAACATCTTCATATGGATGAAGTTCTTGAAGTGATGCCTCCGATGGGCGGTTTCAATACGTCTTATCACCCGACAAACGTAAAAACTTACATTGGTTTGGCGGCAGGAAGTGGAATTTCTCCGGTTTTATCAAATATTAAAGAAAGTCTTTACCAGGAGCCGAGTTCAAACGCTTATCTGTTCTACAGCAACAGAAGCATGAATCACGTAATGAAAAAGGCTGAAATCGATAAATTGGTTGAAACTTTTAACGGAAGACTGAAAGTTGTTTATTTAGTAAGCCGTGAGCAGCATGAAGACCCGATTTTTGAAGGTAGAATTTCTCCAGAAAAATTAGATTTATTGTTTGAAAGATATGCAGATATCGATGTAAGAGAATCTACATTTTTCATTTGTGGACCTTCAGAGATGATTAAAGGCATTGCTGATTATTTAAAGAAAGAGAAAAAAGTACCTGCAATTCAGGTTTTATTTGAATATTTTACCGCTCCTGACGAAGAAAATTCTGAGGAAATGAGTGATGAATTCAAGGCAATTGCCAATTTAGAAAGTATGGTAACGGTGATCATTGATGATGATGAATATTCGTTCCACCTTAATTCTAAAAAAGAGAGTATCTTAGATAAAGCATTGAAAGACAATCTTCCTGTGCCTTTTGCGTGCAAAGGAGGAGTTTGTTGTACGTGTAAGGCGCAAGTATTGGAAGGAGAAGTTTTCATGGAGAAAAACTACGCGCTTACCGAAGATGAGGTAGCCAGAGGTTACGTTCTGACGTGTCAATGTCACCCGACAACGAATGTGGTGATGCTTAATTATGACGTGTAATTAAATTAATGTAACAATATATCAATTTACCAGTGTAACAATCATTGGTACATTGCTAGACTGATACATTGCTAAATTGGAAAAATTATGGATTTAGAAAAATTTGTACAATACGTACACGACGAAAATAAAGTAGAACCGAAAGACGTAATGCCTGATGATTACAGGAAATTATTGGTTCGTCAGATTTCACAGCATGCGCATTCTGAGATTGTCGGAATGCTACCGGAAGCCAACTGGATTTCCAGAGCACCTTCATTGAGAAGGAAAATGGCGCTTCTGGCTAAAGTTCAGGATGAAGCGGGTCACGGTTTATACCTTTATTCTGCAACTGAAACTCTAGGAAACGGAACGATTAGAGCTGACAGAGACGCGACTTACGACGATATGTTGGAAGGAAAAGCAAAATATTCAAGTATTTTCAATTATCCTACATTAAGTTGGGCAGATATCGGTGCGATCGGCTGGCTGGTTGACGGTGCTGCAATTATGAACCAGGTGATGCTGATGGGGAATTCTTACGGTCCTTATTCCAGAGCGATGGTGAAAATCTGTAAAGAAGAATCTTTCCACCAAAGGCAGGGATATGAAATTCTGATGGCACTTTGCCGTGGAACCAAACAGCAGAAAGAAATGGCCCAACGATCTTTAGATCAGTTCTGGTGGCCGGCTCTGATGATGTTCGGCCCGAATGACGACAGTTCGCCAAACTCTAAAATCTCGATGAATTATAGAGTGAAAAGAGAAAGTAACGACAGTCTTCGTCAGAGATTTGTTGATGTTACCGTTGCTCAGGCTGAATTCTTAGGATTAACTATTCCAGACAAAGATTTGAAATGGAATGAAGAAAGGCAGCATTACGATTTCGGAGAACTTCCTTGGGATGAATTCATGACGATCTTAAAAGGAAACGGACCTTGTAACAAGAAAAGATTACAGACAAAAGTGAAAGCGCAACAAGAAAACCTTTGGGTAAAAGAAGCAGCTGCAGCTTTTGCAGAGAAACAGGAAAAAATTTCAATGTAACAATATACCAATGTAAAAATGTAACAATCAATTTGTCATGCTGAGCTTGTCGAAGCATCTTAATTGGTAAATTGTTAGACTGATACATTGTTAAATTTAATTTTATTTATGGCAAATTTAGATATGTGGGAAGTGTTTATTCAGACTAAACCGGGATTATCTCACAAACACGTTGGAATTGTACAGGCACCAACAGCAGAAATGGCTTTGCAGAACGCAAGAGACGTTTATACAAGAAGAAAAGAAGGAACTTCTGTTTGGGTAGTTCCAAGTAAATATATTGTGACTTCAGAAGGAATTGATAAAGAAGCTTTCTTTGATCCGGCTGATGACAAATTGTACCGTCACCCGACGTTTTACGATATTCCAAACGATGTAAAAAATATGTAATAAAAGAAGTTAGAAGTTAGATTCTAGAATTTAGTCTAATTTCTAACCTCTAATTTCTAAATTCTATAAAAATGAACCCATTATATAATTATTTATTAAAATTAGCGGACGACAGTTTCATCATGGGACAGCGTTTGTCTGCTTGGTGCGGTGAAGGTCCTTATTTGGAGGAAGATATTGCATTGACAAACATCGCTTTGGACGAACTTGGACAGGCAAATAACTTCTACGTTTATGCCTCAAGAGTTGCCGATAACGGTAAAAGTGAAGATGATTTGGCTTTTTTAAGATATGAACATGAATATCTGAATGCCCATTTAACCGAGCTTCCGAATGAAGATTATGCACAGACAATTCTTAAAGTGTATATTTTCTCTGTCTATCAGAAATTAATGTACGAAGCATTGTCAAATTCTGCCGATGAAGAACTTTCTGCAATCGCTCAAAAATCTTTGAAAGAAGTAAGATATCATTATACGCATACTGCTTCTTGGATGAAAATTTTCGCTCAGGGAACTGAAGAAAGCAAAACCCGTTTGGTAAAAGCAATCGAAAATGTTTGGGAATATACCAAAGGCTTATTCGCAAAAGTAGAAGGAGAAGATGATTTAATTGCTTTAAATATCACTCCAAATGTTGATGAATTGTATAACCAGTTTATCTCAATCACAGAAAAAGATTTCGCAGATTTTGGTTTGGAATATCCAACAGATCATTTCATGCAGCCAAAATCAAGAACAGGATATCACACCGAATATTTCGGATTTATCCTTTGTGAATTGCAGTATATGCAGAGAGCGTATCCGGGATGTACGTGGTAATAAAATCAATGAGTTAATTTGAAAATGAGTTAATTTGAAATTGAGGGCACCCTTAAATTTTCAAATTACCCAAATTTTCAAATTTTCAAATTAATTAATGAAAAATCCTTTAGAAATATTAGAATTAATTCCCGATCCGGAAATCCCGGTAATCAATATTGTGGAATTGGGCATTGTAAGAGAAGCGAAAGTTACGAGTGAGAATTCTTGTGAAGTAACCATTACGCCGACTTATTCTGCCTGTCCCGCTATGTTTACCATTGAAGAAGATATCATTAAATTGATGAAAGAATACGGATGGGATGCGAAAGTAGTCACCAAAATGTTTCCGATTTGGACAACAGATTGGTTGACAGATGAAGCGAGAGAAAAACTCCGTGTTTACGGAATTTCACCTCCCGAAAAAGGAGCCGACGAACATCACATCGGGAAACCGAAAAAATGTCCTCGTTGTGGTTCGATGAATTCAAAACAAATAAGCAGATTCGGGTCTACTTTGTGTAAGGCTTCGTATCAATGCTTAGACTGTTTAGAGCCTTTTGATTATTTTAAATGCCACTAGATTAATGTAACAATTTAGCAATGTAAAAATGTAACAATTTTGAATGCGGCAAATATTGTTAGACTGGTAAACTAATACATTGCTACATTTTTATGCGTAAATTTACATTAATTATAAAAAAATAAAACTATGTACACACAACTTGATATTGAATCACATTTTGACGGAAAGCTGAAAATCGCTTACCTCAATCAGCCTGAAACGATGAATGCGCTTACAAAGCCATCTTTGGGAGATCTAAAAGATTTTATAAAAGAATGCAGTGATGATCCTACGGTAAGATGTGTGGCGATTTCAGGAAGAGGAAGAGCTTTTTGCTCAGGTCAAAACTTAGATGATGCTTTCGTACAAGGCAACGACCATCATGATGACGATATTATCAGAAGAATTGTGACGGATTATTACAATCCTTTGGTACTCGAAATTACACGTTGCAAAAAACCTGTTGTGGCTTTGGTCAATGGTCCTGCTGTTGGAGCTGGAGCAATGTTGGCTTTGATTTGTGACTTTGTTTTAGCTAATAATAAAGCATATTTTTCTCAGGCATTTTCAAATATTGGGTTAATTCCTGATACAGGAGGTACTTATTTCTTGCCTAAATTATTGGGAAGACAATTGGCAAACTATTTAGCATTTACTGGCAAAAAATTATCAGCTGAAGAATCAAAATCGTATGGTTTGGTAGCTGAAGTTTTCACGGAGGAAGAATTCAATTCAAAATCAATGGAAATTTTAGAAAAAGTATCAAACATGCCGACTGTTGGTTTAAAATTAACCAAAAAAGCCTTCGCCAATTCTTACAACAACACTTTGAAAGAACAGTTGGAACTGGAAGGAGATTTACAGCAGGAAGCTGCCGAAACAGAAGATTTCAAAGAAGGGGTACAAGCCTTTTTACAAAAAAGAAAACCTGAATATAAAGGAAAATAAGAATTAATATAACAATGTACCAATGTAGCAATTTACCAATGAAATGCTTCGACGAGCTCAGCATGATAGAGATTGTTACATTGTTACATTGATACACTGTTACATTATGACGAATGTAGGAATTATCGGTGCCGGAACGATGGGAATTGGCATCGCACAAGTAGCCGCAACGAACGGATGCAAAGTTTGGGTCTATGACGCCAACGCAAAACAAGTAGAAACGGCAACCGTAGGTTTGGAAAAAACATTGACCAAATTGGTTGATAAACAGAAAATTTCGGCAGAGAAAATGACCGAAATTTTAGCTAATATTTCCATCGCTACAGAACTGAAGGACTTTAAAGATTGTGAATTAATCATTGAAGCCATCATCGAAAATAAAGAAATTAAAACAAAAGTCTTCACAGAATTAGAGAAACACGTTTCAGAAAGCTGTGTGATTGGTTCTAATACATCATCTATTTCCATCACCTCTCTTGGTGCAGAATTACAAATACCGGAACGTTTCATCGGAATTCACTTCTTCAATCCGGCTCCTTTGATGCCTTTAGTTGAGATTATTCCATCTCTCCTTACAGAAAAATCTTTAGCCGAAAAAATGTACAACCTCATGAAAGATTGGGGTAAAATTCCTGTGATTGCTAAAGATATTCCAGGGTTTATTGTTAATAGAATCGCTCGACCTTACTACGGTGAAGGTTTGAGAATTGTTGAAGAAAACATTGCAACTGTAGAACAAGTTGATGATGCGATGAAAACAATTGGAAACTTCAAAATGGGTCCTTTTGAATTGATGGATTTAATTGGAGTTGATGTAAATTTCTCAGTAACAAAAACGGTTTACAACGAATATTTCTACGACCCGAAATACAAACCGTCTCTTCTTCAACAAAGAATGTCTGAAGCAAAACTTCACGGCAGAAAAACCGGAAAAGGCTTCTACGATTATAGTGAAGATGCTATAAAACCTGTTGCTCAAAAAGACGAGACCCTTTATCAACAAATATTTCTGAGAATAATTTCAATGCTGATCAACGAAGCGGTTGAAGCAAAAAGATTAGGTGTTGCGAATGATGAAGATCTAGAATTGGCAATGCAAAAAGGAGTAAATTATCCAAGAGGATTATTGGCTTGGGGAAAAGAAATAGGTTTTTCAAAAATCTCTGAAACCCTGCAAAATCTTTACGAAGAATATCAGGAAGAAAGATACAGACAAAGCCCGTTACTACGTAAAATGTAACAATATACCAATATAACCATGTAGCAATCTGTCTGTCATGCTGAGCTTGTCGAAGCATCTCAATTGGTAAATCGTTACATTGTTAAATTATTACATTAAAAAATGGATATAGATGGATTCAGAGCCGAATTGGAAACAAGGCTTCTCATTGAAAAAGAATACATAATTCAGGAACTTTCTTCGATAAAGGATGATAAAGAAAAGTTTGATTTATTAGGAAGGTTTAATGAAAAATATAAAGAGCTGATCAAGAGATTAGCGAATGAAAGTGGGATTGATTTAAATGCTCTTTATCCAACCGAAAACCCATCAAATTCAGAAAATCTTTCAAACGAACAGATAATTCTCGGTAAAACCATGGGTGTTTACGATAAATTGGCTGATGAATTATATGAAAAATTAACAAGCAGAAATTAAAAATGAATCCAAGACAGGTTGCAGAATATATGTTTGATCAGGATTATTTTTCCCAATGGATGAATATCAAAATGATCGAAGTAAAAGAAAATTATTGTTTAATAGAAATGCCCATCAAAAAAGAAATGATTAATGGGTTGAAAACCGTTCACGGAGGCGTTACCTTTGCTTTTGCGGATTCTGCGTTGGCATTTTCGTCTAATAATACCGGCGATGCGGCAGTTGCTTTAAACTGCATTATTAATTTTACCAAAGCCGGAAAAGAAGGCGATGTTTTCAGAGCAGAAAGTATGCTGGTGAATGATACAAGAAAAACCGCTGTTTATGATATTAAAATTACCAATCAAAATCAAGAAATGATTGCAAAATTCGTCGGAACAGTTTATAAAATCGGAAAAAAAATTAAAGAATTGTAATTTTAATGTAACAATGTATCAGTATAGCAATCTAACAATGATGAAATAAAAAATTTTAACACAAATGATAAATTTTGAAAATAATCCATTGATTCAGAAAACAGTTCAGTTTTCTTTAGATATAATTGAGTTTTGTGAATTGTTAGAAGAAAAAAGAAAGTTTGTAATTGCAAAACAATTGTTACGTTGCGGAACAAGCATTGGTGCAAATGCATTTGAAGCTCAAAACCCACACAGTAAAAATGATTTTATCAATAAGATAAAAATTTCAGCCAAAGAATTGGAAGAAACCAAATATTGGCTTTATCTGTGTAAACATTCCAAAAATTATCCGTTTGATGAAAAGCTTGAATATCAAATTGTAGAATTAGGAAAAATTATTTATAAAATATTAAGTACAAGTTTAAATAAAAATCAAGGCATTTAACATTGTTACACTGTTAGATTGCTACATTGTTAAATTAATTTAATTATGAACAACGTATACATCATAGATTACATCAGAACTCCTATTTCAAAACTAAGTGGGGGGCTATCAGAAGTGAGAGCCGATGATTTGGCAGGAATCGTTCTAAAAGAAATTGTTGCAAGAAACCCAGAAGTTCCCGTTGAGGAAATCGAGGATGTTATTTTCGGATGTGCAAATCAAGCGGGTGAAGATAACAGAAACGTTGCAAGAATGGGACTTTTATTGGCTGGACTTCCATACAAAATTGGAGGGGAAACAGTAAACAGACTCTGCGCTTCTGGAATGTCGGCGGTTGCTAATGCTTTCCGTTCGATTGCTTCTGGAGAAGGTGAAATCTATATCGCAGGTGGAGTTGAGCATATGACGCGTTCACCTTATGTAATGTCAAAACCAAGTGCAGCTTTCGGTAGAGATAGTCAGATGTTTGATACCACTTTCGGATGGAGATTTGTCAATCCGAAAATGAAGGAAATGTATGGCGTAGATGCAATGGGAGATACTGCTGAAAACTTAGCAGAAATGCATAATATCAGCCGTGAAGATCAGGACAAATTTGCTCTTTGGTCACAGCAAAAAGCCACAAAAGCTCAGGAAAGTGGGAGATTGGCGGAAGAAATTGTAAAAGTTGAAATTCCTCAAAGAAAAGGCGACTCTAAAATTTTTGATAAAGATGAATTCATCAAACCAACTTCTTCAATGGAAGGTTTAGGTAAATTACGCCCTGCTTTTAGAAAAGAAGGTGGAACCGTAACTGCCGGAAACGCTTCAGGAATGAATGATGGCGCTGCTGCCTTAATTTTAGCAAGCGAAGAAGCCGTAAAAAAATATGGTTTAAAACCAAAAGCTAAGATTTTAGGATCTTCAGTTGCCGGTGTTGAACCAAGGATCATGGGAATTGGTCCTGTTGAAGCAACTCAAAAATTATTAAAAAGACTGAATCTTTCATTGGAAGATATGGATGTTATTGAATTGAATGAAGCTTTTGCTGCTCAATCTTTAGCCGTAACAAGAAGTTTAGGGTTGAAAGATGACGATTCAAGAATAAATCCAAACGGAGGAGCGATCGCAATTGGTCACCCACTTGGAGTTTCCGGAGCAAGAATCATCGGTTCTGCTGCAATGGAACTTCAAAAACAAGATAAAAAATATGCATTGTGTACCCTTTGTATCGGTGTCGGACAAGGCTATGCAATGGTAATTGAAAAAGTATAACTTTTTCAATAATGTAACAATTTGCTGATGTACCAATATAACAATTTACCGATGTAACAATATTTTTGGCCTTGTCATGCTTAGCTTGTCGAAGCATCAATTGGTAAACTGTTAGATTGATACATTGTTAAATTAATTTTTTAATTAAAAAATTATGAATATCTACTCATATCACGGCATTCGCCCTATCATAAAACCTTCCGCTTACGTTCATCCGCAAGCGGTGATTATCGGAAATGTTGAGATTGGCGAAGAAGTTTATATAGGTCCCAATGCGGTTATCCGTGGCGATTGGGGAAAAATTATCATCAAAGACGGTGCAAATGTTCAGGAAAACTGTACACTTCACGTTTTTCCGGGTATTGAAACGATTTTAGAAGAATCCGCACATATCGGTCATGGAGCAATTATCCATTCCGGGCATATTGGGAAAAACTGTTTGGTTGGAATGAATGCTGTCGTAATGGATAAAGCTGTAATCGGTGACGAATGTATTATCGGTGCTTTGGCTTTTGTTCCTGCGAATTTCAGATGTGATGCGAGAAAATTAATTGTTGGTAGTCCCGCAAAGATCATCCGTGATGTTTCTGATGAAATGATTAAATGGAAAACAGAAGGCACAAAACTTTATCAGGAATTGGCAAGAGAAGGAAAAGATGCGATTCTACCTTGTGAACCATTTACAGAATATGTTCAGCAGATTCCTACGAAAGTTGTTGATTACAGCATTTGGGATGATGTGAAATGATTGTCCATAGCTAAACCTCATAGGTTTTCAAAACCTATGAGGTTTCAATATTAAAACACATAAATGAAGAAAAAACATGTCAAATACAGAAGGTTTTGAATATGGTTATGTATATCATATTTACACCCATGCAAACGGAAAAGATTTAATTTTTCGGGAAGATGAAAATTATAAATATTTTTTAAGTAAGATTTTAAAATATATTCTTCTGATAGCTGAAATATATGCGTATTGTTTAATGCCCAATCATTTTCATTTATTAATAAGGTTTAAAGATTCAAACCAACTATCAAATGAAGATGAGCATAAATATTTAATGAAACAGTTTAGTAATTTATTAAATGGTTAGGCAAAAGCATATAATAAGAAATACAATAGAAAAGGATCACTTTTTCTTGATTTTTTAAAACGCAAGAAAGTGGGCGATGAAAAGTATTTGATTAAATTATTATATTATATTCACAATAACCCCGTCAATCACAGGTTTGTTGAAGATATTAATGATTGGAAATATTCATCTTATCATTCTTATATTAATTTGGCTAAAGAAAGTAAAATTGAAAGAAAAGAAATGATGCAATATTTTGACACAATAAAAGATTTTGTAGAATATCATAAGTCAAATGTTGAGTATGATTTTCTAACAATCGAATAAAATAGAGTTCAACTCAAACCTCATAGGTTTCTAAAACCTATGAGGTTTTGAAAGGACGATTAACAATTAATAAAGTATGCTAAAAAAACTTCTCATTTCCTGTAGTATTTTGTTTGCATTTCAAAGTATGGTTTTTGCCCAGACTGAAAATGTAAAACCATTGACTATTGGAGAAATCAGAATATTCAAGTCTAAGATTTTAAAAGAAGATAGAATTCTTAACATCTATCTTCCACAAAATTTCGACAAAACAAAATCTTACCCAATTATCTATTTGTTGGATGGAAGCATGAATGAAGATTTTATTCACGTTACAGGATTGGTGCAATTCTTTAATCAAATGTATTCTATGCCGGAAACAATTGTGGTGGGAATTGCCAATATTGACAGAAAGAAAGATTTCACTTTTCATACTGATTTAAAAGATTTACAGACAGATTATCCTACAACGGGGCATTCAGATAAATTTATCAGTTTTTTGGAGAAAGAATTAAAACCGTATATAGAAAGTCAGTTTAAAACAGCAGATAAATATTTATTCGGGCAATCTTTAGGTGGACTTTTGGCAACAGAAATTTTGTTGAAAAAACCGGAAATGTTTAATAACTATTTTATCATCAGTCCGAGTTTGTGGTGGGATGATGAAAGTCTTCTAAAACAAGCTTCTCAATTGTTAACTAAAATTCCCGATACAAAGAAATTTATTTATGTTTCTGTCGGAAAAGGGGAGCATCCGGTAATGATAAAAGATGCCGAAAGTTTAGATGATATTCTGAAAAAATCAAACAAGAAAAACTGGACGGTAGAATATAAAATGATGGAAACAGACAACCATGCAACCATTCTTCACAGAAGTTTGTATGAAGGTTTAGTGAAATTGTTTCCGTATCAGGAACCGAAATAAATAAATGTAACAATATACCAATGTAAAAATCTAACAATAATGTCGTTATGTCATGCTGAGCCTGTCAAAGCATCTCATTGGTAAACTGCTAGATTGATACATTGTTAAATTAGAAATATAAAAACTATATGGAAAAATTAAAAAACTATATTCATGGCGAATGGGTAGAAGGTAACGGAAACGGGATTCCTTTATACAATGCCGTGACAGGAGAGCAGGTTGCTGTTTCAGATACAGAAGGGCTGAATTTTGAACAGGCTCTTGACTACGGAAGAACAGTGGGTTACAAAAATCTTTCTTCCATGACGTTCTACGATCGTGGAGAAATGTTGAAAAAAGTAGCACTTTACCTTTTAGAAAGAAAGAAAAAATATTACGAATTGTCATATAAAACCGGAGCGACGCACGCAGACTCTTGGGTAGATATCGAAGGAGGTTTTGGTACGTTCTTCACCTATTCTGGGTTGGCAAAAAGAATGCTTCCGAACACTCCGTTTTGGGTAGATGGGGAAACTCAGAAAATTTCTGCAAACGGAACTTTCTTGGGAGCTCATATTTTAACGCCAAGTGAAGGTGTTTCTGTGCAGATAAACGCTTATAACTTTCCGGTTTGGGGAATGTTGGAAAAGTTATCCACATCTTTATTGGCAGGTGTTCCGTCAATTGTGAAGCCTTCGCCGTTTGGTTCTTATTTAACGAATGCAGTTTTCCAGGATATGATTGAAAGCGGTGTTCTTCCTGAAGGCGCTCTTCAATTGGTTTGTGGTGAACCGGGAAATATTTTGGATCATGTTAAGGATGGAGATTCTGTATTGTTCACAGGTTCTGCAACGACAGGTAGAAAGTTAAAAGCTTTGCCTTCTGTTTCAGGAAATGCTGTTCGTTTCAATATGGAAGCAGACTCTTTGAACTGCTCAATTCTTGGGTTGGATGCAAAACCGGGAACTCCTGAATTTGATCTTTTCATTAAAGAGGTTCGTACAGAAATGACCACAAAAGCCGGACAAAAATGTACAGCGATCAGAAGAATTCTCGTTCCTGAAAACTTAATTGGAGATGTTCAGAATGCTTTGTCTAAAGCTTTAGACCAAACTAAAATAGGAAATCCTTTAAGTAGAGAAACCAGAATGGGGTCTTTGGTTGGAAAACAGCAGTACGATGAGGTTTTAAGAAAAGTAAATATCTTAAAAACTGAAACGGAATTAATTTATGACGGAAAACATGAATTGGTAGATGCAGACTATGAAAATGGTGCATTTATGAGTCCGAAATTGTTCTTAAATGATTCTCCTTTCACCAAAAATATCTCTCATGATGTTGAAGCTTTCGGTCCGGTTTCTACGTTGATGCCTTACAAAGATGCGGAAGAAGCTGCGGCGTTGGCAAAAAGAGGAAAAGGAAGTTTGGTGGGTTCAATTGTTTCTCACGATGAGAAATTTGTAGCCGAAACTTCGTGGAAAATGGCTTCCCAGCACGGTAGAATTTTCGTGTTAAACAGAGATAATGCGAAAGAAAGTACAGGTCACGGTTCTCCGCTTCCTACTTTAATGCATGGTGGTCCCGGAAGAGCAGGTGGAGGCGAAGAAATGGGTGGACTGAATGGTCTTCATTTCTTCCTTCAAAAGACAGCGATTCAAGGTTCGCCGGATATTTTGACAGCGATTACAAAAGTATATCAGCAAGGCGCGGAGAAAAAATATTCAGACAAACACCCTTTCCAGAAATATTTTGAAGATGTTGAGGTTGGAGATTCGTTGGAAACAGCAGGAAGAACGGTTACTGATGCAGATATTGTGAATTTCTCGAATGTTTCATGGGATCATTTTTATGCACATACCGATGCTACAAGCTTAACAGGAACTATTTTCGATAAAACCGTTGCTCATGGATATTTTATCCTTTCAGCGGCGGCGGGATTGTTCGTTTCAGGTAAAAAAGGTCCGGTTATCGCCAATTATGGATTAGAAAACTGTTCGTTCTTCAAACCAGTTTATGCAGGAGACACAATTACGGTTTATTTAACGGCAAAAGAAAAAATCAATCGTGGTGTAAAGGGTAGAAACATTCCTTCCGGAGTTGTAAAATGGTTGGTTGAGGTTGTTAATCAAAGAGATGAAATAGTTTGTGTTGCTACAATTTTAACATTAGTCGCTAAACATTCTCCGTTTATTGATTTCAAAGTTCAGAATATTCAGAAAAAATTAAATGCTTTGACTGAAAAAACGCAACCTGTTTTTGGAGATTTTACTCCGCAATTAATGGTTGAGCATTTGGAAGAAGTATTGAGAAATGGTTTCGGCAATTTGAAACCGGAAGATTTTCCTGAAATTCCTGCCGAAAAATTAGAACTGCTTCAGGATTGGTTGTACACTGATAAAAAGATTCGTCCGGGAGCTCAATATCCCTTATGGAAAGAAGGAGAAATTCCTCAGAATAAAAATAAAAATCTGGATGCAGCTAAAACTCAGTTGATAGAAACATTAAAAGAGTTTATGGTTTATTTCAAAGAAAATCCTTTTGCAGAACATTATAATCCAAGATTTGGACATTTGAACAAGGAAATGATGGAGCTTTTCCAAAGAAAACATTTCACACATCATTTTGAACAGTTTGGCTTGATTTAATTAGTTTAAAACTAGAAATATATCAATTTAACAGCGTAGCAATTTTTGTTACGCTGTTTTTATAATCTTTTGTTAAAAACTTCGCCATATTTGATGTCTTTATTTTAATTCCTTATTTTCATGTTTAAATCAATTCAAAAAATATTTATCATGGAAGAAAGCTGGATGCAGAAGTACGAGAAAGTAAAAAATATACTGACTTGTCCTACAGATTTGGAGTCTTATTTTACGTCAAAAGAAATCGCTGGTGAAAAAATGGAAGTCATGGAAATCGGAAATGTTTCTCTGCCTTCCGGAAAAGTGGTCGTACGAGATCCTTTGGTATTTCTCAATTCAAAACAAAAACCATATTTTCTTGAAGCTCCAAAAGGAAATTTTCCCGTAACAATTGCTGTTGTAAAATCGGAGGATTGGGGTGACCGATATGCTGCTGTAAAGGTAAAGTTTAGTGACGAAAAACCTATTCTTTATCAGGAAGCTTTGATTGGAAACGAAAATCTTGAAGGCGTAAAAGAAGACGATTTTTTTGGATTTCATGTGGATGCCGGATTGGGATGTATTGCCGATGCAGAAGCACTTCCTGTATTCGATAAGTTTTTAGAGGAACTAATTGTAGACAATGTTTATGATGATTATTTTGCTGAATTGTTTGCTCAAAGTTATCAGCAGAATCCACAAAATCAAAGAGATGCAGGTGATTGGATCAACTGGACAATACCAAATACAGCATTTCAAATTCCTATGTTTGCGAGTGGCTTTGGGGACGGATCTTATCCGGTGTATTTTGCGTATGATGCAAAAGGAGAGATCTGTGGCTTGTATATTCAGTTTATCGACATCGAATTGGCACTAAGTGATGAAGAAGAGGATGAAGACGAAGATGAAAATGATCAGCCACAAAATTTTGTTTTTCTATCATAAACTCTTCATATGAGTAATACTTTTGCTGAAAAAATTGTTGAGTTCAATAAAAACTTGCACTACTCTGGACAATTGCCGAAAGATTTTCAGATTCTGAATCCGTATTTAGATAATCCTGAAACAATGGTTGTCATGGAAAAGTTTTATCATAAATATTACAACGATTCAATTCAAAGAAAATTTTTAATCGGAATTAATCCCAGCCGACACGGAGCAGGAGTTACAGGCGTTCCGTTTACTGATACAAAACGTTTGAAAAGTGTTTGCGGAATTAAAATGGAATCAGCCCATACGCATGAGGTTTCTTCCGTTTTTATGTATGATATGATCGCGTCTTATGGCGGTGCAGATGAATTTTACAGAGATATTTACATCAATTCACCTTTCCCTTTAGCAATTGTACGAAAAGCAAAAAACACCTGGATTAATGCCAATTATTACGATGATAAAGAACTTTTCAATGCTGTAAAAGTTTTCATGATCGACTGTCTGAAAAAACATATCAGTTTGAATCTCGATACTTCGGAAGTTTTTATTTTAGGAAAGAAGAATGCCCAGTTCATTTCAAAATTAAATACGGAAGCAAATCTGTTTGACAAAATGACGGTTTTAGAGCATCCGAGATATATTCAGCAATATAAATCAAAAGAAAAGCAGCTTTTTATTGATAAATATATTCTAGCTTTAAAGAACAAATAATTTCACCAAGTAAAAATATAAATATGCCCTGGAATCCTGAAGTTTACAATCAGTTTAAAAACATCCGTTATCAACCATTTTTTGATTTGATGCAGCTTATTTCCGCAGATGGTTTAAAGAAAGCAATCGATATTGGTTGCGGAACGGGCGAACAGACTCATATTCTGTCAGAAAAATTTGTTGATGCAGAGTTTTTAGGAATTGATTCTTCAGCTGAAATGCTGTCACAATCTATTTCCTTTCACAATGATAGATTAAGTTTTCAGCAAAAAAAGGTTGAAGAATTATATGACTCCGAAGAAAAGTGGGATCTAATTTTTAGCAATGCCGCTTTACAGTGGTCAGACGATCATGAAAAATTGTTTCCCAAACTGCTTTCTCTACTAAGTGAAAATGGGCAATTTGCCGTTCAAATGCCTTTGCAGTCTGAAAATATTCTCAATCAAATTTTGTTTCAACTCGCTTCAGAAGAACCTTACGAAACGCAACTTCAACAATGGAATAGAGTTTCTCCGGTTTTAGGTTTGGACGATTATGCTAAAATGATGTTTGAGGCAGGGTTGAAAGATTTAAATATCTCTATAAAAGTGTATCCGATTATAACTGATGATGCAGAGAAACTATTTCAGTTTATTTCGGGTTCAGCGTTAATTCCGTATTTGGAAAGATTGAATGAGGTGAGTAAAGAGAGATTTATTGGTGAATATAAAAAGAGAATTACTGAAAAATTCAAGAAATTCCCTGCAATTTATTCGTTTAAAAGAATGCTGCTTTACGGAAGAAAAATAGGATAAGCGTTTTCTGATAACAAAAAAATTCCCTGCTAAAAGGGAATTTTCATTTATGCTTAGAATCGTGTTTTAAAAACTTTTAGCGTTTAATAAAAGTTTTCATGGGAATTAGTTTTTACCTTTTTAATTACCACAAAATAACAGATTTTAAATAAATTAGAATAGGGTATAAATACTGTATTTTTATATCCGTATAAATACGGATGTAATTTTGCCTTCTACATTTTTAGCGCTAAAAATTATAGCATTAACTTTCTCAAAAGTGCTTTATTTAGTACTTTTGTATAAATCGAATAAAGACTAAAAATGAGTGATTTTGTAACATCAGAAATTAAAAATAATATTGCCGAAATTACTTTCGGCACGGCAAAAAGCAACGCTCTTCCCGGAGTAATTCTCGAAAAATTAGCACAAACTATTTTAGAAGAAGGTGCGAAAAATGAAGTAAAAGCTATTCTTGTAAAAAGTGAGGGTGAAAAAGCCTTTTGTGCAGGGGCGAGTTTTGATGAGCTTTTGGCCATCGATGAATTAGAGACTTCCACAAAATTTTTCGGAGGTTTTGCCAAAGTTTTAAATGCAATGCGAAATTGCGGTAAAATAGTCGTTGTAAGAGTTCAGGGAAAAACTACAGGTGGCGGAGTAGGAATTGCCTGCGGAGCAGATTATTGTTTTGCAACCAAAGATTCTGCTTTGGCATTAACCGAGATCAATTTAGGAATCGGGCCTTTCGTGATCGGTCCGTATGTAGAAAGAAAAATCGGCAAATCACAGTTTTCGGCAATGGCAATTGACGCAGACTTCAGATCGGCAGAATGGGCCGAACAGCATAATATTTATCATTCAGTTTCAGAAAACATTGTAGAAATGGATTCTAAATTGGAAAAATTCTTAAACACGCTGTCTACAAGAAGCGAGGGTGCTTTAGCTTTAATAAAAAAAGTTTCTTGGGAAGGCACAGAACATTTTAATGAATTGATGCCTGCAAGAATTCATATGAGTGCAAGTTTAATTCTTGAAGATTCTGCAAAGAAAAATATTGAGGCTATTAAAGAAAGGCTTAGAAATAAATAACTTTTTACCAGAAAGTCCCATTTAGTGGATTTTACTTAAATATTATTTTTTTAAACTAAAATTTCCATAATTTGAAAGCCGGATACTCTTATTGAGTTTCCGGCTTTTAAAATAATTAATTACAATTTATATGAGCATATATTTAGTACTGACTTTACTCATAAGTCTATCAGCTTTGTTCGCTTACATCAATCAGAAGTTTATAAAATTGCCTTTCGTTATTGGGTTGTTCTTTTTATCAACCATATTATCGATCGCTATTATCTCTTCGCACTTTCTCTTCGGATTTGATGTGAGTGCCGTCGAAATTTTTTTTGAAAATGCAAGGATTGATAAAATTATAATTGATATTTTACTCGGTTTTCTTCTCTTTGCCGGCGCTTTGCATACCGATTGGGAAGATATAAAAGGTCAGATAAGGCCGATTGCCAACTACGCAATTTTAGGAGTTTTGTTGTCTACAATTCTTATTGCTGGTGCTACTTATTATATATCAGGTTTTTTAGGAATAGAAATAAACTTTATTTACTGTCTGCTTTTTGGGGCTCTCATTTCGCCTACAGATCCTATTGCAGTTTTGGGTATTCTGAAAAAAGCAGGAGTTCCCAAAAAAACAGAATCTATCATCGTTGGAGAAAGCTTATTTAATGACGGAATCGGAGTTGTTGTTTTTATTGCGCTTTTGGATACTTTGAAAACAGGAGAATTCAGCTTTTCGCATTTCGGCGTTTTGTTTCTTCAGGAGGCGATCGGAGGCATTATCTGGGGCGTAGTTTTAGGGTATATTTTATATCTTTTCTTAAAATCTATCGACCATTATGAAACCGAAATATTACTTACGCTCGCATTTGTGATGAGCGGATATTATTTTGCCAATTATTTCCATATTTCAGGGGCACTCTCAATGGTTGTGATGGGGCTCATTGTAGGAAACTTCCGTACTTCTGTTGCGATGAGCGATATTACTCAGGAATACGTCCACAAGTTTTGGGAATTGGTAGACGTTATCTTAAATGCTGTTTTATTTATCATCATTGCATTCGTGCTTGTTGTGATAGATTTTGAAGAAAGCTATATTTATTTAGGGCTGATTTCCGTGGCTGTTGTTCTTATAATAAGGACTTTAGTCGTCTTTTTACCGTTAAAAATTCTTCCAAAAAGAATTGGTATTGGTAAAAATGATGCAAAAATTATTGCCTGGGGCGGATTAAGAGGCGGGCTCTCGCTTGCGTTAGTATTATCGTTGCCAGAAAGCCCATCTAAAGAAGTTCTTCTTATTGCTACTTACTTTGTGGTTTTGTTTAGTATTCTGATTCAGGGATTGACAATTGATAAAGTTGCGAAAGCATTGAGCAAAAAATTATAAAAAAACATTTTGTTATTTCAAAATATAATATAACTTTGTAATTCAAAGTTCTTTTAATATGGAATCAAAAAACTATCACGAAGACTTATCGCATATTCGTTCTATGATGGAGCGATCTTCTAGATTTATTTCATTAAGCGGATTATCCGGAGTTGTTGCTGGTCTGGCGGCAATTATCGGAGCGGTTTATGTCTACTTTGTTTTTCAGAGAGAAGGTATTGATTATTTTGATGGCGACAGAAATATTTTCGGGAAAGAACTGGTTAAAGAACTGGTTCTTATCGGAGCTGTTATTTTGGTCGTTGCAATTTTTAGCGGTTATATTCTCACTGCCAATAAAAGCAAAAAGAAAGGATTGAAAATCTGGGACGCAACCACGAAAAGACTTTTAGTAACATTCGCTGTTCCTTTGGTAACAGGTGGCTTATTTTGTCTCGTGTTGCTGTATCATCATCTATTTGTTTTAGTAGCACCCGCCACATTAATTTTCTACGGATTGGCTTTGGTAAGTGCAGAACGCTATACTTTGACGGATATTAAATATTTAGGCTATTGCCAAATTATTCTTGGGTTGCTTTCCTTTCTATTCTTAGGATGGGGATTAATTGCCTGGACGATTGGTTTTGGAGTTTTGCATATTGTATATGGCTTGATTATGCATAAGAAGTATAAATAGTTAGTTAGTTAGTTAGTTAGTTAGTTAGTTAGTTGATATGGGAAATATTATTTCGTTTAGGGATTTGATTTTTTGGCAAAAGTCGCATGAATTTGTTTTGGAGACTTATAGAATAAGTTCAGCATTTCCAAAAGAGGAAACTTATGCTTTGACAAGCCAGTTAAGACGAGCGGCTGTTTCAATTCCAGCTAATATTGCAGAAGGATTTACTAAGAAAACCCTACAAAATAAATTGAATTATATTTCTCATTCTGAAGGTTCATTACAAGAGGTAAAGTATTATTTAATTTTAGAAAGAGACCTTATTTATATAAATAATATAACCTTTGAAAACGCTATTAATTCGTGTGAAGAAATTGGAAAATTATTGAATGGATACATCAAAACTATAAGAAATTATCACCAAAATAAATAAAACTAAAAAACTTTTTTAACTAAGATACTATTAGCAATGATTAACATCAGTCAACTCAATAAAGAATTCGAAAGCCGTGTAAGATTGGGCATTATGTCCGTTCTTATGGTCAATGACTGGGTTGATTTTTCTGAAATGAAAAATATTCTTGAAATTACAGACGGAAATATGGCAAGTCACAGCAATGCCTTGGAAAAAGCTAATTATATTGAAGTGAAAAAAGAATTTGTAGGCAAAAAGCCCAAGACTTCATACCGTGTAACACAGTCAGGAAGAACTGCATTTACCGAGCATTTAGATGCATTAGAAAAATTAATAGGCAGATAAAACCTATATTTTTTTGAAAATTAACTTTGAAATACAAAGTACTTTTAATAATTAAAATTAAATATTATGATGACACAAAAACAAAAAACAACAATGATTTATTTTGTTCCCACCTTAATAATGGTGTTTGCGGTACTTGGGAATCTATTTTCTAAAGAATTCAATTGGTCTCCCGCCGATTTTCTTATTGCCGTTATACTTTTATTCGGAACGGCAATTATTATCGATTTGATTCGTCGGATTGTAAAAAACAAAACCTACAAAATCCTTCTATGCGTCGTGGTTTTGTTTATACTGATTCTTACTTGGGTGGAGCTTGCAGTAGGTTTATTCGGGACACCTTTCGCCGGAAGTTAATGTAATATTGAGAGTTAAAAATTACTTCACGCAATATATAAATCATGACTAGGAAAAAATTTCTAAAAAGACTTTTACAGCTTTCGGCAGTCGGTGCTTTGCCTTTTCTTTATTCTTGGCAAATTGAGCCTTTTTGGGTAGAATTTGTAGAACGAAAACTTCCAATAAAAAATTTACCTGAAGAATTGGAAGGAAAAATTCTCATGCAGATTTCCGATTTACATGTAGGAGACAGATTCGACTGGAATTTTTTAATTGAGTCATTCCAGAAGGCAAAAGAATTTAATCCGGATTTTGTGGTGTACACTGGTGATTACGTAAATCATGGAACAGAAGAAGATCACAAAAATCTAGAAAAAGTAATGGCAAAAGCAGTTTACGGAAAGCTGGGCACTTTCGGAATTCTCGGAAATCACGATTACGGAAAAAACTGGAAAGATTTAGGTTCTTCAGAAGAGATTTATCGAATTCTCCAAAATAATGGCATCAAAATGCTTAAAAATGAGCAGACAGAATCTCACGGATTAAATATTATAGGTTTTGATGATTTGTGGTCACCTAATTTTGATCCCATGAAGGTGATGAAAGATTACATTCCCGAAAAAGCCAATCTTGTGCTTTGCCACAATCCCGATGTTTGCGACAAAGATGTCTGGAACGGTTATCAAGGCTGGATTTTGAGTGGACATACTCACGGCGGACAATGCCGAATTCCCGGAGTCATTACCCCAATTCTTCCGGTGGAAAATAAAAAATATGTTTCCGGTGAAATTGATTTAGAAGATGGAAGAATGTTGTATATCAATCGCGCTTTGGGTCATTCTTTTCAGGTGAGATTTATGGTGCGTCCCGAAATTACAGTTTTCAAACTTGAACGTGATGAAGAAGTTTGAGCTAAATAATATTGCATTAATTTATTTCTGTATCAGTTGGCTGATTGGGATTATAATTTTTTTATTAATGCTTCTTGAAATACAGGATGAACTTGCATTTAGTTTAATTTTTTTGTCAGGATTGAATATAATTATAAATGTCTTGTCGATAGCGCTTCTTTTCGTTTTTTATTATGTATTTCCGGAAAATAAAAAAGAGTTTAAAAATTCGGCAATTCTCTTGTTTTTCAATTTCCCAATTTTATTTCTTCTCTACATATTTTTAATATTAGCATAAATTACTATGAAAAAAATACGCATTCAATTCCTTCTTTTCGTTTACGACAAAACACAAAAACTCTACAGAACATATTTCAAAAAGAAAAAAAGACAATGGCAGTTTAATGAAAAACAATTGCTGGAGTTTCACAAAGATTCTTTAGGCAGAAAATTGGGTGAGTTTTATAAAAAGCACGGTTTTACAATGATTCCTAAAATGGAAAACCACGATGTACATCATTTATTAACAGGCTGCGGAACCAACTTCGAAGATGAAATTGCGATGCAGTTCCTTCTTCTCGGAAACGGAAAACTCAATGCCCATCTTTTGGCAGCGGTGGTTTTAGGAAGTATTATTCTTCCGGAATACTATAAAATGTATCGTAATGCCTATCAAAAAGGAAAAAACATGAGAGCATTTCACCACATTGATTTTGAATCTTTATTATGGCAAAATTTTGAAAATGTTCAGGACTTTTTCATACAAAAAGAAACTCCGGTTTACTATTAATCTCAACCTCAACCTTAACCTCAACCTTAACCTCAACCTCAACCTCAATCTTAACCTTAACCTCAATTTCATGAAAACACATCACTATATATTTCTTAGCACCATTGCATTTATCGTTTTATTTTATAACGAAAATGTCGGTCTGAATCTTGGTATTTTAGGCGTTCTATATTCAATTTTAACGCTTATTAAAACCCCGGATAGAAACCGCAGCAAAACGTTTTTTCTACTTTTTGCAACTAGTATTCTGTCGAGTTTAGCTTTTGCTTGGTTCGGCGATTTTAGCTCTTTTCTGGCATTGGTAGTTTCGCTTTTGCTGCTTTCTTTCAGATCAAAAAACAAACGTTTGAAAAGCCTTTTTCTCGTTCCGGTTTTTGTGATTAATTTTTTCACATTCTTTTGCAGGGTTTTCAGCTTTCATGAATGGTTTCCGAAAACAGAAAATTCAGGCTTCTGGAAAAAAATGGTTGCCTTTATTTTAATTCCTTTCTTTTTTGTTGCCGTATTTTTTGGAATTTACGCAACAGGAAGCGATCATTTTGCAAATGTTTTTAACGGTTCTGAATTGGACATTAATCTTTGGCAGATTTTCTGTCTTGGTGTTTTAGGATTTTTCATTGCTTTCAATTTCTTCAATTTTGTGGTTGAAAAACAAATTTATCAACAGAATTATGTTTTAGATAATGAATTTAAAACAGAAAACAAGATGCAGAAGCCTACATTTTCTTTTCTGGATTTAGATTCAGAAAGAATGGGTGGCGTAATTTCTTTTATCTGTTTGAATATTTTGTTGATTTTCTTTATTGTTACTTATAATTATGAACAGTTTTATGAAATCTCCAAAACAACTATTCAATTGGGAGAAGAAACCCATGAGCGTGTAGATGCAGTCATTTTATCAATAATAATGGCAATTGTAGTTATTATGCTGTATTTTAAAGGTGTTTTTAATTTTGATAAAAAGGCAAGGACTTTAAAAATATTGGCGAAAATCTGGCTTTTTCTAAATTCAATTTTAATTATTTCGGCTGCGGTAAAAAACGCCGAATACATTACAAATATGGGATTTACCTATAAAAAATTAGGTGTTTATGCATTTTTACTTTTATCATTAATTGGTCTGGTTCTTACAATCATTAAAATTCAATACAAAAAAAGAAATGCATTTCTTTTCAACTCAATGAGTTGGTGTTTTTATGGAATGGTTTTAGTATGCAGTTACATTAATTGGGGAGGTATTATTATTTCCCAAAATATGAAACGTCCTGATTTTGCCATTAATTATCATCTAAAATCGATTCGGTTCAGCGAAAAATATCTTTTAAAGTACGCCGAAGAGAAAAAAGATATTGACCTTAAAAAACAAGTTTTAGAAAAAAGTAAGTTAGGAATTTCGTCTACATTTTTATCTAAAGTATTTTATTATGAAACCATTCAAAAATAAATTGTCATGAAAAATTCAGTTTTACTAGTAAGCCTTTTATTGATTGTGTCATGCAAAAAAGCGGTTCCTTCTCAAGAAAGGAAAACAGATTCGGTTATCGTTTCAGAACAACGCGAAAACACTTCAGCATTAGATTCTTCGAAAACCATTAAAAGGGACGATACTTTACAGTCTGTAGAGCCGAAAGCTGATGAAAATGTAAGCACCCAAAATGGTGAAATCGTAAAATTGATTGATGGCGAAAGATTACCAAGCACATTAGAATGTGAATTTACAGATAAGATCCAAAAAGTAGTTGTAAGAATAACAAACTATAAGAAAGATCAACTGAAAGCGACCATAATGCCTGAAAATAATAATATGAATATTCGTTTTAATCAAATTAAAACACCAGACGGAAAATACGACGGTCCGTTTGGAAGAGATATTTCGTATAAAATTTCTGGCAGAGGAGAAGTTGCACTTATCATCGGTAAGAATCTGATGGCAGATGGAGATAATGTTGGTCGGTTTTCTGTAAGAATAGAATAAATTGGTATAGTTTATGCAAATGTAATTTTCAAATTTTATTATTATGAAAAATATATTTTCATTAGCAATAGTTTCCACAATGGCATTGGCAAGTTGTGGTGCGGTACAGTCTATTGTACAGAATACATTTCCTTATACCACCAATGTGTTGGTATCGACGGGAGTGCCTGCAGATAAAGAGGTTTCTTCTACTGCCACTGCATCAAATGTGCAGACTTGGGTGGGCGGAAACAACAATGCCCAGATTAAAGATGTAAGAATTTCAGATGCTAAAATTTCTGTTGCTTCACCAGTTGGTGGTAACTTAAGTGCTTTGAAATCTGTGAAAATCTATATTTCTTCAAATGGAACTGGCGAAAAATTAGTGGCTTCGAGATCCGCTATTGATACCAATTCTTCAAGTTTAAATTTAGATTTAAATGATACCGGCTTTCTGGATACCGTAGTAAAAAGCTCAGGCTTAACGGTAAGAACTGTTTACGAATTGAAGAACCAAACAAGCTCTGATATGAATCTGAAAGTTGCACTAAATTTCAGCAGTGTACCTGTACGATAAAGTAGTTAGTTAACAAAAACATCAAAAGCTTTCTTATAGTTAAGAAAGCTTTTTTTATTATGATGAATTTGTGTTACCTGATTTTATAAATTGAAAGCTCTGCAGACTTGTCTGATATAGCTCCTAAATTAAGCCCACCTTGTACTAAGCCAAATCGTAGTCTGTCTCCTGCATTGAGTTTGTAAATATGACTTATTTGTCCTTGGGTAAGTGTTATATTGATTACAACGAGATTTAGTCCCAGTATGCCGGATAGATCTAATAGATTTACACCTCCGAATACCCTGTAATCTAAAAGTGTACTTACAGCTGTTCCTCCTGCCCCTACTGTTTTTACGATAGCGATTCCTGGCGGATTATTCGATAAAAGCTGAGCAGAAACACCCTGTCCTGTTCTAAAACTGTAATCGACGTGATAAATACCTGTAGAAGGTACCACGTATTCATTATTTATAATTTGTGAGGATGCAATTTCAGTAGTAACCGTACTACCCGAAGTACTTAACGGTAGATAATTAAAAGTACTGCTGAATAGGCCAAGGCTTATATTGACAAGGGACAGATTTCCAGTAAATTTTGCCGCATATGTTGCTTTAGACATTCCTAAATCATTTGCAAGAACTTTATTCCAGACTCCTTGGGTACTATTGGGATGAGTGTAATACGCATCATACACAAAGAATCCTGTAGTAATCACATCCTGAGTTTTAGGAAAATCAGTTGGGTTAGGGGTGGTTACAGGGCTTGTTACGTAAACGATAGCTCCATTTTGAGCAACTGTATAGGCTGACTCTTTCAATCTGAGGGAATCCCCGGAAATTCTCGGCGGGATTATACCATCCGGATAAGTGAGCTCGGCTCTCTTTTGAACATGCAATGTCGACTTGGGATTATCTGTGTTGATACCCACTTGTGCATTTATATGGCAACCCATTATCAATAGGGCTACAATAAGGTAGCAGTTTTTCATAGTAATCTAGTTTTGGTACATAAAATTAGATAAAAAAAATAGTATGTATTTGATAAAAGATGACTTTTACTGCTGTATATTTAAATATCAGGGAAAATACGGTGTTTTTTACCGTGTTTTTACGGTTATTTTTGCGAATTTAATAGAGTTAATCTATTGAAAATATTGTTTCATTAGAAAGAGACGATTGCTAAGTATTATTGTTTTGTAAAAGAGTCCATTACAATGGTGACAGGGCCGTCATTTATTAACGAAACTTTCATGTCGGCTCCGAAAATGCCACTCTCTAATCGTAAATCAGATTTTGAAAGCTCTTCCTTAAAGTATTCAAAAAGCGGAATTGCTTTGTCAGGTTTTGCTGCTTTTATAAAAGATGGCCTGTTGCCTTTTTTGTAATCAGCAATTAAGGTAAATTGACTGATGCACAAAATCTCTCCGTTAATATCTTTAACAGACAGATTGAGTTTGTCATTTTCATCACTAAAAACTCTGAGGTTCAAAATTTTTTGTACAAGCCAGTCTGCATCTGTTTTTTCATCGTTTTCATCAATCCCGATCAAGAGCATAAAGCCTTTATTTATTTCACCCACCACAATTCCATCAACTTTTACCGAAGCTTCAGAAACTCTTTGTATTACTACCTTCATTAATTGTATAAGCTTAAATTTTTTGTTGCTGCATCATAATTCCAAAAATAAGTTTTTGGGGGAAGAGAAGATACGGCGGTTGGAGTTCCATCTATTAAGATCCATGTTGCATTATCTTTCGGGCAAAATATACTGTTGCCATTCTTTATTTCAAGCGTAGTATTATTATCCGGGCAAAGATGAGGTGCATTTCTGTCATATACTTTAAACGATGCCGGATTGTCAAGGGTTCTCACAACAATTAATCCTCTTGTGCCAGACTGCTGTTCGTCTATGTAAATAGGTTTCCCCACGAAGTTAAGGTCATTATAAGCTGCCAGATTCAGGTTTAAATTTACGTTGATTGTAGAATTAGGAAAACAGCTTACTGTATCATCCCGATTACTGCATGAGTTTATATTTAAAAAGCTGAATGTCAGCAAGATGAAAATTGATATGAATGAGAAAGTTTTTTTCATTTGAAGATAAATTTTTATATATTTGTAAAACAATAACGATTAACACGCAAAAACATTGTCCGGCAAATGTCGGATTATTTTTTTATACTAAAACTAAATTTTAAAATTATGGCGAGCTATGTAACTAAGGAAGGATTAGATAAAATGAAAGCCGAGCTTGAGCAACTGGAGAAAATTGAAAGACCAAAAATTACTCAACAGATTGCAGAAGCAAGAGATAAAGGTGATTTGTCTGAAAATGCAGAATATGATGCAGCCAAAGAAGCACAAGGAATGTTGGAAATGAGAATTTCTAAACTTAAAGATATTGTTACCACATCTAAAGTAATCGACGAAACTCAGCTTGATACTTCAAAAGTTTCTATCCTTACAACAGTAAAACTTTTGAATAACGACACCAAAAAAGAACAGGTCTTCACATTGGTTCCTGATAACGAAAGCGACTTGAAGTCAGGTAAAATTTCAGTAAATACACCTATTGCAAAAGGTCTGTTGGGGAAAGTAGTTGGGGAAACTGCAGAGATCGTTCTTCCAAATGGTAATAAATTATCTTTTGAAGTTTTAGAAATAACACTTTAAAACTCAAAAATTGTAACTTTCAACTTAAAAAAATGAGCTCAATTTTCACGAAAATCATCAACGGAGAAATTCCTGCATATAAAATTGCTGAAGACGATAATTTTGTGGCATTTCTAGATGCAATGCCTTTGGTAAAAGGTCATACACTGGTTGTTCCAAAAAAAGAAGTAGATCTTATTTTTGATTTGGAGACTGAAGAATACAAAAATCTTTGGGCTTTTGCTCAGGAAGTTGCTAAAAAAGTAAAAAATGCAATTCCGTGTGTAAGAGTAGGAGTTGCTGTAGTGGGACTCGAAGTTCCCCATGCCCACATTCATCTGATTCCATTAAATAAAGTTGAAGAGATGAATTTTCGAAACGAAAGATTAAAACTTTCAGCGGAAGAATATTCCGAAATACAAAATTTAATTATTAATTCTTAACAATATAAAGAAGGTCGTAAAAAAGAAATTTTTTACGATTTTCTTTACATAATATATTATATAAAAATGAATCCAAACCAATGTTCTTTCTGTGGTAAGAAAAGAAATGAAGTACAAATGCTGATTTCGGGACAGAATGGCTTTATTTGCGAAAACTGTATAGAGCAGGCACATTCAATTGTAAAAGATACGGTTTCGCCAGCGGGGTTTTCACCGGCTGAGTCTATTGACGAACTAAAAAAACCAAAACAAATAAAAGAGTTTCTAAACCAATACGTGATTGGGCAAGATCAGGCTAAAAAACAACTGGCAATTGCGGTGTACAATCATTATAAAAGATTGCTTCATGCGAAAGATGAAAACAGGGAAGTAGAGCTTGAGAAATCAAATATCATCATGATTGGTGAGACGGGAACAGGAAAAACGCTTTTGGCTAAAACCATTGCCAAAGAGCTTAATGTTCCTTTCTGTATTGTTGATGCGACGATTTTAACGGAAGCAGGATATGTAGGTGAAGACGTTGAAAGTATTCTTTCGAGACTTTTGATGGTTGCAGATTATGATGTAGAAAAAGCAGAAAAAGGAATTGTCTTCATTGATGAGATCGATAAAATTGCAAGAAAATCTGATAATCCGAGTCTTACGAGAGATGTCTCTGGTGAAGGTGTACAGCAAGGTTTATTGAAGCTTTTGGAAGGAAGTATAGTGAATGTTCCGCCGCAGGGAGGTAGAAAACATCCTGATCAAAAATATATTCAGGTAAATACTCAGAATATATTATTTATTGCCGGAGGCGCCTTTGATGGTATTAAAGAAATCATCGAAAGAAGAATGAATAAGCAGGCGATTGGTTTCAGTGCAGAAAAGATCAATAATGTAGGAGAAGACGAATATGTTTTAAAAAATATTAATGCCATCGATCTTCGCTCATTTGGATTAATTCCTGAGCTTTTGGGAAGATTTCCAATTATTACTTATCTCGAAAAACTGACCAAAGAGACGATGGTAAGAATCATGAAAGAGCCAAAGAATTCTATTATCAATCAGTTTGTAGAACTTTTTAAAATGGACGGTACAAAACTGGTGTTCACAGATGAAGCTGTAGAAATTATTGTCGATGAAACGATGGAAAAAGGTTTGGGAGCCAGAGGATTACGTGGAACTACAGAGAAGGTTTTAGAAGATTATATGTTTACGGTAGGGGAGCAAGACGAGATTGTACTTTCTAAAGATAATATTTTGATTAATAAGTGATTTTAATTTTTTTTTAGAAAAAAGTCATATCTTTACACCGAATATTTTTTTTTAACACAAAAAAACAATATACATCAATGAAAAAAAATTTATTAACAATCGGGATTTTAGCAACCGGTTTATCTGTTCAGGCGCAGACGGTTCTACTTCATGTAGATGACACAGCTAAAATGTATGTAAGTAACGGAACCCTCGTTTATAACGGTGGAGGTCTTCAAACCAGAGGCTCCGGCAATATTGATTTGCACGGAAACATGATGGTCGTGGGCAGCGGTTCTGATGTGGTGAAAACCATTAATCCAGATGCATCAAATAAGTTTGATGGATCTAATATAATTATAAGAATTAACGATACTGCTTCGCCAGTTACTTCTCCTTACGGTCAGCTGTACATTAAAGGTATTGCCCAAGGTAATATTACAGGTGTAGTTGATAAGGAGTATGCTGCTACAAAACACGGTGCTTATCAGCAAATTGGTATTCCTTTTATTGGGAAAACCTTCTCGAGCCTTAGTACTGAGTTGGCTGGGAATTTTAATAATTTAAGATGGCAGGGTAGAGAGATCTTGAAATGGAGTAATCAGTTCTTGAGATTTGATGGTTCTAATCCGCCTTCTACGCCAATTACAAGTCTTAATACTCCAGGTATTACGATAGATGTCGCTTCGGCTACAACTGCAGCAGACAGAACTGCTTACTTTACATTGGGAGCTACAACCCTGAATCCTGTTACATTACATACGGTGAAAGGAGTGCCGTATGCAGACGGGATAGCCGGTGGTAATACAATATCTCTAACTCCATCATCTATTCCGGCAACTTTTGGAGCGGGTGGTAATAATAGAAATGTTTATCAGGAAAAGTACAATACTTATATTTACGATCCTTTTGATAACGCTACTCCGTGGAACGTGGCAACAAGTAGTTTTGGTCAATTCATCTATCAGTTTTCAAATCCTTACTTAACTAATATTGATTTATCAATGATCGGCTTTACGGAGGGAGGATCTGTTAATGATAATAATGCAATTAATAATATTTGGGGTATCGTTACTGATCCTCAGGGTGTTGCGTATAATTCTGGTACGGGAGGTACGTCTACGTATGCACCTTCTCAGATGGTTACCTTTACTGCTGATACACATAAACCAGTTGGTAGTGTCAGTGCTGCTTTAATGGTAAGACCATTAGGTACATTTAAAATTAAATTGAGAAGTTCTGCTTCTCAACAGATGGATTTTGATAATCTCAGAAGATTCAGTTATATTCCAAGAGTAGAAGGTACTTCTTATAGTGTTACTGCTGCTAAAAACACCAATACTACAGGTAGTATTAAACAATTAGGAGTGTTGGCATTAGATGCAAACGGTAATCAGATCGGAGAAACATATTATGTTGTGGCTCCGCAATTCACCACAGGTAATATTCCCGATGCTCATATAAGTTCGGTACAGGCAATGACTACCAGCTCTGCAATTATTCAAACATTTGAAGAAACTCCTAATGGTAGTATTGATCCTAACTATTCTTCTGCTTATAGATTATATATTAATGAAGCAAATGAGTCAAATTATCTTGGGAAAAGAATTGATCTAAGTGTTTTCGGACAGAATGTAGCCTCTCTAAAATTTGAAATTAGAGATGACGTTAATTTAGTTCCTGCTGCTACGCATTTATTGTCTGGCGGTACTGGTTTCTATTATACTGTAGCAAACGGACAGGCAGTGCAGATTAGTCAAGGTGATGTGATTCCTGTAACAAATTCTAGCTATGGTCTGTATTACGGCGCACCTCAAAATGTTACATTAAACACTAACGAGGCTAAACCACTATCTAGAACACTAGTTGTATACAATCCTAATATCAAAAATTATATCGTTAGATTTGATCCGGCGTGGAAGTCTGCTTCAGTTGAAGTTTTTGATGCAAGTGGAAAGCTTGTTATTTCAGAAAAATCAGTAAAAGCTGATGCTGACTATGTGATCAGACTTGATTCTACGTTAAAAAGCGTATACGTAGTAAAAGTTGTAGGGAATGACGGAAATATCGTAAATACCAAAATATTAATCAAATAAAACAAGCAGTATGACGAGATTTTTTGATAAAAAAATATTTTTAGTATTTTCTATATTAGTTGTAAGTCTGGCAAAGGCTCAAGGTAATACTCCTGGTGCTCCATGCGGTATACTTGATGCTCCACCATGTGATGTAACTTCTCCAATAGATATGTATGTTTATGTATTAATGATTGTTGCAATTTTGGCAATTGCTTATTTTGCTAAAAAATACAAAACTCAAAAAATATAAAAATTAAATTAAAATATTTGAAACTCTCTGATTAGTCGGAGAGTTTTTTTATTTTTACACTATGAAAAAGTTATTTGTATTGTCTGGAATGCTTTTGGCATTTTCAATGAACGGACAGTTTTCTGTAAATATCCAGTCGCAGCCGGATTTTAATGAGCAAGAAGCTGTTTTGTATACATTGAATGGTTCCAAAGATATTATTTTTACCAAAGAAAAAAGTAAAGGTAATGTATGGACATTTAAGTATCCCACAAATTATTCAGGGATGATGAAAGTGTATTTTCCCAATACCAACAATTCTGTAAGTTTTATTTCTGAAAATAAAAATATCAATATCAAACTTGAAACGAAGGCCAATAAAATTCAGAATGTCATCTATCAGGATGAATCAAATGAGTTGATGAATGCTATTCAGGAGTCTTCGCAGAAAAAAGAAATAATTCTTCCTGCATTGGTTCAAATTAAAGAATATTATAAAGACAATACAGAATTTGGGAAGGCATTAATCAGTGAAATGGGAAGACTCTCAGGCACTGGAAGTATCGACCAGGAAAAACACCCGTTTGTTTATTATTATAATACCAATTATAATAAATTTCTTTCTAATAATCCTGCAAAGAAAGTTACCAAAGAAGAAATTGTAAATTTTATCGATAAATCAAACGATATGTTAGAGAGTTCGTCTCTTTTACGCCCTATCCTCGTTTCATATCTTAATGTAGGCGGAAATACTAATGTTAATACCTCTGTGGATACTTTAATTAATACATTAAATGTTGAAACACCTAGAGGCCAGACTGTGCTTTCAGAGTTAATTGATATTTTCGACGTGTATGATATGACTGAATTTAAAACTAAATATCTCACATTAGCCAAGAATTTAAAATGTACCATTACCGATCGTTTAGCTTCTACCTTAAAGTCTAATGCTGCTACAGATATTGGTGCAGTTTTCCCGGCCTATAAATTTCATTCTGCGGTAAATACCAATGCAAAATCAATTGCTGATGTAAAAGCTGATAAGAAAGTAATTGTTTTTTGGTCTTCGACCTGTTCACATTGCGAAAATGAGTTACCACAACTTTTAACCAAATACAAAGATCTTCAGGCGAAAAATATTCAGATCATCGGTTTGTCTTTAGATACTGACAAAAATGCGTATACCACAAAAATTGCTGCATTCCCTTGGATCAATGATTCAGAATTGAGAGGGTGGAACAGTTCTTTTGCAGAAATTTATAATATTCACGCAACACCAACATATTTTATTTTAGACGCTAACAATAAGATTATCAGCAAGCCCAATCATGTAGGTGATGTTTTGCAATATTTTAATGTAAAATAATTTTGGAGGATGTAGAATATTTTATATATTTGCACCACCAAAACGGCGAGGTAGCTCAGTTGGTTAGAGCGCAGGATTCATAACCCTGAGGTCACGGGTTCAATTCCCGTCTTCGCTACAATATTAAACCGCAATCATTGATTGCGGTTTTTTTATTTGTGAAAAAATATCAATATTTTGGTCAGTTCTAAAACTTGGAAGCCTACAAAATTTGTTCTTTTATAATTGAATATAAGTATTGCGAGACTTTCAGACAAATAGTATGTGGTATTTACAGTAAAACATATAATAATCTATTTAAACCATCTATTTATACTCCGTATTAAAATATATTTTATAAATTTAAATAAGAATTTAAAATTCTATCCCAATTGGGATCATTTTTCTAGTAAATGTAAATGATGAAAAGAAAACTATTTTTTGTTCTAATATTTTTTTCGCTGTCACATTTTTGCAATGCACAAAATGAAAATTCTTATGCCACTTTCATAGATTCGGCTAATCAAGTAAAGTATAAAAACGTAAAGAAAGCAGATCTATATATTCAAAAAGCTAAAAAAATAGTTTCAGAGAAGGATCTTGGAGATTTTTATCTTAGTACGATTCAGGTTTATATTGATATGAATCATTTTGACGAAGCGCTAGAATATTGTACCAAAGCTCATACTATATTTACTGAAAAGCAAGATCTTGAAAAATTAGCCAAGGTGAATAGTTTTTTTGCTTTCATCTATGCGCAGCTTAATGATCCTCAAAGAGCGATTAAATATTATAAAATAGCACTAGGCTTTTACCAAAAAAGAGATAATAAGGATGGAATGATCAAGGCTCTGAATAATCTGGGCAATGCTTATTTTACATTATCTAAATACGACTCATCCCAATATTATTTTCAAAAAAGTCAGGTTATTTTTAAAGATCACAATGACCCTGCTTTAAAAGCATTTGTAATGTCAAATCTTGGCAAGCTCTTCTTTAGTAAAAAAGAATATAGCCAGTCAGAAAATTATTTGCTGGAGGCCAAAGATATTTTAGAGCAAAATAAGATCACCGATACAGAAGCCAACTATAATGTCAACTATAATCTGGCAGCTTTTTACATCGAGCGGCGTAACGCTCCAAAAGCATTATTATATGCCGAGAAAACTGGTGATTTTACTCAAAAAAATTCTGTAGATTTTAATAATATAAGATACTTAGATAATTTATATAATGCCTATCTTCTCAATGATGATTATAAAAATGCAGCTGTTGCTTTTAAAAAATATGATTCAATAAGAGAAATGCTGAATATTGAGGAAAAAGCCGTCAATGTAGAAAGAATAAAAGCTCAGCATGAATATGAGCTAAAACAAAAGGTAAATGAATTAAAACAAGAAAAAAGAAATTTAGTTTATATCATTATTCTGGTAGTTTTTCTGTTAATCGTTGTGATCTGCATTTTATATACAATTAATTATAGAAATAAAACTGAAGCTTTAAATCTTGAGAAAAAACTGATCGAGGCAAGAGAAAAAGAACTGGAGTTTGATAACCACATGAAAGAAAAATTATTGGTATATCAATCAATGGAGCAACAAAAAGTTGATTCTATTTTTAAATCTATCCTCGAAAAGGTAAATGCGCTGAAAACAAAATATCAGCATGCTGAAGAGATTTCAGAAATTATAAATGAGATTAAGATAAGTGTAAAGCCAAATACCTGGGAAGATTTTGAATATCATTTTTTACAGATTCATGAATCGTTCTATAAAAATTTAGAACAGAAACACCAGAATCTTACCAATTACGATAAAAGACTGGCAGCAATGTTAAAGCTACGATTATCGACTAAAGAGATCTCAAATTTATTGAATGTTACCCCAAAGACCATAGAAAATTCACGCACAAGATTGCGAAAAAAATTAGATCTTACCAATACAAAAGAAGATTTGTCGAAATACCTTGATGATTTCTAAATTGTTGTATTTTAAATAATTAGGTTCAGGTGTGTGGTTCATGTGTGGAGGGTTTTCAGTCTATAGGTGGTAACTGTGTAATATTTTGCAATTATACTTTGATAATACTTTATTCCTTTGTTCTAGAAAAAAGAATAATAGAGAATATGAAAAAATTAATTACATTATTATGTACAGGGTTCATGATTTCTGCATCATACGCACAATGGAATCCTAATACTGATCAAAACTTATTTGTAGTGGATACCGGAAACGGATATTCATTTTCCACAACAACTAATGATGGTAAGACGTTTATCGGATATTGGAAACAAGTAGCAGCTCCGGCAAATTATGAATTGTGGCTTCAAATTCTAGATGAGAACGGTAATAAGCAATTAGGAACAAATGGTATTATGCTGAGCAATACAATTCCTATGACTACATATACCGCAATTAGTAAAATAGTATCAGATTCATCAAACAATGTTTATTTGGGGGTAAGTGGTACTGGTACTACAAAATCTGTACATGTTTTTAAAATCAATCCTCAAGGCACTTCTGTCTGGGCGAACGGTATTAATATTGGCGAAGGGTTTCCTCCTTCAATTCTCCCGTTGCAAAATGGAGATATTATAACAGCTCACGGTCAGTATAGTCAGCCTTATTTAAAGATGCAAAGATTCAATGCTGCTGGACAGCCTGTATGGGCAAATCCAGTGGAAATAGTTTCTAATGATACTACAAAAAGAACTCTTCCTGCAGATATTTATGATTTAGGAAATAATGAAGTAGAAATTATTTTTCATAAAATGGCTACATCACAGATCAGCTATTTATTTGCTCAAAAATTAGATTTAAACGGAACTATTCTGTGGGCAGATGGTGCAAAGCAAATTAGCACACAAACAACCACTCCTACAACTCTTTTTTCTGGTTTTGCAGATGGAAACAATGTTTATTATGGCTACTCAAGCGGGCAGAATAACAGATTCGACTCATATTTACAGAGAGTAAACCCTGATGGTAGTCTACCTTGGGGAGTAAATGGGGTAGATTTTGATACCAACCAAACTAACTTTGAAAAAAATATTAAAGTGGCTTTTGCTCCCGGTTCGCAAAATATATGGGCAATTGCAAATTATACTGGCAGTGCACAAGGAACGGGAGGAGAATATGTACAAAAATTTGACAAAGCCACTGGGAATAGACTCTTTACAGACAATGCAAAACAAGTTTTTCCTATATCATCTGATATTATGATGCATACGGGCGATTTGTTTTTTGCGAATGGAAAACCCTATTTCGTAGTAGAAAAAATAAATGGTGCCGCACCGATTTCAACATCATTAAACGCTGTTTTGCTGGATGATAATGGAAACTTTGCTTGGCCTCAACAATATATTCCAATGGCTACTTTAAATAGACCTAAAAGCTATATTAACATTTTGAAGCCAGTTAATAACAGAGGGGTAATTGTATTTAAAGAGGAAAAAACTGCTGCTCCAACTGCAGACCCTTTAACGTATGCACAAAGCCTTGTACTTCCTGCAGCAACGCTTGGAACGAGCGATGTTGTAAAGTCAAAATCGATCAAGTTATATCCAAATCCTGCTACGGATATCATTCATTTAGACGGGGCAGATAATTCTTCTTTTGTTATCTACAATGCTGTGGGACAGCTGGTAAAGTCTGGCGAGATCAAGAAAGGCGAAATTGCAGTACAGGAACTTGCAAAAGGGCAATACATTTTGCAACTAAAAGATCAGAAAAAAGCAATAAAATTCATTAAAAAGTAAGAAGTAAAATAAATGAAAGACTGGTGACTGTATAATTATTAATAATTTACAAAATTTTAATAATAGAACGTTTTTCGATGTGTTATTAAAAACTATAATTTACTAAGCCATATTCCAGTAGACCTAAAGTAATTTAGGTCTTTTTTATTGAAAATTTTATGGTAGTTTTTTCAGGTATATTTTGTCTTTTTTTTAGTCATGCAAATGTATTTTGAGATGTTTTTTACTTCCTATTTTCATTTTGTGGAAAATTTTGCTTCATTTAGAAGCTTAGATCTTTCAATTTCACATGAAAATCCTGTTTTATCGGTGATAATTAGCAAATTATAGCCGGTAAATTGTATTAAAATTAGTTAATATTTAAGGCTAAAACCTATATAATATTCTTATCTAATTTTAATTTTAAACAGTCCCTTTTTCATTCAATACCTTGATAGTCAATTTTTGTGAAAGATCATATATCTCTTTTTTGGGATTAGTGAAAAGTGCAAAAGTTTTAAATCATAAAATTTTCATAAAACTTGCATAAAAAGTTGTATGTGATTTTGAATTTTAAAAAAAAATCGTACTTTTACAGTGCCTTGAATGAGGGAACAAGTCAAGGTAATAAATTTTTTTTCATCATTTGTGTTTTTAGAATCGTATCGCCTGATACGATTCTTTTTTTTATTTAATATACATGCTTTTGTAACGCACCAAAAGATCGATGAAATACGAATATGTAATTGCGCCTTCCTGCTGATTGCTTTTAAGAAAAAGGTTATTCGTAAAACTAAAAAAGTCATTAAGGTATCCCTGATGTTCTGCTATAAACTTCCTTTCATTCAATCGGTCTCGTTTCATTTCCTCGGAGTAATTTCCTAACGCTGTTTTTACAAACTTTTCATCTTCTTCCACAATAGAATTCAACAAACTCTTTAAAGTAAAATATTCTGTACTGTACCTAAGTTCGGGATTTTTTGAATGTACACCAATCAAATATCCAATAAAATTGGCTTCCTGTTCTCTTGCAAATCCAAGCTGATGAGAGCTTTCATGAGAAAGAGTAAACGGAAGGTAAGAAGAGGGTAATTCAGCGTTGAATTGGGATTCTGCGGTAAAAGGATTGTAATATCCTAGAATCCCGGTAAAGCTCATTGTTTTTCCAAATAAACTGGGCTTAAATGAATTGGTAGTAGTGCTTTCTTTTTGATTTATAAAATTGGGAAGCGTTTTTTGCTGGTTTAAAATTTCTTGCTGGATTGCATGTAGATCTTTAATAACAAAAACACCATTCTTATCTTCGTTAACGAGCTTTCTGGTTGCTTTCGATTTTTCGAGATATTCTAAAGCAAGTGCTTTTCTTACTTCCAGTGTAATTTCGGTTTTGGGAAGTTTTGCAATGATGGGTGTCTGAAAATAAAGCATTCCCCAAAATACTTGATAAGTGAAATAAACAATATTCAAAACAATCAATATATTAAATAAAGTATTGCTTCTCATCTTCTTTTTGAAAGCTTTAATGATCAAATAGATTAATAAAATTCCCAACAAGATATACAGTAGATCTCCTAATGAAAAAGGAATCCAGGCGAAAAATATCTGATGGATTTTTTTCTGAAATTCAAATAACTTTTCAAAAAGAGAAACCATGATCTGCAATTTCGAGAAAGCAAAGAACAAAAGAAATTGGGCAAGTAAAATACCCACCCAAAATCTCTTTTTTTTATATGTTTTTGTAGTATTAATGTGCACCTTCAGATTCTAAAACGTCAACATCAATTCCTTGTTTGCTCAATGTCTTCTTTGCAAGATATGCAAATACCGTAATATAAGCAAAGCAAAGTACCGGGATAATATAAGAGCTGTGGATTCCGATAATATCAGAAAGCTTACCTTGTAACGGAGGGATAATTCCGCCTCCCAAAATCATCATTACCAAAAATGCAGATCCTTGAGCGGTATATTTTCCTAATCCTGTAATAGCCAAAGTAAAAATAGATGGCCACATAATGCTGCAGGCAAGACCTCCAGATAAGAATGCGTAAATAGCAAAATTTCCGGTTGTCATTAATCCTACAATCATAGCAGTAACACCAAAAATACCGAAGATAATAAGCGTTAAAGCTGGTTTGTTTTTACTCACAAGAAATAAAATCACCTGAATAACGATACAGATTGCATAAAAATAAAGATTAGACATGTCTTTTTGCGCAATAACGTTAATTCCTATAATGACCAGAAAAGCAATAAACGGAACTACAATAGTCGCAATCATCTGTTGCTGTTTGCTAAGATTGAAAACGGTAATAGCACCGGTCCATCTTCCAATCATTAAACTTCCCCAATACATCGAAATATAAGGCGCTAAATCTGAAGACTGGTGTCCTCCGAATTCAGGCAGACTTAAAAGCTCCCCCAAATTACTTCCGATAGCAACTTCCACTCCAACATAAGCAAGAATGGCAAGCATTCCCAACACAAGTTGCGGATATTTCATAGCTCCCCATCCTTCAGGATTTTTCTTAGAGCTTGTATTTGCATAAACAAGGCATAAAACTACGGCTAGCAAAGCTCCACCCAAATAATACATTCTTGTCTTTTCTAAAGGATGTTTTACTTCTTGTAATTCAGCTTTTTTAGTATCAATATTTTTTTGAATATTTTCAATTGTCGCAACATTAGTTTCAGTCTTTTTGCTGTTTTCTAAAACAGTTATTTCATTGTTGAAAACCTCAATTTTTTTAGCGGCATCAGAATTATAACTTGCAAATACTGGGATGAAACAAAGGATGACCAATACAGTCATTGCAATCAAATTCTTTCTTGCTTTTCCTGCTTTTTCCATTGGTTCTGTAGAAATTCCTGCGGGTAATTTTTTAGAAAAATGAAAAATTCCTGCGGCAATTAAAAACAATGCTCCAACAGCGGTGTACAGTAAAATTACTTTGTCTAAAGCTAAATGTTTAATCTGATCATCATCTACAGTTGCGGTAGTTCCAAAAAGAGCCAGACCAACGATGATGGGGCCGATTGATGTACCAAAAGAGTTAACACCTCCTGCTAGATTCTGGCGGCTGGTTCCGGTTTTAGGATCTCCCAACAAAACGGCAAAAGGATTTGCGGCAGTCTGTTGGATAGAAAAACCCAGTGCTACAACAAATAATCCGATAAGCATCCCGTAATATACATTTGCTTTCACTGCAATGATCATAATCGCTGCACCTATTGCAGAGAGCAAAAGCCCGTAAACGATACTTTTTTTGTAGCCCCATTTTCCGATAATATCAATGCCTTTGATGGTACTGAATATGAAAAGTAACAAGGCACCCAAAAAATAGGCTGTATAAAAAGCAAAATCGATAAGCTGTGACTGAAACTGGTCAAGTGAAAAATAGTTTTTACAGAACGGAATAAAGATACTGTTTCCCGCTGCAATAAAACCCCAAAAGAAAAACACTAAGATCAGTGTGTACAGTGCAGGGTAATTTGTTGGTTGAGTAGTTGTTTTTGACATATTTGTTAAAAAAAAATTCTTGATAACAAATATATATTATTTCTTTGATTAACTATGTTCTGTCAAAGTTTTTTTTATCGCCTCAAAAGCTGACAATTTGAGCTCTTTTGGTGATGAGGTCGGTTCCAGAATATCATTGAAAAATACTTTTACTTTCCCTGGATAGCCTTTAGAATTATCGA
This sequence comes from Chryseobacterium sp. CFS15, assembly GCF_031118795.1. Lineage (NCBI taxonomy): Bacteria > Pseudomonadati > Bacteroidota > Flavobacteriia > Flavobacteriales > Weeksellaceae > Chryseobacterium > Chryseobacterium sp. CFS15. Next base: position 17,335 of record NZ_JAVHYL010000014.1, on the reverse strand, counting down.
ATGGAAACATTTCCTTCAAACCGATAAAAGTAAAAACGGCAATAGGAGAGTGGTGTTTAGAAGAAAGTGTGAAAGCTCCATCTTTAAATTCGTCCAGAACAATAGAAGTATCATCCGGAACTCCGCCTTCAGGAAAAAGAACAATGCTGTTGCCTTCTTCCATTTTTTCGGCACATCTTCTATAAACATCAGCACGACTTCTTGCACTGCTTCGGTCAACCATTACACATATTCTTTTATAAATAGTTCCAAAAATCGGAATTTTCACCAATTCTTTTTTTCCAACATAGCAAAGCTGATGATTTGGGAATAAAATGCATGGCAACATGATATCCATAATTGAAGTGTGGTTTGAGATGATAACGTACTGTTTGTTTTTGTCGATTTTTTTATCGGTCAGATTAATGAGCTCGTATCGTAAACCCATCCCGAAGAACATTCCGTAGCACCAGATTCTTATAAAACCGTGTGCGTACTTAAAGGTACTCTTCTTTAAAGATAAAATATAGACAGGTATTCCCAGAATAATAGTCAGAACAAATGCCAATATAATCAGCCAGAATCTCCAGAGGTAATTTAAAATTGTAGTCACAAATCAGCCGTTAAATATTACTTTTTTCTTTACAGAATAATTAAGAATGGAAACCAGCAGAATTGCAGCAATTTTACTGATCATTTCCGGACTCAAGGTATAAAAAATTAAATCAATATTATCCTTAAATATAAAACTGTAAAAGATCTGGAAGAAACTTAAACTTAAAATGGTCGAAATAAAAGAAACGACCATAAAGTAGGCAAACTCTTTTCGCTTAGAATGCTTTCCGCGTTCAAAAACAAACCAGATGCTCAGAAAATAATTAAATAAAATTCCGCAACTTGTCGAGAAAATATTACTTAAAGGATAATGGATTCCGTGGAAATTCTGCTCCTGAGAAATAGCCTGCGGAAGATAGGTGCTGAATAGTTTGAAACTTCCGATTTCCACAATCGCACTGAGGCCGCCCGCAATGATAAATAATAATACTTGTTTGTGGCGTAGTAGTAATGCTCTCATCTATTTTAATAATACGCAAATTTATAACTATATGTTAAACAGTGAAAAAAGTTGTTAAATTTTTTTTTCGTGTTAAAATAATTTCTAATTTTAATTTTCAGAACGAAAGAAACTGTACCTGATAAAAAACTCATTTTCAACTTTTTCTGTTGATGGTCTTTCTATCTTGTAATGCATGATGAGAAGTATCTGCACAAGTTTACCAACCAAAATTAATCCTAATATTTGTATGAAATCTCAAAACAAATACAGAAAATTTCAGCTTCAGCAAAAAAATATTGAAGTTTTAGAAAAAGAAAATACCCGTTTCAGAAGGGTGTACTCAGAGTACGAAAATATGTCTGATGAACTTTGGAATCTAGAAAGTTCGAAAGGCGATCCTGTACCCGACGATTTTATAAACGCTATGATAGTGCAGGCGACTTATCTTGAAGAAGAGATAGAAGACTGGTTGATACAGTTTAACCAAAAAAATACTGACATGAAGAACTAAAATGAAGAAGTCTATTCACAAATTATAAAAGAGAGCTACAAAGTAATTAGCCCTCTTTTATAATTTAGTATTCTGAGTAATTATTTTACTTTAGACTTCAAATATTCCACTTCTTCTTTTAATTCTTTGATTTGTTGCTCCTAGATTGATATAAGCTTTTGTGACGATTCAGAGTTTTCATGATAAACCCGATTGTCTACTCCCTGATATCCGGTTGATTGTTCTTTTATTTCCTGATTAAATTTTTTTTATAAAGAAAAATGAAATAGATCAAAATGCCGCTTTGGCATCCGAAATGCTTCAAGCTTTACATTTTTGAAATATAGGTGACGGATATGAAAGGATTGAAAAAAAAAGATTTGTATTACAAAACATCACTCTTAAATAAATATAACCGCAGAAATTTTCTGCGGTTTATTTTTATAGTGAAATTTTTTCTAAATTTATCTTAATAAAAAAATACAAATTATGTCAAAAAATGAAACAGGGCATGTAAAAAACATTGCAAATGCCAATCTATTATGCACACACATTGCAGAACTTGGTGCAAAATACAATCCCAGTAATCCAAAACTGCTCCTGACAAATCTTAAGGATATGTACAATACTGCTTTTGCACATCAGGAAACCGTAAACAATTCAATAGCTCCCTATTCACTTGCGGTAGATAATCGCGAAAAACTTTTTGCTCCCGTAAGCAAAAAAATAACAAAGCTTCGGAAAATGTATAAGACGACAGAAGGAGTTACGATGGCTCAGCTGGAAGATTTTATGACCATTGCAAGAAAGCTGAAAGGGATTAAAAAGAATAATTCGGCTGTTGCAGATCCACAGCAAGAAAATATTAAAATTTCGATTTCACAAATGAGCTATGATCAGCGTACCAATAATTACGAGGTTCTTATTTCATTATTACAGAATACACCAAACTATTTACCAAACGAAATAGAATATCAGGTTCCTACACTCCAGCAGGAAAAAGTGCAGATGTTACAGGCAACCCAAACAGTTGCAGATTCCTTCATTCCTTTAAATGCAGCCCGTACTGTAAGAAATAATACGGTTTATAATTCAGAAGACAATTTAGTAGACACCTTCAACAAAGCCAAAGATTATATGTTTACAATTCTCGATGGAAGCTCATTACAATACAAAACAATCTCTAAGATCAAATTTAAAAAAGCATAACCGGACTAAAGGTTCAAAAAAATCATTCATTCAACCTTATAGGTTTCCAAAAACCTATAAGGTTTTATTCACAAAACTTATATTTTTCAGTTTGTCATCCTGAAAGGATCTCAACAGCAAATTAAAATAAATAAGACATCCTTCAGAATAGATAAGACATCTTTCAAAATAGATGAGGCATCCTCCAAAGTATATAAAGCATCCTCCGGAATCGATAAGCCTTTTTTAAAATAAAACACGTCTGTGCACAAATAGAAAAGCCAATCTCTAAACTAGTTAACGCATACTCTAAAATAGATAAGGCATCTGCCGGATCGGAATGACATATATCTCGTGTCAATAATCGCTTATTTAAAAGATAAATTCATAATTTAGCACTCTTAAAATATGAAATATGGTTGCTATTGTTGATAGTGGTTCTACAAAATCAGATTGGGTAATATTAGACGAATTCAAAAATGTTTTTTTGAAAACGGAAACCATTGGTTTCAACCCCAATTTCATCAGCAAAGAGCTTATTGTTCCGGAAATTGAAAAAAACAACAGCTTAGTATCCGTTAAAAATTCGATTACCAAGATATTTTTCTATGGGTCAGGATGTGGCGTTAGACAAAACTGCCAGACCATTGAAGAAGAAGTGGGGAAAGTTTTTATCAACGCAAAGATTACTGTAAAAGAAGATCTTATGGCTGCCGCATATGCTGCGTACAGAGGGAAGCCAACGATAGTCTGTATTTTAGGAACGGGCTCGAACTCATGTTATTTTAACGGAGAAAATTTAAAGATAAAACTTCCTTCATTAGGTTATCTTATGGGCGACGAAGGAAGCGGAAGTGCCATAGGAAAGCAGTTGGTGCGTAGATTCTTTATGCAGAAACTTCCTCAGGATCTTCACCTTGAGTTTAAAGAAATATATGGCTTAACGATCGATGAAGCGTTAAAAAACATGTATCATACAACAAGACCCAATGCTTATCTAGCCAATTTCAATAAATTTGTGGTCGAAAGAAAAGAGCATCCCTATTTCCAGCAAATGGTTTTGGAAGAGATGAAAAACTTCTTCGATTATCAGGTTCTTCCTTACGAAGAAGCCAAAGAAGCCGAGATTAATTTTATCGGTTCTATTGCTTATTATTACGAAAATATTTTACGTTCTGCAGCGTCAGAACTCAATTTGAATGTGGGGCACATCGTGCAAAAGCCCATCGAAAGCTTGGTTGATTACCACATTAAATATATTTTATAATAAGTAATAAGTTTTAATAAAAAAATAATATATAAATACATGTCAAATTAAGTAATCAAACTTTTCTAAACGACTTAGGAGTTCGCAGCGTAAAGAAATTCTAAAAGATTCCGTAAAGAAATTTCCACTGTTTGAGTGGCGGCAGAAAATAGGACTAACATCTGAAATATTGTTTCCGCCCGCGTTTGGCGATTTTTAGGAAGTTTTTTAAAATTTTAGCGGAGAAATCCAGTCTTGAATTTTTGATTCTTTTGTTTTAAGATAAAACAGTAACTTTTAATTTGATAAATTTTAAATAAAAACAGAAAATTATATGTCAAGTAAAACTCACCGCGACGAAAAAAACTTTAGTCAGGCAGCGTTAGATTATCATAAAGCAGAACCCAAAGGAAAAATTGAGGTGATTCCTTCAAAACCACACTCTTCACAGAGAGATTTGTCATTGGCATATTCTCCCGGTGTTGCGGTTCCTTGTATGGAAATCCATCACAATCCTGAAACAGTGTATGATTATACAGGAAAAGGAAATCTGGTTGCTGTGATCTCCAATGGTACGGCAGTTCTCGGTTTGGGTGACATCGGAGCTGAAGCTTCAAAGCCCGTAATGGAGGGAAAAGGTCTTCTATTTAAGATTTTTGCAGACATCAATGTTTTTGATATCGAAATTGACGAAAAAGATCCTGATAAATTTATTCAGATTGTAAAAGGTATTGCTCCGACTTTCGGAGGGATCAACCTTGAAGATATCAAAGCTCCCGAAGCTTTTTATATTGAGCAGAAACTAAAAGAAGAATTAGATATTCCTTTGATGCACGATGATCAGCACGGGACAGCAATTATTTCTGCCGCAGCATTGATCAACTCACTTCAGATTGCCAATAAGAATATTGAAGAAGTGAAAATGGTGGTAAACGGAGCAGGAGCAGCAGCTATTGCATGTACCAATCTGTATATTTCTCTTGGTTTAAAAAGAGAAAATGTATTGATGTGCGACAGCAAAGGCGTTATCAATCATAAAAGAGAAAACCTTACTCCGGAAAAATTAGATTTTATTGCTCAGACTGATATTGAAACTTTAGAAGACGCTGTAAAAGGCTCAGATGTTTTCATCGGTTTGTCAAAAGGTAATGTGATGACTCCTGAAATGCTAAGCAGCATGAGCGAAAACCCAATCGTTTTTGCATTGGCAAATCCAGATCCGGAGATTGCTTATGATTTGGCAATTGCGACGCGTAAAGATGTGATCATGGCGACAGGAAGAAGTGATTATCCTAATCAGGTAAACAATGTTCTTGGTTTCCCATATATCTTCCGTGGCGCACTTGATGTGCAGGCAAAAGGTATTAATGAAGAAATGAAATTGGCTGCTGTACATGCGATTGCTAATTTGGCTAAAGAACCGGTTCCTGAAGCGGTTATTTTAGCATATAATGTTCAGAACTTACAGTTTGGCAGAGAATATTTTATTCCGAAGCCATTTGATAACAGATTGATTACAAAAGTATCAAGTGCGGTAGCAAAAGCAGCTATTGAAAGTGGTATTGCAAGAAAAACAATCGCAGATTTCGACGAATACGAAAATCAGCTTCTCGACAGAATGGGAAGAGATGAAAAGTTGGTAAGAATGATGCAAAACCGTGCAAAAGCAAACCCGAAAAGAATTACTTTAGGAAATGCTGAAGAATATAATGTTCTGAAAGCTGCGCAGATTTTATATGAAGAAGGTATTGCTTATCCGAGTCTTTTAGGAGATAAAAAATACATCAAAGAACAGATGGAGCGTTTCGGAATCGACATTGATGTGCCGATTATCGATCCTAGTGATGATGACCAAAAAGCAAACAGAAAAAAATACAGAGAAACACTTTGGAAACTTCGTCAGAGAAAAGGGATGAACGAGTACAAGGCAAAAAGATATGTTCGCCAGAGAGATTATTTCGGACCGCTGATGTTGAGACATGGTGATACCGACGGTTTGATTATTGGTTTTTCTAAAAATTATACTTCAGTTTTGCGTCCTGTTTTAGAAGTTATCGAAAAAGATAAAGGCGTTGATAAAGTTGCGGCAATGATGATGATTTTGTCTGAAAAGAAACCTATTTTCTTCGCAGATACGTCTATCAACCAAAATCCTACAGCTGAAGACTTAGTGAATATCGCTAAAATGGCAGAGCACACCGTGAAATCATTTGCTATCGAACCGAGAATTGCAATGCTTGGTTTTGAAAACTTTGCAGCAATCTCAGATACTTCCAAAAAAGTAGCAAAAGCGGTAAGCATTCTTCACGAGAAGTTCCCGAAAATGATTGTGGATGGAGAAATTCAGCCTGATTTTGCAATGAATGCAGATCATTTGAGCGATTATCCGTTCTCAAAATTAGGAACAACTCCGGCAAACACATTCATCTTCCCAAATCTTGAATCTGCAAACTTGTCGTACAAAATCATCAGAGGAATGAAGGTTGCGCAAGTAATCGGACCAATTTTGATGGGACTGAAACAGCCTGTTCACGTTTTACAGATGCGCTCAAGCGTAGACGAAATCGTTAATCTGGCAACGGTAGCAGTTTTAGATGCACAAAGAAGAGAGGTAAAAAAATAATTACTCATTTTTATCAAATATAAAAAACTCCAAATCAATTTTGGAGTTTTTTGTTTTTAAGCTAAATTCTTGTCTTTGTTAATACAAAAAAAGTTAAATATCATTCTTATGTTAAATGAATTTATTACTTAGTTTAAATTACTATATTTGGAAGTTATAAAATTTAATAATGATATTTTCTTTACAGGGCATCGTTCAGGAGCTTACACCTACTTACGCAGTAATCAACGTAAATGGTGTGGGATATTATACCGGGATCAGCCTCATGACTTCTCAAAAACTGGTTTTAAATAAAGAAACATTTTTATTCATTCAGCAGATCATCCGTGAAGATGCACATTTGCTTTTTGGGTTTCATACCCGCTTGGAAAAAGAAAAGTTTAATCTCTTAATTAGTGTAAATGGAGTAGGTGCTGTTTCGGCGCTTATTTTATTATCAACTTTAACCCTTGAGGAAATTGCATCGGCAATACTTTCAGGGAACGGCGCACTAATTCAAAAAGCAAAAGGAATTGGTACAAAAACTGCCGAAAGAATTATTGTTGATTTAAAGGACAAAGTTCAGAAATTTGGGGATGCCGAAGGAAATATTTCTTCGTTTGAGAATAATAAAGTGAAGGAAGAATCGTTATCTGCATTAGAAGTTTTAGGGATTCCTAAGAGAACAAGTGAGAAAATTGCAGATCGTATTTTGAAGCAAATTCCCGAAATTACTGTAGAAGAATTGGTAAAACAAATTTTAAAAAACATTTAACATTTGGTGAAAAATAATAAGTTTCTCAGCATCTATATACTCTTGTCGTTTTTATTCTCCTCTATACATATTTATGGGCAGGATCAACCGCAGCAAGGTGTTTCTATAAAAAAGGATTACGAAGTTACCGACCCTACTTACTACGAAGCATATTACGATGTGAAAATCGGAATGTACTACGTGTATCCTAAGATTGGTAATACAATTACCGGACCACCTGTTGCCATGTCGCCGGAAGATTATAAAGAGTTTATGCTTGCAGAGCAGTCCAAGGCTTTTTATAGAGATAAATCTGACCGTTATAATCTAATGTTCAGAAGAGATAAAACAGATGCGGCAAAGAAAGGTTTGATTCCTTCTCTAACGATCAATAACCGACTTTTTGAATCTATTTTTGGAAGCAATAAAATTGAAATTATTCCTTCGGGTTATGCTTCATTTGACTTTGGAGGTTTATATCAAAAAATAGATAATCCATTAATTTTACCACAAAACAGAACAAGTTTTACCTTTGATATTGATCAAAGAATTCAGTTGGGATTAATCGGAAAGGTCGGTGAAAACTTACAGCTTAAAGCAAATTACGATACTCAAAGTGGTTTTGCCTTTGAAAACAGAATGAATTTGGTCTGGCAATCAAAAGGAACCTGGAGAGATCTTCAGACTAAAGGCTTAAATGATGTCAACAAACCGAATTCTGGTGGTGAAGATAAGATCATCAAAAGAGTTGAGTTTGGTAATGTAAATATGCCGCTTTCTACAAGTTTGATACGTGGTTCAGAATCTTTATTCGGGGTGAAAACCGAGTTTCAGTTAGGTAAAACTTTCGGAACAGTGGTGCTTTCGCAACAACAAGGTGAAGCACGAAATATCGTCGTACAAGGTGGTGGAACAATGAGCAACTTCAAGATAAATGCGTTAGATTATGAAGAAAATCAGCATTATTTTATCGGACAGTATTTCTTAAATAATTATGATAATGCTTTGCTAAATTATCCACAGATCAACTCCAGAATCAGTATTTCAAGAATGGAAGTTTGGGTTTTAGATCAAGGAAATTCAAATTTAGCATATCAGAAAAGTATTATCGGGATCAGAGATTTGGGAGAAGGAGCTTCAGGGTTGCCGGATAATTCTCAGAACGGATTATACAATCAGGTTAATAACGCAATTGGAACTCCAAGAGAACAAGGGAAAAACTATCTTACCAATTTTCAGGGACAAACATTTGCAGGAAGTACACAGCCTTATGAAAATGGGGAGCATTTTGTACTGAGTACCAAAGCCAGAAGAATGGATGCGAATGAATATACCTATCATCCGCAATTGGGGTATATCTCTTTAAATCAAAAACTAAATGAAAATCAGCTTTTAGCGGTGTCATTTTCATATACTGTAAACGGAACCAATCAGGTTTATAAAGTAGGGGAATTTTCTGAAGAAAGTCCGGTACTTGTTACCAAGCTATTAAGATCAAACAGTAATACAAGAGTAGATTCACCGATGTGGAATCTAATGATGAAGAACTTCTATTCTTTAGATGCAGCACAGGTAGACCGTGATGGTTTTATTTTAAACGTTTATTATCGTGACGCTAAGACAGGTGGTAAAGTAAATTACTTGCCCGGAACGACCGTTGAAGGCACCAATTTGCTTAAACTCTTAAACTGGGATAGACTTAATGTGAATGGTGACTTACAGGCTAATAATGGTGTATTAGGTGACGGGGTGTTTGACTTTGTAGAAGGAATTACGATCCGAAAAGATCTCGGCCGGATTATGTTTACCAAAGTACAGCCTTTCGGAAGTTATATGTCTCAGGTTTTGGGCAGTAATGATCCTCAATATGTGTTTTCAGATCTTTATACACAACAGAAATTACAAGCCAGCCAAAGTAATCTTGCCCAGCGTTATACGCTGGAAGGTCGTTATAAAGGAGCTCAGGGACAGGGTATTTCTTTGGGTGCCGTCAACGTACCTCAAGGTTCTGTAAAAGTCTCTGCAAACGGAGTACAGCTTACAGAAGGTATTGATTATACAGTAGATTATATGCTTGGAAGTGTTACCATCATCAATGAAACGGTAAAACAATCTGGTCAGGCAATCAATATCTCATTAGAAAATCAATTGACCTTTAATACTCAGAGAAAAAGATTTTTAGGTTTAAATTTAGAAAGAAGAGTCAGCGAAAACTTTATTTTCGGTGGAACAGTTGTTAATTATTCCGAATCTCCGCTTACCCAAAAAGTGAATTACGGTCAGGAAGCCGTAAACAATACAATGGCGGGAGTGAATATGATGTACAACAATCAGTTACCATTCCTGACTAGACTCACCGATAAAATTCCGGGAATCAACACTGAAGCTCCTTCCAACTTAAACTTTAAAATGGAAGGCGCCTATTTAATTCCGGGAATCAATAAAGGAACAAACGATCAGTCATACATCGACGATTTTGAGCAGACTACTTCAAAAATATCATTAAAAGAACCTACCGCCTGGAGTTTAGCTTCCAAACCTGAAAAAAGTCAGGGAAATCCACTTTTTACAGGAGCCGGCTCTAATGATGATTTGACAAACGGTTACGGAAGAGGTTTGTTGTCATGGTATAATATCGATCCGAGATTTTGGGGCGTAGGAGGTAAAGCTCCGCAGGGAATTACTGCAGCTTCCGTTTCCAATCACGCATCAAGAAGGGTACAGTTTTCAGAAATTTTCAACAACAGAGATTTTGTAGCGGGTGAGCAGACGTTTACCAATACTTTTGATATTTCTTATTTCCCTCAGGAAAAAGGACCTTATAATGCCAATCCGGCAACGGAAACAACAGCTCAAAGATGGGCGGGAATTATGCGTCCTATAAGTGTTACCAATTTTGTAAATTCAAATATTGAATATGTAGAATTCTGGATGATGGATCCTTATGCGGACGGAAATACTTTAGGTGCAAATCCTAAACTTTTACTACAATTAGGAAATGTTTCTGAAGATGTGCTTAAAGACGGTTTAATGCAGTATGAAAACGGTTTGCCTACCGGAGGAAGTCCTTCAAGTACGACCGCTTCCAATTGGGGAGTACAGCCAAAACAACCGCCGATTTTATATGCATTTTCAACTGAAGGGGCAGATAGAACAGCACAGGATTTAGGATATGACGGATTAAGCTCAGATCAGGAATCGATGAGGTTTGGAAATACTTTTGTAAACCCGGTGACCAATCTTTCAGATCCTGCAGTTGATGATTTTGTATTCTATTTGTCTGATAAATTTACAGGAAATCAGGCTGCATCTATTGTACAACGATACAAATATTTCAGAGGTCCGGAAGGAAATTCAAGAAGCGGTTCATTGGAAGTTTCTTCACAGACTCCGGATGCAGAAGATATCAATAAAGATTATAATCTGGATCAAACTGAAAACTATAATGAATATGCGATCAAATTAGATCAGGCAAGTTTAGGATTGGGAACAGATAACTATATTATTGATCAGAAAACAGTAACGGCTACTTTTCAAAATGGATCTACTGATGATGTAAAATGGTATCTTTTTAGAATTCCTGTTTCGAAATTCAATGAACCAGGAGTTGGAGGTGAGAAAAATGCTTCGGTTCTTAATAATGTGAGATTCGCAAGATTATTATTAACAGGATTTGATCAGACTTCAACTTTGAGATTTGGTACAATGGATTTGATTAGATCTGACTGGAGAAAATATACTAGTGGAATTGCAAGTCCGACTGTAGCTTCAGATCAGGAAGGTATAGGAAACGCTCCGGGAAATGCCGAGCTTGAAGTAGGAAGCGTGAATATCGAAGAAAATGCATTAAACCAGCCTCCTTATGTGCTTCCTCCGGGAATTGACAGACAGGTTCTTAGTGGGAATGCGGGAGCACAAAGACAAAATGAATCTTCATTATATTTAAAGGCAACACAAATTGCAAATCAGGCTAGAGGGGTATTCAAAAATACATCTTTAGACATGAGAAGATATAAGAAATTGAAATTATTTGTTCATGGTCAAAACTTAGATAATCCAGCAGCTTCGGATTATGATCCTAATACAAAATTCTTTATTCGATTTGGTAGCGATGCAACAGATAACTATTACGAATATGAAGCTTCGGTAAAATATACATCAAATTTTGCGACAACACCTTTAGAAATCTGGCCTGCAGAAAATGATGTTGATTTTAATATTCAAGATTTTGTAGATGCAAAAATCAGAAGAGACCGAAATTCTCCTAACAATATTATTCAAAGAACAAAAGACGCACAATTTGGTGATGCAAGTAAAGGAATATACATAAAAGGTAGACCTTCTTTAGGAAATATTACAACCATAATGATTGGTGTAAGGAATATTGGTAATGGTCGTGAAACTCCAAATAATGTAGTTCTTTGGGTAAACGAAATTCGTCTTTCTGAAATCGAAAATGATGGCGGTTATGCAGGAAATGCAAGTTTGAATTTTAACTTGGGAGATTTTGCAACGATTAATACAAGTGCTTCTTATTCATCTGTAGGTTTCGGAAACATAGATTCTAAGCCGGCTGAAAGAAGTCAGGCTACACAATCGGCGTTCAGTATCAATACGGCTGTGAACGTAGATAAATTCTTACCTGAAAAAACAGGAATGAAAATTCCAGTGAATTATTCTTATTCTCAAACCATCGAAGATCCGAAGTACAATCCTTTAGATACCGATGTTGAATTTAGCAAAGCTGCAAATAAGGAAGAGCTTAAAAAAGTCGCCAGAACGTATACTCAGCAGAGAAGTATTGGTGTGGTAAACATGCATAAAGAAAGGGTAAAACCTGACAGTAAACCTAAATTTTATGATGTAGAAAACCTTTCATTGACGGCAGTTTATAATGACGATCATTACCGTGATATCTACACCAAGAAAAACTACAGACAATATTTCAGAGGATATTTAGATTACAACTACACATTCAAACCGTGGGTAATAAAGCCATTCAATAAAATGATAAGCGATACGGCAAAATCTACAAAATATCTGAGATGGGTAAAAGAGTTTAATTTCAATCCGGTTCCTACGAGATTATCTTTCAGAACTGAGCTCGACAGAAATTATAACGAGCTAGAATTTAGAAATATTGATGCCATTCTTAGCGGAAATCTTAATGATGATTTTGCTGCTTTGAAGAACAGAAACTTCTACTTCGGTTGGCAATATGGTTTAGGATTTAATTTTACTAAATCTTTAAAACTGGAAATCAATTCAGCAACGAGAACATTGAATGACCAGGTAGATGTGAATACAATGGATACTTCTTCCATCTTCGGAAATATTTTCAGATCAGGAAGACCGGTTTTATACAATCACAGAGTTCAGTTAAATTATAAATTACCGTTTCAATATCTTCCATATCTCGATTTCATAGATGCAGAATTGGGTTACGGATTTACGTATAACTGGAATGCAAGATCTACAGCGCTTCTTGCAAGTCCTGAAGGAAGTTTAGGATCAATTGGTCAGAATACCAATATTATTTCGGCAAATGCTACGGCAGATCTTCCGAAATTCTTTGGGCAGTTCAATTACTTTAAAAAGATTTCTACAACACTGCAAAAGCGTAAACAGGAACAGGATTCATTAAATAATGCAGTGAATCAGGCTTGGGAGAAAAACAGATATACGTACAAAAAATATAAGTTTAAAAACAAGCTTTCTATTTTACAGAGTGCAGCATTTGTACTTACTTCTATGAAGCAATTGAATGTAACGTACACCGAAAATAACGGAAGTGTACTTCCTGGTTTACTATCTGCTCCAAACGGATACGGTTATGGCCAGACATTAGGAGGTCCGTCTATAGGTTTCCTTTTTGGTTCGCAGGCAGACATCAGACGATTGTCTATGGAAAGAGGCTGGGTAAGTGATTCACCATATATGATAGATCCTTATATGAAGATGTCCACACGAGAATTTAGGGCAGATTTGCAAGTCTCCCCGGTGAATGATTTTAATATAAGTTTTAATGTTTTACAAACCTATAATCGAAATTTCTCGCATACAGGATTCAATTATGTAGATGATTTTGGAAATGCGAATCCAAACCTAACATTTGCAAGTGATATGGTGTCCTATTCCAATACGGTGGTTCTTTTAAATTCATCATTTAAAGAAAGTACTGTGATTTATGATGCTATCAGAGCCAATGCTCAGTTGATTTCACAACAAATGGGCGGAGTTTTAAATCCTGATGGATATACAGAAGGATATGGTATTTCTAATGCTTATGTTTTAATTCCGGCATTCCGTGCTGCAATGGAAGGTAAAAATCCTGAGCGCTTAGGAAATGCAAAAAAAGCAGGACTTCCGATTCCGAACTGGAGAATTATCTATTCAGGCCTTAGAAATATCCCGATTATTAACGGACAGTTTACCAAATTTGATATTCTTCATAGTTATACCGCAACGTATACAGCAACTGGAGTGCAATCGAATATTGATTATTTCAACAGCCGAAATGACACATCGAGTTCTTTAAGAGACGTGAATGATAATTATATAAATCCTTATACATTCTCTCAGGTAAGTTATACAGAATCTTTCTCACCACTTATCGGAGTTGATGTTACGATGAGAAACAATATGCAGTTTGGGGTGCAGTACAACAAAACAAGAAGTATGATTCTTGGTTTGGTTAATCACTCTCTTACTGAAGATGCGTATACAGAATATGTGGTAAGATTGGGATATATCGTAAGAAACTTCCGTTTGGGAACCAATAATCAGAGAGGAGCAAGAGCGAAAGGTTCAGACCTAAATATCCGTGGTGATATTTCTCTGCGAGACAGCCAGACAAGTATTATGAATATCTTATTAAATGATTCTCAAATTACGGGTGGACAAAAATTAATGAATATCAAGCTTTCTGCAGATTACAATGTTTCGGAAAATCTGAATCTGAGATTATTCTACGAGCAGATGACTTCAAAATACAAAATCTCAACGGCTTTCCCGCTGTCAACAATCAGAGCCGGGATTTCTGCGACATTCACTTTTGGTGATTCCGGAGGTTTATAAATAAGTTAATAAAATTCCTTTCTAAAATAAGAAAGGAATTTTATTTCACAACTATTGGATAATAGGTTTTCAATCATTATCTTTGGTAGGTAATAATAATTAATTTAAATAAGAATAAAAGATGCGCAGTATTGTGTGTCTTTTGTTTTTTTAATGACCAGCATGGAAACTTCAAACAAGAGAAAGAGAATTTATACAGAAAATAATTTATTAAAAGCAGGAATTATTATTTTCTTTGGATCTTTAATAGGTAATATTATTTTATCATATTTTAATGAATCAGAATTTTCTTCTAGTATAACACGTTTCAACGATTTTACCTTAATTCATTTTATTGCAGCTTTTACAATCGCACCCGTCTTGGAAGAATTGATCTTCCGAGGAATTTTTACAGGGAAAAAGATCTTTAAATATGTAATGTATTTAGGATCCTTACTTTACATTATATTATTACAGAATTATTATCTAATTCCAATACTTGCCATATTTATTGTAGCATTTGAATTAAATAGGAGTAAGAATATTCCATACCATATCTATTATATTAATGCAGTGCTTTTTGGTTTGATGCATTATGAGTTTAATGACTTAAAACTGTTAGACACTGGGATTGGCATTGTAATGACTTCAGGAATGGGCTTGATTTTAATTTGGATGGTTCTGAATTTCGGACTGATATATTCAATACTATTGCACGCGCTCAATAATTTTGTTGCAGTTGCCATTATCGTTTTAGGAAACGAAACTGCAGATATGAATTTAAAGAAAGTGGAAACCCAAGATTTCACAATGAAATATCAACGTGTTTCTTTTTTTATTAAGAATGGAAATATGGAAGTTGAGAACAATAAATCTTTAAAAGCAGAAAATATGAGTATTTCCAATATCCACAATGCCCTATGTTCTGATGAGAAGCTCGATGATCTTTATTTTGGAAAATTTAATGTCTCGATTGAAAGAAAATCTAATAGTACAAAAAAGCTAAATTGCGAATCTTTTCACCAACTTTTAAATAAAACAGACCTCAAAGAAAACTAATAAAATGAGAAGTTTGAAAAGCATTAAATATTTCAACATTTTATTGGAGCATTAATGTATTTTTGAATAAATTTGTCAACATAAAAAAAATAAAATGAATACACCGTCAGAATTAAAGTACACTAAAGACCACGAGTGGGTAAAGATCGAAGGTAACGTTGCTACAATTGGTATCACAGACTTTGCGCAAGGCGAGTTGGGAGATATCGTTTATGTAGATGTAGATACAGTAGATGATGATGTGAATGGAGGAGATGTCTTCGGAAGTGTAGAAGCTGTAAAAACGGTTTCAGATTTATTCTTGCCTATTTCAGGAAAAGTAACAGAGTTTAATGCTGCGTTGGAAGATCAGCCAGAATTGTTAAATACAGATCCTTATGGAAACGGATGGATCATTAAGCTTGAGATTGCGGAAGGTGCGGATCATTCAGAATTGCTTTCAGCAGAAGAATATCAAGCACTCATTGGATAAAATTTCAAACATATTTATTAAGATACTGCCCATTTATTGGGCATTTCTTACTTATATGCTTCTGCGTCCCGGTGTCGAAAATCACGAATACTTCTTTATGTTCGACGGTATCGACAAAGTTTTGCACTTAAGTATATTTGCGGCATTGGGCTTTTGCTTTATTGCTGCTTTTCCCAGAATCAGATTTTCTTATTTCTTCCAGATCATTTTGATTTACGCATTCCTGACAGAAATTTTCCAGGAAGAAATGAAACTCGGCAGATCAATGGAAACACTCGACATTGTTGCTGATACCATAGGATGCTTAATCGGCTACTATATATATAAGGTATTAGCGAAACGTTATCTCTGATTTCGCCTTAAAAGCTTAAAACACATTTACCTCTGACTTTGTCGGAGGTATTTTTTATATAAATATTACCTATTCCGATAAATCTTCCAACTAAAACTCTCCAACCCATCCATTTTTCCAACGCTCCAACTTTTTTCTTGTAGCTATTTCCGGCTTTCACTACTCGCTTTTTTTGCCGAGCTTTTCCTTTGCGGCAAAAAGAGCTCATACATGCCGTTCAATGGTAAGTTTGCATTAGTAAAATAGATTAATAATTTGGTTAAAAAAATCAACCAAAGAGCAAGAGCAGCAGGATAAAGGTAGACGCTTCACTGATACTAAGATATCTCCCCCGATTTTATTCCCCTGCTGCTGTTTTCTTCCAAATCCGGATAGAACATTCCGGGCTAGGGTTCAGTTCTAGTAGAGCTTTTAGTATCTTTAAAACTTCTATTTCAAAGTTTTAAATTCAAAATCTAAAATTTAGATTATTCTTTTATAATTAATTGGATATATACATTCAGTTGACCACACCCGATGCGCTAGAAGTAAAGATTGAAAAGCCACAGAGTGGCGACCAGTTAATAGAATAGAATGCGACATTCCATAATAGGAAATTAAGCTCCGTGGGAGCGACCTGTAAGAATTAAGACTATATCATATATAAAAGGTACTGTTTTGTAAACCTTGCCCTTGCCAAATCCGAAACCTTCCATACAACTCTCCAACTCGCCAACCCTCAAACAACCCAAACCCCATAAAATTATTCTCTCACGTAACCAATACCTTAGCTTTAAATATGAATTAAAATTAAACATAATGTTACATAAATTAGGATTGTGTTGTATAAAAGTTCTACTTTTGCCCCACTGAAAAACGAGAGTGATTCGGTAGCGCAGAAGAGCTTTTAAGGAGGCGGAAACGATAAGACTAATGTCATCTACAGATGGATAGAGATCAATAAAGACTTTTAATTTTTTTATAAATAAAATTTGGTAAAGTTAAAAAGATTAGTATCTTTGCAATCCGGTAAAACGGGAGCGCAGGAGTAGAGGGGTTGGATGTTTGGGTAAGGATTTAGGGTCATCAAAAAACTTTAAA
>NZ_JAVHYL010000013.1:0-126031 GCF_031118795.1 Chryseobacterium sp. CFS15 | reverse complement strand
TTTTCGAGAAAGCAGATATCACAAAACCTGAAGAGCTAAGAAAGGTTTTTGAAAAATATAATCCGGATGCAGTGATACATTTAGCTGCTGAAAGTCATGTAGACAGAAGCATTACAGATCCGATGGCATTTATTAATACCAACGTAAACGGAACTTCCAATCTTTTGAATCTTTGCAAAGAATTCTGGACTTTAAACCCAGATCACACTCACGGAAGATTCCCCAATGAAAAAAGAACAAATCTTTTCTATCATGTTTCTACTGATGAAGTTTACGGAAGTTTAGGTGAAACAGGATTCTTTTTAGAAACCACTTCTTATGATCCGCAATCTCCTTATTCGGCTTCAAAAGCAGCTTCAGACCATTTAGTAAGAGCGTATGGAAACACCTATGGAATGCCATTTATTGTTTCCAACTGTTCAAACAATTACGGACCGAATCATTTTCCAGAGAAATTAATTCCGCTTTGTATTTCGAATATTATTAATGAAAAACCGTTACCAATTTACGGTGACGGAAAATATACAAGAGACTGGTTATTCGTCATCGATCACGCTAAAGCAATTCACCAAATTTTTAATGAGGCTAAAACCGGAGAAACTTACAATATCGGAGGCTTCAACGAATGGCAGAATATCGATTTGGTAAAAGAATTAATCAAACAAATGGATGAAAAGCTTGGAAATCCGGCTGGTCATTCTGAAAAACTGATCACTTATGTAAAAGACAGACCAGGTCACGACAAACGCTATGCAATTGATGCGACAAAACTGAGCAATGAGCTAGACTGGAAACCTTCTGTAACTTTCGAACAAGGATTAGGAAAAACAATCGATTGGTTTCTGGAAAACAAAGAATGGCTGGAAAACGTAACCAGCGGAGATTACCAGAAATATTACGAAAAGCAGTATAATTAAAACACACAAGATGAAAGGTATTATTTTAGCCGGAGGTTCCGGAACACGACTTTATCCTCTTACCATTGCCGTAAGCAAGCAACTGATGCCTGTTTATGATAAACCAATGATTTATTATCCTCTTTCTACGTTGCTTTTAGCTGGAATTAAGGATATTCTGATTATCACAACTCCTCATGATCAAGCAGGATTTATCAAGCTTTTGGGTGATGGTTCACAAATTGGCTGTAATATCGAATATGTGGTACAACCAAGTCCGGATGGCCTTGCGCAGGCTTTTATTCTTGGAGATCAATTTGTCGGTGATGAATCTGTAGCTTTGGTTTTAGGAGATAATATTTTTTACGGTTCAGAAATGGGAACTTTGCTGAAAAACAAAACAAATCCGGATGGAGGCGTCGTTTTCGCGTATCATGTTTCAGATCCCGAAAGATATGGTGTAGTAGAATTTGACAATGACTTTAAAGCCGTTTCTATCGAAGAAAAACCCTTAAAACCAAAATCAAATTATGCAGTTCCTGGATTATATTTTTATGATAATGAAGTTGTAGAAATTGCCAAAAACATTCAGCCTTCCCCAAGAGGCGAGTTGGAAATTACCGATGTAAACAATGTTTATCTAAGTAAAGGTAAACTGGAAGTGGGTGTTTTAGACAGAGGCACAGCATGGCTTGATACCGGTACTTTTGATTCTCTAAATGATGCTTCAGAATTTGTAAGTGTTATCGAAAAAAGACAAGGTTTCAAAATTGGATGTATTGAAGAAATTGCTTTCAGAAATGGATTCATCAACGAAGAAAAACTTCTGGAAACAGCCACAAAATATGGTAAAAGCGGATATGGTGAATACCTGAAAAAGCTTGTGACTAAATAAAAAACAACATAAAATATACAAAGCTATTGGTTTGAGATCAGTAGCTTTTTTGTTTAAAGAAATAATTATTAATATATTAGCTCTGCTTTTGCCTGAACAAGACGAACAATTCAACATTCAGCAAACTGAAAATCAATTAATTATTTTAAATTTGTAAAAATTCCCACAAATGAGTGAACCACAACAAAAGTGGACCGACGTAATTGAGTCTAAACATTCTTTATTCCAACTTAATTTAAAAGAAGTATGGCAATATCGTGACTTGGTTTTTATGTTTGTAAAGAGAGATTTTATTTCCTCATTTAAACAGACTATTTTAGGTCCGCTCTGGTTTTTCATCAATCCTATTTTAACTACTATAGTTTTTACTCTTGTTTTCGGAGGCATTGCTAATTTACCAACAGATGGCATTCCTCCAATATTGTTTTATTTAGCAGGAAATACTCTTTGGGGTTATTTCAGCACCACCATGCTTAGCGTTTCTAATGTTTTCACAGGAAATGCAAGTATTTTTGGAAAAGTATACTTTCCAAGATTAGCAACTCCTATCTCAACCATAATATCGAGTTTTATGCGATTAAGTATACAATTGATATTATTTTTTATTGTACTAGGATACTACATTTATTTAGGACAGGTACATCCTAATTATTGGGCATTTTTCTTTCCTGTTTTGGTTATCTTTCTCGCATTATTTTCATTAGGATTAGGAATGATATTTTCTTCACTAACCACAAAATATCGAGATCTATCACTACTACTAGGCTTTGGTGTTAGTTTATTTATGTGGTTTACACCTGTTATTTTACCTACATCTCTTGTAAAACAAAAATTAGGAAACTATGGTTTTCTTGCGGACTTAAATCCTTTAACACCAATCTTTGAATGCTTCAAATTTGGATTTATAGGATCTGGAGATTTCAATATGGCTAGATTGCTAACAAGTTTTGTTTTTATCATTTTAGTTTTGCTGTTAGGAATTATCATCTTCAACAAATCTGAAAAATCTTTCATAGATACTGTATAAAACTTCACAAATCAAGTAATAAATTAATTAACAAAAATCAAAATATGCTTGCTTTAAAAGCTGAAAACATATCAAAACAATATCGCCTGGGGCAAGTAGGAACAGGGACATTAACTCATGACTTAAACCGATTTTGGCATACAGTGCGAGGAAAAGAAGACCCCTATCTAAAAATTGGAGAAGCTAATGACAGGAGTTCTAAAGGCTTTTCAGATTACGTCTGGTCTTTACGTGATATTAATTTTGAAATTGAAGAAGGTAATGCAGTAGGAATTATCGGGAGAAATGGTGCAGGAAAATCTACTCTGCTTAAGTTATTGAGTAAGGTAACAAAACCTACCACCGGAAAAATATATACAAATGGGAGGATTGCATCACTCTTAGAAGTGGGAACAGGCTTTCACCCCGAAATGACAGGCCGAGAAAATGTATTTCTGAACGGTGCCATCTTGGGCATGACTCGTAAAGAAATCACAAGAAAATTTGATGAAATTGTAGATTTCTCAGGAGTTGAAAGATATATTGATACTCCCGTAAAAAGATATTCTTCGGGAATGTATGTCCGTTTGGCATTTGCTGTTGCAGCGCACTTAGAGTCCGAAATCCTTATTGTAGATGAGGTTTTAGCCGTTGGAGATGCTGAATTTCAGAAAAAATGCCTTGGTAAAATGGGTGATGTAACAAAAGGAGAAGGTAGAACAGTGCTTTTTGTAAGTCATGATCTTAATGCTATATCTCAAATTTGTAATACTGGGATTCTGCTTAATAAGGGATTAGTTGAGTACATAGGATCAGCACGTGAAACAATTTCTACATATCTGAATTTTGACAATGATGACGTTGTTTATTTTAATCCTGATCACGGTAATAAAGATATGTTCATCAAAGAAATCCAGGTTACTAAATCCGATGGTACCGTAAGTAAAGAATATCTGTATAATGAACCAATTACTTTTAAATTTGTTATCGGAATAGAAGAATACATTAAGAATACAAGTTTTTTCGTAACAATTTTAGATTCTAAAAAAAGGAGTGTGTTTTCATGTGAATCTACTATTGTTAACGAAACGATGACTTTAACCATCGAACCCAATATTTTAGTGAGAGGAAAATACTCTATAAATGCATTTATTAATCTGCCAAAAATACGACAGTTGGATCTCGCAGAAGATGTTTGTAAATTTACCGTAATAGATCCAGATTCATACCTTTCTAAACATGGTGAATACGATTACGGAAATGTATTTGGTAACTACAAATGGAAATAAATATATGTTAAAAAAAATAAAACGAGTTTTCGACTTACTTAGACTAGAATTACACCAGTTTAAAATGAAGCATGCTGAAAATCTCAAAACAGGTATAAGTCCTTTTGAGAGACAAAGAATAAATAATCTTCCTAAGCTGAAAGCTGGTATTGCTACTATATTTGAGAAGCCTTTTCATTATTCAGACAAAGATGGATTTCTCCATTCTTTGGATGAAATATTTGAACAAGAAACTTATAAATTTTTTTCAAATAAAGAAAACCCACTAATTATTGATTGTGGTGCCAATATTGGATTAAGCACCTACTACTTTATTCGACAATTTCCAAACTCAAAAATTATTGCCTTTGAACCAGACAAAGAGATATTTAAGCTTTTGGAAAACAATGTTAAATCATTTCCCAATCATCAAAACATAGAAATTCATAATACTGCAGTTTGGACAGAAGATACACAACTTAAATTTTATTCTGAAGGATCACTTGCTGGCTCACTTTCGCTTGACGTGGCAAAGAAAAATAATTATGATACTGTAGAGGCTGTAGATCTGAAAAAATATTTACAAAACGAAGTAGATTTTCTTAAAATTGATATTGAAGGTGCAGAGAACACATTAATATTTGATATTAAAAATAATTTAAAAAATGTAAAATTGCTTTTCTTAGAATATCACGGCATTGTAAACCAACCACAAAATCTTGGAGATATTCTCAATCTATTACATAACGCTGGATTCGAATATTACATAAGACTAGCTGCTGACACTTTAAATTTTCCATTTTGTAATGAAAAGAACACTACGTTTAATCAACAGCTAAATATTTTTTGCTATCGGAATATTTAATATTTACTCATGCTATCAATAATAATATC
Source organism: Chryseobacterium sp. CFS15 (assembly GCF_031118795.1). NCBI lineage: Bacteria > Pseudomonadati > Bacteroidota > Flavobacteriia > Flavobacteriales > Weeksellaceae > Chryseobacterium > Chryseobacterium sp. CFS15. Next base: position 121,072 of record NZ_JAVHYL010000013.1, on the reverse strand, counting down.
TTCATATAAACCTGCTAATTTTAAAGCTTTAAAAGAGAATATAGATAAAACCTGTGGGATTGTTTATGAAATTATTAAAATTGATAATCCCGGGCTTATGGGAATAACAGAAGCGTATAACTTAGGAGCAAAAAAAGCAAAATATAATTTTTTTTTATTTTTACATGAAGATATAATCTTTCACACAGATAATTGGGGAGAAAAACTAATTTCCCATCATCATATTAATAATCTCGGAATAATAGGAATTGCAGGTGGAACTTACATTCCTAGTGTACCTAGTGGCTGGTTTACCAATATGAATTATGCTTTAATTAATATTCTACAAAGAGAATACGATACAACCTTACGTAACGTGAAGACTTTTACACAAAAAGCTCATAAAGCAATTGCTATTGATGGTGTTTTTATAAGTATTAGTAAAGACAATTTTTATAATTATAGCTTTGACGAGAAACTTAAAGGCTATCACGGATATGATACAGAATTGAGCTTAAGGATTGCTAAAAAACATCAAAACTATGTAGTTTCAGACATTTTGATTGAACATTTTTCTCCAGGCAATCCAGACAAATTATGGTTTATAAACAATATGTATATCCGCAAAAAACATCGTTATAATTTTAATGTAAAAAATGATGAGAAAACTGAAATGCTTCTTTACAAAGCTTTTACAAAAACATTTTTTACACATTACAAGAAGTCGTTTACAAACTATTTCACAGTTCTCCAATTTTTACCTATATCAAGAGTAAAGCTAGTTAATTGCTTAAAACTAATAAAATTCACACTTTATTCGAATGATTAAACTTGCAATTATTATTCCCTACTATAAAATAGATTTTTTTGAAAAGACTATAAAATCTGTTGCTGAACAAACCAACAAAAATTTTGTTTTGTATATAGGAAATGACGCAAGTCCCGAAGCTCCTCTGCCAATCATTGAAAAATATTTTACTCCTAATGAATATCATTATTTTGGCTATACAGAAAATATTGGCGGAAAAAACCTGGCACTTCAGTGGGAAAGAATACTTGAAAATGTGCATGAGGAATGGTTTGAGGTCTTGGGTGACGATGATGTCATGGCTCCGAACTTTGTAGAAGAATTTTACAACTCGATCCAATACTGTAATGATCAAAATATCCATTGCATAAAAACAGTACACCATCATATTGATGAATATGGTAATCTTATAAGAACTAACGATTATAATGTAGATTCAATAGAAGCTTATCAATTGTTTATAAATAAATATTGTGGTGTGGCTAGTAGCAGTTTATCAGAAAATATTTTTAAGACCAAGATGTATCGGAAATATGGTTTTGAAAAGATTCCTTTAGCGTGGGGAAGTGATGATTTAGCCATTCTTACTTTTTCTGATTACGGCACAATATACTACAATCGTGCAACTTATATAAAAGTAAGACTATCAAATCTCAGTATTTCGGGATCTGAGAATCTTAATAAAAATAAGGATGACGCTTACAATATATTGAGAGAAAAATTTATTTTACATCATTCAAAAATGTTTCCTTCAGAATTTGTAGGAAAAGTCATTAAGCAATATTTAGAGTATTGCTATATGACCAGACAAGACGCCAAATATACTGTCGCAACTTATTTCCTCAAAAATTTTAGTATCCTGAATTTTTTTAAAACCTTAAAAAAAATATATTATATCAATTCTCTTTGAAACCATAATAGATTCATGAAATAATAAGTTAACTTTTGGCTGTTAGAATCACTTATTTACCATAACAGCAATACCACCCAAAAGCTATATATTGTCCTGTGTTGCTACATCAAAAACATTGTATAAGATAACAGTTATCACATCATCTACAAGATTTTTAATATCTTTGTTTTCTAAAAGCACATTTTATTCCCTGATAAATAAACAACAAAGCAGATAAATCTGAAAAATAAATAGTGATGATTCAAAGGCTAAAAAATTATTGTAAATATTTATTCTATAAATATTCGGTTCTTACTAATTCATTATTAAAAAATCAGAGAAAAAACCCTTTATCAATTCCTGTTATTATAATTAATTTTAACCAATTACATTATTTAGAAGAGCTTATTTCTTTTTTATTAAGAAGAAAATTTGAAAACATTATTATTATTGATAACCAATCATCTTACCCTCCTCTTTTAGAATATTATAATAGCATTAAAAATCAAGTAACAATACACTATCTATCTGAAAATCTGGGTCATAAAGCATTTTACCTAAAACCTGAGCTATTTAACAAATATGCTAAAGGATATTATTTTCTTACTGATGCTGATATAGTCCCAAGCGAAAACCTTCCAGAAAACTTTCCATCGAAAATGTTGACTATTTTAGATAAATATTTCAGAGCCATCACAAAAGTGGGAATAGCCTTGAGAATTGACGATATTCATGATTCTTTTCCATTAAAAAATGAAGTTCTTTCTTGGGAAAAACAATTTTGGATGAAAGAATTGGAGCCACAAGTTTTCAAAGCAGAGATTGATACTACTTTTGCACTTTATAAACCTAGCTATTTCTTGAGAGAATATAAAGATTTCATTAAGGGAATACGTATGGGAGGGCTGTATACATCGAGACACGGTGGGTGGTACAAAGACGCGAATAATCTCACTGAAGAAGAATTGTATTATCAGAGTACAGCGAATTCATCAAGCTCCTGGAATTTTGATAATAGTGGCAAAATGAATGAAGCTTATATTAAATCATACAAAAAATAGTAGCATGAAGATCTTTGCCGTAGTAGTTATTTACAATGGAATGAAAAATAATTGGATACATAAATGTTTTTCTAGCTTGTTACAATCATCCATACCTGTAGAAATTATAGCTGTTGATAATCTTTCTACTGATAAGAGTGTAGAATATATCAGAAATAATTTTCCTAGCGTTACTCTTATTGAAAACATACAAAATCTGGGATTCGGGGGGGCTAATAATCTTGGTTTAAAGAGTGCTTTAAAGCAGGGAGGCGAATTTTTCTTTCTACTTAATCAAGATGCCTATGTAGAAACGAATACTATCGAAAAATTAATAAATACATCATTGCAGCACCCAGAATATGCAGTAATAAGCCCTATTCATTTAAATAGCAACGGAACAAAGTTAGATAAAAGTTTTGCAAGATCTGTATCACCCTATTATTGCGAAGATTTTTATGATGATTATGTTTTAGGTAATACAAAAAAAACTATTTATGAATCTCCATTTATATGTGCTGCAGCATGGCTTTTAACAGCAAAGGCACTCGAAGTTATCGGAGGTTTCAGTCCTGCATTCTTTCATTACGGTGAAGATGATAATTACTGCCACCGAATTCAATATTTTAAAATGAAAATAGGTGTTGTTCCTGATACATATATATTTCACGATCGTGAAGATAGAGCTCCGGGAATATATGATAATAGACTATCTACAATTCAACGCCAGCAAATTCTTTGGTGTAGTAACCCAAACAATCCTATTTCAATAAAAAAGATTATTAAGCAATATCGAAATAAAACAATTAAATACTTATTAAAAGTAGATTTTAAAGAAGCAAATATGAATAAAAAAATTGCTTCTTTTTTGAAAAACAAAAAACCTTTAATAGAGGGTTCATTTTCAGAGTCAGTTTCAGATAAAACTTATAAATTTATTTATTAAACTGTATGATAACTATTTTCACCCCAACCTATAACCGAGCATATACATTATCAAAGTTATTTGAAAGTTTACAAAGACAGACTTCGAGAGATTTTGAGTGGCTAATTGTAGATGATGGGTCTAGTGACAATACTGAAGAGTTAGTTGATTACTTCAGTAAAAATGCAGATTTTAAAATTATATACATTTATCAGGAAAATCAAGGCAAACATGTTGCAATTAATACTGCATTGAAAAACATACAAACACCTTATTTTCTCACCGTCGATAGCGATGATTACCTTAAAAATAACGCTGTAGACATAGTTTATGAAAAACTAACTGTCATTAAGGATTCAAAAACAATTATTGGTTTAGCCAGTCCTATTGAAATGACTAACAATCAAGGCGAAGCATTTCCTAATAAAAGTTTACAATCCGAAATTATAGCATCCCAGAATGAGATGGCTTATGAACATAATGTAATTGCTGAGTTTTCATTAATTTTGAAAACATCAGTTGCAAAAAAATATCCATATCCGATTTTCCAAGGTGAGAAATTTATTGTTGAATCTGTGATCTCTAATCGTATGGATAATAATTTTAAATTATTACACATCACATCATCAATTGTAATTGGTGAATACCGAAGTGATGGTTTAACGGCACAGATAAAAAAAATCTTATCAAACAATTCAAAAGGTGCTTCTTTAGCATATAATGAAAAAATGAATAACTCTAATATTCCTTTTGCCAACAGAAAATCTTTTGTTAAAAATTATTGGGATTATGAAAGTTTACATAATAAAAATTTTCTTCTTAAATTAAAAAAAATTAGTAGTATTCGGCTAAAAATATATATATTATTCTATTTTATAAATCGAATTATGAAAAAGACTTTTAGTTGATCTCTTCTTTTTAAACAAAATTCATAATCTAGAAAATCAAGCTAGTGGTTGTAAAATCAGAAGTAAATAGTTTATTATCCGAAAATACTTAGTAAATATTATGACTAATAATTTGGTTACGGTTTTTATGATTTCTTATAATCAGGAGGAATTTATTATTGAAGCACTACAAAATGTTCTCAATCAAAAAACTGATTTTGATTTTCACGTGATACTTTCAGATGACTGCTCTACAGATCACACCCAAAATAAAGTAGATGCTTTTCTTGAAAATCATCCAAGAAAAAATTTGGTAACATTTATTAAGCAAAGAGAGAATCTGGGATGGATGCCCAATTTTATCTTTACATTACAAAAATGTCAGGAATCTGGTGCGAAATATATAGCAATGTGTGAGGGAGATGACTTTTGGACAAATGACTATAAACTTCAAAAACAGATCGATATTTTAGAGAACAATCAAGATGTTGTTTTAGCCTGCCATCAATATAAAGAGTTATATAATGATGCATCTACAAAAGATTTTCCTTATTTTAGAGAAGATTTTTTTCAAGGAAAAGAAAGTTTTAAATTTTCACAGAAAGACTTTGAAAAATTTATGCGAATTCAGACAATGACGATAGTTTTCCGAAATTCTGCTTTAGATCTAAACCTTAGAAATAAATATAATTATTACTGTGATACTCACATAAAACATCATCTTTTGGATCACGGTTTAGGACTTTACACAAAAGATTTTGATGCAGTTTACAGAATACATGGAAAAAATGTTTTCATGTCTCTTGATATGAGAAAAAAAACAAAATTTTCCTATGATGTTTACAAAGATCTGATTATTAATAATAATTCGGTAGGATACAAAAATCTATTAAATTCAGCAATGAGAGATCGTATAAATACCGAACTCAAGACCCAAAATAGAAATATATTAAAAAAATATTATCGAAAATTAATATGGGAACAATACAATAACACAAAATCTTTTCTTCAATTATTGAAATACATAATTAAAGGAATGTTTAAAAATCAACAGCAATGATTCCAAAAAAAATACATTACTGCTGGTTTGGCGGAAAACCAAAACCGGATTCTTTTTTTATATGTTTAGATTCTTGGAAGAAGAACCTTCCAGATTACGAAATCATTGAATGGAATGAAACCAATTTTGACATCAATTGCTGCGAGTATGTTCGTTTAGCTGCTGAACAAAAAAAATGGGCTTTTGTATCAGATTATTCAAGAGCTTTAGCCTTGTTTGAGCAGGGCGGAATCTACATGGATATTGATGTAGAAGTAAAATTTTCTTTAGACGAATTTCTCATTCACCGCGCGTTTTCAGGATTTGAAATTAAAGGATCTCCATTCACCGCACTTTGGGGTACAGAAGCAGGACATCCATGGCCAAAGAAAGTTTTAGATTTTTACAATAAAAAAACAGATTTTGACCTTACTACCAATACTGTTTTTGTATCAGATCTCTTGGTGAAAGAATACAAAATTGATGCAGCAAGAGACGAATATCAGGAGTTGGAAGATGGAATTGTGATCTATCCTTCCACTCATTTTTGTCTGGATCTTCCAAAAAATTATGCCAGTCACCACTTTGTTGGAACCTGGCATGAAAGAGACACCCCAAACCCCTTTAAAGATTTTGTACATGCTTATTTTCATGTAAAGAATGTAGCTGAAATCAAAGAAGGAAAAAAAGAAATTCATAACGTCATCAACAACATGAAAATGATTTCTGCAGATGAGATTCTTGATCAGTTTCCATTAAGAATGTTGGTGAAATATATTATTAAAAGGTTACGTCGTAAGTTTTAATGATTGAACTAAAAATAATTCTTAAATTGTGAAAATAGCACTCAAGTTGTTTATCTAAAGTATATTGAAATTTAATTTCAACCACGAATTTACAAAAACATATGCCTCTCAATTCTTATCTTTTTATATGCTGTCAATAATTGTATCATCATATCAACCGCACTTTTTTTCAGACTTGAAATCTAACATTGCTGAAACCTGCGGAATTCCTTATGAAATTATTAAAATACATAATCCTGGAACTATGGGAATTTGCCAAGCTTATAATTTGGGAGCAAAACAGGCAAAATTCAGAAATTTATTATTTATTCATGAAGATATTCTTTTTGTAAATAAAGGTTGGGGAGAAAAATTAGTGGAAACTCTCCAAATACCAGACTGTGGAATTGTAGGAGTTGCAGGAGGAAATTATTATTCACACATCCCCGCAACCTGGTCTAATAAAGGATATAATTCTGTAAATTTCATACAGGTTGTTTCTCAGATTGAGCAATACCATAGCAACTTTGGAAAGAAAAGTGAGCGTAAAAAAGTAAAAGGGATTGATGGCGTTTTATTAGCATGTAAAAAGAATATTTTTGATGAGTTTAAATTTAATGAGGACATAAGAGGTTACCATGGATATGATTTAATTTTTTCATTAAGTGTAGCAAAAAAATACACCAATTATATCACCAATGAAATATTAATAAAACACTTTTCGTCCGGTAATTTCTCAAAAGAGTGGTTTGAGAACATATTAAAAGTTCGTGAGATTATTGGTACATTTCAAGATCAAAAGACAGATCAAAAAGTAGAAAGGGAAAATTTTTATAAGTTTATTTTTTATCTCAAAAATTTTAACTACAGTCAAAAAGATTCTTTTAAAATTGCAATTAAGTATATTAACCTCAAAAAATTTGGCGTTATTAATAGTTTAAAGATGATTTATCAATTAAAGCATTTAGTTTATTGATTTTTAAATAATAAACAGTCAATTTTATTATAAACTACTTCACTTAATGAATCATTTCGCTATAGCCTAAGTTATTACTATTTTTAAAACATATATGATGAACGAGAAAATTGCAATTATATACGGAACGAGACCAGAATTCCTGAAGACATTCCCTATCATCAATGAATTCAGAAAACGCAATGAAGACATCTGCATTGTAAATACAGGTCAACACGATACGCTGCTTACAGAAATGGAAAACAGCTTCGGCATTATTCCACATCATAGACTTTCTGTACAGTCGTTGTCATTTACCAGCTCTAATCTGATTGCTAAACTGATCGACGAAATATCTAACCTCATCCATAAAGAGAATATTCAGAAAATAATTGCACAGGGTGATACATTCACTGTTTTAGCCTCATCCATGGTTGCTTTTCTTGAGCAGAGAAAATTTTATCACATTGAGGCCGGATTGAGAACATCAGATATCAAACTTCCTTTTCCTGAAGAATTCAACAGACGCGTTGTTTCATTAACAGCGAATGTAAATTTTGCTCCAACAGATTTAGCTAAGCATAACCTTTTGAAAGAAAACATTTCAGAGAAAAACATCTCTTTGGTTGGCAATACCATTGTTGATATGATCGAATATGTGATCGAAAAAGAAAATATTTTGGTAGAATATCAGGATTTTGTTTTTATTACGGCTCACAGGCGAGAAAACATTGGCCAACCTTTGAAAAATATTGCTCAGGCAATCAAAGAGCTCGCTGAAGAAAATCCGGAGACTCAATTTGACTGGGCATTGCACCCAAATCCCAATACCCGAAGAATTATTTTGGATATATTTGATAAGCAAATACCCAAAAACATCAACTTTACTGAGCCTCTTTCTTATCTTGACGCACTTAGAAAAATGGCTAAAGCCAAACTTATAATTTCAGATTCCGGCGGAATACAGGAAGAAGCACCAAGTTTACAGAAAAGAATATTAATTTTAAGAGAAGAAACCGAAAGGCCGGAAGTAGTTACCTGTAATTGCGGTATTTTGGTAGGGTCTGATATTGAAAAAATTAAAACTCATTTTAATTTAATATATCATAATCAGCAGGAATATATATTTGAAAGTGATAATAATCCTTTTGGAGACGGCAAAGCTTCAGAAAAAATCGTAAAAGAAATATTGGTATGATTGTAGGCAATGGTCTGATCGCTTCACTATTTGTGGATAATGACGATGAAAATGTAATTTTTTTTGCGTCGGGAGTCTCCAATTCTTTAGAAACAAGAGTTGAAGAATTTTTACGTGAGGAAAACCTGATCAAGAATACCATTTCAGAAAATACCGACAAGGTATTTGTATATTTCTCTACCTGCAGTATTTATGATTCTTCAAAGACTGGCAGCGATTACGTTCTTCACAAACTAAAAATGGAACAGCTGATAAAAAAATCGTGCCCACAATTTCTTATTTTGAGAGTAAGCAATGCTGTCGGCAAAGGCGGAAACCCAAATCTTCTGATGAATTATATTGTGAAAGCTGTGAAAAATAATGAAACTATTAATGTTCACACTCAAGCGACGCGCAACCTCATCGACGTTGATGATATAAGAAATGTTACCTTTGATCTTCTTAAACAACAATCTTTAAATAAAATTATCAATATTGCTTATAGTAAAAACTATTCAATTCTTGAGATTGTAGAGGTTGTAGAAAAGTTTTATCATAAAAAGATAAACATCAATCTTTTAAAAAGCGGATCTGGATATGACATTAATATTCCCGAAATAGAGCAATATTTTATAGAAACTAATCAAGTAGGAAAAGATATTTATCTTTATAATATTCTTCAAAAACATTTTTATTAAGTTTTTTATATTCAACTGTATTTAGAATTAAGATCAAACACAAAATCATACAAAAAATGAACAAACTGGCCTTCGTAATTCCGTATTATAAAATAGATTTTTTTGAAGAAACTTTACAATCGCTAGAGAATCAGACCAATAAAAAATTTAATATTTATATCGGTAATGACAAAAGCCCGAATGATCCTGCTGATATTATTTCCCGATATGCACATCTGAATATTACCTATAAAGCTTTTGATTCTAATCTGGGTACTAAAGATCTGGAAGGGCAATGGATCAGGTGCATTGATTTATCAAAAAATGAGGAATGGATATGTATTTTGGGAGACGATGACTGTCCGAAGGAAAATTTTGTTGAAGAATTTTATAATATTCTGCCTACAGTCGATGAAAAAGGCATTAATGTCATCAAAGCAGCAATAACTTCAATAGATTCTCACTCGAATCTGAGAGGTGCAGATCTCCTTCATCCGGAATATGAGACCTCTATCAATACATTTTGGAGAGACCGAAATAACCAGACGCATACAAGTATAAGTGAGAATATATTTAGAAGAAGTTGTTATGAAAAAATTGGTTTCAGAGGTTTCCCTTTGGCTTGGGGAACCCCTTTGGTAGCCTGGATGGATTATACAGAGGGAGGTCTTATTTATGGTATGAATAATACACAAATGTGTGTAAGATCTTCGGAAATCAACCTCACCAGAGTTAATTCTTTTAGAGACCAGAAAGATGTTGGGGAAGCCATGGTATATGAAATTGTTTTTTCAGATTATTATGATAAATTCAATGATGCACAACGTTTATTTTTGTTAAAAAAATACCATGCAGTTCTTCATTATTACAAACTAAAAAACAAACTTCCATCGTCAATCTTTTATCTATACGGTAAATACGGAGGTGTAAAGGCAAAACTCTTTTATATTCTTCGAGAAATTAAATGGAAATTCGAGAAATAATTTAGTGATGTTCTTCCATCCAAATTCCCAATACCAAAAGAGACCAATGCTTATAATTATAATTTAGATTTTTCTGAACCTGCTGAAAATCTAGTTTGAGAAAAATTTTTGAGGACGGATTTTTTAAAATTTTTGCTGAAAGCTCTTCCATAGCAGGAATTTTCAACCATTTTTCTACAGGCGCACCAAACCCCTGCTTTCGCTTACTTAGAATATTATCTGTTAATAATTCACCAAAAGCTTTCCTTAGGATAATTTTGGTCTGTTCAGTATTTACTTTATATTTTGCAGGAAGAGCAGAACAAAATTCGACCAAATCTTTATCTAAAAAAGGAGTTCGCAATTCGATCGAATGCATCATCGCAATCCGGTCATCTTTCACCATATAATCTCCCGGAATAATATTGGTGAGATCCATTTTCATAGGAGTATTAAGATTGGTTTTATCTAATGGGAAATTATATAAATGTTCATGTTCTACATTTGATTTTAAAAGTAAAGCTGTTTCTTTTTTGGTAAAATTACTATGTACTTTTTCTTTTTGATAAGAAACAATATCCGGAAATTTTGCCCTGAAAACTTTATCCAGAAAATAATCCTGTCCTTTTCTAAAACCTATTTTTTCACTAACAGTAGACCCTATTTTATAAAAAGTCAGAAAATTTGGATTCGCCCTTCCTTTGTCAAGAATTTCTTTTTCTTTCTGGTACCATTTGTATCCGCCAAAAAGCTCGTCACCTGCATTTCCGGTAATTACAACAGTCATGTTTTTTGCAGCTTCCTCACAAATGGTATATGTTGCCAAAATTGCAGTATCTGCAAGCGGCTCATCTAGTTTTTTTAAAACCTGTACCAATAAGTTTGGGATTTCTTCATCTTTAAGAGAAACTTCTTTGTGATTGGTATTGTACTTTTGGGATATGCTTCTCGCTTCCGGCATTTCATTCCATTCACCTTGATACTCAAATCCCAATGTGGTAAGATTTAAATTATACCTGGATGACAGTGCAACCAAAGTTCCGGAATCTAATCCACCACTTAAAAAAGCGCCTACTTTTACATCAGCAATCAATTGCTTTTCAACCGATTTATCTACTAGACTTTTAAATTTTTGTATTGCATCATTTTCTGAAATAGTTAATTCTTCTTCGGGCAAATTCCAATATTGAGAAATTTTTATTTCCCCATTTTTATAGACTAATTGTGAAGCCGGTGGCAAAACTTTAATATTTTTATAAATACTTTGATGACTGTTTATGTATGAATGGCGCAAAAAATGAGAAACAGCTTCGTCATTCAGCTCTTTATCTACTAAACCTGTTGCCAGAATAGCCTTAATCTCTGAGGCAAAAATAAATTCACCGTTTTTTCCTGTTGCAAAATAAAATGGTTTTTCTCCAAAGCGATCTCTTACACAAAAAAGCTGTTGTTTTTCTTCATCCCAAATTGCAACAGAAAACATTCCGTTTAAATGTTTTGGAAGTTCAGAACCATATTTTTGATACAATGCAAGAATAACTTCTGTGTCTGTATTGCTTTTGAAAGAATATTCAGAAAATTCTTTTTTTAAATCACGATAACCGTAAATTTCTCCGTTGAAAACGATGCATTCATTCTTCGTGTCTGAATACATCGGCTGATGGCCGTCCTGAGAAAGATCAACAATCGCTAAACGTCTGAAACCTAAAAAACAGTTTTGAAAATACTCATGACCTTCATCATCCGGACCGCGATGAATAATAGAATCGGTCATGTTTTTCAGACTTCTTTTATAAAAATCATCGTTTAAAATATTTTTTTTTACAATACCTGCAATTCCGCACATAGATCATTAATATATGACAAATTTAAAACTTATTTATTGAACATTTGTGAGCGTCAAAGTTTTACACAAGTTAGATCTTAAAGTTTCAATCAATTTAATAAAAATTAAATTCAGATATTTGCAACGATATGCAAACACAACCTCTGATTTCTATTATTACAACGTATTATAACTCTGTACAGTTAGGAGATTTTGTAAAGTCATCTATGAAATGTCTGCAAAACCAGACGTATCAAAATCTAGAATTAATATGTGTGAATGATGGCTCTACCGATTCTACATTAAATGAATTAGAAAGTTTCGCAAAACAAGATTCGAGAATTAAAGTTTACACCAAAGAAAATCAGAAGTATGCGCAATATTCTAAGGCATACGGACAGGAAAAGGCTTCGGGAGAATTTATTTTTCTTTTTGATCATGATGATCTTATTGATTTCGATACAATAGAAAAATGTTACCAGACATTTTTAAGACATCCTGAGCTTGATATTGTAACCCCGATTGTTATTACAAAATTCACTGACGGAAAAATTAAAAATATACACAATATTTATGTTTCTGATTCAGCAATTTTTGAATTTAAAAAATTTACGGGATCACAAATTATTAAAGATACTGTAGGCAAATATGATAACCACATCCGAGGATTGTACAGAAAAGAAGTCTTCAAATCTCATTCTTTCCGTTTTACAGAACCTCTTTTGAATGCTGATGAAATTGTGGAGAGACTTATATATGAAGAAGCGAGATTTGTAGGAAACTGTGACGCAGTTTACACCCACTATATTCATCCGGATTCATCAGCAAAGTTGCTTTCTCCCAAAAGAATAGATTTTGCAAGAACAGATTATGTACTGAGAAAGATATTTAAAGAAAAAGGAATTTACGAGAACCGTCGGGCAATCTTCGAATTTATAGCCTACAAAAATCTGGTCAATGCCATTAAAATTTTTCATCATTTTTCTAAAGATATGACTGCGGAAGAATATTCTAAACAAAGCAAAAGACTTCGGGAATCGTATAATGAATTAGACAAAAAAGTTGTCATTTCTCAGTTTGCAGGATTTGCAAAATTTTATAATGCTTTTTTATTATCTGATTTTTCTTTAATGTCAATTTTTTATAAATACAAGAAATAAATTATCTCTCAAAGCGCCAGATAAAAAGTTTCACAGCCAAACCGGCAGGAATATTGTGAAAGAAATTTTTCTTTTTGACATCTAAAGAATATTTTGAACTGAAATAGTCTGAAAGATTTAATCGGACTAATTTCTGCATTCTTGAAATATTAGTTTTTAGATATTCTTTATCTTTCAATGCTTTCCATTGCATCACCAAAACCATTTCCTTGAAGAGAATAATTTTATTTTTGATAAGCATTTTCAATTCAGAGTTTTTTTCCTCTTTATAAGATTTGGTTAGATACTCAAGAATTGTTAGATAGTTCTCAAAATTTTTCTTTTTCCTGTTGAAAATAACTGATTCACCATGAAGATAATACAGATATGTAATGTCATCAATAATTGCTAAAGTGTCTGTTTTTAACAACAAATGAAAAAACCACAACTCATCCTGAGCAAATAATCCCGGTACAAAATAAATTTGATTATCAACAATAAAGTCCTTCTTAAATAATTTATTCCACGATGATGAAGGAAATCCGCCTTTGCTATACACGGAAAATATTTCAAGATTATTATCGTAATATTTTTTTTCTGTGATGGTGGGAAATCCGAAATCTTTCGTGGTATTATCAAAAGTGTTGATCCATCGATTTTGCGCTATAATGATTTGAGCATCTGTTTTTTCAGCTTTTTTAACCAATAATTCTATGCAATCTGTTGTAATTTCGTCGTCACTATCCAAAAAAAACAGATATTTTCCGGTAGATGCTTTTATGCCGTTGTTTCTTACAACAGAGAGTCCCGAATTTTCCTGATGTTCTATAATTTTGATAGTAAGATCCAGATTGGCATCCATAAAATTTTTGACAAGCAACATGCTATTGTCAGGAGTGCAATCATTAACAAGAACAATTTCTAAATTTTTATATGTTTGATTTTTGACAGATTCCAGACATCTGATGATAAACTTCTCACATTTAAAAATGGGAATAGAAATAGTTACTAATGGATTCATCGAGCGGAAATTAAATAAATTGTATCCTGCAAAAATATAGAATTAAATATTGTAAGACAGATATAAACATTAAAACTTCTGAATTCCAAAGTTGACCTGCAGATATTTGTAGTACATTCACTGTGACTTGTTAATTTAATAAATTATTGTAGTTTTATAGTCAGGGATTAAAATTCATTTGTTATAGAATAATGCAATTTTTTCAAAGTTTAATAATTATAATGGATTAAATATTCTGAAACAATACTCTTTTATTGTAATGTGATTATTATAAAAAAATCCTAATTCCATAAATTTATTCAACATTTGCGCTCCTAATATCTATGCTTAAATTTTCCATTCTTATCGCCCACTACAACAATTACCATTACTTTACAGAATGCTACGAAAGTATTCTGAAACAGACTTACCAAAACTACGAAATTGTGCTTGTAGATGACTGCTCTTCGGATGATTCTTATCAAAAGATCATAGAACTTACGAAAGATAATCCAAAAGTTAAAGTTTATAGAAATGAAGAAAACAGCGGTGTAGGTCTTACAAAAAAAAGATGTGTTAACTTAGCTTCGGGAGAAATCTGCGGCTTTGTTGATCCCGATGATACTTTAGCAGAGAATGCATTACAGATTATTATCGAAAATTACACTAAAAATATTATTGTAGTGTATTCTCAATTCTACGAGTGTGATGCCAATCTCAAACCTATTAAAATATTTCCACATTCTCGCGCCATTAAAAACGGCGATAAAATGTTTTTTAATGTTTTTTTTGAAGCAACTCACTTTTTCACATTTAAAAAAGAGGCTTATAAAAAAACTTCCGGAATCAATGATAAACTTACTTCAGCAGTCGATCAGGATTTGTATTTAAAGCTTTATGAAAAAGGTGATTTTAAATTTGTAAAAGTTCCGCTTTATTACTACCGCATCCATGAAAAAGGGGTGTCGCAGGAATCTTCCAAGAAAGAAAAGCTGCACAAAAACTGGCATCAGACTATTTTAGATAGTGCCAAAAGAAGAAATATTGATTATCTCTACGGTAAAAAAATAACCGATATTGAGAATCTCCCAGGATTTTTGAAAATAAAACAAAATAATATTTTCAAAAAAATCCAACGAAAATTTTTATAAACCAGAAAACCACAGAATAGTCTGTGGTTTTCTTTATTCTTTTATAATAACTCCGGCATACTTGCCATCAAACTCAATAATATATGGTTTGTGATTATTCTGTTCACAATAATCTTTAAATGCGGCATTGTCTCCTACATCATCACTCATAAAAACACCACCCTTTCTCAGTCTCTCCCACAGAATTTTATAAGCCCACATTCTTCCGTCATACGTTTTGTCACTATCGTAATGTACTACGTCAAAAATTTTTGTTTTTTCAAAAATTTTTGGAAGAGATTCTTTATCGGCAAATCTATAAAGATCCCAATTACTTTTGTATTTTTCTGGAATTACACATCCTACAAAATCTTCACTTTGATTTTGAAGAATATATGGCATATCTGAACTGTAAAGCGTTCCGTTTCTAGAAACTAAAGATGCTAAAGCCGCAAATGAAGACCAGCCATAAGCAACTCCGGTCTCAATAGAATTTTGAGCCTTTGCAAATTCATTAATGTAATAAATAACACTTAAAGAGCCGGCACCACCCATTTTTACAGGTGCTTTTTCCTGTACCTGCAATGCATTTTTGTATTCTTGAGGAAAAATTTCTTCGAAAGGAACAAAATTCATTTTCAAAATATTCTCTATGAAATCTTTTTCAGAGACTGCGATGCTTTTACACCATTTTTCCGCTTCTTCTTTACCTCGTAGACCAGATGAACGGTTAAATATGTTTTTCCATATCTTACGTCGTAGTTCAGGATAGAGATCCGGACGCTTTAGATAAGCGACAAATGTAGTTGCGATTTCTGAAACTTTACTCATACAGTTATGTTTTGAGGGGTAAAAATACAAAAGAATTGCCCAAACAGTCTTATATTTGTTTCACTAAGGATTAATTTTTTTTTAAAAATACAAATGTCTCAAAAAATAAAAGTTCTGTTTCGTCATCGTTCCATGGAAATGGGAGGAGTTGAAAGGGTTCTTCTTGATTTGTTGGAAAATCTGCCAAGGGAACTGTTTGACATTACTTTCTTTCTGACAATGAATCAGGGAGAGCTTAGAAAAAATATTCCTAAAGATATTGAGCTGATTACTCTGCAAAAAGGAAGAGAAGATATGAGCAGTAATAAGTTTCTCAGAACTTTACAGCTTATTAAAAGAAACATAATTCTTACTTTTTACAGAAATAATCCGAAAATATTATACCGTAAAATCATTAAAAAAGATTTTGACCTTGAAATAGCTCCAACGTATTCAGAGTTTGACAACATCCTATCAAGCCCTTTAAATTCCAGAAAAATAGCATGGTTTCATACCGATGTAAGTTATGATCCAAATGAAAAAAGGGTTTTAAGCAGAGTAAATGCCCTCAAAAAATTTGATTGGGTAATTTTTGGTTCTAAGCAAACAAGAGACATTATTAAAGATTTATATCAAATTGAATATCCTAAAAGTTCTGTCATTTATAATTCTATAAAAATAGATGAAGTCAAGGTAAAAGCGTTAGAATTTCCTGTTCATTACGACATCACCCCTGTATTTTCATCTATGGGAAGATTACACAGCCGTAAAAATTATCACACTTTGATGAAAGTTCACAAAAGACTTTTAGATGAAGGATTTCTCCACTCAATTGCGGTGATTGGTGGCGGTTCGGAGATGGAAAACTTACACAGGCAAACTAAAGAATTAAAGATAGAAAACACTTTTCTACTTCTTGACAGCCAGATAAACCCATATCCTTATATAAAAAACTCAGATTATTTTATACTACCTTCTGAATCTGAATCTTATCCTTTAACAATCGGAGAAGTAATGGGATTAAATATACCAGTTATAAGTACAAACGTGGGCGGAATTCCGGAAATGATTGAGCATAATTTTGATGGTTATCTCGTAGAACCAAATGAAGATGCCATTTATGAAGGGATGAAATTATTCCTCACAAACACTGAAATTACAGAGAAATTTAAGAAAAACATGGTGCAATCTGTAGAGAAATTTGATAATGAAAAGATTTATAATCAGGTAACTTCTGTTTTTCAAAAACAATATCAATTGAAAGAATGAAAAACCCATTAGTCACCATTCTTACGCCCACTTACAATCGAGCACATACTTTGCCTCGGGTTTTTGAGTCGCTACAAAATCAGACGTTTAAAGATTTCGAATGGCTGGTTATAGACGATGGCTCTACCGACAAAACTAAAGAACTCGTTGAAGAATTTCAGAAAATATCTGATTTTAAAATTAGATACTATCATCAGGAAAACCAACATAAGTTTTTAACTTTTTTTCGTGGAATTGACCTTGCAGAAGGTAAATATTTTTCGCCTTTAGATTCTGATGATGCATTGCCAAAGGATTCTATGGAAATCCTTGTCAATACATGGGAACAGATTAATGATAATAAAAATATTGTATTTGTATCAACACTTTGTGAAGATCAGTTTGGAAAGATTGTGGGAGATCATTTCCCGAAAGACCCGTTCATTTGCAGTATTTTTGATATGCGTTATAAATACAAAATTAAAGGTGATAAATGGGGAATGGGCAAAACTGAAATTTATAAAAAAATGAAGCTGAATTTCGGTGATCTTGCCGGAAAAGGGTTTATTCCGGAAGGTGTTTTTCAGTTTCAGTTTGATAAGCTTGGTCTTCATTACTGCATCAATAAGGTAACGAGAATCTATTTTCGGGACAAAGATGATGAGCAATCTCTTGCCAATCAGTTTTACGATAAAAAAAATGCATTTGGTCTTGCCGAAAACTACAAAGCATTTCTTAATGCGTATAGTTCAAAAATTTGGAGCAATCCGATGCCGGTTCTTAGAAATTTGGGCGGTTATCTGAAATTTTCAAAAATTGACGGCAGATCTTTAGGGAAAATCACTTCAGAATTAAAATCAACTGAAATGAAAGTATTGGCAAATCTACTTTATCCATTCTCAAAATTCATTTAGAAATGCCAAAAAAAATTCTTTTCATCTATTATCAAAATCTTAAACCAGGCGGCGTTGCAAGGGTGATGATAAACCTTGCAAATGAACTTTGTGAAAACGGATATGATATAAGTATCTTATTTTTGATGGAAGGCGAGCATACATTTTATAAGATCAACCCAAAGATAAAAATTCATACCGTTGATTCTTTTGGTCATTGGGGTTTTAATAAAGTCAATCCCGTACTCGATAAATATTTAAAAAAATTCAGGTACAGATACAGTCTTAAAAAATATGTGTATGATTTTGGGCAATGGGATATGATGAATGAATGGCTGAAAAAAAATCACTCTCAATTTGATACCATCATTTCTTGCTGGTACAAATTATCTGCACAAATTTCTGTAAATAAAACAATCGCATCAAAAACACTCGCTTGGGAGCATTCTAATTTCGAAGTGGGTGGTAAAATTTGGGGTAATCTTTTACGTCCAAAATATAAAAACTTAGCTGGAATTATCTGCATTAATAAAGCATCTTTTAATTATTACAAAACACTCAATCCCAATTCCTATTTAATTCCGAATATCATAGGTGAACCATTTGAAAGCACCAAAAATGTCGATTTTGAAAGTAAAATAAACCAGTTGATTTATGTGGGAAGATTGGATCAAGAAAAAAATGTGAGTGCGATCATTACTATAATTTCACAAATAAATTTAAATGACTTTCATCTTAAAATTATTGGTGAAGGCTCTGAAATGGAAAATCTGAAAAAACAAGTTGAAGAAAAAAGGTTAGCATCAAAAATTACTTTTACAGGTCGTTTGCCAATTAACGAAATCAAAAATGAGCTCTTAAAAAGTAAAATTTTCCTATTTACAAGTGTGAATGAAGCTTTCGGAATGGTATTACTAGAGGCCATGTTCTGTGGTAATGCACTTATTTCTTACGATTGTAATTATGGCCCATCAGATATTATTAATCAAAACAACGGCTTTTTAATTCCGCTAAATAATCAATCGCTTTTTATTGAAAAATTATCCTCTGTAATTGAAAACAAGATAAGACTCAACGATTTAATAAAAACAAGCTTTAAAGACTCGGAAAAATGGAAAAAAGATACAGCTTTGAAGGAATGGAAAACAATTTTAAATTTTTAATATGCTCATTTCAATAATTGTTCCTGTTTATAATAGTGCTTTATATTTAGAGAAATGTATTGATTCTATATTATCTCAGACCTACAGCAATCTTGAATTAATCTTAATTAATGATGGATCAACCGACAGTTCTAGAGAAATAATGGAAACCTATAAAAAATCAGACGCCAGGATTGTTTTAATCAATAAAATTAATACCGGAGTAAGCGATTCTAGAAATACAGGTATTAAAGCTTCTTCCGGTCAGATGATTTGCTTTATAGATTCTGACGATTGGGTAGATTCTGATTACTTAGAGATTTTTACATCCAATTTTGAAAACAATAATACTTTGCTTATTCAAAGTCTGAATAGAAACGGCACTTTAAAAAACATTTATAATTACAAAAGCTATAGCATAAAAACAGATATAGATCCTCTTTTTACTGATAATGATTTATTATATTGTGGCGGGCCAATGGCCAAGTTCTATGATCAATCTGTCATTCAGAAAAACAATATTCTTTTTGCTAAAAATGTAACCTATGGTGAAGATCTTATCTTTTTTCTTGAATACATAAAACATTCAGATTTTATTCGATTTTTACCCGATGCGAAGTACCATTACAGACTTACAGAAGGATCTTTAAGTACTAAAAGAAATTATCCTGTAAAAAATTACATTGAAGTACATCATGCAATATCTCAATTCATAAATTGGGCAAAAATTACAAAAGACTCTACGTTAAAATACTTCTACGCTATCGACTGGGATATTTTAGAAGCCGGAATAGATCAAAACATCCACAAAAATCTTAAAAACCAGAAAGAAGACTTTTTCAATTTAGAAAAATCGATTACCTCACTTCACTATAAGTATGGCAATAAAAAACAAAAAATTCTGTATTTTTTCATCAAAACCAACAATTTACTTATCTTAAAAATGTACAAGTCTTTTTTACTCAAATTAAGTAAACTAAGAAAAGCCATCTGAAAACATACTATCGATGAATAACAAAAAACTACTCAATATTCAATACCTAAGAGGAATTGCCGCATTTATGGTTTGCGGTTTCCATACAAAAGGCTGGCTAGACAATACGATTACAAGCAATTTTGGGGAGATGCTTTTTCCATCTGGTGAATATGGAGTGCAATTTTTTTTTGTTATCAGTGGATTTATTATGGTCTATACAACCCAAAATTTAAATATTGAAAACCCATTTAAAAACGTCGTTTCTTTCCTGAAAAAAAGAATTATAAGGATCTCACCGCTTTATACTGCTCTTACATTAGCCTGGTTTTTTCTTTTTATTTACCCTCTCTACTCTATTAATTATGTAAGTTGTATAAAAATTATTAAATCTCTACTTTTTATTCCTTTTGGAAATTTACCTATTCTCTACCTGGGATGGACATTAAATTTTGAAATGTTTTTTTATCTCGTTTTTGCCTTATGCTTTTTCTTTAAGAAATATAGATATTGGGCATTATGCTTATTTTTTGTTATTCAAATCACCCTCCATCATTTAAGTTTTGATCATTCTTACATAAAACTTATTGCAAGTCCTATTATTTCTTATTTTTTTGTTGGGGTACTCATTGGCCTTCTTTTAAATTCTTTCAAGATTTTCGCGGTACATCCATATTTAAGAATATTAGGTTTTATTATACTTTTACTCATTCAGCTAGAGATTTTTAAGATTCCAAATTTTTATCTCCAGATGATAATTATAGGAATTTGCTGTTTTATAATATTTGCTTACGACCTTCAGGCAGAAGATAAGGTTATTAAACCTCTTTATTTTTTAGGAAACATTTCGTTTTCTTTATACTTATTCCATCCGTTTGTACACAAATTTTTGATGGCATATCTTAATCTAAAACCAGGTTTTTTAGAGAATCCGGTTTATAATTTATTGTTTTATATCTTTATGCTTTCTATAATCTTTGGGTTTAGTTATTTACTTCATCAGTTCTTCGAGAAAAAAATCATTCAATATTTAAGATTTTAATGAAAAAGAAAATCCTCATTCGTATTGGTTCACTTCGTCATGGTGGCGCAGAAAAAGTATTGGTTACTTTTCTTAAAAATCTTCCACAGGATAAATATGAGATCGATTTGCTTTTAAATTTGTATTCCGGGAAATATCTGAGCGAGGTTCCGAAGTGGATCAATATCATTTATCTGAACAAAGGTGAGATGATTACCACCAACAGAATTCAGGATATTCCGAAGAAAGCGACGAGAGTTATTTATCAAAATCTATTGAAAAAACGCCCTTCTCTTCTTTATAAAGGGAAACTGAAAGGAAAAAAATACGATATTGAGTTTGCAGCCATTCATGGAATGCGTGATGAAATCCTTAATTCTCCGCTTCAGTCTTCAAAAAAAATAGTCTGGATTCATAATGATCTTTCCCAATTGAAAGAGTATACAGAAATTGAAATTAAAAAATTCTTCGGTTTTGATAAAATTATGGTGATTTCAGAGAAAATAGAAAAGCTTTTTCTTGATCTAGCTGAAAACGAAACCCAGAAACAAAAAATTGTCAAAATCTACAATCCTTTAGATACCGAAGAAATTTTGTCTAAAGCAGACAAGCCATTCAATAATTATGAATTTGACGAAAAAGTTCCCACTTTTATTTCTGTAGGAACCGTTTTTCCACAAAAAGGTTTTGACAGACTTTTGAAAGTCCATAAAAAAATTTTGGATGAAGGTTTTAAACACAAAATCCTGATCGTTGGTGACGGATATGATTTTGAAAACATCAGAAAGCTAAAAAGTGAACTTAATCTTGATCAAACTGCAACAATGCTGGGCTTTTCAGATAATCCTTATCCCTATTTCAAAAATGCAGATTTTTATATTTTAAGTTCAAGATATGAAGGTTTTCCAACCGTTTTGTTTGAGGCTATTACTTTAAAAAAGAAAATTATTGCGACAGAAGTTTCCGGAGTTAGAGAAATGCTGAATGATGGTGAATTAGGCTTAATTGTTAAAAATTCTGAAGAAGGCATTTATTCCGGAATGAAAAAAGCTTTGGTGAATTCTCAGGATTTTGAAAAGTATACGGATAACCTTAAAGACTACGAAATGCCTTTTAACCTTAAAAATTCTGTACAGAAAATCATTTCAATTCTTGACAACGTCTAGATTAATTTTTATTCTTTATTGTTGAAGACCATTTAGATTTTTTAAATTTGTTACATGGCAGGCTATTCTACTATACAGAAAGATTTTTATCGGGAAAGCGGAAAATGGCTTTCAACCTTCAAAATTTTGGCAAAGTGTGTCAATCCGAATTTACATTTTGTTTATATTTTAAGAAAAAGTCAGAAGTTTAGCAAGACGCCTGTTTTAGGACTTTTTTGGAAAGTTGTTTTACGGCATTTCCAAATAAAATATGGCTTTCAGATTTATCCTGAAACTCAGATTGGAGAAGGTTTCTACCTCGGACATTGGGGAAGCTTGGTGATCAATCCCAAGAGTAAAATAGGTAAAAACTGCAATATTGCTCAAGGTGTAACGATCGGACAGCAAAACAGAGGTAAAAATGAAGGCTATCCAGTGATTGGCGATGAGGTTTGGATTGGCCCGAACGCTGTTATTGTAGGAAATATAAATATCGGTAACAATGTTCTGATCGCTCCGAATGCGTATGTGAATTTAGATGTTCCGGACAATTCGGTCGTTACAGGCAATCCTGCAAAGATTTATTCTAATGATAATGCAACGGATGGATACATCAATAATAAGGTATAAAACCTGAATTTTATCATATTTTTATCTATATTAAACTTTGTTAAAAATGATTGATAATACTATAAAATTAATATTTTTGCATAATTGATTCAGTCTATTGAATTCGGAAATAATTTAAACGAAATAAATAATTATAATCTTTAAAATTTAATTAATGAAGAATTCGTACGAAGTTATTTTTGAAAACAACAGAAAATGGGTAGAATCTAAAGTAGCAGACAACCCCCACTTCTTTGAGGATCTTGCAAAAACTCAGAATCCTGAATACCTTTACATAGGATGTTCAGACAGCAGAGCAACCGCAGAAGAACTCATGGGAGCAAAACCCGGAGAAGTTTTTGTCCACAGAAATATTGCAAATGTTGTGAATACCCTAGACATGAGCTCCACAGCTGTTATACAATATGCAGTAGAGCATTTGAAGGTAAAACACATTATAGTTTGCGGACATTACAATTGTGGCGGTGTAAAAGCAGCGATGACGCCTGAGGATTTAGGACTTTTGAATCCTTGGCTGAGAAATATTCGTGATGTTTACAGATTGCACCAGGCAGAACTAGATTCTATCGAAGATGAGAGTAAACGTTATGACAGGCTTGTAGAACTCAATGTTCAGGAGCAATGTATCAACGTAATCAAAATGGCCTGTGTACAGGAAAGGTATATTTTAGAAGAATATCCTATTGTTCACGGCTGGGTTTTTGACCTTCGAACAGGTAAAATTATTGATCTTGAAATTGATTTTGAGGAAATCTTGAAAGACATTCAGAAGATCTACAATCTTACAAGCTCAGATTGGGTTATGAGCAGAAAGACGAAATAATCTTTCTTTTAAAATTGAGTAAATGAAATTCTGGAGTATCATTACATTACTGTTTATCCTAAACTTCACAGCCTTGCCGAGCATTGCTGCGGTTTTTGGTTGGGAGATACAGAGAACGAATGTTATTTTAAACGAAGAAGAAACCCACTCTCATTATTCATCATTTACGGTTTACGAAAAGACTTTACCTAAGACTTTAAACGTACATGATTTTCTGAAGTTTTTCGAGCCTGATCTCGAGCGCAGATCTTTTGTGCTGATTGACGATTCTTATCATCTATCACCACTTCTCACCATATTCTCCCCTCCCCCGGAAGCATAATTGAAATCGTTTTTTACATATATTCATATCAGATTTGATGTTGAATAGATGTCTTTTTAAATTAATTTCAATTTTTCATTACTGATGTTCTTAATTATATTTTTATAGTTAAAGATCAATCGGTTACATTTATCATTTTTCAATATCATGAAAAAATCTAAGTCATTATTTGGAGGAATAAAAGAGAATTTTCCTTCCGGCCTTGTTGTATTTTTAGTAGCGCTTCCGCTATGTTTAGGAATTGCTTTGGCATCTGGCGCACCACCATTATCCGGTATTATTGCCGGTATTGTAGGAGGCCTTGTCGTTGGAGCACTCAGTAATTCTAATATTTCGGTTTCAGGACCTGCAGCTGGTCTTACCGCAATTGTTTTAACTGCAATTACTGATCTTGGAGCTTTCGAGCTATTTCTTTGCGCCGGTATCATCGCCGGTCTTATACAGCTGGTTTTAGGTTTCGCAAGAGCAGGGAGCATATCCAATTATTTTCCAAATAATGTTATTGAGGGAATGCTTGCTGCGATAGGAATTATTATCATTATCAAACAGATTCCGCATGCATTAGGTTTTGATAATGACTATGAAGGAAATGAAACATTATTTACCAACGGAATCAATTTCAATTATTTCAGCGAATTAGCGGGTGCTGTACATCCTGGAGCCATTATCGTAACTTTGGTTTCGGTAGGCGTTCTTTTAGCTTGGGATCAAATTCCTGCTCTTAAAAGAATGAAAATACTACCCGGCGCATTAGTTGCCGTTGTTGTCGGAATTTTATTGAACGAAGCATTTAAAATGTCAGGAAGTTCGTTAGCGATCGGTACAGAACATTTGGTTTCTTTACCCGTTCCTCAGAGTCTTGATGATTTTAAAAATTTGATAATACTTCCCGATTTTAATGGTTTTCTTAACCCTAAAGTGTGGATTGTAGGGGCAACCATTGCCATTGTAGCGTCTATTGAAACCTTACTATGTATTGAAGCTTCAGACCGATTAGATGTTCAGAGAAGAATTACCGACACCAATCTTGAGCTTAAAGCACAGGGAATCGGGAATCTTATCAGCTCATTTATTGGTGGATTACCAATGACATCAGTTGTGGTAAGAAGTTCGGCAAACGCCAATGCAGGAGCTACTTCGAAGGTTTCAGCGATGATTCACGGAGTTTTGTTGTTGGTTTGTGTACTGAGCATTCCTTTTATCTTAAACTTAATTCCATTATCAACGCTTGCAGCGGTTTTACTTTTAGTAGGATATAAATTGGCAAAACCAGCTACATTCAAACATTTCTGGCATTTAGGGAAATTCCAGTTTATACCGTTTGTAGCGACTGTAGTTGCGATTGTAGCGACAGATTTACTGAAAGGAGTTGGTATTGGTCTGGCCATTTCAGTTTTCTATATTCTACAAGGAAATATGAAACGTGCTTATTATCTAAGCCGTGAAAAACTGATCGATGCAGATGGCATTACGATGAAACTTGCAGAAGAGGTTTCTTTCCTTAATAAAGCTGCCATTAAAAAGACATTGAAAAACATTAAATCAAATTCTACGGTAACGATTGATGCGAGAGGAACATCATATATCGCAACAGATGTACTGGAAATGATTCAGGATTTTGCCAACATCAGAGCGAAAGAAGAAGATATTAATGTGGAACTATTAGGCTTCAAAACTTCGTACAGAGACTACGAAACCGATGAAGACTCTCACATCGTCATTACCCATAAAAGAGCAATGTAAGCTCATCAAAAATATTTTTTTAACTTTAATTTTTAATAATAATTCAACAAATAATAAATCATATGAAAGCACATACATCTGAAACTCAATCTACAATTACTCCTGAAAAAGCATTAAACTTTTTAAAAGAAGGAAACCAAAGATTTGTAGGTAACTTAAAGGCAAACAGAGATCTTTTGGAGCAGGTAAATGCTACCAGAGAAGGGCAATGGCCTTTTGCAGTTGTGCTAAGCTGTATAGACAGCCGTACTTCTGCAGAATTAATCTTTGATCAGGGATTGGGTGATGTTTTCAGTATCAGAATAGCAGGAAATTTTGTTAATCAGGATATTTTAGGATCTATGGAATTTGGCTGTAATGTCGCAGGTTCTAAGCTTGTGGTTGTTTTAGGTCACACAAAATGTGGCGCTTTAAAAGGCGGATTAGACGCAGCTAAAATCGAAGGAATGGGAATGGATAACCTGAACCATCTGATCGACCATTTTGACCCAATTATCAAAACAATCATCAAAGATGACGAAGAACGCTCTTCAGCAAACGCAGATCTTCTTGAAAGACTGAATCAGCATAACGTAAAAAATGCGATTGATGATATCCGCAAGCAAAGCTCTACTTTAAAGAGACTTGAGGAAGAAGGTAAAATTAAAATAGTCGGAGCTAATTATGACGTTGAAACCGGCGTTGTAACCTGGTTATAATAAACATTCATCTTTCATTAATAATTCGGTCGGAAGCTTTGCTTCCGACCGAATTTGTTTTTTATTTTCCGTTAAAAGCAGACATTGTATTGTTAATTCCTGCAAAAACGAAAGACAGACATGCTTTTGAAAACTTCTCTATTCTTTCCTGAAGTTTTTCGTTTTCCTCCTGATTCCAGGTTCCTAATACATAATCTACCTGCCTACCTTCAGAAAATTCGGCCGAAATTCCAAAACGAAGTCTTGCGTAATTCTGAGTCTGTAACACCTCCTGAATATTTTTTAGTCCGTTGTGACCGGCATCAGAACCTTTCATTTTCATTCTTAATGTTCCGAACGGCAAAGCCAGATCATCGGTGATAATCATCACGTTTTCTAAAGGAATATTTTCTTTCTGCATCCAGTATTTTACGGCATTTCCTGAAAGATTCATATAAGTATCGGGTTTTAAGACAAATACTTTTCTTCCTTTATACTTCCCTTCTGCCATCCATCCAAAATTGGTACTGTTGAATGGTGATTCTAACGTTTCAGCAATTTTTTCTGCAACCTTAAAACCTATATTGTGACGTGTATTTTCGTATTCCGGGCCTTTATTTCCAAGACCGACAATTAAATATTTCATGAGAAATTTTTTGCAAAATTAAGGGTTCTAAAATAAAAAACTCAACCCTAAAAAGGATTGAGTTTAAATATTTTCTTTAAATTACTTATTACAAAGGTTTGTAGAAATAATTAATTCCAAATCCCTGAGTCATATAAGTCTGTGGATCATACTTATAATTGGTAGAAACTACAATTGGTGTAGGAACAGGCTCCATCATATCTGTAACAGAAACTCTTCTAGGACTGTTTGGTGACAGCATCAAACTTCTGTCATCGTTAATATCTGTAGAAATAAGTACCGAAACTGTATATCCAAATGGCAGCAAAGTATACCCGCTAATCTGAGAATCATAACTGCTAAAATCGAATGCATACTTCTGATCAGCCGGTTCAAAAACAGATCCCGTCAATTTACCAACCTCTTTAGTTACCGAAGAAACATTATCTCCCAAATAACTGTAAGTAGCTTTGGTATAATCTGTATAATCAAAAGGAGTAATATCGTTACCTCTCTGCATTACAATAGATGTAAGTTTAGCAGTTGTTGAGCTATAGGTTAACTTATAAAGTGCTTTTGTTTTGGCAAAAACAGCATAAGGACCAGGCACCGTAGAAGGAGGTACAGGAGCCGCTTTTCTGTATACCGTTCTGTTCTCAGAAATCATTGTTAATTTACCCAAATTACCATAAGTATATTGTTGAGTATAAGAAACACTGTCTGTATCTATTGTACCGTCACTATCCAAATCCAGAAAGCCTTTGAAGGTTATTTTGCTGATATTGTTACCACTCCATTCTATATTTTTTATAGAAGCTTTTTCTGTAATAACTTTTGAAAGAAGCAAACCATTATACTCATACTGCGCAATCAGACCAAAATCTGTCACCTCTCTTGATAAAGCTCTTGGGCCAATTAAACCTGTATTGTCATTCAAATCCAAAAGTGGATTTCCTTCTTCATCAGTCAAATCTTTACAAGAATGTATTGAAGAAAAACCTGCTATTAGCAAAATAAAATAGAAAAGTCTTTTCATTATGTAATGGGATTATTTATTTTTTCACAAATATAATTTTTTTTTGTATAAAAATCACATTTTTGTTTATATTATCACAAAACTAATAACGAAATCAGGATTATAAAGCCTTATAAATATACTTCTGAGCCTGAGTCTGATCTGATGTTGGATAATTCATAGAATCATAAAGATACGTATAATCACCAGGTATTACAGGACCAGCCGTACCGGGAACAGGAGAAGGAAATACAATATTGAAGCTCTTCAGGTTATTAGCAGATAATGCAGGGAAATTAATAGGATGCACCAGGCTCCACATTACAAAAAATGTTCTTGGCAATGTGTTGTAAGGATTAATTTTATTATCGTAGGCACTATAAGTATATGTTGTCGTTAAAACTGTTGCAGACAAATCGGGGACACCTGCTGCATTGGTAATCCCAGCTTCTGTTACCATTTTTGTTATATTATCTCCGGTATTGGTAAAATTATAGTTGGTAAATTGAGTGTACGTTGAGCCAGACTTCTTCTTTTCGACGATCTTTGTCATCTTCCCCGCGCTATCATACGTGTAGGTGTATTCACTGTTGAAGTTTGGTATACTGCCAATCATCGTAGCACCGGTTGTATAATTGATCTTTCCACCCGAATCGTACGTGATATTGAAGTCGTAGCTTAAAGTATTGGCCGGAGCTCCGTTTACTTCCTGAGCAAATTTTACTCTTGTAATTTTCCCTGAAGTATATGTTGCTGTCCCAACGAAGAAAGAAGTGGGGCCGCTTGCTTCTTTAAAAATAGCTTTTTCCAAAACATTTCCGGTCGTTACAAATTCCTGATTTGTTACATTGTTCACTACAATCTTGTGCAAAATTCGAGGTCCGGTAATTGTAGGCGTGCTTCCACCACTACTTCCGGGATTATTGGGACCATTGAGTGTATTATTAATAGGATCAGCCGTTGTATTGTCGCAAGAAAGAAGAAAGCCAAGAAGCAGAGTTGCTACTCCTGTAAGAAAGTTGTTTTTGGTCATAAAGTTTTTAGTTTTTTAGTCTCGCAAATATAATTTATTTTCATTAATACAGGATTTATTTTAAAACTTTAATAAAAAAAAGTCTAAAATTTCTTTTAGACTTTCACAATTGATATTTTATGGTATTAAATTCCTAAAATAGATTTCAGCAAAACATTCACCTCATCTACATTCTTTACTTTATCTTTTCGCATCATCAGATTATTTCCTTCTTTCCCTGCTTTTTCTTTTAGCTGAGCTTGCGCAGGATTTTGCGTGAGGTAAGAAATAATATGCCTGAATTTATCGGTCTGATAAAATTTATCCTGCGGATTTCCTGGGAAGTAGCCTAAGAAAATTCCGTTTTTCATTACAATTTTTTCGAAACCAATTTCGGCGGCCAACCACTTCAGAGCTACACTTTTCAGTAGATTGATAGCTTCACTTGGCAAATTCCCAAAACGGTCTTTCAGCTCAGATTCAAATTTCTGAAGATCTTTTTCATTATCTATATCAGCTAATTTCTGATACAACAAAAGTCTTTCTTCGGTACTCGAAACATAAGAATCCGGAAGCATCAGCTCCAGATCTGTATCGATATTGACCTCTTTTACCGATTTGAAAAGTTTATTTCGGTCTTCTTCATTTTCAAAAAGATTTTCAAAATCTTCATCATCTTTCAGTTCTTCAAGTGCTTCCTGCATCATCTTCTGATAGGTTTCGAATCCCATTTCATTGATAAAGCCGCTTTGTTCACCACCCAATAAATCTCCGGCACCACGAATTTCCAAATCTTTCATCGCAATCTGAAAACCACTTCCCAGATCTGAAAACTGTTCAATTGCTTCCAGTCTTTTTCTGGCATCAGAGGTCATCATATCAAAAGGTGGCGTAATCAGGTAACAAAATGCTTTTCTGTTGCTTCGCCCAACTCTTCCTCTCATCTGATGAAGGTCTGCCATTCCGAAACGTTGCGCATCATTAATGAAAATTGTATTCGCATTCGGAACATCTACTCCACTTTCAATAATCGTGGTTGCAACCAGAACATCATATTTTCCATCCATAAAATCGAGGACATTCTGTTCCATTTGCTTCCCTTCCATTTGTCCGTGTGCAGTAATAACTCTAGCGTCGGGAACCAATCTTTGGATCAAGCCTGCAATATCTTTCAAGTTTTCAATTCTGTTATTGATGAAATAAACCTGCCCGTCACGCTGCAATTCATAAGAAACCGCATCGCGAATAATTTCTTCGCTAAACCCAATAATATTTGTATCAACCGGCTGTCTGTTTGGCGGTGGTGTTTTGATCACCGAAAGATCTCGTGCAGCCATCAGAGAAAATTGCAACGTTCTCGGAATTGGCGTTGCAGTCAATGTCAAGGTATCAACATTGGTTTTCATCGTTTTGAGCTTATCTTTTACCGAAACTCCAAATTTATGTTCTTCATCAATAATCAGTAAACCTAAATTTTTAAATTTAACTTTATCTGCAGCCAACTGATGTGTCCCGATAACGATGTCAATTTTCCCATCGTCTAATCCTTGTAAAGTTTCATTTTTTTGTTTCGCCGTTCTGAAACGGTTTAAGTACGAAATATTCACCGGAAAATCTTTCAATCTTTCTTTGAAACTTCTGTAATGTTGAAAAGCCAGAATGGTCGTCGGAACCAAAATCGCAACCTGCTTACCATCTGTAGCCGCTTTAAACGCAGCACGAATGGCAACTTCTGTTTTTCCGAAACCAACATCACCACAAATCAAGCGATCCATCACTCCTTCATCTTCCATATCTTTTTTGACATCCAACGTTGCTTTTTCCTGATCTGGCGTGTCTTCATAAGCAAAACTTGCTTCCAACTCATTTTGAAGATAAGAATCTGGTGAATATTGGAATCCTTTTGCGGTTTTTCTTTCCGCATATAATTTGATTAAGTCAAAAGCAATTTGCTTAACTCTCGCTTTGGTTTTTTGTTTTAGTGATTTCCAGGCAGGAGAACCGAGTTTGCTTAAGACGATCTCTTTTCCGTCGGGGCCATTGTATTTCGAAATTTTATGTAGAGAATGAATACTTACATACAATAAGTCTCCGTTTTTATACGTCAATTTAAAACATTCCTGAATCTTTCCATCATTGTTTACTTTTACCAATCCCATAAATTTTCCTATCCCGTGATCGATGTGGGCAATATAATCTCCGACTTTCAGCGACATCAGATCTTTCAGCGTGAGCTGCTCAGATTTAGCGAATGTATTTTTAGATTTATATCTTTGATAACGGTCAAAAATCTGATGATCGGTATACACCAAAATTTTATGATCAGGATCTACGAAACCTTCATGAAGTTCAGATTTAAAACTTTTAAAAGCCAGCTGATGTCCTAATTCATCAAAAATAGACACCAATCTGTCTTTTTGTTTTTCTGTGGAAAAAGATATCCAGATATCAAAACCTTCTTCTTTTTTCTCCTGCAAATCTTCAATCAACAACTGAAAATTCTTGTGAAACGAAGGTTGAGCAGTTTGGCTAAGCTTTATTTCAAGAGATTTTATTTCTTCGATTCCGACACTGCTAAAATCTATGGTTTTAAATTTTTTATAATCAAATAAAAATTCCTGATCCGAAATAAATAATTCTTGTGGACTTCTGTGCGCAATATCCTTATTTAGATTGTCAAATTTCTCTATAGATTTTTCGTAAAATGTTCTAAGCTTCTGAAGACCAACAATTCCGTTTCTTGAAATAACCAAACTGTCTTTAGGCAAGATTTCCAGAAACGAAACCCTTGTCCCCGAAACAGAAAAATTCATATTAGACACCAATTGAAAACCTTCTACTTTATCAACCGAAAGCTGAGTTTCTATATCAAAAGTTTTAATATTCTCCACTTCGTTTCCGAAGAAAGTAATACGATAAGGTTTTTCGTTGGAGTAAGAAAAGACGTCGACAATTCCACCACGTACAGAAAATTCGCCTGGCTCAGAAACGAAATCGGTTTGATTAAATTGATAATGATTCAGCAATTCGTCCACAAAATCAAAGTCGAGCTGATCGCCGGTTTTAATGTGATGAGAAATAGCTTTAAAATCTTCCTTCTTCAATACTTTTTCAGACAAAGCACCAATATAAGCCACAATAACTTTTGGAGATTTTTCTGAATTTATTTTATTTAAAACTTCTGTTCGCAATACCAAATTGGCATTCTGAGTTTTTTCAACCTGATAAGGCTCCATGTGAGTGGCCGGAAAATAAAGTACACTTTCTTTTCCCAGCAAATCTTCCATTTCGCTGTTGATGTACAACGCTTCTTCTTTGTCATCAACAAGAAAAAGAACCGTTTTTTTGTGAGTAAGAAATAGCTCGGCTGCAAAAACCGAAGCTGAAGAACCGGCACTTCCTCTTACAGAAAGATGCGGCTGTGTATCAATTTGTGTGAAAATTTCCTTTCCGAATTCATTCTTTAGTAAATCGGGAAGAAATTTTTCGCTGATATTTTTTAACTGCATAAATAATGTAGGTATAAAACGACAAAATCGATTTCGGGAGAGCTCCGAAACCGTTTTATTTCCTCAAAGGTACGTTATTTTTTATTTTTAAGATTTACAGAACGTAGTCAAATTTCAATCCAAAAGAATCGATTTCTTAATATCAACACAAAATATTCTAAAAAAAGTTAAAATTTTTAATCACTTCATTTTGGGCACAATCTTTGAAAATTGTTATTCAAGTAAACCAAAAAATAAAATATTATGAAAAATGTATTCAAGATTTTAGGAGTTTTCGTACTTCTATTTACCGCCTTTTCACTATCGTCGTGCCGAGATGACGATGACCCGGCTGACAACGATTTCTTCGCAGGAACTTACAAAGGAAGTGTAGGGTATACTGATGGCAGTAATAACATTTCTACCGACAATGGTGAAGTATTCGTTACAAAGATTGCAA
The DNA here is from genome assembly GCF_031118795.1 of Chryseobacterium sp. CFS15. Lineage (NCBI taxonomy): Bacteria > Pseudomonadati > Bacteroidota > Flavobacteriia > Flavobacteriales > Weeksellaceae > Chryseobacterium > Chryseobacterium sp. CFS15. Next base: position 87,825 of record NZ_JAVHYL010000013.1, on the reverse strand, counting down.
GCGGAACTAAATATAACTTTAGATTTTCTAGCGGAATTCCTGATCTTAACGGGTTGGAATTTGAAAAACAAGGTGACAACACTTTGGTAATGGTGAATTCTAATGCCCTTGTTTATGTAAGAATTGATAACAACGAGCTTAAGATGCTTTACACCGTAGACGGTAAAACTTGGAGAGCCAATTGTACAAGATAAATCTAACAACTATTCATTCATATGTTTGCCCGTTTCCAAATTTGGAAGCGGGCTTTATTTTTATAAATATCAAATTAATTATTAAAAACCGCTTTTCATTTTAATATTTTACTTAACTTTATGTAAACAAAAAGCAATCAAATAGATATGAAAAAATTTCTTACCGCAATGTCTGTTATTTTGGGACTAGGATTTGCGACCGCTCAGCAAACTGTTCCCGCAACAAAAACAGCAGTAAAATCGACAACGACAAAAACTGTAAAACCCATAAAAGCTGCTGAAACCAACACTGCAAAATCAGCGACAAAACTCAAAAAAGACGGAACTCCGGATAAGCGGTATAAAGAAAATCAGAAGTTGAAAAAAGACGGAACTCCAGACAAGAGGTACAAAGTAAACAAGTAAAAAACAACGTATAGTTGTAATTTCATAATCAAATTTTCAATTAACCGATGCCTAGATCATCGGTTTTTTTGTTTTAAATCTTAAAAAAATTCATCGAATTATATACTTATTTATAAATTTGAACTATGTTAAACTTTCTAAAGAAAAATGCAGCGCTGATTTGGGCAAAAAAACATGTTCAAAAAACTGAAGAATTTAAAAAAAATGCTGAAGAAAATCAGGCGAAACTGTTATTATCGCTTATTGACACGGCCAAGAAAACTCTTTTTGGAAGAACATACGATTTTGAAAACATCAGGTCTGTAGAAGATTTTCAGGCAAAAGTTCCTGTTGCGGATTATGAAGATCTGAAACCTTATATAGAAAAAGTAAAACGTGGGCAACGTGATATTTTGTGGACCGAAACTCCGGAATATTTTGCTAAAACTTCTGGTACGACCTCGGGTTCCAAATACATTCCAATTTCTAAAGAAGGCATGCCGTTTCAGGTAAAAGGTGCTCAAAGTGCACTTTTCCATTATATTGCTAAAAAAAATAATGCCGATTTTGTAGGCGGAAAAATGATTTTTCTACAGGGAAGCCCTGAGCTTGAAGAAGTTTTCGGGATAAAAACCGGAAGGTTATCAGGAATTGTAGCGCATCATATCCCCAATTATCTGCAAAAAAACCGATTACCAAGCTGGGAAACCAATCTGATTGATGATTGGGAAACAAAGGTTGATAAAATTGTAGAAGAAACCGAGAAAGAGAACATGACTTTGATTTCGGGGATACCGCCATGGCTGATCATGTATTTCGAAAAACTCATTGAGAAAAACGGTAAAAAAATAAAGCAGATATTTCCCAATCTACAACTAATTGTCACAGGCGGTGTCAATTATGAGCCATACCGCGAAAAAATGGAGGAACTTTTAGGTGACAAAGTAGATATTGTACAAACTTTTCCGGCTTCGGAAGGATTTTTTGCTTTTCAGGATGATTATACCAAAGAAGGCTTATTGCTTTTAACCAATCATGGAATTTTCTATGAATTTATTCCGTTGGAGCAGTATGGAAAACCTGACGCCCAAAGATTAACGTTAAAAGATATTGAACTCAACAAGGATTACGCCCTGATTTTGACAACGAACTCCGGTTTGTGGGCATATTCTATTGGCGATGTTGTACGTTTTATTGATAAAAATCCGCACAGAATTTTGGTAAGCGGAAGAACTAAACATTTTACTTCAGCCTTTGGCGAACACGTGATTGCTTTTGAAGTGGAAGAGGCTATAAAAGCTACTGTAGAAAAATTATCAGCACAGATTACCGAATTCCATTTGGCTCCGCAAGTAAATCCGGAAGAGGGTTTACCGTATCATGAATGGTTTATTGAGTTTGAAAAAGAACCGGAGAATTTAGACCTTTTTAAGAATGAACTTGATGATCAGTTGAGAAAACGCAATACATATTATGATGATCTTATTTCAGGAAATATTCTGCAAAAACTTCACATTTCTACGCTTAAAAAAAATGCCTTTCAGGAATATGCAAAATCTGAAGGAAAATTGGGAGGTCAAAATAAAATACCAAGATTGGCCAACGACAGAAAAATAGCAGCAATACTTGAAGTTTATAAAAAATATTAACTCAAAAATCCTATTCTATGAAAATATTTTTTTCTCTTGTAGTACTTATCTCAATAGTTTCCTGTTCTTCAGAAAAAAAGAAAGAATTTCTATTGCAAAGACAGATATTAAAGAAATAAGAAAAGATAAAACAGCAATTGCCGTCATCGCAACGAGTGGAGGAATAGCCGCTGCGACAGTACTAATTGTGGGAATTTCAAAAGCGACAGATGATTTAGCAGATACAGCAGAAGCGTTTGGAAGTGGTTTAAATCAATCGACGCTAAAAAATTTTTAAACACAAATTTTCTCCATTATTCAGTTTAATATTACAAAAAAAGTGAGATTTTATTTTTTAATGAAAACGTATATTCAAAAAAAATTATAAATTTGGAAAACTAAAAAATTATAATGAAAGCATCTGTACTTTTAAAATCATCATTATTAACGTCTTTATTTGTAATCTCATCTTGTGCAACAACAAAGTACAGCGAAGATATTGCACAAAACAATTATTCTAACCTTGAGGCTGGTAAAATATACATCGTTACTCACAAAGACGGTACCAAGAAGCAGAAATTTTTATTCCGTAACGTTGATGGAGATAACATCATCGGCACAACCGGAAAAAAAGACAGTACTGAAGTGATCATTCCTAAATCTAATGTTGCTGCTGTAAAAGACAGATCAAGAGCGAGAGTTGCCGGAGGTGCTGTTGTCATTGGTGCCGCTGCTGCCGCTGCCATTGTTGTAAGTTCTCTAAGAGCCGACTAAGATAGACACTATCTTTCAAAAGGTATTTTATTTATCATTTGAAAATCGAAAATACAGATAGCCCTAAATAAATTTTTAGGGCTATTTTTGTAGCATGATTTCACTATTACCGCTCAAAACATTGCAAAATGTAGAATTCAGAAATCTTCTTACCGGGAGATTTTTTGTTGTTTTAGCCTTCAGAATGCTCGCAACTTTACTTGGATGGTGGGTGTATCAGTTAACAAAAGATCCTTTTTCGATCGGGCTTATCGGGCTATCGGAGGTAATTCCCGCAGTAAGCTGCGCATTGTATGCCGGACACGTCATCGATATGAATGAAAAGAAAAGACTGCTATTAATTTGTAATTATGTATACGTTTTTCTGATCAGCTTACTGATGATTCCTGCATTTTTTGACGTGGAACTTCATTTTACAGGGCACGAAATCACCTACTTCATTTATGGGGTTATATTTTTCACCGGAATTGCACGAGCTTTTATCGGACCCATTGTACCGTCTATGATTCCTAAAATCGTGAAGAAAGTGAATCTTCCGAGTGCGATTACCTTAAACCAGGCGACATTCTTGATTTCTTCTGTCTGCGGTCACGCCGCCGGAGGATTTCTTATCGGTTTTTTTGGTGTAAAATGGACTTTATTGGTTATCGTCTCTCTGCTTTTAATCGCTTCACTTTTTTTCTGGCAGCTGAACAAACAATTTTCTGAGCATAAAAAAGAGGAAATAAAAGTTATGGAAAGCATGCGTGAGGGCATTTCGTATATTTTTAAAACTAAAGAAATTTTAGGAGCCCTTTGTTTAGATATGTTTGCTGTACTATTTGGGGGTGCCGTTGCTATGATTCCTGTATTTGCAACAGATATTTTAAAAACTGGAGCAGAAGGTTTTGGATTGCTCAATGCAGCGTCAGACATCGGTTCAATGATTATCATTACTATATTATCACTGGTTCCTTTAAGAAAAAATCAAGGGAAAATTCTGTTGGTGGTCGTTGCAGGGTTTGGGTTATGTATTATCGGTTTTGGATTGTCGCATTACTATTGGCTTTCATTTATGTTTTTGGTACTGAGCGGCATGCTTGATGGCATTTCTGTTGTTATACGAGGAACTATTGTACAGCTCAAAACACCTGATCATATTCGAGGAAGAGTACTAAGCGTGAACTCAATTTTCATCATGTCGAGCAATGAAATGGGGCAGTTTGAAAGTGGCTTAATGGCGAAGCTTTTGGGTGTTGTAAGATCAGTAATTTTTGGAGGAAGCATGACCGTATTGATAGCAATAATTGTTGGTTTAACGAACTCCAAATTGAGAAAAATGCAATATTAAATGAATTATGTCGTTTTACTTCGATATATAATAAAACTTAAATGTAAGATTAATAATTTCTCTATATTTGTATTTACAAATTTTTCAAAAAATGAAAAAAACTCTACTCTTTTTTTTACTGATTACATCCCAGATAATTTTTGCACAATCCAGCTCTGACTGTGGCGGAACTGTGCAAGTCTGCGGAAATACGCCTATTTCTTTTACTCCTACCGGACCCGGAGATATTAAAGAAGATTTGGGTGGATGCATGACTTCTGATGAGCACTTTTCTATCTGGTATACGTTTACCATTGCTACATCAGGAACGTTAACCTTTACTATTGCACCCAACACCTTGTCTAATGACTATGATTGGGCATTATACGGACCCAATGTATCGTGCGGTAGCTTAGGAACCCCGATACGATGTAACTATTCCGGAACCTCAGGTAATACAGGGTTAAATTTCACGAATACTAATACTACATCTGATGCTACACAATCACCATTTTGTTCATTTTTGAATGTTGTGGCAGGAGAAACTTACTACATCGTTGTTGATAATTTCTCACAATCTGCTAGTGGATTTGTATTAAACTGGGGTGGAACAGCAACTTTAGTATCACCATTTAATTCAGCGTTCCAGCCAAATCCATTTATTCCACCTGGAGATCCGGGAGCAGCACCAACAGATCCTAACGAAGTGATTGTTTGTACTGAGCCTCCTGTCTTTGATTTCAGCACATTATCGGCAGGAATTATAAACGGTAACCCAAACTTTATAGTTTCATATTATAAGAATTCTAATGATGCAATTAGTGGAAACAATCCTATTTTGGGTCCTATCCCGGTAAATACGACAGATGTTTACTATTATGTCATTACATATTCTGATCCAAGCGCACCTGGAGGAGCCATCAGCAGATGTAGGCTACCCGGCACATTTAAATTTGTACAACGCGCCATTAATGTTGTTGATGCTACTTTAACGAGCTGTAACAATAATAACGCAGGAACCGCAATGTATGATTTAACTACAGCAAATGTTATAAATGACCCTACGGTTACAAAGAAGTTTTACCCTTCACTTTCTGACCTAAATAACGGAACCGGACAAATCAGCAATCCTTACCAATATGTATCTGCAGTAGGATCTGTTTTTGTTTTGGTTACTTCACAATACGGATGTACAGATATAGCAGAAATCAAGTTGAATTTCTATCCGGAGATCATTGTTACTGAAGCTACGTTGAGATCATGTTTTATAGAAACTACTCCAACATTAGGACAGTTTGATCTAACAGACGCAACGGTTAACGGACAGACGGGGATGACTAAGAAGTATTATCCTTCAATGGCTGATGCCGTAAACGAAACTAATGAAATAGTGACTGCAAATACTTACATTGCTCCGACGGGATATGCTTATGTGAGAGTTTCTAATGGTGAAGGATGTTACAATGTAGCCAAAGTAAATCTGGTTGTTATTCCGCCTGTTTATTCTACAGTTCTAGTAGATAAAATTATTTGTGCAGAAGACAAAACCACTTTAGATGCAGGTGCAGGATTTGACGGTTATCTATGGAGCACCGGTGAAACTACTCAAACTATTTCAGATGTAGGAGTAGGTACGTATTGGGTAAAATTGAAAACGGGTGACTGTATCGCTAGACAAGATGTAAAAGTGTACGCTTCAGAGCAACCTGTTATATCAAATATTGAAATCTCAAACAGCACAATTACCGTACACGTAATTGGTGGAACGCCTCCTTACCAATACTCAATTGATAATATAAACTGGCAGGATTCTAATGTCTTCACCAATATATCCAGAGGTGATCACACTGTTTTTGTTAAAGACAACTACGATTGTGTGCCTATTCAGGTAAATGTCGTGGTTCCAAATATTACAAACGTGATCACTCCAAATGGAGATGGTGTAAATGATGTAATAGACTACTCTGCATTATCCGGAAAACAAAACTTAGTTCTAAGTATTTTTGATAGATATGGATCTAAAATCTATCAGGCCGATAAAACTAATGGTTATAAATGGGATGGCACAGCAAATGGAAGCAAGAAAGCACCTACAGGAAACTATTGGTATTCAGTAACCTGGAACGAAAACAATAAACAAAGTACACCAATCAAATTCTCTGGATGGGTATTATTGAAAAACAGGGAATAATAATAAAAAAACAACAAAAAAGCCGTCATATAAACGGCTTTTTTTATTTAAGGTAACATAACGCTTAATTAATTAAATTTTTGTTAAATTTGTAATTAAAATCATTTGGAAATGAGAAAACTACTACTTTTTTTTATTTTAATCACTTCACAGCTATATTATTCCCAGTCAGATTGTATCACTGCGATACCTGTATGTGGTAATTCTGATATATCTTATAACTCTGATACTAATGGCAGTATTATTGAACAAACTTCAGGAAGCTGCCTAGGCCTGGAAAACCATTCTGTTTGGTACGTTTTTACCGCTGCAACAACAGGAACAATAGAATTTACAATAAATCCTGATACTATTCCTGGTGTTACTCACTATGATTACGATTTTGCGGTTTATGGACCCAATATAGATTGCGCAACCTGGGATTTCGGAAATGCTGTCAGCTGTAATTATTCTGGGACAAGTGGTCCTACAGGATTAAGTTCTACTCAAACAGGAAGCCAGTGGAACGCTCCGCTTCAAGTAATTGCTGGAGAAGTCTATTATGTTCTTATAGACAATTATATTCCGGCAAGTAATTTAGGATTTTCTCTAACATGGGGTGGTACAGCAGCGCTAACGTCTGCTTTTAACGACCCAGCATTAACGCCTAACCCATTTATTACTCCTGGAGTACCGAATGCAACAAACCCTGCTCTTCCTAATGAAATTTTGAAATGTGCGCTTCCAATGCAGTTTGATTTCACAACTTTAACATCCGGTATATTAAATGGTAATCCAAACTTCACTATAACATATCATGATGCTAATAATGATGCAATTACGGGATCGAACCCATTAACTACAACTACTATAAATGGCACAACACTTTATTATTATAGAATAAAATACACCGATCCAACTAATCCAACTAATCCAGCCAATGGGTGTTTTCAAACAGGAAAGTTTAAATTCAAGCAAGGAAACATTGTTGCGAAGAATGCAACACTTCAGGCATGTAATAACAATGGCGCAGGAACAGGGACATTCAACCTTACAACAGCAAATGTTTTTGATGACCCAACTGCAACAAAAAAATACTATCCGACATTAGCAGACCTTAATGCAGGAACCAACGAAATTACAAATCCTACAGCCTATGTATCTGCTCCTAAAACAATTTATGTAAAAGTAACTTCGGTAGAAGGCTGTACTGCTAATTCTACGATTACTTTAAGCTTTTTCCCTGTTGTGGTGGTAACACCTGCAACTTTGGAGTCATGTTTTATTGAAGCTGCAATTACAACTGCTTCTTTCGATCTTACACAAGCAAACGTAACGTCTCAAACAGGTATTACAAAAAGATTTTTCACTTCTCAAGCAAATGCCTTAGCAGGAACTAACGAAATTATTCCGGCTACAAATTATATCACGACAAGTACTGATGTCTATGTGAGAGTAACAAATACTGATGGATGTTATGCTATCACAAAAATCACATTAAAAGTTTTACCTCCTGTAAAATCATCAGTTCTTAAAGACAAAACTATTTGTTTAGAAGATAAAACGACTCTTGATGCGGGATCAGGATTTGACGGATACGAATGGAGCACTGGTGCTACAACCCAGTCAATCTCAAACGTTGGAGTGGGTGCTTATTGGGTAAAATTAAAAACTGGTAAGTGTTTTACCCTTCAGCAAGTACATGTTTATCCTTCGCAGCAACCTGTGATTGCAAGTATCGACATTACGAACAATACAATTACAGTAAATGCATCGGGAGGATCTGCACCTTATCAATATTCATTAGACGGTATCAATTGGCAAGATTCTAACGTGTTTACTGGTTTGCCGAGAGGAGAAAACAAAATTTTCGTAAAAGACTCATTCGATTGTAACCCTATCCAAATACAAGTTACTGTTCCGAATCTTGTGAACGCAATTACTCCAAATGGAGACAACGTTAACGACGAAATAGACTACTCTGCTTTAGCTTACAAAAAGAATTTGATATTCGTTGTTTACAACAGATACGGAAACAAAATCTATGAAGCTGACAAAGTAAGAAACTACAAGTGGAACGGCACCTCTGGAAACAAAAAAATTCCTACAGGAACATATTGGTACACAATTACCTGGAACGAAAACGACAAAAACAGTACACCAACCAAATATGACGGATGGGTATTGGTAAAAAACAGAGAATAATAATTTTTCTTTAATCATAATAAAATCACCTCAGCAATGGGGTGATTTTTTTATTAACACTAAAGCTCACCTGTTTACCATAGTTGGGTTATGTTTTCATCAGAATTGTTAGTTACTATTTTAAAAATATTTTTTAAAAAAACTATCTTTGCACCATGGCGCAGAAAGAAACACTCTCTTCTCTTACACAGGGGAACTTTGCTAGGGAACTGTCGATTGCAGATGGAAAAATGCCTCCCAATGCAATAGATTTTGAAAGATTGGTAATAGGTACTTTTTTAATTGACAAAAAGGGGCTAGATCATTCTATTGACCTACTTACTCCGGAAGTTTTTTATGATCCGAGACATCAGGTTATATTTTCTGTTATTCTGAAACTGTACGAAGGAAATCACCCCGTAGACATCATGACTGTTATTCAGGAAATGAAAAAGACAGACAAACTCAGTTCTGCAGGCGGCGATCATTATATAATAGAGCTTACGATGGGAGTAAGTTCATCAGCCCATATCGAATATCACGTACGTGTCATTCTTGAAAAATATATTTTAAGAAGTTTAATCAATGTTTCAGCTAATGTTATAGACACTTCGTATAAAGAGTCTACCGACGTATTCGAACTTCTGGATAAAGCTGAACAATCATTTTTTGAAATCACAAACGGTACCATCAAAAAAGGGTTTGACACCGCCAACACTTTGGTAAAGCAAGCCATTGACACTATTAAATCTTTAAAAGATAAAGAAGGAATCTCCGGTGTACCTTCGGGATTCAGAGATGTCGATAAAGAAACCGGGGGCTGGCAAAATTCTGACCTTATTATTATCGCTGCGCGTCCGGCGATGGGAAAAACAGCATTTATCCTATCAATGGCGAGAAATATTGCCGTGGAATACAAAATCCCGATGGCATTGTTTTCATTAGAGATGGCATCGGTACAGCTCATCACAAGGATGATTGCTTCCGAAACAAAAATCTCATCAGAAAAATTAAGAAAAGGAACGTTGGATGATGAAGAATGGCAAAGACTATTTTCAAATGTCTCAGAATTAGAAAACGCACCTTTATATATTGACGAAACACCTTCCCTGTCCATATTTGACTTCAGAGCAAAATGCCGAAGACTGGTAATGCAGCACGGAGTAAGACTAATAATGGTCGACTACCTTCAGCTGATGACTGCAGGAGGTGGCGGAAAAGGTGGTGGAAACCGTGAGCAGGAAATTTCGATGATTTCGCGTTCATTAAAAGCGATTGCAAAAGAATTAAATGTGCCTGTAATTGCACTTTCTCAGCTTTCGAGAAGTGTGGAAACCCGTCCCGGAAAACGACCTCAGCTGTCTGACCTTAGAGAATCGGGAGCAATTGAGCAGGATGCCGATATTGTATCTTTTATTTTCAGACCTGAATATTACAAAATTACCGTTTGGGATAATGACGAGGATGGTGCAGAAACACCTACCGAAAACCAGGCAGAATTGATTATTGCAAAACACAGAAACGGTGCCACTGCCGATGTAAGATTATCTTTCCTGAAACATTTTGCAAAATTCGGGAATATCGAAGAGGCTACCAACGGAATGGGCTACTCCAATAATCATGGCGAGCCAAGTGGTTTTGAAAAAATTAAGACTACCATTCAACCAGGAGCAGCATTTGACCTTCCGGATAGTTCTAAACTTTCGGGGTCATCGATGAACGATCTTGATGATGAAGAAGATTTTCCGTTTTAAAAACTAATTCAATAAATCAATACCGCGAACGCACGAATGTTAAAAAGAAATTCGTGTATTCGTGGCAACTTATCTTAAATGAGAATTGAAATATATACTGACGGAGCCTGCAGCGGAAACCCCGGAAAAGGAGGTTACGGCATTTTGATGCGTGTTCCCGAAAAAAATTATCAAAAAACATTTTCTAAAGGCTTCAGAAAAACGACCAATAACAGAATGGAACTTTTGGCTGTAATCACTGCGCTGGAAAAACTGAAATCTACAGAAAACGATATTCATGTTTTTACCGATAGCAAATATGTTTCTGATGCCATTAACCAAAACTGGATTTCCGGCTGGATCAAAAGAGGTTGGAAAAACGTAAAAAACCCCGATCTGTGGAAGAGATTTGTTGTACTTTATAATCAGTACACTCCAAAAATGCATTGGGTAAAAGGCCACGCAGGACATTTTGAGAATGAACTTTGCGATAAACTTGCCGTAGCTGCAGCAAATTCACCAAATCTTGAAGTAGACACTTATTTTGAAGGTTTAGAAAGTAATTCTCTATTTTGAATTAAACTAAGATAGCGCTTATCATATTCAACTTTTCGTTATCATTAATATTTTTTATTACAAAATAATCAATTTTTTTTACAAATTTAACAGCATATATACATTTATTAGCAAAGATTCAATATCTTTACACGTCTAATAAAAGTATCCCAATAAATGAATAAAAAATTACTGTTTTATTTTACCCTTCTTTTACTTTGTATCTCCGGAAATTTTTCTTCCCAAACTTATCAGCTTACAGGAGTTCCTATTAACACAACAGGGTGGACGATGGTTTCGCCAACAGCTTTAGGAACAGGTGGTGATTTTATTCAACTGACACCGGACACAAATAATCAATCGGGGTCGATCAGGCTAAATGATCCTATAAACCTTAAATATTGTGATAAATGGCGGGTAGAATTCGATTTCAGAATGGATTCTAACCAAACCGCAAATGGTGACGGTCTTGCATTTTGGTATCTGGCAAATCCGCCGGTAGCAAGCGTGCTGGGATCAGGCCTTGGGGTTTCACAAAATGCCGTAGGTCTTATTGTAGGGTTTGATACTTACAACAATACAACTACTGCTGTAATGAGTAAAGTGCATGTTGCCTACGGACAAGTTGCAAACACTACAGACAACAACAATGTAGAATTTTTTAACACCGCAGGAAGCTCTTTTCACTCGCCCGACATGAATACGACTCTTCCTTTTCAGGGAACAACTTACAAACATGTTGAGGTAACTGCTGAAGTAAATACATCTATCCCTAATACCTGGAATATAAAAATAATGATTGACGGAACTCAGATCTGCAATCAACCATTTACCGCATCTGGAGCAGCCGCTACAATGACTCAGGGATATTTCGGGTTTTCTGCCTCTACAGGAGGAAACAGATCGAGACATTCTATTAAAAATGTAAAAATATATACCGACAAAGTAAGTTTACTGCAACCGACTGCAACACAAACTTTTTGCCCAAACCCTTCAACAGGTTTCGGAACAGTGAATTTAACATCATTTAATTCTCAGTTTGTCGCCAACCCTGCCAACTACACTTTTACTTATTCTGTTGGCGGTACACCTATTACGACGCCTACGAATTATCAATTTAATGCCAATACTACAGTAAATGTTATCGTAAGAGACAATGCAGCTGTTCTTTGTGATAACCCGGATGGGAAAATTATCCTTACCCTTTCACCATTTACGGCAAACAACAGAACTCTTTCTGCATGTAACAATAATGGTGCGACTACAGCAACCTTTGATCTCTCTTCAGCAAATGTTACTGCTGTTCCCGGAGTAACTAAAAAATACTATAAAACATTAGCAGATCTGAATGCGGGAACAAACGAAATTACAAACCCGAATGCTTACGTTTCAGCTCCGGGAAAAGTGTATGTAAAAGTGACAACGCCACAAGGTTGTACAGGAAACGCAGAGATTACACTTGTTTTCTATCCTCTGCCTGTATCCACCGATGCTACGATAGAATCTTGCTTTATTGAAACGTTTCCGACAACAGCATTATTTAATCTTACCACAGCGAACGTTTCTACCGAAGCAGGTATTACAAAAAAGTTCTATACAACTTTGGCAAACGCTTTAACCGGAACCAATGAAATCGTAAATCCAACAGCATATATTTCTTCATCTACAGATATATATGTAAAAATAACAGGCACAAACAGCTGTTATATCATTAAAAAAATAACGCTTAAAGTAATTCCTCCTGTAAGATCATCTGTTTTAAAAGACAAAACGATTTGTATTGACGACAGAACGACATTAGATGCAGGACCGGGATTTGATGGCTACGAATGGAGCACAGGAGCTACAACTTCATCTATTACCGATGTAGCTGTAGGAGCCTATTGGGTAAGATTAAAAACAGGAAACTGTTATACACTGCAAGCTGTAAATGTTAAATTTGCAACCAGCCCAGTTATTTCTAGCATAGACATTACCAACAACACCATTACCGTGAATGTTTCTGGTGGAGTTGCTCCCTACAAATATTCTTTAGACGGCATCAACTGGCAAGATTCTAACATATTCACCGGCCTTCCGAGAGGTGAAAATAAAATTTTTGTAAAAGATTTTTATAATTGTGAGCCAACACATATTCAGGTAACGGTTCCTAATCTTATAAACGCAATAACGCCTAATGGCGATAATGTAAACGATTTTATCGATTATACAGCTCTTGCTTATAAGAAAAATCTAGTCTTCACTGTTTATGACAGATATGGAAACTTGAAGTATCAGGCAGACAAAATAAGAAATTACACCTGGGACGGAACTTCCGGAGGTAAAAAATTGTCAACAGGTACTTATTGGTACTCCATAAGCTGGACTGAAAATGACAAAAACAATACACAGACAAAATACAACGGATGGGTATTGGTAAAAAATAGGGAATAGTCCCAAGAAAGCACCACTACCATTAAGTGGTGCTTTTTTAAATCTAAAATCTAAAAAATTTGCCGACTAAAGCATGACTTATATTACAACTATACTAAGTACTTCACTGCTATTACCAACCCGGAAAATATATATTAAAATAAAAAACGATAATCTTACCAAACAACATCTTAAAGTTAAACAATGAAAAAAATTTTACTCCTCAGTTTTTTGTTCGTTTTATCAACCATTAACTCAAATTTGAGAGCTCAGACTTATCAACTTACAGGCTCACCTGTAATTAATACTACAGGATGGGACATCGTTCCCTCGGCATCTGCTACCGGCGATTTCGTACAGCTTACCTCAGATCAAACCAGTCAGTTTGGCGCCATAAAGCTTTCTAATCCTATCAACCTTAAATATTGTGATAAATGGAAAGTAGAATTTGACTTTCGAATAGACGGAAACGGAACCACCTCGTATGGTAGAGGCGATGGTCTTACATTCTGGTATCTGTCTAATCCCCCAACAGCATTCACAACCGGAGGCGGACTGGGAATTCCTGCAAACGCAAACGGATTGATGGTTGCATTTGATATATTCAACAATTCTACGGAAGGACAGATGAGCAAAGTACACCTTCTTTATGGTACCAATAATGTACCTGCCGGAAACCCGAATATCGAATATAATACAACGGCAAATAGTACTTTTCACTCTCCGGATCTTAACCCAACTCAGCCCTTCGTTGGCTCTAGCTACAAACATGTCGAAGTAAATGGTGAAGTAGATCCTGCAAATATTAATAACTGGAGAATCCAAATAAGAATAGATGGCGTACTGATTACAGACGATTCTTATGCTCCCGCCGGCGGTGCAATCGGTATGACGCAGGGTTATTTCGGGTTTTCTGCAGGAACAGGAGCTGCAAGTGCAAGACATTCTATTAAAAATGCTAAAATTTTTATTGATAAAGTTCCAATTTTACAAAACAGCATCACTCCATTTGTGTGTACCAACCCTGCAACAGGAAACGGGTTTGTAGATTTAACGTCTTATGCAAATCAGTTTGTAAATAATCCTGGAAATTACATTATTACTTATTATGTCTTGGGAAGCTCTACGCCAATTGCTGTGCCTACAAACTTTCAATACTCAGGAAACACAACGATCTCGGTAGTCATAAAAGACCCTTCCTCTACATTATGTGATAATGGTGATGCAAGAATTATTTTAAATCCAAGTCCTTTTGCGGCTGATGATGTCACGATAACAGCCTGTAACAATAACAATGCAGGAGTTGCCTATTTCGATCTGAGTACTGCTGCAGTAACTACTTTACCCGGCGTTACAAAAAGATATTATCCTACCCTTGCCAATCTTACAGCGGGAACTAATGAGATCTTAAACTGGTCAAATTACCCTTCAGCAAACGGAGGAACAGTTCATGTAAAAGTTACCACTCCGCAAGGATGTACTGATAATGCGGTTATTACCCTTAATCATTTCCCGGTAGTTGTGGTAAATGACACTTCATTAAGATCATGTTTTTTAGAAACCAATGTTTCTATGGGATCATTTAATCTAACCAATGCTACCGTAACCACACAGACAGGAATAACAAAAAAATATTACCCATCATTGCAGGATGCCATTAATGGAAGTAACGAGATTGTAACGACCAATCCTTATATTGCTCCCAATGGATTTGTGTACATTAAAGTAACCAATGCGAACGGTTGCTATGCAATTGCAAAAGTGACCCTAACTGTAATTCCGCCTGTATATTCTGAGGTTTTAAAAGACAAGACCATCTGTATCGAAGATAAGACAACTTTAGATGCAGGTGCAGGTTTCGATTCGTACTTATGGAGCACGGGAGCAACAACTCAAACTATTTCTGATGTTGGCGTAGGAACTTATTGGGTAAAACTAAAAACAGGAGATTGCACGGCGACTCAAAATGTAAAGGTATTTGCATCAGAACAGCCTGTGATTACGTCAATTGACGTATCGGCAATGACAGTTACCGTGTATGCCAATGGGGGAACTCCTGCTTACCAATATTCTTTAGATAATATAAACTGGCAGGCTTCCAATATATTCAAAGGGCTTTCGAGAGGAATCCATAAAGTTTTCTTGAAAGACTCTTATGATTGCGAACCGATGGAAGTAGAAGTTACCGTTCCTAATATCATTAACGTCATCACACCAAATGGAGACGGCCGCAATGATGTTATAGATTACTCTGCATTGGGAAACAAAATAGATTTAACATTTAATATCTATAACCGATACGGAGCTAAACTTCACCAAGGTGACAAAACCAATAATTACAAATGGGACGGAACTGCAGGCGGAAGAAAAGTTCCTACAGGAAGCTATTGGTATTCTGTAACATGGACTGAAAACAACAAAACCAAAACTCCGGTAAAATTATCCGGTTGGATTATGGTAAAAAACAGAGAATAATTTTTTTCAAACTATACTTAATTTTAAGAATCTGTCTCATTCGTGAGATGGATTCTTTTTTTATAGGTGAACTAAATCCTGAGAATTTTGTTCATTTAATCAGAAATTAAGTCGTAAACAATTATAATACTGAATGGAATAAACTATTAAAAACAAACATATAATGATATAAAATAACTTAATCCATTAGTAGAGATAATCTTCCTGTAAAAGCTTCCATTTATTTTGTTATAAAATGATTCTATTAAAACAAAAAACCACTGCAAATGCAATGGTTTAATAATTCATTTAAAGATTTCTTTTAAAAAGAAACTTCATTTACCTCTTTTCCGCGCTGAAAATTCATCGTTTTCTGATTTCCTTTGTACGCAATATTCACCAGGTTTATTTGCTTTGGAAATGCACTTAAAAGTATCGTATTTTTTATCTTTAAACTATTGATGTCAGAAACACCTCCTGTTTCAAAATATACCCAAACCGTTTCTCCGCTTACCTGACTTCCTGTGAAAGTTAAAGTTTTGGGAGAACCATTTACAAATACATCAAAGTTATTGTTTACATATTTTTTTACTTCAGCTTCGAACCCTGCGGTATTTCTGTTGATTTTAATAGCGTCAGAAATGTGGCTTGTATTCATCTTCGTAGTAAACTTCAGAGTTTTACTGCCGTCGATATAATCTGCTTTAGTCATCGAAGAGAAGAAGTCTGCCACCGAAAAACTCATCAGCATCATCAATGTAAAAACACTCGATATATATAAAAATTTTTTCATCTCAATTTATAGATTTACAGCATATTGCTAAATAAGTTTGCTCAAATTTAATGCCAATTAAAAGTTAACGTTCACAGAGTACTTATCATAAAAAGCCTTTATATGAGCCACAGCTTCGTCTGCGCTGTCTACCACACGGTAAAGATCAAGATCGCCTTCAGAAATCATTCCTTCCTTTAGCAGAGTTTCTTTAAACCAATCGAGTAAGCCACTCCAAAATTCAGATCCCACCAATACAATTGGAAAACGACCTATTTTATTGGTCTGAATTAAAGTAATTGCTTCTGTAAGCTCATCTAATGTTCCAAATCCTCCGGGCATTACGATAAATCCTTGCGAATATTTTACAAACATAACCTTTCTTACGAAGAAATAGTCAAAATTCAGAGAATATAATTTATTGATGTAAGGATTAAAGTGTTGCTCAAATGGTAAATCGATATTCAAACCGATCGATTTCCCTTCTGCAATAAAAGCACCTTTGTTCCCAGCTTCCATGATTCCCGGGCCTCCTCCAGTAATCACTCCGAAACCTATTTTGGTGATTTTTTCGGCAATTTCAACAGCCATTTCATAATATTTGCTTTCTGGTTTTAGTCTTGCAGACCCAAAAATAGATACACAAGGTCCTATTTTAGCCATCTTTTCGTAGCCATCTACAAATTCTGCCATTACTTTAAAAACCATCCAGCTGTCTTTGGTAATGGTTTCGTCCCAGGTTTTTTCGCGTAAACTATTATGTAATATAGATTCGTTAATATCTAATTCTGTATTCTGTAAACTCTCGTCTCTCGTTCCTTCAGTTCCCATTCAAATTATTTAAAATATTTCTCTGCTTCAAACACAGATTCTGGTCTCCCAACGTCAATTAAAATGCTGTTGTGTACAAAACCGTGTATTTTTTCGGTCTGCATCAGATCCAGATATTCTTCCATCACAGAAAACTTTCCTTTTCTTTTTATTTTATCAAAAATCACCGGATTAATGCAATGTACCCCGCTAAAAGCCAAAGGTCTGAATCCCTTGTTAAATTCTGCAAGACGCTGCTCGCCGGTCTGCACATTGAGCCAGCCTCGTAAAACTAGATCATCATTGAACAACAGTTTTCTCGAACTTTCTCTGTCTGAAACCGCTAATGTAGCAAAATCTTTAATTTCTTTATGATAGCCTACAAAATCATCAATATTGATCTTTGTCAAAATATCGGCGTTCATAATCAGGAAATCTTCACCGTGATTGAGGAATTCTTTAGCAAAAATCAAACCACCGCCGGTTTCTAAAAGTTCGTTAGATTCGTCGGAGATCTCAATTTTACAGCCGAAATTATCGTTTTCTTTTAAAAATGCAACAATTTGATCCCCAAAATGATGAATATTGATCACAAAATCAGTAATTCCAAAATCTTTGAGATATTTTATATTTCTTTCTAAAAGCGGAACGCCGTTTACTTTGGCCAAAGCTTTAGGATGATGATCTGTAAAAGGTTTCAGCCGTGTCCCTTTTCCTGCTGCAAAAATTAATGCCTTCATTTTTTTGATAATTGATAATTGATGAATAATAATTGATAGAAATAAATAGTTTTTTAAATAATCATTTATAAATTATCAATCATCATTTATTATTTAGCTGATGTTGCTCGTCGTGGTGAAGGCTGATTTCTACTTTTTCGCCGTATTTTTCTTCAATAAAATGAGCAATTTTAATGGCCGAATATACCGATCTGTGCTGTCCGCCGGTACATCCGAAGTTGATTTGCAGATTTTCAAAACCTCTTCCCAAATAGTTATCTATATTGATTGAAACTAAGCTTTTAATCAATTCTAAAAACTGAGGCATATCGGTTTTTGTCTCTAAATATTCCTGAACTCCGATGTCATTTCCGGTTTGTATTTTATATTCTTCAACTCTTCCCGGATTTAAAATTCCTCGGCAGTCAAATGTAAAACCGCCACCGTTGCCTGAGTCATCTTTAGGAATTCCTCCTTTTTTATATGAAAAACTGTGAATGTCTATGTGTAGCATATTTATTTTTTATAATTGATTGTTGATAAATGATAATTGATTATTAGGGTAATATTTTTTTAAAGTTTTAAATTCTCTTTGTCATTCCGTAGGAATCTAAGCGAAGTTAATTCTATTCAAGAGTCAAGATTCCTGCGAAATGACAAACCTTGAGTTAAACAATCCTAATCTTTAATGGTTTAATTTACCTTTAATATTTCTAATATTTTAAGTTTAGTTTTCTCAGAACTCAGTTGTTCTATTATTTTTCTCAGCTCAGGATAATTTTTCATCTCATCCCAGTTTTGAGAAAATTCAGTGATATTGTTTATGCCTTTTTCAATACTTGCAATGAAATGTGGCTTTCTTTGAATAAGTCCACGAAAACCATAAGCGCCCAAAACCTGCAAAAACCTCATCATCTGAATTGGCTTTACCGAGTTTCTTAGTTGACACTGAATTTCTTTACCCTCAAATTGTTGAATGTAAAAATCAAGCATTTCGTTTTTGAAATCTACAGGAAAATTGGCTTTAGCCTGAAACAAAAAAGAAATGACGTCATACATTAAGGGGCCCTTCATTGCCGACTGATAATCGATAAAAGCAACTTTATTTTTATCATTCACCATAATATTTCTTGCCTGAAAATCTCTGATCATGATGCCTTTCGGCTCAAGATTTTCGATGAGATTGATAATCTCTTTAAACTCTTTCAGTATAGAAGATTTATGATATTCAACCTCTAAAACATCCGCAACAAAATTTTTGAAGTAATACAAATCATGCATTACAGGAAACTCATTATAACTTTCGTATTCAAAAGTATTTTGAAAGTCTATTTTCCCATTGGTTTGCTGCTGAAGCTGATAAAGCTCCTTCAGCGTTTGCTTTACCAGGGTCTTTACATTTTCTGATAAACCTTCTTCAGTAATAATTTCTGAAAATGTTTTTTCTCCCAAAAATTCCTGAATATACATTTTCCGGTCATCTGAAACAGAAAATATTTTTGGTGTATTGAGATTCAATTCAGAAAAAATTTCGGAAAAGTATAAGAAACTTTCATTTTCGGAGATATTCTCATTGTAAGTAATGATGTATTTCCCGATTTTATTTTGAGCCAAAAAATTGACTCTTGCAGAACCGCTTTGAGCTAACGTAACAAACTGAGTTGATTTTTCACCAAAATGGTTTTCAAAAAATCTTTTTGCGTTGTAAGAAGTCATAATATGGTAACAAATATACTAATTTACGTGCTAATTGCTATCTTTGCAGCATGTTAAAAGACTTTAAGCCTGTTTTGGGTATTCTGCTGCGCTTTATCATCATTTATTTGGTGCTGCTTTTTGCGTACCAGTTTTATCTCACCACTTTTAAGGAGCAGGGTTTAGATCCTTTTTCTCGTATGATAACGAGACAGGTTGTGTTTTTACAGACTTTAATGGGATTTCCTTCTGCTCTTTATGATGACGTCCCCAAACAGCAGGTTTGGTTTCATGTGAGAACGAGGTTTGTCACCCGAATGGTCGAAGGATGCAATGCTATTTCTGTGATGATTCTGTTTGTGTCTTTTATTTTTGCCTTTTATAAAGGTGCCAAAACTTTCCTTTTTGTAGCGATAAGCCTGATTCTACTTCATATAATGAATGTCTTAAGAATCACAGGTCTTAATATTGTTTGTAGTGATTATCCTCAATACAGCAAAATGTCGCACGATTACGTTTTTCCTGCAATTATTTACGGGAGTGTTGTTGTGCTTTGGCTTGTCTGGATTAAATTTTTTGCTTTAAAAAATGAAAATTCTTAGTTGGTTTTTAGTCATTATAGGAGTTTGCGGACTCATAAGTGTTAGAATGCTGGAAGACCAGATTTTCTATGATCCTTTTCTTAAATATTTCCATGAAGCAGATGTGCAAATTGCCATTCCTCAGTTTGAATGGGGAAAATTGATTCTCAGCCATATATTCAGATTTCTTTTAAACCTGTTTTTCTCTTGCGTAATCATTCATTTTTTATTTAAAAATAAAATCTGGACGATACAGGGAGCTATTTTAATTTCTATCTTTTTTGTCATTACTTTTCCGATATATCTTTACTGTATTTCAGACCGGTTTGAGATTGGCCATCTTTTCTCTTTCTATATGAGAAGGTTTGTTATTCAGCCTTTGATTATTCTTTTGATTGTTCCTTTGTTTTACTACAGAAAGCAAATGATGTTGAGGAATTCAAATTATAATTTGTAAGAATCTAAAATATTAAGATAGCGCTCATCCGGAGCGCGTCGTTGTTTTTTGTTCTAATTGCTACACAGATGTCACTCCTACGGAGTGTTTTGTAGAATTAATACGGATGATTATGTATAAATTTAATAATTAAATGAATTATTCTCGTAAAAAACAGCAACTATTCTTGACCACATTACCGTAACGTAATTTTTATACATAGTTAAACCTCACAGGTTTTAAAAACCTGTGAGGTTTTGGTTTTTTATAGCCCCGATAGCAGCGGTTACCCCGCAACAAGAACGGAAAAGCGAAGGAATCAGCCAAGCAAAGCGGATGTGTGAGGAGTATGAGCGAAGAGCGGGAATCAGCTCCTAAAATAATTACTCAATGGTATGTTTTTCGACTCTTGTTACATTTTCTGCCGTCCACTCTACTCTTTTTACGAATGGCTGTTTTCGTACAGGGCAATCCATAATCTGGCAAACCGGGCAAGAAATGGTTTTGCAATCATCCATATGGAAGTTGAATTCAACTGTACGTTTGGTATTGTTTGCTAAAAGAAGTATGGCCTGCTCCATCTCTTTGTGAGCTTCACGAAGGCTGTAATAATAAGGCAAAGTGATGTGCGCATCGATATGAAGTGATGAGCCAAACTGCTGGATTTTCATATTGTGAATGTCGATCCATTCCGTATGTCTGTTTTTCTCCAGAAGATCAATAATGTTGTTTAACAGTTCGGGATCTTGCTCATCCATAATCCCACGAAGCGACTTTCGTACAATTTTATACCCAATATAGATGATGTAAAAGCCGAATAATAAAGCTACAACAGAGTCTATCCAATAAATTTTGGTGAAGAAAACGATTATTAAACTGATCACCACTCCCAATGTGGTAACCGTGTCAGACTGCAAATGTTTTCCTGACGATATAAGAACCAAAGAGTTTTCTCTCTCCCCTTTTTTAATTGAAATATACCCTAAAATATAATTGATAATTGCGGTTGCTGCAATGATCGCAATCCCCCAATCTAGTTCACTAAGTGTCTTTCCTGTAACCAAACTGTTGATACCTTCGTAGATAATCATAATTCCGGCGATGGCAATCAATGCACCTTCAATTCCGGAAGTGACAAATTCTACCTTACCGTGACCATAAGGATGGTCTTCATCTTTTGGTTTGGAAGCTAAATGTAAAGAATACAATCCCATGAAAGCACTGATAACATTGACAATACTTTCCATAGCATCAGAAAAAACGGCATCGGAATCGGTGAGTTTCCAGGCGATAATTTTTCCGATAAATAGAATAACTCCAAAAGCGGCGATCCATTTTTGAAATCCTATTTTGTCTTTGTTGATATTCTTTGTTATCATTTTTTTATCTTGAATTACTTTGTTCAATATTTTTACCATTAAAAATTCTCAAAAAGTATTCCCTAACCCTAAAGGGTGTAATTTTTGAGGTTTTTTCGAAGAAATTTTGCTCCCTTTAGGGTTGGGTAAACAAAATTTTGTGGTAATGAGTAATAAGTTAAAATCTATTTTTATTTGATAAAAAAAAGAATCTCTTTTGGAGACTCTTTTCTTTTTTGTTAGTTTATACTAAGTTGTTTGCTACCAAGTATTCTGCAATCTGTACTGCGTTGGTTGCAGCTCCTTTTCGGAGATTGTCTGCTACAATCCAGAGATTGAGCGTTTTGGGTTGCGAGAGATCTCTTCGGATTCTTCCTACAAAAACTTCATCTTTTCCTTCGGAATAAAGCGGCATAGGATATTCGTTGTTTTTCACGTTATCCATTACTACTACTCCCGGAGTTTCTGATAAGATCTTTCTTACCTCATCCAATTCAAATTCGTTTTCAAATTCGATGTTTACGCTTTCAGAATGTCCTCCCTGTACCGGAACTCTTACTGCAGTTGCTGTTAAATTGAATGTATCGTCACCTAAAATTTTCTTAGGCTCTTTCATTAATTTGATTTCTTCTTTGGTATAATCATCATCAGAAAATACGTCGCAGTGTGGCAATGCATTTTTGAAAATCTGATAAGGATATACTTTAGCAACAGAATCGTCACCGTTGATCTCTCCGTTTAACTGGTCTACAGCAGCTTTTCCCGTACCTGTTACAGACTGATACGTAGAAACAATTACTCTTTTTAAATCATATTTTTTATTCAACGGACCTAAAACCATTACCAACTGAATGGTAGAACAGTTTGGATTCGCAATAATCTTGTCTTCTTTTGTCAGAACATCAGCATTGATTTCAGGAACTACTAATTTTTTAGTAGGATCCATTCTCCATGCTGAAGAATTATCGATAACAGTAATTCCTGCTTCTGCAAATTTTGGAGCATATTCTAAAGATGTATCACCTCCTGCTGAGAAAATTGCGATATCAGGTTTGGCAGCTATAGCGTCATCGATGCTTACGATAGTATAATCTACCTGTTTATACTTCACCTGTTTACCAATAGATCTTTCCGAAGCTACCGGAATTAACTCTGTTACAGGGAAATTTCTCTCTTCGAGAACTTTAAGCATCACTTGGCCAACCATTCCCGTTGAACCTACTACAGCTACTTTCATTGATTTAATTAAAATTTAAAGATTAAAATATTTAAAAATTATAAACTCATCGTTTATAATTCAAAACTTAAAATTAATTTACGCTCCAAAGACTCTCGTCCATGGAAATGCAAATGCAAATAAACCTACCGCGATCAATCCCATGATTACAATTCCTAAAGAAATGGTGTCATTAGATTTTACTTTTTTGTTGATAATGGTCATCAAAACGGCAGCAATTAACATAGAAAACGGATGCTCTACATATTGAAATCTTAAATCAGCATTTTTCATTACCGCTCCCATATCTAATCCTTTTGTAAAATTCATAATCAGCATTACAATACCAATTAAGAATTGTACGTGGAAGAAGATCATTGTAAACAGGGTGATTTTTTTCAAAAACTTGTTTACTTTTCCGCTATATCCGAACATTACTGTTAAGAGAGCGATGATAAATAAAGCGGTTAATGCAAGCTCCAGATAAGCAAATCCTTTGTGTGCATTGAGTAAAATTTTGTAAAGATCCATACTTCTATTTTTTTCTATTTTTAAAGTGTACAAATATAAAAAAATCCCAGCGATAAAGCTGGGATTTGATATGTAATAAACTTGAATTTATTAGAAGTTGAAAGATAAATTGGCTGCCCAAGTTCTTCCGAATCCGAAGAATACTCTGTTTGAAGTATCAATTCCTTTGTAGAAATTAGCTGGATTGTTGATGTAAGCATCATATTTCTGTTGTGCTGTTGTTGTTACACCACCTGTTGTTGATGTTGTAAAATCTCCCACATTTTTAACAAAATTATTTGTTGCTCCATCAGCGATGTAAGTAGTGTCAAATAAGTTGTAAACGTTTGCTCCTACCGTAAAGTACTGAGCTGTGTTTTTTAATCTGATTTTAAATGACGCTCCTATATCGAAAAGATTGAAATCCGGCAATTGAAGAGATCCTCTTTCCTGATTAGCTACAGTTGTAAATGTTGCAGCATCGATTGAAGAATACAATTTACCAACATATCTCCAAGTACCATAGATATTAAGGTCTTTCACCGGTCTCACTGTAGTACCTAAAGATGCAGTAACTTGTGGAATACTGTTACTACTACTTCCACCAACTTTTACACCATCAAGATATAGAGTGTTAGTTGTACTATTTCCAGCTACAATAACTGGGTTATTGTTGTCATCAAAATTAGATCCTGTAGCGTTCCCTTTATATTGATAATCACCATAAGACAACATACCTTGGAATTCTAAGAAATGGAATGGTTTGTAAACCGCATCTACTTCTACCCCCATGTGAAGTTGAGTAATTCCACTGATTTCAGAATATCCGTTAACCTGCGCAATTCCTCCAGGAGCTGCTGGATCAGCCACGTTAAACACTTGGTTACCTCTTCTTAACCATCTGTCTTTCCATTCAGTTCTATATAAATTAACATTTGCTGTTAATTTAGGTGATCTGAAACCGTAACCAATTTCTGCTGAGAAGATTTTCTCGTTAGTCAAAGTAGGATTCAATACCTGATAGTTACTTGGATATACAGAATTCATAAACGGTTGTTTACTGTAATATCCAATGTTTGCAAATACGTTGTGATAGTCATTAATGTTATAGTTAGCTCCTCCTTTGATGTTGTAACCAAATAGATCTTTAAATCCTGTTTTAGTATTCACAATCTGTCCTGTAGTTGGATTAGGTTGTCTAGTTACACCGTCTTTAACGAAGTTATCAATTCTTTGATAAGATTGATTTGATACCGATCCTTGTATAAATGCTGATAAATTATCTTTTGAATACTCAGCCTGTGCAAAAGCACTGTACCACAGTACTTCTCCATCATTGCTATAACCTACTTGATCAGTTAAAGGAGCTGTGCTTCCTCCAAAAGGATTCCAAGAAAGTTTTTTATAGTCATAAAGATTACTTACTACATAAGGAGCCACATTAGCATTCTTAGTTTCTCTATAACCTGTTGCACCATAAAGATCTGATGCTACCTGATAATGATAACCGTAATAATATCTATCATCGGTTCCAACTGAGAAGCTCCAGTTGTCATTTACTTTATGCTGGAAATTAGCTAAAATACCATACCAGTTGTGAGAATTAATACTGGCTCTACGGATAAGTGTACTGTTGCCAGTAGAGCTATTTGGATTAACAGCTTGGTTAGCTGCAAAAATAGCATCATAATCAAAATGTCCTGTAGTGTCATAGAAACCTGTAATTCCTTTGTTGGCAACTCTTCCTAGTTCACCAGTTCCACCACCTCTACCATTAGACATATATAAAACAGTACTTAGTTTAGACTTTTCATTCATTGTCCAGTCCCAGTTAACCATCATTACAGGTTTCGCATAATAGTTTGATCTGTTTGCAATGGCATATCTATCACCATTAGCTCCTGTTTTATATCCAAAATCAGAATTGTATTGTCTGTATGGAGAACCGTCCTTATCTGGATTAAAATTTATATAGTTTGCGATAGTAGGAGCAAATGTTCTTTGATCGTGCCATTGTGGAGACGATGTCAAAGTAAACTGGAAGTTATGCTTTTTGCTTGCCTCCCATCCTAATGCAAAATAATAAGCATAAGATTCAAAGTCAGTGTTTTCAATATAAGTACCTCCAGCTGTTCTACTCATTAAGAATGATGAAGCCCAGCCATTATCACTTTTTCCGGTATTATATGCAAATGAAGTTTTCAAATAATCATTATTACCTACTCCTAATCGCACTACACCACCTTTTTTCATGTCTGCTGTACGAGTAATGAAGTTCATGGTACCTCCAACAGAAGCAATTCCTAATTTAGAAGAACCTAAACCTCTCTGAACCTGCATGATGCTTGTTACGTCAGCAAGACCAGTCCAGTTAGAAAAATAAACCGAACCACCTTCCATATCATTTACCGGCATACCGTTTACCATTACAGCAATGTTTCTTGATTCGAAACCTCTCATGGTAATACCTCCGTCTCCAAAACCACCTCCTGATTTTGTAGCATATACTGATGGTGTTGTGTTTAAAATCTCAGTAAGTTCCTGATTTCCTAATCTTTCGATGATTTGTGCCGCTTTGATAGTAGAAGCAGCAACTGGTGTTTTTCTATCTTTAGCGATATCAGTTACACCTTGTAAAATAACTTCCTCAATGTCTTTAGACTTGGTTTTTACCGTGTCTTGAGTTTCTTGTGCGTAATATACACTTGCCGTAGAAAGCGTAATTAACACAGTTAGCATCGATTTGTTGATTAATTTCATAATCGTAAGTAATAGTTAGAATTAAATTTTATGCAAAATTCGACAAATTAAATTTAACTATTATTAACTTAATGTTAATTTTTAACTATTCTTAACAAATGATAAAGCATTGATTATCAGAATAAAATACAAATATTGAATTATGGGGTGAAAAAAATCATATTATTTAATTTTTAACAAAATACCATTGTTTTTATTAAAAATACAATGTTTTACATAACAGCTTTTAAACTTAAATCGATATTTTCTGCTGAATGAGTAAGGGCTCCGACAGAGATATAAGTAACTCCTGTGGTAGCAATTTCTTTTAGCTGATTTCTCGTAATTCCTCCGGACGCTTCACTTTCACATAACCCATTAATCAGCTTCACTGCTTTTTTCATTGTAGCCACATCCATATTATCCAGCATGATTCTGTCTACTTTTGCATTAATCGCTTCCTGTACTTCTTCAAGATTTCTGGTTTCGACTTCGATTTTCAGTTTTTTCTTCGATTTTTTAACGTAATCTTTGGCCATTTTCACAGCATTGGTAATACTTCCGTTATAATCAATGTGGTTGTCTTTCAACATAATCATATCGTATAAGCCGTATCTATGATTGGTTCCGCCACCGATAGCAACTGCCCATTTTTCACAAACTCTAAAGTTCGGGGTCGTTTTTCTGGTGTCTAAAAGTTTTGTTTTTGTACCGATTAATCTAGAATCCCAATCGTGGGTCAAAGTAGCGATACCGCTCATTCTCTGCATACAATTGAGAACCAGTCTTTCAGTGGAAAGAATCGACCTCGCGCTTCCGGTGACAATAAATGCGATGTCACCTGTTTTTGCTACTTCACCGTCTTTGATGTATGTTTCAACTTTTAAATCTTTATCGAACGTTTTAAATATAATTTCGGCCAGTTCAACACCTGCCAAAATACAGTTTTCTTTTACCAGAAGTTTCGCACTTTGCTCAAGATCTTTAGGAATTGTTGATAAAGTAGAGTGATCTCCATCCTGAATATCTTCTTCTAAAGCATTTTTTATGAACTGCTTTAAAACTTTATCGGTAGCGTAGCTTGGTCTTTTCATGATTCTTATGTACTAATCAATTATGCTTGAACTAAATCTTTATTGTAAAATGCTCCTTTATTTTGTGTCATTTCCATCGATTCGCTGATAATCAGATGTGCAACTGTCGTCAGGTTTCTTAATTCTGAAAGTTGAGGCGAAAGGATAGAGTAATGATAAATTTCGTCAACGGCAGCAGCAATTTCGGCATGTTTCTGTAGTGCCATTTTTAGCCTGCTGTTGCTTCTTACGATCCCAACCAGATTACTCATCATTTCTTGAAGCTGTTTTCTGAGATAAGAAACAATAACCATTTCATCAATAATTTTCATTCCCTCTTCATTCCATTCGGGAACAGCTTTTAGATCATCAAAATTAAAATTGTTTTCTTTTAATAATTCTACCGTTTTCATAGCCGCATTATGACCGAAAACCAAGCCTTCCAATAATGAGTTGGAAGCCAATCTGTTTGCCCCATGAAGTCCGGAATTGGTACATTCTCCGACTGCGAATAAATTATTTATTGAAGATTGCCCGTCTTTATCAACGTCGATTCCGCCCATCAGATAATGACAAGCCGGGACTACCGGAATAAGCTGTACGAAAGGATCTATTCCTTCACTTTTACATTTTTTATAGATATTCGGGAAATGTTCCAGAAATTTTTCCTGACTCATCTCACGACAATCTAGACCAACAAATTCGTCACCTGTAATTTTCATTTCGGCGTCGATAGCTCTCGCAACGATGTCTCTGGAGGCCAATTCTTCTCTTGCATCATATTTATGCATGAATTTTTCACCTCTTTTGGTTCTCAGTTTTGCGCCGTCACCACGAACTGCCTCAGAGATTAAAAATAACATCCCATCAATCTTGCTGTACAAAGCAGTTGGATGGAACTGATAATATTGCATATTGGTCACTTTTCCTTTTGCACGGGCTACGAAAGCGATTCCGTCTCCGGTTGCAATCGTTGGGTTTGTGGTATTTTTATAAACGTGACCTGCGCCGCCTGTGGCAACTAAAGTGATTTTGGAAGTGATTTTTTTAATTGATTTTGATTTCTCATCCAAAATATAAGCACCATAACAATTGATTTCGCCCTCATTCAATTCTTTTCCGGGAACATGATGCTGTGTAATGATATCGATTACGTAATGATGATCGAGAATTTCTATAGTCGGACTGTTTTTAACTGTTTGAAGCAATGCTCTTTCAATTTCAAAACCAGTAATATCTTTGTGATGTACAATTCTGTTTTCGGTATGACCTCCTTCTCGTCCTAAAGCAAATTCACCATTTTTCTTATCAAAATTGGCGCCCCACTCTACAATTTCATTAAATCTTGCAGGAGCTTCTCTCACCACCATTTCTACAACATTACGCTTATTTTCACCGTCTCCGGCTCTCATTGTATCTTCAATATGCTTTTCGAAATTATCATTTTTAGAATCGGTAACCACCGCCAAACCACCCTGAGCGTATTTGGTATTGCTCTCGTCTTCGTCTGATTTTGTTACAATGATTATTTTGGCATCGGGAAGCTGTTCTGAAACTTTTATGGCATAAGAAAGTCCGGAAATTCCGGAACCAATTACTAATACATCCGCTTTTATCATATTCTTGCTTTAAGACAATCGTCTAAATATTAAATAAATTTAAACAATTTTTCGTTTGGTTTCCTTACTTTTTTCATGTTTTGAAACTGATCTTCTTCCGATCTGTAGCCCAAAGCCAAAGTAACCGTTACTTTTTCTTTTTCAGAATCTATATCTAAAATTTGTTCAATCTCGTCTTGCCTGAACCCTTCCATCGGGCAGGTGTCTATATTTTCTATTGCTGCAGCATACATTAAATTGGCCAAGACAATATAGGATTGTTTTTCTGCCCAGTTCAAAATATCGTCATGTTCCTGTCTGCTAAAATGACCTGTAATGCTTTTTCTGAATAAATCTAAATGTTCCACAGGTTGATCACGCACTTCAGAAATATGTTTAAAATAACCATCAAGATACGTATCCTCTATATTTTTTTTTGAAACTAAAACAATGAGGTGCGAACACGTAGAAATTTGTGAAGGATTGTAGAAAGCTGGTATCAACTTTTCTTTTATTTCCCGGCTCTGTACCACGAATATCTTATAAGGCTGAAGCCCCAAAGAGCTCGCCGCCAGTTTACCGGACTCAAGAATATTGAGGAGGGTGTCCTGCGGAATGATCATTTCGGGATTAAATTTTTTCACAGAATATCTTCTGCTTAAAGCTTCCAAATAATTCATAACAACAAATTTAAGAATTGATGCTGAATAAAGCCTCTTTTAAATAAGATTCTATTTGGAAATTTTCTAAATAAAAAAGATCTGCCTCAATGGTGAGACAGATCTTTTATAAATCTAAATGAATCAGCTAATTACTGACCTTTAATTTTGAAGTCATCAATTTCCCACGTTGCCGCTGCGGAAGTAGTTGAAGTATATTTGAATGCAATTCTTACATTTTTACCTAAGAATGCTGAAAGATCTACATTTCCTGAGCTTACCCAGTCACCAAATCCGCTATTATTCGTATCTAACAATGCTGGTAAAGCTACCCAACTAGTTGTTGCGGGATCTCCTGTATAATTTTCTGTAGCGTAAACCTGAAGAGCAGGCCCAGAATAATTTACGTCAGATGTAAAACTTACTGCTGCTTTGGTTTTTCCTACTAAGCTTACTGCTTTAGAAATCAGCCAGTCTTCGTTAACATTATTTCCAGAAGCAAAACCATTCATTATCGCATAATAATTGGTTCCGTTGCCTTGGTTTGAAGTTTTCCAAAACTGATTTGGTCCGGTCACATTTGCAGTTGCCCAATCTGAGCTGAAACCTCCTGCTGCAAAGTCTTCTTTATATAATACAGGAAGTGGTACATAAACAGAGCCGTCACATCTGGGGTTATCAAGATCCGCCCCTAGAATATCGGTAATCCATAACTGGTAAGTACCATTAAATACACTTAAAACACCGTATACATCACCTTTTCCAGCTTCAATAACCTGCCCCGCAAAATCTGCGAAATTACTTGTTCTTAGTAGAACTTTATTACCAGAACAGTCTTCTAAAGTTCTGTTTGTAACTCCACCAGAAGCATATACTTTTTCTAAATCCCCAGCAATAAATTGAAGATCTTTGATCTTAACCCATCTCCCAACATCAGCCATCGTAAACTGAGTAATTGTTTTTTCTGTAGCAGTAACTGCAGTAATTGCTTTTTTAGAATTGAAGAAATATTTGTAAACATCTGCCTCAGCGATT
This sequence comes from Chryseobacterium sp. CFS15, assembly GCF_031118795.1. Taxonomy (NCBI): domain Bacteria; kingdom Pseudomonadati; phylum Bacteroidota; class Flavobacteriia; order Flavobacteriales; family Weeksellaceae; genus Chryseobacterium; species Chryseobacterium sp. CFS15. Next base: position 56,827 of record NZ_JAVHYL010000013.1, on the reverse strand, counting down.
CTACCAACAGCTCCACTGAATGGAATTCCCAACTGAATCTCTCCATTAACAGCTCCTACATATAAGTTTTTAAGTTTTACATAAACTTCTTTACCTAAAATAAATCTAGGATCATTGTACATATCAGCTTTGTCGATATTAATTCTGATACCTCCTGTAGCATCTTCAACATAAATATATTTGAAAAGGTTTCCAGATTTATCATTAGCGATTACTTTTGCTTTTAATACAAAATCACCTGTAATTAAAGTAAGAGGACTCGCCGCCAATTGTTTAACCTCAGCAACAGTTTTTTGAGTTAAACCATTATCACTGTATTCACAAGGGTTTGATGCAATACCATCGATTCTTGGGAATTTAGTCATGTCTAGATCTGTAACCTTGTTGATGTACATTTGGTAAGTACTGTTGAATTTGCTATAAATACCTACAAATTTACCATTTCCTGAAGGCAATATCTGATTAGCAAATGATGCATAACCACTATTTCTTACTACTCTGGCTGTTGTAGTACTGTTATCTCTAATAATTCTATCAACAGTAACTCCATTCGGAGCAAAGTTTGTACATAAGATTCTATTGTCAAATTCTGCATTATTCATCTGAATTAAACATCCGATATACTGATCGTTTGCAGAAACCATCTGCACTGAAGTCATAATCTTAGGAATAATATTTTCTCTAATAGAGCAAGACCTAAAAACCCTAGACGGAACAAGTTTTTCAGGAATTCTTGATACTGAAGTTGCCTGTGTTTCAGTTCCGGTTTTTACACCTAATTGCACAACACCACCATAAGTTCCCAAAGCCAATCCTGCAAGTTTCACATAGATTTTAGAACCCTGAGGATATTGTGTATAAGTACTTACAGCATCTACACTGATGACAAACCCTTGTGTAGGATTTTCAGGTTTATCCTGAATATAAATTGTTTTGTAAATATTTCCTGTTTCATCCGTAGACGAAACATATCCTTCTATTACATCTTTTGAATCATCTGGAAAAACAAAAGCTGTAGTTGCCGTAGAAGCGTATTTTGCTCTCAGTTGAGTAAGCGTCATTGTTGCAGTAAGATCTGCACATTGATACCCATCAAGATTGGGCTCATTATATTTATCATCGTGTACACAACCGGTAATTACCAATGCTGCAATCATCACGAAAATATATTTTAGAATAGAATTATATTTTTTCATAGTTGTTTTGTTTTAGAATCTTAAATAAACATTTGTAAAGAATGTTGTTCCTCTATCATACCAAAGTTTTGGTCCGAAATAAGGCGTTTGTCTCTGAGACTCTTCAAGAACTTGCGTAAAATTCGCAGCTCTACCCTGCTCAAAACCTCCAGTCACATAATTTCTGTTATTCAAAATATTATTTACCGATACACTGATTCCCATTCTGTACTTACCAATAAGGAAAGATTTCCCTGCATTGGCATTCAACATAAACTGGTCATCAAATTTTGTTTGCTTTGTTAACTGCTGAATAAGTTCAGGAGTAACACCAGCATAAGGGTCGTTTGTTCCTGGATCAGTGTACATAGTAGCTGTTTTATTTAATGCTGAGAAATCAAGATACTGATCCATCAAATAATTTGCCGATGCACCAACCCACCAATATTTAGGAGAATTATATTTTAAACCTAATGAAAATGCTTTTTGTGGAGTTCCGGCAACTTTGTAATCTTTGATATTTGCTTTACCATAACTTCTATATATGTTTTCAGTATTTAAATCATCAAAAGAATATACATCGGGACGATTTGTATACTTATATTCTCCAATACTTGCAACTCCAGTCGCATTCAATGTAGGCGTAATTTTAACATCAAAACCTAGTTCTGCTCCCATGTATCTTTTATCAACACCCGTCATTGCCTCGTTAATCAAAGTATTTACAGATCCTGTTTCACTACTTACCGCAGCATAATATCTTGAAATTTCTGTAGAATTGCTTATTGTTGTATAATAAGCTGACAATCTTAGTTTCAGAACTTGCCCTCTCATGATGTAGCTCAAGTCATTCGAATTTATAACCTGATTTTTAACTCCGGGAGTCAAATAATCTACCGCTCTCGGGTTGATATACAATTCATTAAGTGTCGGAGCTAAACTAAAAAATGCACCGTTGTAAACGATGAAGTTTTTACCATTGATTTTATAGGTAATTTTACCTTTAATCCCTGCATCTAAAGCATCATAAACTTTACTTTTTCCTTTAGAATTATCTTTAAAAGCTATAATCCCACTTCTGTAATCACCTTCTCTCTGAGATTGTGAGTAAGAACTGAAGATAGATGCTACAACATTAAATTTATTGAAATCTACTTCTGACGAAACATTTAATGAATAATGATCTTTCAAAAGCTCATAAGAATACTGTGTTCTGTCGCCTACTCTTACTTCTGTATTTGCATCATCCGTATTGTACTGCACATCGTTGTTGAATGCATTAAGATTGTATGCAAAATTTGCTCCCAATAAATCTTTAACTCTTCTGAAATTGTCTGATCTTAAATTCTGATAATTAAAATTGATATTTAATTTCCAGTTTTCCTTCAATCTTGTATCGAAGTGAGAGGCAAAATTGAATGTTTTATCTCTATTTACATCTTCCACAATGGTATAAACAGCACCTCTTTGAGAGCCATCCATATTTTGATTGTTAAGGTAGTTTGCACTGTAAAGGCTGTTCCAGTCGATTTGTGACTGCGCTCTGAATTCATCTGCAGTGTAATTACCAAAACTCGGTAATTTTCTGTAATAAGTAGGGTTAGGATCTGCTGCGTGGAACCAGTCCAGTCTGCTTCTTGCATCGCTTCCGATTTGGTAAGAAACAGTATTGATCCAGTTTGAGTTTTTACCTATTTTTAAATAATCGGTAAGCATAAACATCGGCTCAAATACTTTTCTGATTCTCGAGTTTCTCTTTTCACCATCTTGCCATCCCCAATATGAGTTGTAATCTTTACCCATAATATCATAAACCTCCTGAGTATTTGGAGAGTTTGATGCTCTGTAAGTAGGAGAACCAAAGCCTGTAAAGTTAATAGAGTGTCTTTCGCTGAATTTTTTCTCAACTGATGCAAAATAAGCATAAGCATCCTGATAAACACCATCAATAATTGCATTGTCTCCCCATCTTCTGCTTCCAGAGAATGTAAATGCCCAGCCACTTTTGCTCATTCCTGAAGAATAAGTGGCCATCGCTCTGTGCAAATAACTTCTGTTGGTAAATGAATATGCTAATGAAGTTTGTTTTCTGTAAGAAGAAGCTCTTGTATTATAATAAGCAACACCTCCCAAGTTACCAAAAGCATATTCTGAAGGTGTAATATTATCTACATTTTCGTATGGATATCTTGTTACATCATTCAAGCCGCCCCAATTATTGAAGTCGATTCTTCCGTCATCATTTTTTGACATCGAAACACCATTAAACATCACATCTTCAAAACGATTATCTACCCCTCTCGGTCTAAACCAATAAGCACCCAGCTCGAAAGCAGAAACATTCTGAAATGCATCTCTACCTGAACTTAAAAGTCCTACTGTAGGCTGCATAGCAGACCCTCCGTCTTCAGTATCAGTTGCAGAATCATCAATCACAACAACTCCGGCATCTGTTCCCAAACTATTGTCTAGTACAATAACACCTAAGTCTTTTCTCTTCTCATCAGCCGTCACATCAAACTCTAAAACTTTAGATTCAAAATTTGGTTTTGTAACGGTAATAAGATAATGTCCTGGTTTTAAATCTACAAACTGAAAGTAACCGATTTTGTCTGCAGTTACATCATCAACAGATTGTTCAAGATCAACCTCTGCTCTCTCTACCGGTTTACCATCCTGACCTTTAATATACGCAAAAACAGTGGTTTGCGCATAGTAATAGGATGCAGGCAATAATGTAAACAAAGAGATTAGGGATAGTTTTTTAATCATAATAAACTTATTTTTTCACCTTCTTTATTTAAGGGGCAACAAATTTAGCATTATTTTCACCAATTAAAACATTTACAGTACTTTATTCTATTAATTATTCTTAACAAATAGTAATGATCCTAAAAAAACTGAGATTTAGATCAGAAATCCTAAAAATAGTGTTACGATAATTTAATGTCTGTATAATCTAAAAAATTGTAATTTTAGCGCCTCTATTTTTTGAATATTTTAATAACATAAACATGAAAAAATATATTATTCTTCTGGCTGTATTATTTTTTAATTTTGGGTCTTCTCAGCAGAAACAAGTTAAAAGAGCAGCCATAGCTTTCCTGAATGTAGAAAATCTTTGGGATACAATACCATCTGCAGACTATATTGACGGAACCCTCCCTTTTTCTAATCCCAAATTTCACAGAAGCGTACCCATCGATTCTTTAAAATTTTTAGAAACTACAGAAGATTACAAAGGAGAATGGAGTAATGAGCTTTTGGTAGGAAAAAAGGTGATACGTCATCAGATCTTAGCGACCGACTTTACAGCAAACAGCCCTAAAAGATGGGGAACAAAGTATTATAATCAAAAATTAGCCAATGAAGCCAAAGTTATTTCTGAACTTGGCAGACAATATACCAATGACAACCCTGCCATCTGTGGCCTGATTGAGGTAGAAAACAGACAGGTAATTGAAGATCTTATTAAACAGCCCGTTTTAGCAAAAAGCAATTATGGTATTGTACACTACAATTCGTACGATGCCAGAGGAATTGATATTGCAATCATTTACCAGAAAAACAGATTTTTAGTTCAAAATTCTTACACCAAAGAAATAAAAGTTTACAACGAAGATGGAAGAAGACAGTACACAAGAGATGTTTTGGTAGCGATCGGTCTTCTGGATGGTGAAAAAATTGCGGTTTTCATGAATCACTGGCCATCAAGAAGTGGTGGCGAAGCAGCTTCTCAACCAAGAAGAAATGCAGCTGCAGCCGTTTTGAAGGCAGAAATGGATAAATTATCTGCAGAATATCCCGGAATAAAGTTAATCTCAATGGGAGATTACAATGACGATCCGGTAAGCCCTAGTTTGAAAAAACATTTAGGTGCTGTAGAAAATCCTGACGAATTATCTGATAAAACTCCTTACTATAATTTAATGTACAAATTATATAAAGCGGGAGTTGCGTCTTTAGCATACAGAGATGCTCCCAACTTATTTGATCAGATTATTGTTTCTCAGAATTTATATTCAAAGGAAAAACTTACACCTACTTACAGCATTTTTAAAGCAGAAATCTATGCGCCTTCTTATTTAGTGAATAAAGAAGGACAATGGAAAGGCTACCCTCTCCGTTCATGGGATGGTGACCGATTCACCGGTGGCTATAGTGACCACTTTCCAGCTGTTTCGATCCTTCAGAAAGAATACATCAAAAAATAAAATTAAGGCGCTCTATTTGGAGTGCTTTTTTTGTGTAAATTACTCATTATGAAAAATTTAATCATTATAATATTTGCTGTTCTTATTCCCGTACATTCATTGGCACAGAACAGCCCGAAAAACGAAAAAGAAGAATCTGCAATGAAACCTTCAAAAAATGATGATGGAGAATGGGATTTGATTGTAATAGACACGCAATTTGATTATTTTATGAATGCCATCGCAAAACCAATTAATCAATACTCTGAAGCTAATTTAAAAAGTAGAAATACAATTCTGGTTACCGAATGGAATTCTTATTACAGGTCTGGAAGATATCGAAATATCATCGAATCTTCCATAGATTATGATCCAAGAGAAAAATACGGAATCAAATTTGAGTATAAACTGTATCAGGTTTTCGCTTATGTAAATTGGAAGTACAAACTGAGAATGAGTGGATTGAGTGCAAGCGACACTTTCAGATAACATAAAAAAGGTTCAGAAAATTTCTGAACCTTTTTTATTTAAAATAACCAAAGATTATTTGTTGAATAATTCTTCTACTTTATCCCAGTTTACAACATCGAAGAACGCAGATACATAATCAGGTCTTCTGTTTTGATAGTTTAAGTAATAAGCGTGCTCCCAAACATCCAATCCTAAAACCGGAGTTCCTTTTGCATCAGCAACAGGCATTAATGGGTTGTCTTGGTTTGGAGTAGAAGTTACAGAAACAGATCCGTCTTCATTTTTCACCAACCAAGCCCATCCTGAACCAAATCTTGTTTTAGCAGCTTCAGAAAAATCATTTTTGAATTTTTCAAGACCACCATAATTTTCAATAGCAGCTTTTACACTTCCTACAGGTTCTTTGCTTCCTCCTGGAGTTAAGATTTCCCAGAAAAGAGAGTGATTGAAGTGACCACCACCGTTATTTCTTACCGCTGGTTTTTCAACACCCGTTCGGCAGATTTCTTCAATAGTTAATCCGTCTAGATCAGTTCCTTCAATCGCTTTATTTAAGTTGTCAACATACGCTTGATGATGCTTTGAATGGTGGATTTCCATTGTTTTTGCATCTATTGTTGGCTCTAAAGCTTCGTACGCATATCCTAATTTTGGTAATTCAAATGACATAAATTTATTTTTAATGTTATGACTCAAAGTTAGCCAATATTTCAGCCAATATCAAAAATTGAAGATTATTTTAATAAATCTTTAACATTGATAATAACAAAAAGAGAGGAAAATATTGCGAAAATATTATTTTAAATTACTATTATTAAGTAAAGCTTGTCAGTTTTCGAGAAATTCAAATATCAGCTTAAAGAAGTTTACACAAAAAAAATCAGTCAAAATTTGACTGATTTTATATTTTTAAAGTAAAAATACTTTATTATCTGTTCATCGACATCAAGAACTCTTCATTATTTAAAGTTCCTCTGATGTTTTTGTTGACAAATTCCATTGCTTCGATAGGATTCATTTCTGAAAGATACTTTCTGAAAATCCACATTCTCTGTGAAGTTACTTCGTCAAGCAATAAATCGTCTCTTCTTGTACTTGAAGAAACCAAATCGATGGCAGGATAAATTCTTCTGTTAGCAATTTTTCTGTCTAATTGAAGTTCCATGTTTCCGGTACCTTTGAATTCCTCAAAAATAACTTCATCCATTTTAGAACCTGTATCAATTAAAGCGGTTGCGATAATCGTCAACGATCCTCCGTTTTCAATTTTTCTTGCAGCTCCGAAGAATCTTTTAGGTTTGTGAAGAGCATTTGCATCAACACCACCTGAAAGTACTTTCCCAGATGCCGGAGTCACCGTATTATAAGCTCTTGCCAATCTTGTAATTGAATCTAAAAGAATCACCACATCATGGCCACATTCTACCATTCTCTGGGCTTTCGCTAAAACTAAATTAGCAACCTTTACGTGCTTATCTGCAGCTTCATCAAACGTAGAAGCAATTACTTCTGCATTCACACTTCTTTCCATATCGGTAACTTCTTCAGGACGTTCGTCGATCAAAAGAACCATCATATAAACTTCAGGGTGATTGGCTGCGATAGAATTGGCAATATCTTTAAGCAACATCGTTTTACCGGTTTTGGGCTGAGCAACGATCATTGCTCTTTGCCCTTTCCCGATGGGTGCAAAAAGATCTACAATTCTTGTTGACATCGTAGAATTATCTCCCGACAGATTAAATTTCTCTTCAGGGAATAATGGCGTAAGGTATTCAAAAGCAACACGATCTTTAATATATGCTAAATCACGTCCGTTAACTTCAATAGGCTTTAATAATGAAAAGTATTTTTCGCCCTCTTTCGGAAGTCTTACAATTCCTCTTACCGTATCTCCGGTTTTCAAACCAAAATTTCTGATCTGTGCTGTCGAAACATACACGTCATCCGGTGACGAAATATAAGAGAAGTCTGATGAACGCAAAAATCCGTAATTATCCGGTAAAATTTCCAAAACCCCTTCAATACTAACCATTCCGTCGAAGCTGAACTCTTTTTTCTGTTCGTGCTGCTCCTCTTGTCTTTCAGGTCTTTCAGCATGTTGCTGTCTGTTCTGATTAGGATTCTGGTTTTGATTAGGGTTGTTTTGATTAGAATTCTGATTTTGGTTATTGTTCTGATTTCTATTTTGAGAATTTCCACTGTTTTGTTGTGGATTATTTTGACCTTTTTGATTTTGAGGCTGACCTTGTTGTGCTTGTTGCGGTCTTTTAGGTCTTTCTTCTTTAGCTTGTGCAGGTGCACTTGGCTGAGAATCTATATTTAAAGGAAGTTCTAATGTTCCTTTTACTTCAATTTCACTATTTTGTGCAGGAGGCGAAACTCTTTTTCTTTTTTGCCTGTTATTAGAAGAAGTTGGTTTCTCTTCAGGAGCACTTTCTTTAGTTTCAGCTTCAGCTTTTACTTCTTCAGCAGGGGCTTCTTCTGTTTTTATCTCTTCCGGTGCAGTTGCAGGCGGTGTTTCTTTTGGCTCCGTTACCGCTTTAGGCTTTGCCGTTCTTTTTGGAGCAGCTTTTTTGGGAGCAGGTTTTACTACCTTCTCTGCCGGTTGTTCTTCTGTAACAGCAGCAGGGGTTTCTGTGGTATTGAAATAATCTTTTGTAACTTTAGGGTTGGAAGCCTGAAAATCTAGAATAGCAAAAATTTTATCATTTTCATTGCTGGTTCTTGCAACCTTAACGCCCAAATCTTTTAAGATTTTAGTCAATTCCGTTACAGATTTTGACCTTAACGTTTCTATGTTAAACATATTTATGTAAAAATGTAATTAGTTGTGAGTAAGAAAAGTAAGTCGGGTGACTTTTGTTTTCAAGTACATTGTATGTTGCAAATCTACACTTATTTTTGAATTGTGCAAAATTTATGTTATTTTTGCTTCTGAATTTGAAATTCTATGTTACAGAGAATACAGACCATTTGGATTTTGCTGTCGGTTTTAGCAGCAGCTTTCTTATATATAACGGGGCAAGATGTGGATGCTTTCGGGAATCTTCCGATCATTAGTATTGCTTGCATTATCCTTGTGTTGGTTGGCGCATTGAGTTTGTTTAGTTTTAAAAACAGAAAAAGACAAATCTTGCTGAATAATATCAGCATCATTATAAACGCTTTGTTGATTGGTGTATTGGTGTACTGGATGCAAAACTTATCCGGAGGAATAGATTTTCCTGAGAAGGGTATTGAGCCGGTTTTCCCATCGATTGCGGTAATTTGTTTGTTTTTGGCAAATATTTTTATCAAGAGAGATGAGAGGCTCGTAAAATCTGTAGACAGACTACGATAACCTTACAACGATTTTTTGAGTGAGAACAGCTTCCTTTTTGGGAGCTGTTTTTTTATTTCCCATTGATTTCACAGATTTATGCAGATGGTTATAGTATATTTAAATTTTTGTTGTTCAAACCTTATAGGTTTTAAAAACCTATAAGGTTTAGGGAGCATCTATATAATTTAATCATAATAAAACCTGTGAGAGTCTGTGAAATCTGTGGGATGTAAATAAATTAAGATTACTTGCAACATTTTGTATAAAACAGCTACTTATTCAATTAGTATAAAGAAATAATATAATTTAAATATGAAAAAACTAACCTTCCTTTTCCTATCCCTTTTTTCTGCTTCGGCTTTCGCACAAGATGTTTCTGAAGAGAGCGTAAGAACCGTCATTTCAACTCTGGCTTCTGACGAAATGAAAGGTCGTGAAATCGGAACTCCTGAAAACGATAAAGCTGCAGAATACATTGCACAGCTTTTCAAAGAAAACAATTTAGAATATTGTACAGGAAATTCTTATCTCGTTCCTTTTAATTATAAAGGAAAAACGGCTTACAATGTGTGCGGAATCAAGAAAGGAAAATCGGAAAAGTTTTTAGGATTCTCGGGTCACTTTGATCATATCGGGGTAAGCAATAAATCGGGAGACAATATCTACAACGGCGCAGATGACGATGCCAGCGGAATTACCACTTTGGTAGGAATTGCCGATTATTTTAAAAATAAAAAACCTGAATTCTCAATGGTTTTCATGGCATTTAATGGCGAAGAAAAAGGAATGCTAGGTTCAACCGCTATTTCTGAGGATAAAAATTTAGACCCAATCTATAATAATCTTTCAGCATTATTTAATTTTGAAATGGTTGCAACCGAAGCAGAATTCGGAAAAAACACCGTTTTCATTACTGGTGACGAGTTTTCTGATCTTGATGAATTGTTTAATCAAAATGCGGTTAATGGTTTAAAAATCCATCCTGATCCTTATGCGAAGCAACAGCTATTTTACAGATCAGATAATGTAAGTTTTGTAAAAAAGAAGATTATTGCCCATTCTATTTCTACCGCAGACATGAGCAAAATAAAACATTATCATGAGGCAAATGACGACATGAGTATTGTAAATTCTGAAAATATGACACAGATTATCAATAATTTTGCTAAAACTTTAGAAAAATTAAGTCCAAAAAACTTTAATCCTAAGTATAATGATAAAGTAAAATTCAATTAAAAACGTCTTATCATTATATTTTAATTAATTTTGCTATCCAATTTTATTGAATGAACGAATATAAAAAAATACTCAGATTCGCACGACCGCATCAGAAATACATCTACGGAAGTTTATTCTTCAATCTTTTATATTCCGTATTTCAGATTGCATCTTTAGGGACTATATTACCCGTTTTGGGAATGCTTTTTGGCACCATCAAACGTGAAAACTTCAAAGCTGCTCCTGTATATTCCGGAGATCTTGTAGATTTATTTTCTTACTTAAAGAAGTATTCTAATTATTACATCCAGACTTTGGTTGATGATTATGGCACTTTGAATGTTTTAGCCTGGCTTTGCGTAATCACTGCATTTATGTTTTTACTAAGAAACATTTTCAGATATTTGGGATCTTTCCTTCTTATTAATTATCGTGTTGGTGTTACCAAAGATCTTCGAGGTGAGATGTATCGTAAGGTTTTATCTTTACCTGTTTCATTTTTTACAGATAGTAGAAAAGGAGATATGATGTCTCGTATGTCAAACGACGTTGGCGAAGTAGAAGGAAACATTTTGGGAAGCTTGGTAGATTTGATCAATGCTCCGTTTATGTTAATCAGTACTTTGATAAGTCTTTTCTGGTTAAGTTCTGAGCTTACCTTATTCTCTCTTTTGGTTTTACCGGTAATGGGAACAATGATTGCTTTAATAGGGAAAAGCCTGAAAAAAGATTCTCATGAAGCACAAAACGAAATGGGAACCATCTTCTCTATCGTTGATGAAACTCTGAAATCTTCTAAGGTGATCAAAATCTTCAGCGCAGAGAAAATAATGGACAACCGTTTCATGGGTTCTATGCAAAAATGGATCAACAGTTCGATCAGATTAGGCAGAAAAAAGGAACTGGCATCACCAATAAGCGAATTTTTGGGATCTGTAACCTTTTTAATTATCGCATGGTATGGTGGGAAGCAAATTATTGTAGACCAAAGTATTGCTCCGGAAGACTTTTTAGTATTTTTAGGAATGTTCTTCCAGATTTTACCGCCGGTAAAAAGTTTATCTGCTTCTATTTCTAATGTTCAGAAAGGTGAGGCTTCTTTACACAGAGTTTTAGAAATTCTTGACGCTGACGTAAAGATTGAGGAAATTGCAGAACCTGTTTCTATTTCAAACCTGAATACACACATCCATTTTAAAGATATTGGTTTTTATTACGATAAATCTAATTTGATTTTAAAGAATTTTAACCTGATTATTCCAAAGGGAAAAACAGTCGCATTAGTTGGTCAAAGCGGAAGCGGAAAAACGACGATTGCCAATCTTTTGGCGCGTTTCTATGATGTTTCGGAAGGTCAGATTTTAATTGACGAAACCGATATTAAGCATTTAAAACTAACCGAATACAGAAAGCTTTTAGGAATGGTTACCCAAGAGTCTGTATTGTTCAACGATACGGTTTACAACAATATTTTGATGGGTAAACCTGAAGCAACAAGGGATGAAGTAATTGCTGCAGCAAAAATTGCCAACGCAGATCACTTTATTAGTCAGCTCCCAAACGGCTACGACACCAACATCGGTGATGACGGAGGAAAACTTTCTGGCGGACAAAAACAGAGAGTTTCTATCGCAAGAGCTGTTCTGAAAAACCCACCGATTATGATTTTGGATGAAGCAACTTCTGCTTTGGATACAGAATCAGAAAAATTTGTGCAGGATGCCCTTGAAAAGATGATGGAAAACAGAACTTCACTGGTTATCGCTCACCGACTTTCAACGATTCAGAAAGCAGACTGGATTGTCGTTATGGAAAAAGGCGATATCGTAGAACAGGGAAGTCACCAAGAATTAATGGCAAGAAGAGGAACTTATCACAAGTTGGTAGAACTTCAGAATTTTGACTAAACAATTTTAAATTCAATTTAAAATGAATCCTATACAAGAGTACTTCTACAGAATCGATGAGCCTGAAAGAAGTACTCTTCTGTTTTTACGAAAAAAGATTTTAGAATCTGATACCGAAAACATTACAGAAACTCTGAGTTTTGGGTTGCCGTTTTTTAAGTTTAAAAAGAAAATGCTCTGCTATCTTTATTACAGCAAAAAACATAAAAAACATTACATCAGCTTTTATCATGGCGACCGACTCGATTACACTGAACTCATCAGCGAAGGCAGAAAGAAGTTTAAAATTCTTTTAATTGATGAAAACGAGGATTTGCCTGTGGATTTTATTTTAAGCCTGATTATGGAAGTAAAAAATTATATAAAATAGTTGAAATAAAAACCGCTATATAAGAGTTTTTTAATAAAAGCATTTTACAGAATTAATAAGCCAAAAAAAGACCGCTTCTTTCGAAACGGTCTTTATATATTTTCATTTAATATTAATCTCTCATTTTAGCAATCACATCGACTCCGCCTTTGGTTTTGTCTCCGATTTTACAGATAATTTCTGTATCGAGTGGTAAAAAAATATCCATTCTTGAACCGAATTTAATGAAACCGAATTCATGTCCTGCTTTTGCTTTATCACCTTCTTTGCAATAGAAAACAATTCTTCTTGCAACATATCCTGCAATTTGTCTGAAGACCACTTTATGTTTCGTTAAACTCTCTACCGCAATGGTTGTTCTTTCGTTTTCTGTAGACGATTTTTCGTGCCATGCAACCAGATATTTTCCCGGATGATATTTCTTATAAATTACATCCCCGGAAACCGGATATCTACAAATATGAACATTCAGCGGAGACATAAAAATAGAAATCTGAATCGCTTTTCCTTTGATAAACTCATCTTCTTCTACTTCTTTAATCATCACTACTTTGCCATCAACAGGAGCAATTACATTTTCCACATGATCTAAAATATCACGGTTCGGAACTCTAAAGAACCAAAACACCAAACTGTAAATAACCAATAATGGTACGATGATCAAAAGCGACCACATTTCAAGAAAATAAATAGATGCCGCCGCAATAATTGCGAAAAGTATAGACGCTACCGCGATGGTGCCTTTCGACTCTTTATGTAATTTCATAATGATACTAATTGTTGTTTGTTATAAGCAACGCAGTGTGTGAAGTATAACAGTAATATAAGTTTAAATAAATTTTTCTAAAATAAAGTACAAATATACGACAGGAACGCAGATTAAAAAACTGTCTAGCCTATCTAATACGCCACCATGCCCAGGAATGATGTTTCCGCTGTCTTTTACCCCGAAATTTCTTTTTAGCTGGCTTTCTACCAGATCTCCCAAAGGCGCAAAGGCGGCAATCAGAAAGCCGACAACCATCCAGTTCCCACGAAGCTGTGGCTGATATTGTTCTACAAAATAAGACAGAACCAACGTTAAAACAACTCCTCCAATATAACCTTCCCAGGTTTTTTTAGGTGAAATCTTTGGTGCCATTTTATGTTTTCCGAAGAATTTCCCTACCAGATATGCAAAGGTATCACTGCTCCAAATCAAAATAAATAAGAAAATTACTTCTAATGAAAAGGTATTTTCCATTGAAGAATATTTGGGCAAGCCTAAGGCAAAAGAAAACGGAAGAGCAACGTAGATTACTGTAAAAATAAGCTTTCCGCTGTCTATATAAAGTTCACTTGAAAATTTAAATAAGGTAATTACCGCAATTACGGTTAATGAAATGGCTAAAATCTCCGACAATCTAAAATCAAAATAAAAACCGTGCTGGAAGTATCTTTTAGAGAAAACATAGAAAATAAAAAGGACGAGAGGAAAAACAATCCACTTTTCGTAACCGTCTCCGAATTTCATAATCTTTATACATTCCCAAGTTCCTACCAACAAAAGAAGACTTATCAAGCCATAGTACAAATACTGTTGTTGAACGAGACCTGGAGAAACCGAGTCTAGAAGCTGCGCACCAAAAGGTGTGGCACAAAGAAATATTACGGCTACATAAACCAGCCCAGAAATTGTTCTTTGAATAAGATTTTTGTCCAAAATTTAAAATTTAGAAAGCTATGCTAATCTTCCAACAAGAGTAAGAATAGCTTCGTATTATTGTTTGCAGCAGCATCCAACTTAGAATGATTTCCGCTGATTGAAGTAAGATTTTTGATGTTTCCGGTGCGTTTTATCTTGCCCATTGCGTCATTAAGATTATTGACGATCTGAGAGACATTTGCCATAATAATAATTTTACTAGGCAGTCTTGAAGAATGATAATGCAGAATATTATTGTGAGAAAGCATGATTCTGCCATCGTACGCAATAAGATATTCGCATGAAATAAAAGCGGCATCGTTACGCGATTCCAGTTCGGGAGTGTTATTGATTTTAATTACATTCAAAAAACCCTGAAGATCTTTATCACAGCAAAAAACAGAGTTGATTCCCTCAATTTTCAAAATCTGATTTAAGGTCTGCAATGCTTCCGCCTCATCTGCGCAATAGTTGAAAAAGCCACCAGAATGCGTAAATAATTGCGCAAACTTGTAATCGAGATCTGCATTTTTCAGCGAATCTCCAAGCTTTTCCAGGCTCTGCTTCTCATCTTCTTCGGGCTGGTTGGTTAGTTTGCTTACAATTCTTTTAAATAAACTCAACTTAGTATATTTTTAGTCAACTTAATACAAAAATAGAAAATATAATTATAATTCGTCTAAGAATATAGTTTAAATAACAAAAAACCCGACAAATAGATTATTCGCCGGGAGTTTATATTAAATCCTATCAGGATATTTTAAATTTGAGTGGAGCTTTCAGGAGCCTGAATTTCACTACCATCTTCTTTTTCTTTAATCACAATTGGCTCTCCGATTTCTTCAACTGCAGGAATTGTATTCGTTACAGGTCTCTCTGTCAATTCAGGATCCCATGCTCTTTTACCGAATATATCCTCAAGATCTTCACGGAATATCACTTCTTTTTCTAAAAGCTTATTCGCCAAAGCATCCAGTTTATCTTTATTATCCGTAAGAATCTGAACTGCTCTCTGATATTGGTTTTCGATGATTGATTTAATTTCAACATCAATTTTCTTAGCCGTTTCTTCAGAGTAAGGTTTCCCAAAACTGTACTCAGACTGTCCTGAACTGTCATAGTAAGAAATATTACCAATATTCGGGCTTAGTCCGTAGATAGTTACCATAGCCTGAGCTCTTTTCGTTACACTTTCCAAATCGGAAAGCGCACCTGTCGAAATATTGTTAAATATCACCTGCTCTGCAGCTCTACCTCCCAACGTTGCACATAACTCGTCCAACATTTGTTCTGTAGTCGTTAATTGCCTTTCTTCCGGAAGATACCAGGCTGCTCCTAAGGAACGTCCTCTTGGCACAATCGTCACTTTTAAAAGCGGTGCAGCATGTTCTACCAACCAAGATATGGTAGCGTGCCCAGCCTCGTGATAAGCAACTCTCTTCTTCTCTGAAGGTTTGATGGCCATATTTTTCTTTTCGAGACCACCGATGATTCTGTCTACAGCATCAAGAAAATCTTGTTTTGTAACCGAAGTATGACTATTTCTAGCTGCAATTAATGCTGCTTCGTTACAAACATTAGCAATATCTGCCCCACTGAATCCAGGAGTTTGCTTTGCTAAGAAATCTCTGTCAACATTCTCATCCAACTTGATTTTCAATAAATGAACATCAAAAATATCTCTTCTTTCATGTAATTCCGGAAGATCTACATAGATCGAACGGTCAAAACGACCCGCTCTCATTAAAGCTTTATCTAAAATATCGGCTCTGTTGGTAGCAGCCATCACGATAACGTTAACATCTGTTCCGAAACCATCCATTTCAGTCAAAAGCTGGTTTAATGTATTTTCTCTTTCGTCGTTTCCGCCTGAGAAATTATTTTTACCTCTTGCTCTACCAATAGCATCAATCTCATCGATGAAGATAATTGCAGGAGATTTAGCTTTAGCCTGAGCAAACAAATCTCTTACTCTTGAAGCACCTACCCCGACAAACATTTCAACAAAATCTGAACCAGACAATGAGAAGAAAGGAACTTTAGCTTCACCAGCAACAGCTTTCGCCAACAAGGTTTTACCTGTTCCCGGAGGGCCTACCAAAAGTACACCTTTAGGAATTTTACCTCCCAATTTGGTATATTTTTCTGAGTTCTTTAAGAAATCTACAACTTCCTGCACTTCTTCTTTAGCACCTTCCAATCCTGCAACATCTTTAAATGTCACCTGAATTCTTTCTTTTTCGTCAAAAAGCTTGGCTTTAGATTTTCCGATAGAGAAAATTTGTCCGCCAGGACCGCCACCGCCGCCCATCTTTCTGAAAAGTATGAAATAGAAAAGTCCTAAAATGGTAATCCAGATTAATGCCTGAATAAGAATACTCATTAATGGACTTTCTCCTTCTGCGTAATCTTTAGTTGTTTTTAAAGCGGGATTTTCAGCTTTCAAAGTTTCAAACTTTGATAAAAACAACTGTAAATCACCATATTTAAGTGTATAATCTGCTTTTGGAGTCATTCCCAGTGATGAGAATGGGTTCGAACTTTTATCCTGAGTTTTTACGGTCTCCGTTTTAGCAGCTTTTGTTAAATAAACTTCAGCATTTTGTTTTTGCTTGTCTATCAACACTTTTTGAATCTTCCCAGCCTGCATCTCTTTGAAGAACGAATCTTCATCAATAGATTTTGCACTGTCGCCGCCCATAGAATTTGCAACAAAAAATAACACAAGTGCTATAATCATGACAGGGAAAAACCAGTTAAATCCTTTATTATTCATTTATTACTTTTAAAATTTATATTTCACTTTCTATCCTTGTGATTTTTGCATCTCCCCAAAGCTCTTCGATATCGTAATATTCACGCGTCTCTTTCTGGAAAATATGCACCACCACTGAAACGTAATCTACCAAAACCCACATTGAGTTTTCTGTACCCTCTACATGCCAAGGTCTGTCTTGAAGATCGTTTCTTACTTTTTTTTCTACACTTCCTGCTAATGCAGAAACTTGTGTATTTGAGTTTCCGCTACATATTATAAACGTTTCTGCAACTGAGTTTTCGATTTTGGTAAGGTCAAAGATCATAATGTCTTCACCTTTTACATCTTGAATTGCCTCTACAATTTTATCTATTAGCGCTTGCTTTTCTGCTGTTTTATTCATTAAAATATACTATAATCTGCAAATTTATTGTTTTTCTTTTACTTTAGCCTTACTTTTAGGGTTTTAAAGTCTTAAAGTTTTCTTAAATGAGTGAGCTATTTTACCGCAATGCATGTTCTTCTACTAATGACGAAATATCTGACGTTTTACTTTATCCGCAATCAAATTTTATTGGTCTTTATACATTCAATCAAATAAAAGGGCGGGGACAATACGGAAACTCCTGGACATCAGCAGCCGAACAAAATCTTGCTTATACATTGGCAGTAAAAACCTCATGCATTCATCACTCTGATTTTTTGTTCAATTATTATACCGCAATCGCTGTACAAAGCTATCTTGCCAATCTGACTGAAAAGATAGTTAAAATAAAATGGCCGAATGATATTATCATTAAAAATAAAAAGGTTGCAGGAATACTGATCGAAAAGAAAAAAATCAATCAGGAAACTTACTTTATTATCGGAGTAGGAATCAATATTTTGCAGGAAAAATTTGATGAAATTTCTAATGCAGGATCGCTTTTGACGCAAACTGAGCAAACATTCAACCTTAAGCCGTTCGCAGAAAAACTACATTTATTTTTGATCGAAAAATTAAATAATATTCCGAACGACGATGAAGTATTAAACCAATTTAACTTAAATCTGTTCAAAAAAGACGAAGTTTCCGTTTTTGAGATTGAGAATGTAAGACAAAATGGCATCATCAAAAATGCAGACAAAAATGGTGAAATATGGATTGAACTGGAATCTGGATTACGATCTTTTTACCACAAAGAAATCAAACTTCTTTATTGATTTGCTCGTTTTAAATATAAGAACAAAGTAATCGGGAAGAATATAATATTCGGGAACCACATTGCCAATGCAGGTGACATACTTTTGTTCTCTGAAACCACTTTTAAAGCTTCAAAAGAGAATACAAATACGAATGCCAAAGAAATTCCTATCGCAAGATTAATCCCCAAACCTCCCCTTTTCTTTTGTGACGAAAGAGATAGCGCCAAAAACGTAAGAATAATAATAGAAACCGGCATCGAAGTACGCTGATGAAACTCATTCAGGTGAGAATTCAGGTTACTGTTTCCTTTATCTTTTTCACGCTGGATGAATTTTATAAGATCAGGAGTCGGTTTATTTTGTCCTAAAAGTTCGTTTGGAAATAATTCTTCAGGATCTTGTCCGTAATTTTTTTTCAACTCAAAACCCTGCCCTAATTTTTCGGAATCATCATTATTGATTGTTTTTTCCAAATAACTATTTAGCACAAAGCTTTTTTTATCTTGTTGCCAGACAACATCGGTTGCTTTCAGCTCGTAGATGAGCTTCCGGTTTTTATCAAACTTCTGGTATAAAAATCCGTAGCCTCTTTTTTCTCTTTTGTTCCAGGAATTAACGAAAATATATTCTGTCTTGCTTAATTGCGCAGAAACGGGAGCAGTCCCGAGAATTTTCTCTTTAGCAGCTGCGTTGTAAGTATAGGCTTCCAGCTGGTTTTTCTTTACATTTGCCCAAGGCAAAACGAAATGATTCACCGTCAGAGAAATCAAAGCAATAAATAAAGAAGTCAGCAAATATGGTCTTGCAAATCTGTGAAAACTCGCACCACTGCTTATAATAGCAACAATCTCGGTATTATTTGCCATTCTTGAGGTAAAATAAATCACCGATATAAAAACGAGAATCGCCAAGAATGTTATCACCAGATTGATAATCCAATAAGGATAAAAGTGAATAAGAAAGTACGTTAAATCTAGCTTAGGATCAATTTCAGTAGCTTTTTCTATTCTAGGAATTTTCTGCTGAACATCAATAACCAAAACTACAATAGACAATAATATCAACATGAAACTAAAAGTTCCAAGGTACTTTTTTACGATATATCCGTCTACTATTTTAAGCATTTCTATTTATTTTTAATAGGATTTTGTCCTATCTTTATTAAGCCGTCTTTTCGGGACTTCTCATTTTTATTTCTAAAGCCTTTGTCTCAATACAGGAACTACAGAATCTTTCCATTGATAGAAATCTCCCGCTAATATATGTTCTCTTGCAACTTTCACCAAATCTAAGTAAAACGCAAGATTATGGATTGACGCGATTTGTTTTGCCAAATATTCTTTAGACACAAATAAATGACGCACATACGCTTTAGAGTATTCGTGATCTACAAAACTTGTCCCAAACTCGTCTAATGGAGAAAAATCTTTCTTCCACTTTTCATTTTTCATATTCATCACCCCTTGCCAAGTGAAAAGCATTGCATTTCTTGCATTTCTTGTTGGCATTACGCAATCCATCATATCGATTCCCAAACCAATTGATTCTAAAATATTCCACGGAGTTCCTACTCCCATCAAATATCTCGGTTTATCTTTTGGTAAAATATCGGTTACCTCATCAGTAATCCTATATAGCTCTTCTTCAGGTTCTCCTACAGAAAGACCGCCAATTGCATTTCCTTCTGCACCCGCTTCTGAGATTACTTCTGCTGACATTTTTCTTAAATCTGAATAGGTGGAGCCTTGAACAATCGGGAAAAACCTTTGTTTATGACCGTATAATTCAGGATTTTCTGCGTTCCAGTCAATGCATCTTTTTAGCCAGCGATGGGTCATTTCCATTGATAACTTCACCTGATTATAATCACTTGGATAAGCAACACATTCATCAAATGCCATGAAAATATCTGCTCCGATCTGTCTCTGGATTTCCATAGATTTTTCCGGAGTGAATAAATGATAACTGCCGTCAATGTGAGATTTGAATTTCACCCCTTCCTCAGACATTTTTCGGCTTCCTGAAAGTGAAAACACCTGAAAACCTCCTGAATCGGTAAGAATCGGAAGGTCCCAATTCATAAATTTATGTAAACCTCCAGCTTCCTGCATCACTTCCATTCCCGGACGAAGATATAAATGATAGGTATTTCCCAAAATAATCTGAGCTTTAATATCATCTTTTATTTCTCTCTGGTGAACGGTTTTTACACTTGCAACAGTTCCTACAGGCATGAAAATCGGTGTTTGAATCGTTCCGTGATCGGTTGATAAAACTCCGGCTCTTGCTTTGCTTTCTGAGGTTTTTTCTATATTAAAAAAATTCATTCTTATACATTTTAGCTGCTTTACAGGAAAGCATTACTTCATTATCGTCTTTCTAATTTTGGCAATTCTATATCTTTTAATCTAGTATCGCCTTTTATTATCTTTTCAGACTTTGGATCTTTTTCTAAAATAATCTTCTGGGCATCTTCTACAATCCCCGTCATTTTCTGCTTAACAATATAATATCGGTAGCTTGCTACAAAATCTTCGGTTTTTACTTGATGATTTTTTAAAATAAATCTTGTCCCGCTTTCCAGATTACTTCCCGGATACAAATAGGTAACCTGATCGTTAATCGCCAAATCAGCTATAATTTCTGACATCTTATCTTTATCAATAAGATTTTTTGGTTTATCTATATATTCACTGCATGAAAACAGACACATTAAAACGAAAATGAAGATCAGTTTTTTCATAACCTGTTGATTATTGATTTCCACTTTAAATTTAAAACACCAAATACGGCTTCATGGATGATTCCGCCATTCATTTTACTTTCACCCAAAATTCTATTGGTAAAAATAATAGGAACTTCAACAATTTTAAACCCTTTTTTGAAAGCTCTGAATTTCATTTCAATCTGAAAACCATACCCTTTCAACCTTACATTATCTAAACCAATTTCGTCTAAAACTTTTCTTGAAAAACAGACAAAACCTGCTGTAGTATCATGAATTGGAAGACCTAAAATAAATCTCACATATTTTGATGCGAAATAAGAAAGTAAAACTCTTCCCATTGGCCAGTTGACAACATTTACGCCTTTAGAATAACGGGAACCCACTGCCATATCTGCATTTTTGCAGGCTTCAAAAAGTTTTGGCAAATCTTTTGGGTCATGAGAAAAATCGGCATCCATCTCAAAAATGTAATCATAATTGTTTTGAAGCGCCCATTTAAAACCATGAATATATGCCTTCCCTAAGCCATCTTTTATATGTCTTATAGAAAGATGAAGAGTGTGAGGAAACTTTTTTTGAAGTTCTTTTACAAGGTCGGCCGTTTTATCTGGCGAAGAATCGTCTACCACCAGGATGTGAAACCCTTCTTCCAATGCAAAAACAGCGGAAATTATATTTTCTATATTCTCCTTTTCGTTATAGGTCGGAATTATGACGAGTTTTTTCATTTCAATTTGCAAAGATAGTTTATTTAAGCTTTTTATTTTAAACAAAATAATCGATAATTTTGCAAAAAATATTGCGTTGCCTATATTACTAAATTTTAAAAACGAAGTAAGAATACCCGAAAATAATGATTGGGTGGTTTTTATCCTTATCGGTTGTCTTTTTTTATACATCTTTATGATGAATATAGTAGAGCGTGAGGCCAATCTTAAAGATTTCCTTTTGCAGAAATACTATGATTCTAGCAACAACCTTCCAAGCTGGATCATTACTTCAATTGTTACAGCCTTAAGTTTGAGCGTTCTGATTTCTCAATATGTCCCGATTATCCCGAAATATGTTGCCGATTTTCAGCCTTTTGGATATCAGCTTAATAAAATAGGATATACTATTGTAATTATTTCGCTTTTTTATTTAATAAGAACTGCATTGGGTTTTTTATTTTATCAAGCGATAGGTGACGGCAAAAAATGGACTATTTTTTATTTTACCTCCACCAAATTTCACTTTATATTATCAGTTTTACTGATTATTTTATGTGTAACCCACTATTATTTCCCGATAGACAGAAATAGCGCATTTATTTATTATATCAGTTTTTTTTCTTTTGTATTCATTTTCAAGGTGTTTTTCTATTTGTTTCACAGAAACAACATCTTACCCCAAAAATGGTATTATAAATTTTTGTATATTTGCACCCTCCAAATTGCACCACTGTTGATGCTTTGGAAGTTATTATTTATTTAATAAAAGTACATGATGAGAATAAAGTCAATATTGGTTTCTCAACCAGCACCTAGTGAGTCTTCTCCATATCTGGAAATTGCGAAGAAGGAAAAAATAAAGATTGACTTCCGCCCTTTTATCCACGTCGAAGGAGTAGACAACAAAGAACTTAGAACACAAAAAATTGATCTTACGCAGCATACCGGTATTATTTTTACCAGTAAAAATGCGATAGACCACTATTTCAGACTTGCTGAAGAATTAAGGTTTACCGTGCCAGACACAATGAGATACATTTGTCAGTCTGAGGCGATTGCCAATTACCTTCAGAAGCACATTGTGTACAGAAAAAGAAAGATCAGTTTTGGTGAAAAAAACTTTGCGGATCTTTTGCCACTTTTCAAAAAATTTCCTTCCGAGAAGTACCTGCTGCCTTCTTCAGATGTTTTAAGCCCGGATATTCCAAAAACTTTGGATGCGGCTAACATCCAATGGACAAGAGCAATCATGTACAGAACGGTATGCAGTGATTTGACGGATATCAACATTCAAGATTACGATATGTTGATTTTCTTTAGCCCGCAAGGGATAAAATCTCTGCAACAAAATTTCCCGGATTTTAAACAGGAAGATACAAAAATAGGCGTTTTCGGACCTACTACTTCAGCTGCGGCAGAAGATGCAGGTTTAAAAATAGATCTTATGGCTCCCACAAAAGAAACACCATCTATGACTATGGCGCTTGAAAAATATATCAAAAGCCTGCACAAATAGTTTTAAAGTATTTGATACAAAACAGCCGTCTTTTCGATATAAGGAAAAGATGGTTTTTTTTTAATTAAATTTGAACAAGAATTAATATTAATGAAAGCTCCCACGGCAAAAAAAATAGAAAAGGTACTCGAAATACACGGCGACAGAAGAATTGACAATTATTTCTGGATGAATGAAAAAGAAAATCCTGAGGTTATACAATATCTTGAAGAAGAAAACGCCTACGCTAATTTTGTAATGGAAGATTCTGAAGAGTTTCAAGAGGAGCTTTATCAGGAAATGAAAGCCAGATATAAAAAAGATGACGAATCTTTGCCTTATTTCTTTAATGAATATTGGTATATGGTACGTTATGAAGCAGGGAAAGAATACCCGATTTTCTGCAGAAAATATAAAACTCTAGACAATGAAGAAGAGATCATTCTCGACGTCAATATTCTTGCAGAAGGAGAAGAGTTTTTTGAAGTAGCCAATGTTGCAGTAAGCCCCAATAACGAGTTAGCCTCATTCTCATCAGACAATGTAGGAAGAAGAATCTATACTTTAAATTTTAAAGATTTAAAAACCGGCGAGATTATTTCTGACACCATTGAAAACACCACGGGAAAGGCGGTTTGGGCAAATGATAACCAACACGTTTTCTACATTATAAAAGATGAAAGCTTACGTGCATATAAAGTGTACAGACATAAATTGGGAACCGACACTTCTGAAGATGTTTTAATCTTCCATGAAGAAGATGAGACTTTTGATGTAAATGTTTTTAAGACAAAGTCTATGGAATATATTTTCATGGCGAGTTCGAGCACCATTTCAGATGAGCATCATTTTATCCCTGCAGACAATGTTTTTGCAGAATGGAAAGTTATTCAGCCAAGAATCGATGATCTGGAATATTCTGTAGAACATTACGGAGATGAATTTTATATCATTACCAATATTGACGATGCTACCAATTTTAAAATTGTAAAAACAAAAATAGAAAATTGTGGCATGGAATTCTGGGTAGATGTCATTCCGCATCGTGACGAGGTTTTATTGGAAGGTTTTGAAATTTTTAAAGATTATCTTGTTCTCGAGGAAAGAGAAAAGGGCCTTTTACAGATCAAAATCATTGAAGAAAAAACACAGGAATCTTATTATTTGATATTTTCAGATCCCACATACACGACGTACATCAGCATCAATTTAGAATTTGACACCGAAATATTACGCTTTGGATATACTTCTTTGACGCAGCCAAACTCGACATATGAATATAATATGAAAGAAAAAACCACCAAACTACTGAAGCAACAGGAAGTTTTGGGCGGGAAATTTTTACCTGAAAATTATATTTCTGAAAGAATCTGGGCAGATTCTAGAGATGGAGAAGAAAAAATACCTATTTCTTTAGTTTATCACAAAGACACGAAAAAATCTGCAGACACTCCGCTTCTTTTATATGGGTACGGAAGTTATGGCCACACCGTCGATGCAAGTTTTTCTAATGTAAGATTATCAATTTTAGACCGCGGATTTATTTATGCAATTGCTCACATCCGAGGCGGCGAATATCTGGGAAGAGAATGGTATGAAGACGGAAAAATGTTGTTTAAGAAAAATACGTTCTTTGATTTTATTGATGCCGGAAAATATTTAATTCAGGAAAACTATACCTCTTCAAAGCATTTGTACGCAATGGGCGGAAGCGCAGGCGGATTATTGGTGGGAGCCGTGATGAATTACGAACCTACTCTATTCAACGGAATTGTAGCACAAGTTCCTTTTGTAGACGTAGTTTCAACAATGCTGGACGAAACCATTCCTTTAACAACGGGAGAATATGATGAATGGGGAAATCCTAATGACGAAGAGTATTATCATTACATGAAAGAATATTCACCATACGATAATGTAGAGGCAAAAGATTATCCACATACATTAATTACAACTGGTTTTCACGATTCTCAGGTACAATATTGGGAGCCCGCAAAATGGACCGCAAAACTGAGAGAATTAAAAACGGATAATAATATTCTGATTTTCAAGACTGACATGAGCTCAGGACACGGCGGCGCAAGCGGAAGATTTGAATCATTAAAGGAAGACGCATTGGAATACGCATTCCTTTTAAAGATAGATGGTAAGCGATAATTTATAAATGATGGATAATCTAGATTACAATAAGGTTTTCGCAACAAAAACAAAACAAATTGCGATAAGTATTATTAAGGAATTTTCACAACTTCCTTATAATGAAGCCTTTTCTGTAATAAGAAAGCAAGTATATAGATCATCTACATCAATGGCTGCAAATTATAGAGCAATGTGCAGAGCAAGATCAAAAGCTGAACGCTATTCAAAATTATCTATCGTGATTGAAGAAACCGACGAAACTTTATTTTGGCTTGAAATGCTTGAAGAATTAGACTATGTTCAAAGAGAAATCTTATTAGATTTAAAAATCAAAACAGAGGAAGTTCTAAAAACTACTTCTTCCTATCGTAAAATGCTAAAGGAATAATCTTTATCATTGATCAACTATTATTTATCATTTATATATTATGACAGAAAGTGAAATTTGGCAAAAAATAGAACAATTTTTCATTGAAAATTTTGATACTGAAAAAAACGCTCCTATTGAAACTTATTTATTCTTAATAGGCATTCAGGAATTGGGGAGCGGGCAGCAGAAATATACCAAAGACGACAAGCTGAATATACTTCACATCGCAGTTTGCCGTTTATTGGAACCATTCGGATATTTTAAATTTTCACATTACGACGACGACGGTTATCCTCATTTCGAGGAAACGGAAAAACTTCCGGAGCTCAAACCGAACGAGCAACAAATCCTGATGAAAAAAGCGATCATTCAGTATTTTCAGGATGAAGAATTGATTTAAATTAATCAATAATAGATAAAAAAAATGGAGAGTAATTTACTTTCCATTTTTTATTTTTGGGTTAATTTATCTGATAAAGAATACAATCATTTATTCAACTTTTAGATTATTAAAGATATCTTCCAACTGATTCAGACCCATTTTAAAACCTTCTTCAAAACCCATTTCCAATTGTTTTTTCATATCATCTTCTGATTGAAAATGTATATTGACCGAAACTTTTGTACCTTCTTCAGTTCCCGTAAAACCAATCAGCCATTGAGTCTGTGGAAATTTCATATCTACATTTCCATCCGCATCACAGAAAGCATCAACCCCATCGAAACTTCTATGCTCATTGATTTCTCCATATTTTACAAGCGAAAATATCTTCTCGCCTTCTGGTCCGTTCATAGAGTACAGCCATACGCCACCTTCTTCAAAATTTAAAGTATCAGTTTCACACACCCACGGTTTTGGTGCCCACCACTGGTCGAGGAGTTCGGGTTTCGTAAAATAATCCCACACTTCTGCGGATTTTGCATGATAGATTTTCATCACATAAATACTTTTTGCGCGAAAATCCTGATTAAAAACAATTGTTGAGCTCATAGTTATTTTGGTTTGGTTAAAAAATTATCACAAGTTTCTTTAAGAAATCTGGCTTAAGTTTATAATAAAATGTTAAAATACTGTTTTTTAAGAAAAAATAAACAATATTTTGGCGCATTTTTTGTTTACTAAATCTTAAAATGATTAATTTTAACATTCACAATTTTAATTATCCAATGTAATGAATAACAAATTCATCCCGATAATCTCGGTTTTTATGACAATTTCTCTGATCGTATTTGTCACGCTGCAGTTTTATTGGCTCAAAAATTACTATGTGGCATTGGAACAAGAATTTTCTAACAAAGTTTATTCCGCTTTAGAAAATACTTCAAAAAACATAGCAGAAATTGAAGTAGATAAGCTTTTTAATGAGAATTATGCAAATTTACGAGATAATGTAAAAGCAAACAGCAAAAAGCCGTCTCTTACAACGATTCAGCAAACTCAGGATTCGGGAACTAAGAAATCGATTATTTATTACAGAAATATTATCGAGACTCAGCAACTTCCACTTCCAAAAAGAGGAGATTCACTTCTTCTTACAAAAATGTACACCGATGATGCAGCATATACAGTTAAAAGAGATACATCACAGCGTGAACTGTTGACTTCAGAAATCAACCAGGATATTGCAAGTGGTGATTATAATTTTAAAGAATTCTTAAAGGTAAACGGAAATATCCCAATCAGCAAAAGAGTTGATCCTAAAATTCTAGATTCTGTCATTACCAAAGAGCTTAGAATGAAAGGAATTACCGCTGATTTCGGATACGGAGTTTCAGACAAAAATAATAAGCTAACTAATATTGTCAATAAAATCTTTAAAGAGAAAAAAGACGATAATTCTTATTCATATCCTTTATTTACAGACACAAAAGACCGTACTTTATATACATTAGCTTTGGTTTTCCCTAAAAAAGAATACTCTTTGGCGATGAATAACTGGCCAATGCTTTTGGGAACTTTTCTTTCATTATTGACTATTTTAGGAATTTACATTATTTCTATTAATTATATGATGAGACAGAAAAAACTGGCAGAAGTGAAGACTGATTTCATCAACAATATGTCGCACGAATTTAAAACGCCGCTTGCAACAATTTCCGTAGCGACAGATTCTTTGGCCAATGACAAAATTGCAACGAATCCTGATAAGGTAAAATATTATTCAAACCTTATTAAGCAGGAAAATCTCAGGATGAAAAAGCAGGTAGAAAACGTTCTGAATATGTCTAAACTGGAACGAAATGAAGTGAAATTATTCTTAAGAGAAACCAACGTAAGAGAATTGATTAAGAAAACCACAGAATCATTTAATCTGATTATTCAGCAGAGAAACGGAAAGCTTATTCAGGAGTTTAATGCTACTCATTATACTTTTAGAATTGATGAGTTTCATATCTCAAATATGCTGGTCAATCTTTTGGATAATGCCAATAAATATTCACCGGAACCACCTGAAATCAGTATTAAAACCCATAATGAAGGTATTTGGTACGTTTTAGAAATTTCAGATAAAGGAATGGGCATGGAAACCCAAAACAAGACTAAAATTTTCGAAAAATTCTTCAGAGAAGAAACCGGAAACATTCATAATGTAAAAGGACAAGGGTTAGGACTTTCTTACGTTAAAAAAATAGTTGAACTTCATAAAGGAGTAATCATTGTAGAATCAGAAAAAGAGCTGGGAAGTAAATTTATCATCAAACTTCCGATGGCATAAAAATAATTTTAAACAAATAAGAAAATATAAAACATATGAGCAACAGGATATTATTAGTAGAAGACGATCAGAGTTTCGGGGCGGTACTGAAAGATTATCTTACGATAAACAATTTTGAAGTTACCCTTGCCGTAGATGGAGAACAGGGATTGAAAGAGTTTACAGAGAGCGAATTTGACATCTGTATTTTTGACGTAATGATGCCGAAAAAAGACGGTTTTTCATTAGCTGAAGATGTAAAAAAAATCGATAAAAATACACCAATCATATTTTTGACTGCCAGAAATATGAGAGAAGATATTTTGAAAGGATATCAGTTGGGAGCAGATGATTATATCACAAAACCATTTGATACCGAATTGCTTTTATATAAAATTAAAGCTATTCTTCAGAGAAGTTCTACTTTGGAAAACGAAGAACAGGAACAGTTTAAAATCAGCAATATTTTCTTTGATTCTATGCTGAGACAATTGAGAGTGGGTGATAACGAATACAAGCTTTCACCTAAAGAAAATGAACTTTTAAAATTGCTTTGTCTTCACAGAAACGACTTTATGCCTAGAGATTTAGCATTAAGAAAAATCTGGAAAAAAGAAAACTATTTTACAGCAAGAAGTATGGATGTTTATATTGCTAAACTTAGAAAACTTCTGAAAGACGATGAAGGTTTAGAAATCATCAACGTACACGGTGAAGGTTTCAGACTTTTGGTTAAGAACTAAACGAACGTTAAAATAGCGACATAAAATTAAAATTAGCAAAACAATTCAAAATGTTTTGCTAATTTTGTTTTTCAAGGCAATTTTTGATGCTAAATTCTAAACTTTTAATAAAAGTAAAGGCAAAACAAATCATTATTGCCAAGAAATAAAATCTATTTATGAAAAATCTACTTTTTGGACTTTTAGCAACTTCGCTTGTTGCAGTTTCATGTAAAAAAGACGAAAAACCAACATATTTACAAGACAGCAGCGGAAATCAGCAACCTAATACTGCTATGAACACAGCTCCGAAACCTTCTCTAATCGATCAGGCAGGAATAAAAACGTCAACGGGTGCGACAATGGTTACCGCATCAGGAATGAATCCTCCACATGGGCAGCCAGGTCACAGATGTGATATCCCAGTTGGACAGCCTTTGAATGGCGCTCCAGCAGCGCAAAATACTGCTTCTCAAAATATTCAGGTGAATGGTAACAATACGGTTCAAATTGATCCAAATGCTGCAAATCCAACGAAAATAACACCAAATCAAAATGGTCAACCCGTGAAAACTGCTCCGGGAATGAATCCTCCACACGGAGAACCTGGTCACAGATGCGAAATTCCGGTTGGACAACCTTTAAACAGTAAACCGGCATCACCTGCTGTTCAAACGAATAGTACTCCTATGCAGGCTCCACAGCAAGTTCAAGCCCCACAAGCTGCAGTTGCCAATACAGGCCCAAAGCCAAAGAATAATCCTGCTCATGGTCAACCTTGGCATGACTGTGCAAAACAAGTTGGTGCTCCACTTTAATTATTTTTCTTAGATTTGCACTGTGAAACCGATTCAGCTATTATTAATTATCTTTTATTTGGGAATTTTTTTAATTCCTAAAGATAATTTTTATGCTAAGGCTTCAAAGGAAAATTGTTGCAAATCTGAATCTAAAATGTCGTGTTGTGAAAAAAGCCATGACAACCATAATTCTAAAGACAGTAAAAACAACCATAAATCATGTAATGATGATTGTTGTTCGTCTTGCATGACCTGCAATACATTCGTAGAAAATAATTTTGCGAAAAACAATACTTGGGGAATTCCTACGTTCAAAACAATCTCAAAAATTCAGGTTCAGTATGCTGATCCTTATATTTCAAACGGTTTAAAAGAAATCTGGCAACCGCCTAAACTAGGTTAATTAAAATTAATTTAACGATGTATCAGTTTACCAATCTACCATGATTGTTACGCTATAGCATTGTTAAAACATTACATTAATTCAATTAATCTAAATTTTAAACAAAATGAAATTATATTTTACCAAGGTAATTCTTGGCGCATTCTTATTATTTACAACCTTCATTTCAGCTCAAAATCTTTCTAAAAGCCAGTTTAAGGTAAAAGGAAACTGTGAGATGTGTAAAGAAAGAATAGAAACAACAGCAAAAAAAGCAGGCGCACAATCTGCTCGATATTCTATAGACCTACAAACTCTTACACTAGAAATGTCAGAAAAAGTTTCACCTGAAGACATTCTAAAAAAAGTTGCAGAAGCCGGTCACGACAACGAAAAATTCAAAGCTTCTGATGAAACTTATGAAAAACTTCCGGGATGTTGCCATTACGACAGAGATTTAAAAACAGAAAACTCAAACATAGAAAATCACAATCACTCTAAAGGTGAAAATGAATTTTTTGTGAAAGGAAATTGCGAATCTTGTAAAGCCCGAATAGAAAAAGCAGCAAAATCTGCCGGAGCAAACTCTGCAGAATGGAGCGCTGAAAAGCAAACAGTAACGTTAAACTTTGACTCATCTAAAACATCTGCCGATCAAATTCTTAAAAAAATTGCAGAAGTAGGTCATGATAATGAAAAGTATAAAACAACGGATGATGTGTACAAGCAGCTTCCGGGATGTTGTCTTTACGACCGTGATATCGAGTTTGGAGAAAAAAACGAAAAAGTTCATTCTAACGAAACAGAAAAGGAATTTGCAGAAAGACAAGCCAATACAGAAGCTTCTAACCACAATTCTCATTCAACTGGTGAAAAAAGCATTGAAGGGGTAACGATTACAGCATCAAAAGCAGCAACTTCTATCAGTAAAAAAGAAGCTGGTTTGGTTTTTAATATCGATTCTAAAGAACTTTTAAAAGCAGCATGTTGTAATTTATCTGAAAGCTTTGAAACCAACGCAACTGTTGATGTTTCTTTCAGCAATGCTGTTACAGGAACTAAACAGCTTAAAATGTTAGGTTTAGATCAAAAATACACAAGCTTAACGAAAGAATTATTACCGGAAATCAGAGGTTTGGCTTCCGCTTATGGATTAAATTTTATTCCCGGAAGATGGATCGAAAGTATTCAGCTGACAAAAGGAGGAAGTACTGTAACAAACGGTTATGAAAGTATTACAGGACAAATCAACACAGAGCTTATTAAGAATTCTAAAACACCTGAAACCTCATTAAACCTTTTTGCTGATTTCAACGGAAGAGCTGAAGCAAACGTTACGCACGTAGCGGCGATTAATGATAAATGGTCGCAAACTTTTCTCCTTCACGGAAACGGAACTTTCGGAGACACCGATATGAATGACGACAATTTTCTTGACCGTCCAAAAGGAACACAGATCAATGCGGCTTATCTATTGAATTATAATGATTTGGAGCGTTCAGGTTTTGGATCACATTTCGGAATTAATTTTATAAAAGATGAAAGAACTGCAGGACAAATAGGATTTGATAAAAAACTTCCTCAAAGTGAGCAGTCACTTTACGGTGTTGGAATTGACATTTCAAGATTTCAGGTTTGGAACAAAACGGGTTATGTTTTTAAAGGAAAACCTTATCAAAGCTTAGGCTGGATGAATCAATATGTGTATCATCAACAAGACAGCTTTTTCGGTTTGAGAAATTATTCAGGACAGCAACACACTTATTATTCTAATTTGATTTTTGAAAGTATTTTAGGAAATACCAATCATAAATATAAAGCTGGAGCGAGTTTCTTATACGATGGTTATGAAGAAAATTATTTAGTTGATAACTTTAAAAGAAACGAAATTGTTCCGGGAATTTTTGCTGAATATACTTTAACAGGCTTAAAATATACTTTGGTTGCAGGAGCAAGAGCAGACTTTCACAACTTGGCAGGAACACAGTTCACACCGAGATTGAATTTTAAATATGACTTTACTCCGCAAACTATTTTTAGAATTTCTGCAGGAAGAGGTTTCAGAACAGCTAATGTTTTTGCAGAAAGTCAACAGTATTTTGCATCCAACAGAAACATTCAGATTTTACAAAACGGTGGAGACATTTATGGTTTAAGACCAGAAATTGCTTGGAATTATGGCGTGAGCTTACAGCAGGAATTTAAAATTTTTGGTAAAAAATCAACTATTGTTGCAGACTTTTTCAGAACAGACTTCCAGGATCAGGTTTTGGTAGATCTTGACCGCTCACCTCAGCAATTAACGTTTTATAATCTTGATGGAAAATCTTTTGCCAACTCATTCCAAACGCAGTGGGATTTTACTCCTTTCAAAAATTTTGATGTAAGATTGGCTTACAAATATTATGATGTTCAGGCAGATTATTTGGATGGAAGACGTGAAGTTCCTTTCATGGCAAAACACAGAGGTTTTGTGAACCTTGCTTATGCTACCAACAAAAATAAAAACGAAGGATTCTGGAGTTTTGATACAACATTGAATTGGGTTGGAAAACAAAGACTTCCCAATACTTCAACTAACCCTGCAGAATTTCAATTACCTATGTATTCTGAATCTTATGCAGTTTTGAATGCACAGGTTTCTAGAAATTTCAATAAAAAATTAAGAGCTTATTTGGGTGGAGAAAACCTAACTTCTTATCATCAAAAAAATGCGATTATGGATTTTAGAAATCCTTTCGGAAACTATTTTGATGGCGGAATGGTTTACGCTCCAATTATGAAAGCTAATTTTTATGTTGGTTTTGACGTAACATTTTAAGATTGAGATTGAGAGATTTGAATAATTTTCAAATTAACTCATTTTCAAATTCACAAATAAAAAAGGCATGGTTTCGATAATTTAATGATTATCAAATCATGCTTTTTTGTATCTTTAATTTTAAATTTAAAAATCAAATATTCAATATGAAACGTAATGCAACAGCCGTTTGGAACGGCACCGTAAAAGAAGGGAAAGGGCACTTAACAACACAAAGCACAACTTTAAACCAAACTCAATATTCTTTCGGAAGCCGTTTCGAAGATGGGGTCGGAACCAATCCTGAAGAGTTATTGGCTGCAGCTCACGCAGGATGTTTCACCATGAAACTAAGCGCAGAATTGACTCAAGCAGGCTTCACTCCTGAAGAGCTTACCACAAAATCAGTAATCACGCTAGATCCTGCAGCTGGAAAAATCACTAAATCTGAATTGACATTAACCGCTAAAATCCCTGGAATCTCTGAAGAAGATTTTCAAAAATATGCGAAGATTGCTGAAGAAGGTTGTCCTGTAAGCCAGGCTTTCAGTTTTGAGATTAGCTTGAATGCTACTTTAGCAAACTAAGCATACGATAAAACTTAATTACAGCATCAATAGAAACGGGTTAAAGCCCGTTTTTTTATTTTTAAATTTAATTCAAATTATTTTAGCTTAAAATCAAGAATAATCAACAATATATTTAATTTAAAAATAAAAAATATACCAATCGGTATATTTATGTATATTTGTATGTTGATTATTGAAGATGTCAAAAGCAGAAAAGACAAAACAATTCATTATTGAGAAAACGGCCACTTTGTTTAATACCAAAGGTTATACCGCTACGTCTTTGTCTGATATTACAGAAGCAACCGGCCTCACGAAAGGCAGTATCTACGGAAATTTTGAAAACAAAGACGAAGTATCTCTTGAGGTTTACAAATACAATTCGGGAATTCTGAAAAAAAGTTTGATGAGATCATTCAGCGAAGAGTTTCCTACAATGTCTGATAAACTGTATGCTTTCGTGTCTTTCTACAGAAAAAACTGGCAATTGGTGTTTCTACATGGCGGTTGCCCATTGATGAATGCTGCAACAGAATCTGACGATACTTTTCCTGCATTAAACAATCAGGTAAAATTATCTTTTGAAGACTGGACAAAAACCATTTCGAAAATCATCAAGACCGGACAGGTTAATAATGAATTCATTCAGGAAATAGATCCCGAGCAATATGC
Source organism: Chryseobacterium sp. CFS15 (assembly GCF_031118795.1). Taxonomy (NCBI): domain Bacteria; kingdom Pseudomonadati; phylum Bacteroidota; class Flavobacteriia; order Flavobacteriales; family Weeksellaceae; genus Chryseobacterium; species Chryseobacterium sp. CFS15. Next base: position 22,458 of record NZ_JAVHYL010000013.1, on the reverse strand, counting down.
TTCTCTTTTCATCATCCTTATTGAAGGCGGAATTTTGCTTTCTAAAACAACAAAAGATGAGAAACACTTAAATCTTGCTTTAGATAGAATTCTATTACTCATCAACAAAGAAATTAAAAAAAATCCTTTATAATATAAATGGTATGGATAAACTGCAGGCATTAAAATCATTTGTCGGAAAAGAATTTACCGCATCACCCTCTCCTTTTATGAGATGGTTGAATCCGGTGGTCGTATCGGCTGAAGAAGGTCAAATTGAATTTCAGTATACCGTAAGAGAAGAATGGCTAAACCCGATGGGAAATATGCATGGCGGCGTAACGGCAGCAATTATAGATGACATTATTGGGGCAACGATGTTCTCGTTAAACGAAAAAAACTTTATTGTAACCGTAAATAACAGCATTGATTATTTTTCAACGGCAAAAGAAAATGATAAAATTGTCGCGGAAACGAAGATCATCAAAAGAGGAAAGCAGTTTGTGAATGCACAATGTGAGATTTGGAATGCAGACAAAACAAGACTCATCGCAAGAGGAACCTCCAATTTATTCAAAATTAATAACTAAATATAAAATCACCGTTACTGAATATCTTTGATAAGTAAAAACAGTAAAAATTTTGATTTTAATGACTTAAAAATATATACAGCCACCTATGAAAAGAGTTGTCATTACAGGATTGGGCGCAGTAACGCCTTTAGGAAACAATGTTGAAGAATTCTGGCAAAACAGCATCAATGGGGTGAGTGGAGCAAATAAAATCACTCATTTCGATACCAAAAAATTTAAAGTACATTTTGCATGTGAAGTAAAAAACTTTGACCCAAAGGTATATTTAAACCACAACGAAATAAAAAGAAGCGACCTGTTTTCACAATACGCAATGTATTCATCCGCAGAAGCGATAAACGATTCAGGGCTTGAACTTGAAAAAATGGATCCGTTTGACACCGGAGTAATCTGGGGAACCGGACAAGGCGGAATGTGGACCTTTGAAAGTGAAGTCATGAATTTTGCAGCAACAGATCAAAATCCTAGATTCAACCCATTTTTCGTCCCTAAATTTATCGCCAATATGGCTTCAGGAATGATTTCTATGAAGTTTGGTCTTCAGGGAATTAATTATACAACGATTTCAGCTTGCGCAACAGGAAATACCGCCTTGATGGATGCGTTCAACTATATCCGTTTAGGAAAAGCCAAAGTAATTATCAGCGGTGGCTCGGAAGCAGCAATTACGCCCGCTTCAGTTGGTGGGTTTTCTGTAATGAAAGCAATGTCTACAAGAAATGATGATTTTGCTACAGCAAGCCGCCCTTACGATGAAAGCCGGGACGGTTTTGTAATGGGTGAAGGAGCCGGAGCTTTGGTTTTGGAAGAATACGAACATGCAAAAGCAAGAGGCGCAAAAATCTATGCAGAGTTGGTAGGAGCCGCGATGACTGCCGATGCATATCATATGACGGCACCGCATCCGGATGGAGTTGGAGCCATAAAAGCAATGGAATTGGCATTAAAAGAAGCCGGAGCAAACGTTGAAGATATTGATTACCTAAATCCTCATGCAACCTCTACTCCACTTGGAGATTTGGTAGAATTAAAAGGAATAAGCAAATTATTTAAAGGAAGTAAAAATCTTGACGTAAGTGCGACCAAATCGATGACAGGTCACTTGTTGGGAGCTGCAGGTGCTGCAGAAGCTATTCTTTCAATTAAAGCGATCGAAAAAGGAATCATCCCGCCAACGATCAATCTTCATAAGATCGATGAAAATATTCCAAAAGATGTAAATATTATTTTTGGTGAAGCAAAAGAAAAGAATATTCAATTTGCATTAAGCAATGCCTTCGGTTTTGGAGGACATAATGCTACTTTGGTGTTTAAGAAATTTTCATAGACTTAATCTAAACCATTAAGATTTAGTTGAGTTTAAGATCTTACTTTGTCATAAATGTTTAAATTCGGTTTAGCTAATTATTTAAAATTATTAAATTGAAACAAAAAAAACCGCCTCAGTTGTGAGGCGGTTTTTTGTTTTAAGCTTCTTTCAACCATTCAGATGAAGAAAGATAGTTCTGATCGGGATAATAAATAAAAAGACAATTTTTTCCCTTTATTGTATTGATAATCGGTTTTGTTAAATCTCTCGGAATTGCAGGACAACCCCAGCTTCTTCCTATTCTTTTGTGCGTTGCAGCAAACTCTTCACTTACATAATCTGCTCCATGCATCACGACGGCTCTTTGCAAAGCGGCATCATTATACCCTTTATCCATGCCCAGAAGCTTCAGTGAATATCCATTTCCGCCTTCATAAGTAGCATCTGTAACATAAAAACCAAGACTGCTTTGGTAAGAACTTTCGGTATTAGAAAAATTCATTGCAAATTCTTCGCCTGTATTTTTACCGTGAGCTACCAGAGAATTGAAAAGAACTTTTTTCTCGTCCATATCGATTACCCAAAGTCTTTTGGTGTTTGATGACATCGAAAAATCGCAGATAGTCAATAAATGTGCATTTTCATCAAGCTTTCCGGCTTTTTTAAGATTATTAAAACCCAATATTGCCTTAGAGAAAACATCAAAGTTTAGTTTATGATCAGTGTCGAATAAGATAGAATTGTAAAGTTCTTCGGAAGAACTCATTTCATTTTTGCTTTTTTCAGATTTAATTTCAACAGCAGTTTCTATTTTTTTTGTGCTGGTATTTTCATTCTTTACATTCTCGTTTTTTGGAGAAAGATAAAAAGAAGTGGTTACCATGTACACAATGCCCAATACGCTATAAAATCCTTTCATTCAATATTATGTTAAATTAAAATTCCGGGTACAAATTTATAAAATCATAATTATCAATGAGTTAAAATGAAAAAAGTTTAACGCAATTTAAGAAACTTTAACTCACAATAATCATTTTTCAGAATCTGGAACAAACTCCAAACTTACAGAATTCATGCAATATCTTGTACCTGTTGGTGGCGGTCCGTCATTAAAAACGTGCCCCAAATGAGAATCGCATCTTTTACAAACTACTTCAATTCGTTCCATCCCATGGGAAGAATCGCGGTTATAGCTTACTCCACTTTTATCGGCCTCAAAAAAACTTGGCCAGCCACAACTGCTAGAAAATTTAGAATTAGATCTGAATAAATGATTTCCACATACCGCACAATAGTATTCTCCCAATTCATCAAACTCGTTATATTTTCCGGTGAAAGGTCTTTCTGTTGCTGCTTCTCTTGCAATTGCATACAGATCCGGCGAAAGAATTTTACGCCATTCATCATTAGAAACATTGAGTTTCTCTTTATCTGTTCTTGAGTAATATGGATTGTTTTCTGTTTCGTTTTGCATAAGTTTTTATTTTAAATTAATAATACGTCACAAAAGTTATGATAATACCTGATTTTAAAGTGATAATAATTTTTTAGTTGATAGATAAGAATCAAAATTAAAAACTATTAAAATCAAAAGACTTTAATTCAATTTAGGAATTTTTTACGTGAATTCATTCCTATTTTAGAAAAAATCTATTAAAACCTATATTCTGATGTGAAAAACAACTTGATTTTATAAGGCTTTTTATACAATATACTATATTTTAGTACCCTGATTAAATCAATAATTAAAAACACATCTAATGTCTCAAAAAAAACTTGGCGAATGGTACGCTACCGCAATTTGCGGAAATGATATTACTTCATCTGTTTTATATGTATCTGCTCTTACAATCGGCGTTGCCGGACAATACGCCTGGATCTCACTGCTAATGGTGGCAGGAACTCTTTTTCTGTTCCGGAAAATATACAGTGAAGTTGTAGGCGCACTTCCCTTAAATGGAGGAGCTTACAATGTATTACTCAATTCATCATCAAAAAACAACGCCGCTATTGCCGCTACACTCACCATATTATCTTATATGGCGACCGCTGTGATATCAGCATCCGAAGGAATGCATTATCTGCATCATATTTTCCCAAGCTTTAATGTGGTAATTGCGACATTCGGACTTTTGCTTCTTTTCTTATTTCTTACCATTCAGGGAATTTCAGAAAGTGCAATTGTAGCCTTAATTATCTTTATACTACACATAGCCTGCATGTTGATCTTGGTAATATTCTGCAGCATTTTTATATTTCAGCACGGTATAAGTTTTTTTATTGAAAACTGGCATTCCCCTTTAGAAGGTGGAGGAATTTTTAAAGCTTTAATTTTAGGATTCAGTGCTGCAATGCTAGGAATTTCAGGTTTTGAAAGCTCTGCCAACTTTGTGGAAGAGCAAAAAGCCGGCGTTTTCCCGAAAACTTTAAAAAATATGTGGATTGCCGTTTCGGTGCTCAATCCTTTGATGGCTATTTTAGCAATAGGAATAATGCCGCTTTCTGAAGTCAATGAATATAAAAACTCATTTCTTTCGCACATGGCCGAGCTTACCGGCGGAAAAACACTCGCCACTATTATATCCGTAAATGCCGTTCTGGTTTTAAGCGGAGCTGTTCTCACCTCTTTTGTCGGCGTAAACGGATTAATCAAAAGAATGACACTTGACAGAATTTTACCCAACTATTTTTTAAAAGAAAACAAAAAAGGAAGTACGTACAGAATTTTAATATTATTCTTTTTACTTTGCATATCGGTTCTTTTCGTTACAAAAGGCGAAATTGGTCCTTTAGCAGGTGTCTATGCCTTATCATTTCTTACCGTAATGGCGTTTTTTGCGATTGGAAACATTTTGCTGAAAATTCGCCGTGCCAGACTTCCGAGACCAGAATATGCATCGCCAATTTCGGTGTTAATCGCCTTAATTGCTGTCGTGGTCGCCATCTACGGAAATATAAAAACCAAACCCGAATATCTACTTACTTTTCTTACCTATTTTCTTCCTTCTGTATTGGTCGTTTCGGCAATGCTGGCAAGGAAAGATATTATGTTTTTTATCGTAAAGACTTTTAAATCTACCAATAGACACTACAGAAAACATATTATTAAAAGCGAAAGATCCCTAAACAGTTCCATTAAAAGACTTACCGAGCAGCAGTTTGTATTTTTCTCTAAAGGCGATGATATTTCTACATTAAATAAAGTAATGATGTATCTTAATGAGAACGAAGTTACCAACCGGATAAAAATAGTATCTGTATTGGAAGAATATCAAAAACCTACGGATCAGTTTCTTTCAGATTTTGATGCGCTAGACAGAGCTTATCCGGAAGTAGACATGGAATATATTATCGAACAAGGACAGTTTACACCAGAGAAAGTAGATGAGCTCAGCAACCGATGGTGCATACCGAAAAACTTTATGTTTATTTCTTCACCAGGCGAACGATTCAGCCACAGAGTTGAAGATTTGGGCGGCGTAAGACTTATTCTGTAAATTATATATTGACTATTTTACCCTATATGATTTTACATAATATTTTGCAACAAGTGTGGATTGTTTTTTGATGTTATACAAACTACACCAGTTTTACCCATAATTTTTGAGAATATGAACGATGAAGCCAAACGAAAACAGCTCAGAAAATATAAAGCCTTTGCTACAGGACTTTTTGTTTTGATGGCGATTATTTTCATTATTACCACAATTTTACAAAAGACCCACGATTCTCACTGGATTGGTTATGTTCGTGCATTTTCCGAAGCAGCAATGGTGGGTGCTTTAGCAGACTGGTTCGCTGTGACGGCGCTTTTCCGTCATCCGTTGGGCTTGCCGATTCCGCATACCAATCTGATTGAAAACAGCAAGGAAAAGTTGGGTGACAATCTGGGAAGTTTTGTGGTTTCTAATTTTCTTTCTCCAAAAACAATTCGTCCTTATATTCAGAAAATTAAAATTTCAAATTTTGTTGGTGAATGGCTCACAAAAGAAAGAAATCAGGAAGCATTAATTAAAAACCTTTCAGACATCATTCTGGATATTCTAAACAAGCTGGATGATTCTGAAGTAAGCAGTTTTATCAGCAAAAAAGTTAGCGAGATGACTGATGATATTCAGCTTAATAAAATTTTGGGAAATGGGATTATCTACCTTTTAGACAAAAATGATCATCAGAAAATAGTTACTAATCTATCAAAACAGATCAAAGAATATCTTATTGAAAATGACAGCATGATTCAGGAAAGGGTAAAAAAAGGGAGTTACTCTTTTATTCCTTCGTTTGTTGATAATAAAATTGCCGAGAAAATTGCGAGCGGACTCTCAGATTTTTTCAGAGAAGTGGAAGAAGATACCAATCATGAGATCAGAGGTTTAATAACAAAAAAAATCTACGAATTTTCTAATGATTTAAAAGAAGACCCAAAATGGAATGACGAATTTAAAACCATCAAGAATGATTTTCTTAAAAATGATAAGCTTGAAGAATATTCTAATGACATTTGGCTTTCCATCAAAAAAACTTTGAGCACTGAATTGCAGGAAGAAGAATCTTCATTAAAAAAATACATCACCAAAAACCTGAATGAGTTTTCTCAAAATTTAAAAACCGACGAAAAACTTCAGAATAAAATCGATCATTGGGTGAGAGTAACTGCTTACAAATATATTCTGAAAAACACCCATCAAGCCGGAAACCTCATCAGTTCAACTGTCGGAAACTGGCAAGGAAAAGAGTTGAGCGAAAAAATGGAACTTGAAGTTGGAAAAGATCTTCAGTTTATTCGTGTCAACGGAACTTTAGTTGGTGGATTAGTAGGATTGATTATTTATACGATATCGCATTTTTTTATATAATTAATCAAACCACAAATACAATCTTTTGTTTTCTCTCAAATAATTCTCAAAATTATTCACAGAATAATTATATTTATCTGCAATATCGGGACATAATTCAAAGAATTGTTTGATGACACTGCTCATGTTGTCAGGTTCCTGAGTAATTTCAAATTCGCACCAATCATTTCCAGCACCTAAAATCTTCAGTCTTAACTCTTCATCTAATATTCTTAATTCATTGATAAGTTTTTGATTTGTAACTCCATAATTTATTCCATTTGTCTGCATATAAATTAGTGGTTCAAACTCATTGCTACACGACAAAACCGACAAATCAATAATCTCGTTAATATCATCACTACAATAAATGTCAAGAAATATTCTGTAATTCTTGTCCTCTAATTCATTCCTCAGCTTAGAAATAATTCCATATCCGTTTTCCCTTGAAGGGAGCGTAAAACTTATTCCAGGAAGTTCAACAATCTTTCCCTGCGGAATCATATTAAAATCAAAACTTTCATGGCTTAAAATAGTAGGAATGAATTCTCGTTTTAGTCTTTTAGGATCAGAATGAGTTTCAGATTGAAGTTTTTTAATGATTTCAATCTCGATTCCTGTTTTTAAGGAAATTGAATAAATATGATTGTATTTGTCAGAATTTTCCATTCAGAAAAGAATAAAAATGAATCAATAACTTATCTCGCAATTCTCCCCGCTCTTGTTAAAAGTTCCTGATTAATATCGTTAATCAACTGTGGACCTTCATAAATAAATCCGGTGTACAGCTGAACCAAACTTGCTCCGGCATCCAGTTTTTCAATAGCATCTTTTGCCGAGTGAATTCCGCCAACTCCGATAATGGGGAAATCTCTGTTACTTTTATCTGAAAGATATTTGATCATTTTTGTGCTTCGTTCACGAATCGGTTTTCCGCTTAAACCACCGTTTCCGATTTCGGCTAAAACTTCAGGTGAAGTTTTTAAACCTTCTCTGTTGACTGATGTATTTGAAACCACAATTCCGTCGATTTTTGTTTCTGCAATCAATTCGATAATCTCGTCCAATTGCTGATTGTTCAAATCCGGAGCAATTTTTAGAAGAATAGGTTTTGGATTTACTTTAGTTTGATTGATTTCCTTCACGGCTGTAATCAATTCTCTCAGATATTCTACATCTTCCAGCTTCGCATGACTTCCAACGTTCGGACAACTTACATTCAGTACAAAATAGTCTACGTAAGGATGCAGACCTTCGAAACAGTCTAGATAATCTTGGGTATAATTTTCAGGCGTTGTATTGGTATTTTTTCCGATGTTTCCGCCGATGATGATTTTTCCTTTGTTGCCTTTCAGTTTTTGGATGGCAGCCTCCAGTCCGTCATTATTGAAACCCATTCTATTGATAATTCCGCCATCTTCAATTAAACGAAACAATCTTTTCTTGGGATTTCCAGCTTGTGCTTTTGGCGTTACCGTTCCGATTTCTACAAATCCGAAACCTAGATCTCCCAACTCATTAAACAAAACTGCATTTTTATCGAAACCTGCTGCTAAACCTACCGGATTTTTGAATTTCAGTCCGAAAACTTCTCTTTCAAGACGTTTGTCTACAATTGGTTTTGGTAAAAATAGTTTGGTAAGAAAACCAAAATTTTTCAGCATTGAAAAAGTAAAATGGTGCACTTCTTCAGGATCGAATTTAAAAAGAATCGGACGAATGAGCGATTTGTACATTGAAAAAAAAGTTTTACAAAAATAATCATTTTAAATTGAATGAATTCTTGATGTGTGATATTTTATTTAAATGAGGACGATTGTTGCAATTAATTTTTAAATCAATAATTTCACGAATGAGCACAAGGAATTTAAAATCTGCTTAATTATCTAAATCTGCGAGAGTTTTTTTGACGCAAAGATTTATATTCTTAATGTAGAATTTTAAGGAGCAAAGAGTAATCGACAAGTCGATTTGATGAAGCTCATGTTCACGCTTCGCGAAGCAAATTTATTTGCCTTTGCCTCTAAAAATGAGAAGTATGCTAAATAAATCTTTGCGTTTAAAAAATCAACTATACAAACTCAAGTCAAAACTTAAAATATCCCCTACTCTTTTGAACTCATCATCTATCGTAGCATTTACCGTAATTCTTTCATGAGAAACAGGATGATTAAAAATCAATTGATGGGCGTGAAGCGTCATTTTGTTGATCCCAAATGTTTGAAGCCACAATTTATTTTGCTTGTTGCAGCCATGTTTACGACATCCCAAAATCGGATGCAAAATATGTTTAAAATGTTTTCTCAGCTGATGAAATCTTCCTGTTTCCGGAATGGCTTCTACCAAACAATATCTCGAAGTTTGATGCTTTAAAAAAGGCAGATCTATTTCCGAAGTCTGCAAACGTTGATAATAAGTAACTGCATTTTGTTTGACTTCGTTTTCGTTGATCAAATCGTAGTCAATCGTTTCTTCATCTTTCGCCCAGCCTCGTAGAATTGCGATGTACTTTTTTTCGACCTGTCGTGTCGCAAACTGTTCACTCATCATTCTCAAGGTTTCCTTATCTAAAGTAAACAACAAAACACCCGAAGTTTTTCGATCTAAACGATGCACAGGATACACTTTTTGCCCAATCTGTTTTCTCAGTTCCTGAATTGCATACGTATCTGCTTCTCCGGAGTAGAAAGATTTGTGAACCAATAAGCCGCTTGGTTTATTGATGGCAATAAGATTTTCGTCGTGATAAAGAATTTCTAACATGGGACAAAAGTAGAGAATTCTGACTGAGTTTTAATGTATTTTGATGACGCGGAAATGTAAACTTAACGGGTTTTGTCATAGTGCAGATAAAAAAATTTTGTGGCTGCCTTTTGTGATTATTGCTAAACCTCATAGGTTTTTGAAACTTATGAGGTTTGTATATTTATAAAAGTACTTTTGTTCATAGCCCTGATTGGAGCGGCATCCTTTTTCTTGCGAGGGATTAAAAGCGGAGGCGAAAAAGATATAGCGGAAAGCAGGTTCCCGGCTCCTAAAAATTTTAACATATTAAATATTGCTCAAAAAACTTTATTTCTTATTTTAGTGAAAATTTACAAATATGAAAAAACTATTATTTTCGTTAATTTTAAGCATTATTCCATTAATTTCTTTTGCTCAGAATTCTGATTCTCTGACGTTGGGGAAATCTAACCGGGAATTTTTTATTAAAGGCGACCAAAAATTTAAATTCTCAGAATACAAGAAGGTTTTTACCAATACTGAAGCTTTGAATTACATGAAAAAAGCAAACACCAATAGTACGGTTTCTCAGATTTTCGCAGCCATCGGTGGCGGGTTAATCGGTTATGGATTGGTAAAAGAAGTTACACGGAATAAAACAGTGTATTACAATGGTGTCACTATTAAGAAGAAAGAAGCTGGCGGTTGGGGATTTATAGGACTCGGCTTGGGAGCAGTCGGAATCGGAATTCCATTTGCAGTAAGCAGCGGAAAAAATCTTAAGAAAGCAATTAAAACTCAAAATCAAGCAGATTCTAATGAAGCATCAAAAACCACTTCATATAGATTAGATATCCGCGGAAACGGAGTCGGATTAAGTTATAATTTCTAAAAAATATTGAAAAGCAGTTTTTTAACTGCTTTTTTTATTGAATTCCCTGATTTTGGATTCCATTTTCATATTTTTGCAGTTCAGACGTAAAAAAATTATGGCAAAGCAAGAAGATGTTTTCAAGAAAGTGATTTCTCACGCTAAAGAATATGGTTTTATTTTCCCTTCAAGTGAGATCTATGACGGTTTATCCGCTGTTTATGATTATGGACAGAATGGTGCAGAATTAAAAAACAATATCAAACAATACTGGTGGAAAGCGATGGTACAGCTTAACGAAAATATTGTGGGTATTGATTCGGCGATTCTGATGCACCCGACTACTTGGAAAGCTTCAGGCCACGTTGATGCATTTAATGATCCTTTGATCGACAATAAAGATTCTAAAAAACGTTTCAGAGCAGATGTTTTGGTAGAAGATTATTGTTTGAAAATTGAAGATAAAGAAAATAAGGAAATTGAAAAAGCTGCGAAAAGATTCGGTGAGTCTTTCGATAAAGCGCAGTTTGAAGCAACCAATCCTAAAATTTTAGAATACAGAGCAAAGAGAGAGCAAATTCTTTCAAGATTAGCTAAATCTTTAGAAAATGAAGATCTTGCTGATGTAAAAGCTTTAATTGAAGAGTTGGAAATTGCCGATCCCGATACTGGTTCTAAAAACTGGACGGAAGTAAGACAATTCAACCTGATGTTCGGAACTAAATTGGGAGCTTCTGCAGATTCTGCAATGGATCTTTATTTAAGACCAGAAACCGCGCAAGGTATTTTCGTTAATTTCCTGAATGTACAGAAAACTTCACGTCATAGACTTCCGTTTGGTATCGCTCAGATTGGTAAAGCATTTAGAAATGAAATCGTTGCAAGACAATTCATCTTCAGAATGCGTGAATTTGAACAGATGGAAATGCAATTCTTCGTTGCTCCGGGAACTGAACTTGAATTCTACGAACAATGGAAAACAAAACGTCTAAACTGGCATTTGGCTTTAGGTTTAGGAAATGACAATTACAGATTCCACGATCATGAGAAATTAGCGCATTATGCAAATGCTGCAGCTGATATTGAATTTAATTTCCCATTTGGATTTAAAGAATTGGAAGGAATTCATTCAAGAACAGATTTCGACTTGAAAGCGCATGAAAAGCATTCAGGAAGAAAGCTTCAGTTTTTTGATCCTGAAAGAAATGAAAACTACGTTCCTTATGTAGTAGAAACTTCGGTTGGTCTTGACAGATTATTCCTTTCTATTTTCTCAACTTGTTTAAAAGATGAAGTTTTGGAAGACGGTTCAGAAAGAACAGTTTTATCATTACCTCCCGCTTTAGCACCAGTAAAAGCAGCGATTCTTCCGTTAATGAAGAAAGATGGTTTAGCCGAATATGCTGAGAATATCTTTAATGATCTGAAATATGATTTCAATTTATTCTACGAAGAAAAAGATGCGATCGGAAAACGCTACAGAAGACAGGATGCGATCGGAACACCTTACTGTATCACCATCGATCACGATTCTCTAACAGATCACACTGTAACGATAAGAGACAGAGACACGATGCAGCAGGAAAGAGTTCCTGTTTCTGAGTTGAGACGAATTATCGACGAGAAAACAAACTTCAGAAATTTACTTTCTAAGATATAATTAAAGAGCCCTGATTTTTTCAGGGCTTTTTTGATGCTTGGTTTTAAATTTATTCTAAATTTGTTTAAGACCAAATTCTTATGATTATTCTTTTTTACATTTCCCTGTTTCTAATTACGGTAGCGATTTTATTCTATATTTTCGGATATGCTTATCTCTTCAGCGGAATTTCTAAAACCTACCTGCGTGGAAAATCGAGCGCCAATATCGATGACGGCAAATTTTTCACTAGTAATATCATTCATACAACGAATCCTGTTCTTTGGGATGAACATCCTGATTACAACAAAAAAGATTTACCTAAAAATATAGTCGATGATTTAACTCAATCAAACACAGCATCATTTCTGGTGATAAAAGATGGAAAATTACTTCATCAGCAATATTGGAACGGTTACAATGAGCTTTCAAAAACCAATTCTTTTTCTATGGCAAAAGCAGTAACGGTTATGCTTTTTGGAAAAGCTTTGGAAGAAGGAAAAATTAATAATGCTGACCAAAAATTTTCTGAATTTTATGATGAATTTAAATTAAAACCTTTCGGTAAAGATTTAACTTTAAAACATCTGGCTCAGATGGAATCTGGTTTAAATTGGGATGAAAATTACAAAAATCCTTTTCTTCCAAACGCTCGAGCGTATTACGGAAGAAGCTTGATAAAAGCAACTTTTTCAAGAAGATTTAAGGGAAAACCGGGTGAAAGATTTGAATACCAAAGCGGCTCTACCCAACTTTTAGGATTTGCGGTAAAAAAAGCAGTCAATCAATCTTTATCAAGTTATTTATCTGAAAAATTCTGGATTCCGTTGGGAATGGAACAAAACGCAGATTGGAGCGTTGATGAAAGCGGAATGGAAAAAACATATTGCTGTATTCACTCCAATTCACGGGATTTTGCAAAACTTGGACAATTATTTTTAGACGACGGAAAAGTTGGTGATCAGCAAATCCTGAATTTAGATTTTATCGAACAGATGAGAACACCCACCAAAAAGTCTGATGAGATCTACGGCATGGGCTTTTGGATTAACCATGACAATCCTATTAAACATTATTATTTCCTGGGTCTTCAAGGTCAATATATCATTATGATTCCGGAACATAAAATGGTGATTGTAAGAACCGGAAGCTACAACAATTTACCAAAAACCGACCGAGGAAGACCAGATCAGGTGAAATTTTTGGTGAATGAAACGGTTAAGCATTTTGCTTAAAGGTTGAGACTAAGATTGAGGTTGAAAATATTTTTTTTTAACCGATCAATTAAGTTGATAAAATTAAAGAAATGTCAAAGATTTTTATTTAGCTTGATACTAACTCAGATTTCTTAAACTAAATCTTTAAAATTTCATTTTTAAATTGAATTATGATAAAATACAATCCTTTGGTTGATGAATATATTGATAAATCAGCTGATTTTGCCAAGCCAATTTTAAATTACATTCGAGAGATTGTTCACGAGTTTTCCCCCGCTGCAGAAGAAACGATCAAATGGAAATTTCCGACGTTTATGTACAAAGGAAAAATTCTTTGTTCAATGGTTTCATTTAAACAATATTGCAGCATGGGATTTTGGCTGCACGGTGAAATGCAGACGATAAAAAATCTCGAAACGGACGTAGAGAAAACTAATATGTTCAGTTTAGGAAAAATCACCAAACTCGAAGATCTTCCTACGAAACCTCAGCTTAAGAAAATTATTCTTGAGGCAATGGAATTAACCGACATGGGCGTTACATTGAAAAAAGCAGCTCCTTCTAAAACTGAAATTGCAATTCCTGATTATTTTCAAAAAGCATTAAAAGAAAATAAAAAAGCTTTAGATATTTTTGAAAAAGCATCACCTTCGTTCCGAAAAGAATATATCAATTGGATCACAGAAGCTAAAACAGAAGCAACCCGAAATAAAAGAATAGAACAAGCCATAGAATGGATCTCAGAAGGAAAAGGCAGAAACTGGAAGTACGAGAAAAGAAGTAATTAACTAAATTTCTGTCTTGGCAAACCAATCTCATGTGCTTGTGGATACGGCTTTCTTGAAGTCATGCTTACATCTTCGCGAACCAGACGATGTGCATCATACCTTTTCTGCTCGTCATAAGCGTAACGTGGGTCAGCAATCATCGGCATTTTTGCCATTTTATGAATTGTAAGCGTCGGAAAATGATAATCTACCTCCACAGTCCCCAACAGAAGATAACATCCGCCACCCTGAAAATCATACTCTTTCAGGCTATCCGGAAAATGAGCGGTATCGAAATAATCTCCGTTGACGTCGATCCACGTTCCGAAAAACATCGCTCCTTTCTTGGTGGGAACATGTTTTCTTGAAATAAGATAGGCCAACATTTTCACCTGTCTTTTGTGAAATTTCAACAAATCTTTTACAAATACAGAACCTCTGTATTTTGTTTCTAACAAATCAAACGGACTGCAGGAAACGGGAAATCCAATAATCTCCAATTCATCAAAGGCGTCTTCAAAGTATTCTCTTTTGAGCTCAGGAAGCTTGTAATCCTGCACGGGCTCTTCAATAAGCATTAAGTTCCGGTTTTCAGGTTTAAAATTAATCAACATCAATCTCGCTTCTACCAGCAATTCATTTTTCTGTTTTCCTGTAAATCTAAAAGCGCCAATGAAAATAAGAATCTGAATGGTTTCAATGCCGATCGGAATACGTCTGATAAAGTCTTCCAAAGATTTGTAGTCTCCATTATTTTCCCGTTCTTCAGAAATAATCTGGGCAATTTTGGTTTCGAGTGACTGCAAAACCATGAATCCCAGATAAATTTCTTTTCCTTTTAAAATTGTTTGAAATTCACTTGTATTCACACAGGGATTCTGCACAATTGCTCCCGACATTCTCGCTTCATGAATATAAACCTCTGTACGGTAAAAACCACCCTGATTATTGATTACCGAAACCATGAATTCTAAAGGATAATACACTTTTAAATATAAGCTTTGATAACTTTCTACTGCATAAGAAGCCGAGTGCGCTTTACAGAAAGAATATCCCGCAAAAGATTCTATTTGCCTGAACGCTTCTGCAGTAAGCTCATGAGAATGCCCTTGATCTTCCATACAAGATTTAAAAAAATTGGCTTTTACTTCATTCAGCTTTTGAATAGATCTCTCTTTTCCGCTCATGGCACGTCTCAGAATATCACCATCGGCATGGCTAAGACCGCCAAAATACTGTGCTATTTTAATGACATCCTCCTGATACACCATGATTCCGTAAGTTTCTTTCAGATTTTCTTCAAATACCGGATGAAAATATTCAAACTGATTGGGGTGATTGTGCCTGAAAATATATTCCCGCATCATACCGCTTTGGGCAACTCCCGGTCTGATAATGGAGGAAGCAGCCACCAGAATTTTATAATTATCACATTTAAGTCTTCTCAACAAGCCTCGCATGGCAGGAGATTCTATGTAAAAACAGCCGATTGTTTTTCCGACAGATAAATATTCATTGCAAATTTTTTCATCTTTCGAGATTGAGGTATCACGAATATCAACGTCAATTCCTCTGGTTTTTTTGATGAGCTTTACTGTATCATTAATAGTTCCGAGCCCTCTTTGGGAAAGGATATCAAATTTTTCAAGCCCTATATCTTCTGCTACATTCATATCAAACTGAACGATAGGAAATCCTTTTGGCGGCATCTCGAGTGCTGAATAGTTATAAATAGGCTCTTCAGAAATCAGAATTCCACAAGCGTGCATACTTCTCTGATTCGGAAATTTTTCCATCAATTTTCCGTATTCATGAACCAGTTTTACAACAGAATTTCTGTCGTGATTTTTTATAGGACTTCCGGAAAGGTCGTCTAGCTCTTCTTTAGGCAAACCAAACACCTTTCCTACTTCACGGAAAATCGATTTGTACTTAAATTCAACATTGGTTCCACAGAAAGCGACATGATCTTTTCCGTAAAGTTCAAAAACATACTCAAGAATGGCATCGCGATTTTGCCAGCTCCAGTCGAGATCAAAATCGGGTGGAGAAGTCCGGTTAAGATTTAAAAACCGTTCAAAATAGAGATCAAGTTCCAACGGGCAAATATCTGTGATCCCCAAACAGTAGCTTACAATACTATTGGCCCCGCTTCCCCTTCCTACATGCATAAATCCCATTTTGTTGCTGTACTGAACGATGTCCCAAGTAATAAGAAAATAGGCAGAAAATTTGAGTTCCTCAATAACGTTTAACTCTTTTTCTACTCTCATCCGGGCAGTTTCGTTTTCACCATATCTTTTTTTTAAGCCTTCATAAGCCAATTTGGTCAAAAGCTTTATATCTTCTTCCTGAGATTCTTTATAATATTTTTTGTTTTTGTTTTCGGTGCTTCCACGTTCTTTATAATCAAATTCAAAAGTACACTCATCAAGAATATTCTTTGTATTTTTAATAATTTCGGGATATTGCTGAAATGATTTTATAATATCTTTTTCAGGTTTAAAATATTCCGATTTTCGGCAAATATCTTCTTCGGTGAGTTTTGACAGAATGGTATTGTTATCAATTGCCCTTAAAATTCTGTGCAGGTTATATTCTTTTTTTGTACTGAATGTGATCGGATGAAGAATTACCATTTTCGGAATCAGCTCATGAAATTCAGGACGCACCAAAAGGCTCAAATCTTCCTCCCGGATTCCTACAAATTCGTTTTCTTTAAGTGTCGACGGAATATTATCGATCGGATAAATAATAAATACCTTTTTAAATTCCGGGGCGGTTTCAGAAAGCTCTTCCCCATCGCAGTTGTGTGCAGTAATCATTTTGTTAACCTCACCAATTCCCGAAAATTCTTTGGCAATTGCAATGTATAAAAGCCTATTTTCTTTTCTGATTTCCATACCGGCAAGAGGCTTTATTCCTTCATTTTCGCATTCTTTTTTGAAGTCATAAATAGCTGTAACGGTATTGATATCTGTTAAAACCAAATTTTTAGCTCCCGAGCATTTAGCTTGTGCTACCAATTCTTTAATTTTTAAAGTTCCATAACGGAGGCTGTGAAAAGAATGACAATTTAAAAACATGCTGAAAAGTTTAATTTTATTTACCAAAATCAAAACCGACAGCTCTTCCTACCGCATCGGCTCCAAATCGATTTTTCAGATAATCCATCGTTTGATACAGACTCATTTGCTCTTCTGTATCTTCAAACAAGTTCATTTGATGATTCCCATGAACGAGATCCGTAAATCGCAACCCAATGAGCCTGATTCTCATTCTACGGGTATATAATTTATTGAAAAGCTCCAGCGCAACCCTTGATAACGTATGATCTGCCGAATTATAGGCAATTCTCATTTGTTTTGTTTCCGTATCGAAATTGGCGTAGCGAATCTTCACGACAACCGTTGAAGTAAGCCATTGTTCCTGTCTGAGTTGATAAGCTAACTTTTCTGCCATCCCGCTCAGAATTCTTTTGAGCTCATGAACATCAATTGTATCAACAGCAAACGTTTTTTCTGTAGAAATTGACTTCTTTTCGGAATAAGGAATTACAGGGTTTTCATCAATGCCATTTGCTTTTTTCCAGAGCTCTTTACCATTTGCCCCAATCATCTGCTGAAGAACCAAAACCGGCATTTCGGATAAAGTATGAATAGTGCGGATGCCTATTCTTGAAAGTAGCTGAAAGGTTTTATCACCCACCATCGGAATTTTTTTTACCGATAATGGATTCAGAAATGGTCTTACTTCCGACTCTATAATGTGGCGGTTTCCTTCGGGTTTTGATTCTCCCGTTCCTATTTTTGA
This sequence comes from Chryseobacterium sp. CFS15, assembly GCF_031118795.1. NCBI lineage: Bacteria > Pseudomonadati > Bacteroidota > Flavobacteriia > Flavobacteriales > Weeksellaceae > Chryseobacterium > Chryseobacterium sp. CFS15. The sequence goes on along the minus strand of NZ_JAVHYL010000013.1, from coordinate 4,711 downwards.
AACTGTTTTATTACCTGATAATGCAAAACTTATAGGAAGCCCTGTTTCTTTGGTAACCGCCGAAACTATTTCCTGCGTCCACTGAAAACATCCAAAAAACTTATCCATCCCGGAAAGATCCAGATAAAACTCATCAATGCTTGCTTTTTCCATTACCGGAACCTTTTCCTGAATTATTTCTGTAACGGTATGGGATAATTGAGAGTACAATTCGTAATCTCCTTTAATGACTTTCGCATCGGGGCAAAGCCTTAATGCCATCCGAATAGGCATTGCAGAACGCACGCCGAACTTTCTTGCTTCATAAGAACATGATGCAACGACTCCACGGTCGCCGCCGCCTATGATAAGCGGGATATCTTTGAGCTCTCTATTCTGACGCCTTTCGCACGACACGAAAAACGCATCCAAATCCATATGTACAATTGATCGGTTCACGTTACAAAATTAGATACAATTTGAAACAAAATCTATATATTTGTTGTTACAAATTGAAACAATGTCATTTTTTGCAGATAACATCAGGCTTTTAAGAGGGAAGAAAAAAATTAGTCAAGCAGAGTTGGCCGCCAAATTAATTATTACTCGTTCGGCATATGCTGCATACGAAAGCGGAAGGATTCAACCTGGACCGGATATTTTAATTAAAATGTCAAAATATTTTAACATCAGCATAGATCTTTTGCTCACTGTCGACATTGGGAAGTACCCGTTAGAAGAAATGATTAATCTTCCAAATAACAGAATTATCTTGCCGATCGTTGTCGATCAACAAGGAAATAATTATATCGAAATTGTAACTCAAACAGCTTCAATGGGCTATTTAAAAGGCTTTAGTGATCCAGAATATATTGAAGGTCTTTCTCGGATGTCGCTGCCTTTCTTAGGGCATGGTAAATATAGAGCGTTTGTGGCTGACGGAGATTCGATGCCGCCTTTTGTTGATAAAACTAAAGTTATAGGTGAATATGTGGAAAAACTTGAGGATCTAAAAAAAGGAAATAAATATATATTTGTTACACTAGAAGGCATTACGTTTAAAACCTTTGTTGAGAAAAAAGGAAATACAATTACCGTTTCTGCCGACAATTCTTTTTATGAACCTTATGATATTGCTTCCGAAAATATCTTAGAAATATGGAAGTATATTAACGGAATTTTGCCCAAAGATTATAATCTTGGTTACTCAAATGAAGTCGATCTTCACCAAATAATACAGGAATTAAGAAAAGACATTAAAGTATTGAACAGTAAGCTGTAAATTCTTAATTTTAAAAACTATTCAGCAACAATAAATGAAATATTTTGACTTAAATAGTCAGAAAGATCTCTTCTCTTGTTACATTACTTCTTTTGTAAAATCACATTACTAATTACCAATAAATAAAGAATATTCTTTCATTTTCACATCTGCTTCAATTGGGATTAATAATAGTTAATCCTTTTTTATTTGTGCTCTTTTTTTATCATCATTTACATGAAAAATATTCATTCTTGAAGATCAAACAATCATTTTTCAAGACAGATTAATTATTTAATTAAATTTCCAATAATCTACACAATCAACTAAAAATCAATATTTTAAATATTTAAACAAACGTCAAGTTTTGTCGTATCTCGGTTTTATATTTGTTTTTCCTAAGAAATTAAAATTAAAAAAACCATGGATAAAATTACTTTACAGAGAATAGAAAAACTACATCCATCTGTGAGAGAGGAAGTAAAACAAATCATTAAAGAATGTGATGAAGCATTAACCGGAAAAGCAAAAATCAGAATTACTCAAGGGTTAAGAAGTTTTGAAGAACAGGAAAAATTGTATGCGATCGGAAGAATCACAAATGGCAAAAAAGTGACGAACGCCAAAGCCGGACAAAGCATTCACAATTACGGATTAGCCGTTGATATCTGTTTGATTATTGACAGAAAAACAGCAAGTTGGGATACTGTAAAAGACTGGGATAATGATCGAGTTGCCGACTGGTACGAATGTGTAAAAATTTTCGCAAAATACGGCTGGGATTGGGGTGGAAACTGGAAAACCTTTAAAGACCTTCCCCACTTTGAAAAGAAAAATTTCCCAACTAAGAAAGGTTTGGTAAAAACGACCTGGAGAGTGCTTGCAAAGCTGAAAAGAGATGAAGAAAACTATGTTATTTTTTAAAGTTTTTATACGTCGAGTTTTGGCGTGTTAGTATAATTTCTTTATAACAAAAGTAATATTTAAGAACAAATAAATAAAATAAACACAAATGAATAATATTTACAACGGCTTTACTTTTGTGAAAGCACTATCACTTAATAACCCCACAGGAACAAGTACAATCGGAAAAAGTTTATTAGAAAACGCAGCGGAAGAAAAGCCTTTTCTGCATGCGGTCGTAGAATTCAGAACCGTATATAAAACATACGACGGAAGTTTTGGGTACGATTGGTATCGGAAAAATGATAATGGGCAATCTTATGGCGGAATGTATAAATCTTTTATTGAAAGCGGGTACAAAGACGGAAAAACAAACTTAAAGCCTGATGAAGCAATAAACCGATTTTTAGATATGTATGAAGAGATCTCAATTAATCTGTCATCCAGGAAAAGCCAAAAAGAAAGGGAAGAAAAAAATTATCAGGTTCCGTATCTCTCTATGTTTTCAAAAGAAACAGTAGAAGCGATGAAACTTCCAAAAGATTTTGTACAACCCCAGTTTAGTATTACACTTTCTGCTATAGTGGAAATTGCAAGGAACTCTATTCTAAAGTTTGAATATGACACCACTCTTTTCGACATTACACCGCAAATACTTGCCGATAAATCTGCAGATAGAGGAATACATCACTCTAAAACAAAAGAAATTACCATTATCTGCAAAAAAGATCTGGACAGCAATAAGGAAATTAAAATCTACGCCTATCCACAGGATAGAAAGTACAAGAGATCTCTTGCAGGAAAAATTACAGTATTGCAAAACAACGAAAAAGTAAGAAAAAATGTGAATTTTGCGTTGGTAAATATAAGGACTAAAATAAGAGATGAAGATGTTACAGGTAAAATAGAGCCCACAGAAATTGATGCCTTAAGAAAAGCAATGTATCAATGCTTGATACTTCCAAATATTTTAGAGGCTCCATTATTAGATTTATCGGATAATGATAACTTTAAAATTATAAAAAATAATTTTGGTAATGATCAATACGGAAAGTATATTTTTCATAAAACCATTCCGACTGTTAAATGGACAGATGGCGGGATATTCCACAGCTATACCTATAGCGACTGCCACGATTATGTGAAAAAACTTTATATCTCAAAAAACCAAAATCTTTTAAAAAGGACTTTCTATAAAAATTCCAAAGAAACAGTTGATGAGCAGTATCTTACTGATAATATTTTTACGGTATTTGCCTTTCGGGAAGATTCATTTCAGACCTATCGTTCCTCTTATTTTTTTGATAATCATGCTGTAGAAGGAGAGGTAAAAAACATCGGCGAAAATACGGCAATGCTCTTCAACAGCCTGAATAGCGCCAAAAGAGCAAATGATACTTCTCTGGCTCATGAAGTTTTGCACGGATTAGGGATCTATCATACTCATATAGACGAAAACCCAATTCCTACATCAAAAATCTTGTGTACTTTCGAGGAAAAATCAACAGATAATTACATGTCTTACAGAGCAGTAGATCCAGACGGCACAGTAAAAGGAGGAGAAAGAGAGACTCTCTGGAGATGGCAATGGAAAATTGCCAATAAGAATATTCCAGAAATAGAAAGTGATCCGAAATAGAAGCATTTACCGCATCTCATCAAGATCCTTTCAATATGACAACTCATGCTTGTTTATTATATTGAGCGCATTTTCATCAATAAATTTTCAGATGTTGAAATATAATAAATGTATATTTTTTTTAATTACTTTTGAAAGTATAAAATACAATATGAAAACAATAGCACCATTCATTTCGTTAATTATTTACAGCTTTTTATTATCTTCCTGTATCGCGAAAACGGTAGAAAAACCAGAAAGTAAAAATGCAAAAATAATAGTAGAAGAAAAACCTGCACTAGATAGTTCTCGTTTTGATATAAAGAAGTTTGAGGCAAATGCATACAAACAAAAATTATTTAAAGAAAATTTTAAAAAATCAGGGTTTGATGCTCAATACGAAGAAGAGATAGCTGATGACAGAACCGTTCGACAATGGACTGTTTTTCCTGAACAAGAAAAAGAAGACACACAAGAATATGCAGAAGAAATTTCAAAAAAATGGAGCCCTTTTGTAATCAGAAAAAAATATGATTATAAGGGACAGCTCAGAAGATGGTCTACCACATTTCGGCAAGAATCTATAAACAAAAGCTATGAATATGATGAGAGTGGAAAGATTATTAAAATAACCAACTATGAAGAAAAATTCAAGCACAGCTTTGCAGACATTAGAGAGTTTCTGTTAAAAACCAAAGGAATAGACATCTATGATACCCGACAAGCCATTGCAAGAAGAGTAAACCATAGATACGAAGATCCAACGCAGGTTTATTATGACATCTATGTTTTAGATAAAAAAGATGAGAAAAATGACTACCGCATTGTGATTTTTGATGATACGCTGCAAATAACAGAATATAGAAATGAGAATCAGTCGAAATAATTGCTTACGATATGAAAACAATAGCACCATTTATCTCGATATTTTTTTTTAGTTTATTATTTTC